>SVTK01000009.1 GCA_015063805.1 Oscillospiraceae bacterium
AGTATTTCTCATTGAAAGAACCGTCCTCCTCATGACCGATGTCGGTGTCTTTCAGCGGCATACCGCAGCACTCACAGACAAGATCAAGCGGAGAACCCAAAAGCGTGTTGATTGTCACATCAAACAGTTTTGAAAGGAGCTTGAGCGTTTCGGTATTGGGTATCGTTTCGCCATTCTCCCAACGGCTGACCGCCTGACGGGTGACGAATACCTTTTCGGCAAGCTCGTCCTGTGAGAGCCCGTGCTTCGTTCTTAGTTCAAGAATAACATCCTTTGTTTCCATCATGCCACCGCCTTTCATTCTTGTAAATATTATATCATAGATTGCCGCCATTGGCAAGCAACACGCTGTTGCTGTTGGCATTTTGGGGGCTTGCTGCAGTGCAACGGTTGATGGGTAGGACTGTTTGGAAACGAAAGACGGAAACAATGCAGGCGGCCTTGCAATTTAAACACATTTATGCTATACTATACCCACGGGAATCCCCCGAAAAAATTTTTATGGAGAATGCTGTTTGAAGAAGTTGAGCACTTTGGAGTCGGTTCTGTAAGCGAGAGGCTTGCAAATCCATCTCCGCAGGCCTCCCGCAGATTGAAGTCATCAATTTACAGAGAGGTTTGAACATGAACTATGACGATATCGTCCGTCTTGAGACGGAAAAAGACTACCGTGAAGTAGAAAATCTGACGCGCGAGGCGTTTTGGAACGTCTACAAACCGGGCGCAGACGAGCATTATTTCGTCCACATGATGAGAAGCCACCCCGATTTCATTCCCGAGCTTGCGTTTGTGATTGAAAAAGATGGCAAGGTCATCGGCAACATCATGTTCACAAAGGCTTGGCTTGAAGATGAGAACGGTGAGCGCAAGGAGATACTCTCTTTCGGACCGCTTTGTGTTGCACCTGAATATCAAAGGCAGAAGCTCGGTAAAATACTGATCGAGCATTCCTTTGCAGTGGCTCGCAGGATGGGGTATGATGTGAACATCAACTTCGGCAATCCCGGCAACTATGTCAGCCGCGGATTCGTGAGCTGCAAAAAGAAGAATGTCAGCTTTGTCGTTCCCGGGAACTTCCCGACGGCATTGCTCGTTTGTGAGCTTGTTCCGGGCGCACTTGACGGCAGAAAGTGGATGTTCATCCCATCAACCGCCGCCGACTGCTGCGATGACATTGCCGCAGTCGAAGCGTTCGACGCGACATTTCCGCCAAAGGAAAAGGCGTGGATGCCGAGCCAAGAGGAATTCTATATTTACAGTCATTCCTCGGTAGTACGATAAACAACAGAACCTCCCGTGGATTTACGTTCACGGGAGGTATTTCTGACCACAGATGGCTTCGGCACACGCGAAAACATCGCACACGAGAATGTCAAAGAGCACCTCAAACGGCTCTTTTTCTTTTATTCCTCGGAAGGCAGATATTCTCCCTTAATTGCCGCAGCCATGGTTACCGCAATGATGCGATTCACAGCCGTGATTACCGCAGGTGTGTCCTTCTCGGCCATGCTCATGGTCGTGGTGGTCGCACTTGACCTCGGGGTTGAAGTGTAATTTGTTTTCGAGAAAAGCGTTTACCGCCTCGTCGCAAGAACCGCTGACTCCGCCGTAAAGCTGGATTCCGGCACGCGCAAGCGCCATCTGCGCACCGCCGCCGATACCGCCACAGATCAAGGCGGATACATTTTGCTCCGCGAGAAATCCCGCGAGCGCACCGTGACCGCTGCCGTTGGTATCCACGACCTCGGCAGAAACGACCTCACCGTGCTCTACCGTGTAGATTTTGAACTGCTCGGTGTGTCCGAAATGCTGAAAAATCTGCCCATTTTCATAAGTTACTGCAATTTTCATAATGATATTTCTCCTTTTTTTTGTTTATTCACTGAAAATCATTTGCGCAATATACTCAGCCGTCTGAAGTATCTGCTCTGCGTTGGATATGCTCGGTGATCCGTCGCCGTCCTGTGCACCGTACATACCGAAATATGCGTGGCA
The DNA here is from genome assembly GCA_015063805.1 of Oscillospiraceae bacterium. Taxonomy (GTDB): domain Bacteria; phylum Bacillota; class Clostridia; order Oscillospirales; family CAG-272; genus SIG693. The sequence goes on from SVTK01000009.1 coordinate 1,996, forward strand.
ACCTCCCTCAATCACGATCTCTTTGAAATCTTTGGGTAAATTGCTTATATTGTCGTTGTACTTTTCCCGATTAAGCACTTGATCCTGGCTGCCGTATATGGAGAGTACTTCAAGCTCAGTATCCGAAAAATCTGCCGTTGAATAGGCGCCAAGCAAGATCAAACCCTCGTATTCATCGGTATACTTCTCAAGATACGTTGCCGCCATTGCACCTCCCAGCGAATGCCCGCCAAGGTACCAATTCTCAATCTGGGGATACTCCTTGGGAATACCGTCTGCCGCGTTGGCATCAAAAACGGCAAGATTGAAGGGCATCTCTGCAAGGATACACAAAATGCCTTTTTCCGCACACGCCTGCATCAGCGGAATGTATGCCGAATGCTCAACCTTTCCTCCGGGGTAAAAAATCAGTCCCGTCTTTGCTCCGTCGGGCTCAAAAACAAGGTTTCCGTCCGGCTCTTCCTTCCACGTGATCCCTTGCGGCAGGAAATTACCGATCGCCTCATGATCTGCTTTATAATAATCTCCGAGGTAGATTACGCACGCCCCAACCAAAACTGCAATTACAAGAACGATGGAAGCAGCTATAATCAATATTTTTCTTTTTTGTTTGTTTGCAAAAAAGCTCATCGTAAATCCTTTCACCAAAGATTATATCAAATTTCTTCTGCGCTTTCTTCTACGTCAAACTGACTCTGGTACAGCTGATAATAGAAACCGCCCTTCTGCATCAGCTCCTCATGATCACCGCTTTCGATCACGTCACCGTCCTTCATAACAAGGATCAGATCGGCGTTGCGGATGGTGGAAAGACGGTGCGCGATGACAAAGCTGGTTCTTCCTTTCGTCAGCTCATCCATTGCTCTTTGGATAATGACCTCAGTTCTCGTATCCACGGAGGAGGTTGCTTCGTCAAGGATCAGCATGGGCGCGTCCTGAAGCATGGCACGGGCGATGGTCAGAAGCTGTTTTTGTCCTGCCGAGATGGTCGTTCCCTCGGTCAGCACCGTGTCAAGCCCCTGCGGCAAGGAGCGGATAAACTTATCGATACCGCAGACCTTGGCAACGCGCATAATGTCCTCGTCGGTGATCTCCGTCATATTGTAGGCAAGGTTTTCACGAACCGTTCCTTCAAACAGCCACGTGTCCTGCAATACCATACCGAACATATCGTGAACGTCCTCACGGCGAATATCGTGAATGGGCGTGCCGTCAACCGTAATGCTTCCGCCGTTGATCTCAAAGAAGCGCATCAGGAGATTGACCATTGTGGTCTTACCTGCTCCCGTTGGGCCGACAATGGCAACCTTTTGTCCGGGCGTCACCTTTGCCGAGAAGTCCTTGATAATGATCTTATCGGGATTTTCAGGGTAGGCAAAGCGAACGTGATCAAAGACGACCGCGCCTTTTGTTTCTTCGGTTTCGTGCTTGGGCTTGCCGCTTTCATCCTCCAGCTCCTCGACTTCCATAAACGCAAAGATGCGTCCTGCACCTGCGGTAGCCGTCTGCAAATTGGTCATTCCTTGCGCGATCTGCGTCAAGGGAGCAGTAAAGAGACGAACGTACAGAATAAAGGAAATAATAACGCCGAATTTGATCGTTCCGTTTATGGCAAGCGCCGCGCCGATGACACATACGGCAACGTAGGAAAGATTGCCGATGACGTTCATCAGCGGCTGCATCATACCCGACAGGAATTGAGATTTCCAGTTTGCGTCATAAACATCCTGATTGAGCTTACCGAATCGGTTCAGCACCTTCTTCTCTGCGCGAGAGATGCGAACGACATCGTGCCCCGAATACATTTCCTCAACGTATCCGTTCAGCGCACCAAGGCTGACCTGCCGCTGTCTGAAGTATTTCTGCGAATGTCCCATAATGAGCATCAAAAGCACCATCCCGACCATCGTGATCAGAACGGCGGTCAGGGCAAGATGCCACTCGGTGACGAACATCATAATGAGGCATCCGACAAACTGCGTTGCGGCGCTGATCATCGTGGGCAGACTGTTGGTCATGCCTTGTTGGAGCACCGATACGTCGTTGGTAATACGGCTGAGAATGTCACCCGTTGAAGTCTCACCGAACTGCTTTTGCGGCACTTTATTGATCTTGACCGAAAGGTCGTGGCGCATTCTGCGGGAAGCCGTGAGGGTAACGGTCGCCATGATATAGTGCTGAACAAAATTCGCCAACGCACCGATCAGATAGAAAACGATCAGCGTAATACCGACTCTTGCAATAGCGGACATATCGATACCGCCCACAAGTCCGTCGGAAATGATATCGGTGATCTCTCCGACCTTATCGGGGGTGATGATCGTCATAACTGCGGCAAGCGCGGCGAGAAGCAACGCAAAAATGACGAGAGGCGCGTTGCCCATGTATTTGAAAATTTTAGAAAGTGTTTGTTTCATTCCGGCACCTCCTTACGCAAGCTCCGCGGCAGTCAGCTGAGACTGCGCGATCTCACGGTAAACCGAGCAGCTCTCCATCAGCTCGTCGTGTGTGCCGATGCCCACCGCCTCCCCACGCTCAAGCACGATGATTTTATCAGCGTCACGGATGGTACTGATCCGCTGTGCAACGATGACTTTGGTGGTATCCGACAGCTCTTTGGCAAGCCCGTGGCGCAGCGTTGCATCGGTCTTATAGTCAAGTGCCGAGAAGGAGTCGTCGAAGATCAGTATTTCGGGCTTTCTTGCGAGAGCGCGGGCAATCGAAAGACGCTGCTTTTGTCCCCCCGACACGTTCTTACCAAGTTGTACGATGCGGTGATCCTTACCGTCCTCGGTTTTATCCACAAATTCCTTTGCCTGAGAGAGCGAGATCGCCATATCCACCGTTTTCTCGTCAAAGCCGTCTTGGCTTTCACCAAAGGTAATATTCTCACGGATACTACCCGCAAACAAAACTGCCTTTTGCGTGATATAGCCGATCTTATTATACAAGCCATCAAAGGTATAATCCTTGACGTTTACTCCGTCTACAAGGACTTCTCCCTTGGTAGCATCATAGAAGCGCGCGATCAAGGAAATCAGCGTTGTTTTCCCACATCCCGTTGCGCCGATAATGGCAAGGGTCTGCCCCTTTTCAATGCGGAAGGAAATATCGGAAATAGCCTCCTCCTGCGCCTCGGGATAGGCAAAGGACACGTTCATGAACTCTACCGTACCAACCTCGTCGGCATTGCTCCTTGCTCCCTCGGTAACCGTTGCCTGTCTGTCAAGCACCTCGTTAATACGTTCCGCCGAGACCTGCGCTGCGGGAAGCATCATAAACACCATAACCATCATCATAAACGACATGACCACATAGGTCGCATAGGTGCTGAACACCACAACGTCGCTGAACATGGCAATTCTGCCCGCAACGTCGACAAGCGCGATTTGATTGATAAGCGCCGCGCCGAGCCAATAGATTGCCAAGGAAAGAGCGTTCATACAGGTGCCCATCACAGGCTGCATCAAGGAGAATAGGCGCTGATTTTTCAGCTGTGTGTTCATCATTTCGGTGTTGGGTACATCAAACTTTTCAGTCTGATAGCCTTCCGCATTGAAGGCGTGAACTACGTTGATGCCCGTCAGATTTTCTCTTGCCATGCGGTTCTGCGTATCGGTCAGCTTCTGAACCTTACGGAAGCGAGGCAAACAAACCGACATAATGGCAAGAACTGTCGTGCATATCACAACCACTGCGGATGCCGTTACGGCAGACAGCTCCCAGCTCTTGCCGAGGATCTTAATGATCGCCCATACCGCCATGATCGGCGCTTTTACAAGCGATTGCAAGCCCATAACCACGATCATTTGTAATTGCGTGATGTCGTTGGTCGTTCTTGTGATCAAGCTCGGAATTGAAAACTTGGACGTTTCGGCTTTGCCAAGCAGCATGACGTGAGAAAACAGCTTTTCTCTGACGGCAAAGCTATATCCTGCGGCAATGCGCGAGGTAAGGAATCCGCAAGCGATCGCTAACGCCGCGCTTGCAAGCGTACAGCCGAGCATCTTTGCGCCCACCGACAGAATATCTGCCATTTCGCTTCCGGGGGTATTGATCAAAACCGTCAAATCACTCATATAGTCGGGCATCGTCAGATCAAAATAGATCTGACCGATGATCAAGGCAATACAACCGAGAACCATCCACCGTTCCCGTTTTTTCATGTGCTTCAGTAATTTGAACATTTGGGGTTATTTCTCCTTAATCATCCTATCGATATTGGCATTCATTCTGAGGAAGCAACGTTCCATCACAGCACGATCCTCCTCGCTGATTCCCTCAAGTACCGCATTGGCAAACTGAATCTGGCGTGCTCTTCCAAGCTCCACAATCCTGGTTGCCTTCTCCGTACAAACAAGAGCATCCTTTCTTCTGTCCCCGGGAACGGCTCGTCTTTCAATGTATCCCTCTTGCACAAGACGTTCTACGTGAGCGGAAACGTTCGGACGTTTAAGTCCTCTCATTTCACAAATATCTTTTGCCGTTGCATAGTCGGGGTTATTCGCAATAAATAACAGAATGCTGATCGCCGTGTGTGGCATATCCGTTTCCAAAGCCAATGGAAGCAACATCATTTCATACGCCATCCCAATCTTCCTCGCATGGCCGTTCATTTCCTGAATCGTAATCATAAAAAACTCCTACCGCATTTTTGTTCGTATATGAACTGTTTTTTATTATACTATTCAAAAATGAAGATATCATCGAAAAAATGTGAATTTTTATGCCGGTCAACTGAAAGTATTAACACTGGAATAAAAGATGAGTGCCGGCCGAATATTTCGGCCGGCACTCGTGGGTTATTTGGTCAGTGTTTTATTGTGCGCTCTGCATCATAGAGTTCTTCGTTTTCCGGATAAGAAAGCGCAATTCCGGTTTTCAATCCTTGTATTAACCGTATTACCTTCGTAAATCCCTCTTGTTCAGAAAACCGAAAACCCGTTTCATCACCTTTCTTCTGATGGATTACTTCCTGCCGAAATGCGCCGCAATGGTGCGCATCCGCTCCTCCTGCTTCACCGAGAAGGGACATCTGCTCTCGCAATGGCCGCATTGCAGGCAGGCGTCGGCGTTTACCGACAGCTTGGTATAGTGATTCGCCGCGATGGTGTCCCCGGCCAGGGCAAGATCGTAGTATTTGTTGACCAGACCGATATCGATGCCTGCGGGACAGGGCTGGCAGTGATTGCAGTAAACGCAGGTGCCCGTGATGGTATCTGCTGTAAAGGTGCCGATCACCGAATAATCCTTTTCCGCATCCGATGCCGTCAGGAAGTTCAAAAGGGCATCCAAATGCTCCATGGTCTGCACGCCGGGGACGGCCACCAGCACGCCCGGTCGGTCAAGGGCATACTGCAGGCACTGGTTGTGGGTAAGCGCCACGCCGAAGGGGGATTGCTCGGCCGACAGAAGCTGGCCGGCGAAGAAGGGCTTCATCACGCTGATGCCCACGCCCTCTCTCTCGCACCGCCGGAACAGTTCAAACCGTTCCCCTACCGAGCCGACGCCGTATTCGTCGCCCTTCTCAAAGTCGTAGGCGGGGTTGAGGGAAAACATCATCATATCCGCAAGCCCGGTGTCCAGGATTCGATTGGCCACGCTGGGGGTGTGGGAGGAAAAACCGATGTAATGCACCACCCCCTCGGCCTTCAGAGCCTGCAAATAATCGAGAACACCGATCCCGCACAGCCGGTCAAAATCCTCGTCATCGTCCACGCAGTGCAAAAAGCCGAAATCCACATAATCGGTCCCCAGTGTTTCCAGCTCCCACAGGAAGGTCTTTTTGATGGTGTCGAAATCCCGGCACCAGCCGTATTCGCCGTTTTCGTCATACACCGCACCAAAATGCACCTGCAGAAAGACCTTGTCCCGGCAATCCCGGATGGCACGGCCAATGGGGGCATAGGATGCCCCGGCGGTGCAAAGATCGAAGAAATTGATCCCGTGGGCAATGGCCCGGCGGACGATGGCCTCGATCTCGTCGGGGGGCGTTTTGCCAATGCCGCCCATGCCCAGGCCCAGTACGCCAAACGCTTCGTTTTCCTTGCCGTGAGGCAGTTTTCTGTATTCCATAAGATACTCCTTAAATCAAAATTCCGTCGCAGTGATCCACCTCGTGCTGGATAATCTGCGCCGTCCAGCCGGTGTAGGTTTTGATGCGCACCTGCATCTCGGTGGTCTGATACCGCACCTTGATGCTCTTGTACCGTTTGCAGGGGCGCGGCCCGCCAAGCAAGGACAGGCACCCCTCCTCGGCATCATAAGCGCCGTCCTTCTTGATGATCTCGGGATTGAGCATCACCGTGTATGTGGGGACCCGCCCGCTTTCATCCAAAAAAGCAATGATGCGCTTCTTTACGCCGATCATATTCGCCGCCATGCCCACACAGCTGCCCTTGTGCGCCAGCAGGGTGTCAAGCAAATCCTGTGCGATGGGCAGATCATCTTCTCCCGCGATCTCCGCCTTCCCGGCCAGGAAGATCGGATCATGCATCAGTTCTTTCACCATTTTCTCTTACCTTCTCCCACGTTTCTCTTGTCATGAGCATCACGTGCCCTGTGCGGATCTCGTTCATCTGCTTGACCTCGATTCCCGGGGTGGTGTGGTGATAAACAAATCCCAGCTTTTCCTGCACACGGCGGCTCTTGATGTTGCCGTCATAATGGCCGCACCAGATGCGGCGCATCCCGAGATCCTCGAAGGCGTGGCGAAGCAGCTCCCGGGATGCCTCGGGGATCAACCCCTGCCCCCAAAAGGGACGGCCGATCCAATAGCCAAGCTCGTACTCGTCCTCCTGCTCCGCCAGGTCATTGCGGTGCAGGCCGATACTGCCGATGGGGCCCCCGTCCGCTTTTCGGCAAACGGCATAGGTTTCGGGGGCGGACAGCACGGTGCGGATAATCTCGCGGCTGTTCTCTGCGCTCGTGTGGGGCAGCCAGCCTGCCGGCGGACCCACCTGGGGATCCCGGGCGTATGTGTATAAATTTTCTGCGTCATCCTCCCGCCACGGGCGAAGGATGAGACGAGGGGTTTGTAACATCATTTTGTTTCACCCAATTCATCTGTTTTCAACACCTGCCCAATTTCCCAAAGCTGCATTCCCTTCGGCAGGGCATTAAGCATCAGCAGCAGGGGATTGCGGTTGATGCTGTAGGCAAAGCGCGGCTTGCGTCGGTTCAGGATGCGGATCACTTTTTCCGCGATCCGGGTCGGCTCGACACTTCTCGCCTCCACCCGATCCACGATTCGCTTGAAGCGATCGGCGTTGCAGGGGTAAAGGGCGGTCTTTTGGCAAAACCGATCCAGCGCATCGGTGGAAACACCGAGCATTCCCGTGGTCACGGCTCCCGCCCGGAGAACGCTGACCTCGATCCCCTTCAGCTGCAGCTCCATCCGCAGGGAATAGGCATACTTGTCCAGTGCGCTCTTGGTCACGGCGTAGATCCCCGTGAACGGCAGCGGATCCAGCGGCGCCAGCTCGCTGGTGGTCATCAAAATGCGCGCCCCCGGCTTCAGCAGAGGCAGGAATATCTTATTCACCAGAAACGCGCCGCCGAGATTGATCCGAAAGATCTTCTCAAATTCCGCGCTGTCCATTTCCACTAAGGAGTCCAGCATATAGATCCCCGCGAAATGGATCACCGCGAACAACGCATCGGTCTGCTCGCTGATCTGCCGGAAGGCGTTTTCCACGCTGGTTTCATCGGTGATATCCGCTTCAATGGGCAGGATGTCCGCCTCCGCCGCACCCACGGCTCTGTCCAGGGCAAACACGCGGAAGCCCTTGTCCCGCATTGCCCTCGCCGTAGCTCTGCCCATGCCGCCGTAGGCACCTGTGATGAGAATGGAGGGCTTCATTTGCCCGTCCGTCCTTTGCAGTAAGCGGCAATGGCGGCTGAGGCATACGCCGCCGTGCCGTCGCCGTATTGGTCAATGTTCTGCCGGAATCGCTCGTCGGCGATGTACATTTGACCAAGGCCGGCCAGGATCTCATGGGTACAGGTATAATAGTGCTCGGTGATGTGCGCCTGCAGCTTGGCGGCAAGTGCCTGCGCTTCGGCAGAGTCGGCGGAGGCCCCGACGGACCGACACGCGGCAAACTCGGCGAAAATGGCCATGAGGCCTTCGTTGATCTCCGCCCATTTCTCTTTGGTATAATGCTTGGTTTTTTCGGTATGCTGACGGTAGGCGTCGGTATCACCCCAACGCACCCGGGCTTCGTTTTCGTACTTGCTATTCATGTATACCTCTCATTTCCTGATCGGCAAAAGCATTCTTGTCTGCCGTTTGTATTCTGCGAAACCGGCCTTGCGGGACTGCCTGCCGTCTGCCATGGGAATGCTCACCGCAAAAAACAGAACTGTATTGGCAAGTGCACCGGTCAAAAGCCACCAGGCATTGGGCGCTGCCGAAACCACCGACAGCCCAACACCCCACCACATCAGAATCTCCCCGAGATAATTCGGATGACGCGAGTATTTCCAAAGCCCCGCACGATTAAATGTGCCAGTGCGATTCCGGCGGAATTGATGCATTTCGATATCAGCAATTCCCTGCATCACCGCGGCTCCAAAGGACATACAAAGAAACAGAACGCTTGCGAGATTTGCCGGAAGCCCAGCGCGAATGGCATACACTGCCGGCAAAATACATCCGTATACCACCAGAGTTGGCACCATATGGATGCCCACAAAATTAATTACGGGATAGAATACCCCTGTCTTTTCCTTGAGCATGGTGTACCGCCAATCCTGGTGATTGAGGCCGCCGAAGGTGTACGCCCAGTTAGCGGTCAAACGAATCGCCCAAAAGGCCACTACCGCAATGAGCAGCGTCCCAAGGAAAGTAAGTTCCTTCCCCAGCGCAAAGGCGGCCAGGATCACCGGCGGCTGAACGCTCCAATAGGGATCGTAAATCGAGGCATTACGGAAGATCACACTGAAGACAAAGGTCAGAACGGTCGCCGCCGTATCTGCAATCAGCAGGGCGAGCCACCACTCCAGGGACAGCACACTGTAAACACCAATGCCCACTGCGGCAGCCAGGATGTAGACGAGGGTTACGGCAGCAAAGCTGGCGGCACGGCTATTTTTGAGTTTGTTCATACAGATTTCCCCTGCCTTTCCATAATCTTTTGCAGAATTTCCACGTCCGCGGGGCAGAAGTCGTAGTCCGGGATGTCGCCCGGCGTGATCCAACGGATATCATTGTGCTCCAGCTTTTGCGGCTCTCCTTCGGCGATGGCGGCATGGAACAGGGTCAGATGTACCGTCAGGTCGGGGTATTCGTGAGTAACCTCCATGAACACGTCCCCCACCGACAGTTCAACCGCCAGCTCTTCCCTGCACTCGCGGACGAGGGCCGCCGCTTTGGTCTCCCCCGGCTCCACCTTACCGCCCACAAATTCCCACAGAAGGCCGCGGGCCTTGTGGGCGGGGCGCTGGCAGATCAAAAATTTCCCGCCCTGCCAAATGAGGGCGGCAACCACTTCGGTCATATGCTTCACCTGTCTTCCCGGGGTCATCCCCCGTCATTGCTTTCATTATATCACAGAATCGGTCGCTTTCCAACCGTTTTGGACAGAAATTCCGCGGGAATTCTATTGTTTTGTGGAAGAAATTCTGCTATAATAGAGCAAGAACCGTCCGTCAACTCCGCCGCCCTACAGATCATAAAAACGAAACATGAAAAACATTCCCAAAACCGATCAAACCTTCTCCCGCATCTACCGCATATTCGGTGCCTTTACCCTGATCTGTTTCGCCTCGTATTTGCTGAAGCTGATCATTTCCCCAGAGGGCACCTTCCCCCTCGTGATCACCCTGGCCGTGATCTGCGGCGTAGCCCTTCCCTATGCCTTCCGCCGTCCCCTCCGCGCCCGCCTGGGCAGGCTCTATCTTTGGGCAAAAATCGCCATGTCCTGCGCCATGGTGTTTTACGCCGTGACCTTTGTCCTGCTTGTGGGATACATCCACCTCTCCCCCAGTGCACAGCCGGGCACACAGCCGGACGGTACCGAAAATGTGTACATCGTGTTCGGAGCAAAGGTAAAGGCCGAGGGACCGGCCAAAACCCTGGCCTCCCGCCTGGAGGTGGCCGTGGATGTGATGCTCGCGGACAGCGGTGCTCTGTGCATCGTCAGCGGGGGACAGGGCCCCGACGAGCCCTTCACCGAGGCCTCCTGTATGCGGGACTACATGGTGGAGCGCGGCATCTCCCCCGAGCGCATCATCCTGGAGGAGAGGGCATCCAACACCAAAGAAAACATCCTGTACTCTACGGCCTTGATTGACCAGCTTGGGCTGACTGACCGACAAATTGTCTGCATCTCTTCCGAAACGCACATCCCGCGGATTCGGCTGATGTGCGCCCGCACCGACGTGGATGCCCTGTACATCAAGGCGGAAACGCCCATGAAGGTCTTCCTGTTCACTACGTGGGTGAGGGAGTATCTTTCCTACGCCAAAATGCTCCTCGGTATCTGACGAAAGTATACCTTGCAAAATCCCCTCACCTGTGCTATACTGTATTCACGGGATTATCCCGAATTCATTTTTGGAGAATGCTGTTTGAAAAAGAATTACACCCGGGAGATTGTTCGGTAAGCAAGAGGCTTATCAATCCATCTCCGCACGCCTCTTGCACATTGCGGTCATCAATTACAATGAGGTACAAAACATGAACAATGACTACACCATCCGTCTCGAGACGAAAAATGACTACCGTGAAGTGGAGACCCTGACCCGCGAAGCCTTTTGGAATGTCTACAAGCCCGGTGCGGACGAGCACTACTTCGTCCACATGATGCGGAATCACCCCGATTTTATTCCCGAGCTGGCCTTTGTGCTGGAGATCGGCGGCAGAATCGTCGGCAGCATCATGTACACCAAAGCGTGGCTGGAGAATGCACGGGGTGAGCGGAAGGAGATCCTCTCCTTCGGTCCCCTCTGCGTTGCCCCAGAATACCAGCGGCAGAAGCTCGGCAAAGTTCTCATCGAGCATTCCTTTGCCGCGGCACGGAAAATGGGCTACGACGTGAATATCAACTTCGGCAATCCCGGCAACTATGTCAGCCGCGGCTTTGTCAGCTGCAAAAAGAAGAACGTCAGCTTCATCGCCGAGGGCAACTTCCCCACAGCCCTTTTGGTGTGCGAACTGATCCCGGGGGCGCTTGACGGCGGAAAGTGGATGTACATCCCCTCCACCGCCGCCGACTGCTGTGAGGACACCGCCGCCGTGGAAGCTTTTGACGCCGCCTTCCCGCCCAAGGAAAAAGCCTGGGCACCCAGCCAGGAGGAGTTCTATATCTACAGCCATTCCTCGGTGGTGCGCTAACAAAAAACATCTCCCATGAACGCAGGTTCATGGGAGATGTTTTTTGCTTGGACAGTCAGATCACTTTTTCTGCATTTCTGCGCATTCGCCGGAGCATTTTCTTTAACTTCGGCGTGTTGTACCGCAGTGCCAGAGTGGGCAAAATATTCAAAAACAGATTTACCGCCGCAACCGGGAGAGCTATGGAAAATGCGCACACCCCCGGCAAAAACACCATGGGCAGAAACCCAATGGGATAGGAGAGGCGGTGGGTAAGAACCCCCTTGTTGCACTCAATGATGAACTTTTCGATGTATTCGGGGCTGTCGGGCTGCACCAGCTTCTTTTTGCTGAATCCCCCCAGTCCCCCAAGCTCCCAAACTTTATCCTTCCAGTTCCGCACCTTCAGTTTCTTGTAAAGCTTCTCTTCTGCCGGGGATACGTGATACAGGGGATTGTCCACACCGAACCATCTGTCCGGCATTTTGTTGATGAGGATAGCAATCAGCCCGTCAAGGGCAAACTGCGCTGCCGTGCACAGCACAACAGCGATGATCACATTGTACCAGGCGGCGGTATGCAGCACCAAGTTGACCGCGGAGATGAGCAACATCGCCGCACCGATTACCGACAAATATAATTTCATTCTTCACCGTACACCAGAGGCTTTTGATAGAATTCCTCGTAGGTCTTCACCCAAGCCTCGTAATTTTTCTCTTTCATCTCTTTCTTCGCACGGAGATAGGGAACGCCCTCCCCGGGATAAATGGCGGGCAGGATGTGCAGGGTGTATTCCTGCACCCAAAAACCGTCGCCGTCGGGCACGTCGCTGTCCTCCATGGTAATGAAGATCGGAACAACCGGCACTCCATTGCGGGCGGCAAGGGAAAAGGTGCCGTCCTGCATCGGGCGGGGCTTTCGGTAATTCCACCACATCCCCTGCTCGGGGTAAATCAGGATGGTCTCGCCCCGGCGCAGCAGCTCGGCAAAGGCCCGCATAAACTTCACCATGGTCGCCTTCTGGCTGGAGAGCGGCAGGGTGTTGCAATGCCGCATGAACAGGCCGAAGGGCTTGGGGGGATTGGTATAGTTGCCCTCGCGGATGACCTTGTAGAGCATCTTCCCCTCCATGTAATCCCGAAGGGCCACCCACACCGCATAATTGTCCCCCACGCTGAAATGGTTGCAGGTGACGATCCTGCCCCCCTTCACCGCAGTGAAGTTTTCTATGCCCCGCACTTCCTTGATGATCAGCTGGCGTTGGGCGATCATTTTGTCAAAAAAGCGGGCACCGAAGAGGTTGGCGATTTTATTTTTGATTTTGTTGGACAGCTTCTCGTTGAGATAATCGATCTGATCCGGCATGAGGGGATAGGTTTCGGGGTCATCCTCCACGTCAAGATGCCACAGTTCTTGCCGTTCAAGCTCGGCAATTCGCCTGAGCAGCTCCAGCTTATGCGCCGACTTTTCCATACCGTCTGCCCCCCTTGATCTTTTTGGAAAATGTGTAATCCGATTCCGCAATCACCATGGCGTGCTCAAGAATTTCTTTGGCAGCAGCTTCCTTCTTTGCCCTTTCCTCAGCACCGAACGCCGCTTTGTTATCTAAGATCTGCGGGTAAAAGGGAGACTTCTCCGCATAATGCCAGAAGAACTCGCCGTCGATCACATCGTCATACTGCCAGGGCTTTTTGTAAAGGGCGTAATGTACGATGTTCTTTTCCCCCTCGCAGACCAGGGGCATGGGCTCCTTATTCCAGCCGTTGGGCAGAGTGAAAATTTTCCCGCGGCAGAGATAATTCAGATACGCCTGGTCGGGATCCAGCAGGTCAAAATCGTACTGCGTGATCAGCTCAACAAATTTCTCTTCGATGCGGTTCCGTCTGAACTCCCGCAGATTGATGACCAGCACCCCTGCGTTCACATATTCGTCGGGATCCACACCCAGTGCGGCATCGGCATAGTGTCTGAACGCAGGGGTGCTCCGCACAAACTGCTCCGGGGCCGCAGCCAGGATATTCGCCCCCATGGGCACATGATAAAGCCGGGACACATCCCCCAGCACAACCAGGTCACAGTCGAGATATACGATCCGCTCATACTCCGGGAAGAGGGAGGCAATGAAGAGCCGGTAATAGGTCACGATGGAGAAATGATACACATTTTTGAAGTGGGACTTAACCTTCTCCAGGTTCTTGGAAATATCAATAAAATCAATAACAAAGCCGTCGCACTCGTTTTGTTTGACCTTGGTCATGTTCTCGGGACAGAGCCCGGTATTCAGCACAATGATCCGATAGCGGTAATCGCGGGATGCGTTGTCAATCAGAGATGCAATGGCCACATCAAGGTAAGGAATGTAGTTGTCATCGGCAGAAAAAAAGATCGGGATTTCTTTGCTCATTGTTTTGCTCCTTTGGGATTGGTTTACGATCATCGATCCTTATTATACCTTTTCCATGAAAATGCGTAAACCTAAAGATCCGGGAGAGCGGTCTACTTTTGAGATTCCGTGTCGTAGAGTGAGGCTTTTTCGACTCTCCGATTCGGAGAATCACGAAAAAAGCACTGTTTTCCAAGAAAACAGTGCTTTTTTCCTTTATTTGTGCTTCGGTTTCCCAATGTAAGACCACAGCACAATCACCACCTGTCCCGCGACCCCCAGCAGATAGATGAGCGAAACGTTGATCTTAAAATACAGAAAGGTGGTATGAATCGTCGCGAGGATGGACCACATCAGCCCCGATATGATCAGGTAGTTATGACGCGGATTAAACCAGATCGAATTGAATACCAGCTTCACAATCAGCGCAACAGGCAGGGCATAGATGAAGTAAAGCCACTGAAATTTCAGCTGATTCAGAATCAGCGTGGTGACGATGAATGCAAACATCGCAACGATCCATGCGCAGCCCTCCGCAATGTAGGACACGGCGCGGCGGTTGTATCTGATCTCTTTGCCTTTCTGCTCTATCGCAGGTTCTTCTGCATCTTTCCCCCTCACCAGGTAGTCAAGGGAAACCTCGAACAGGTCGGCCATTTCCACCAGCACCGCAATATCGGGGGTGGATTCCCCGCGCTCCCATTTGGAGACGGTCTTATCGGAGTAGTTCAGTTTCTCGGCGAGCTCCAGCTGTGTCATGTGATGCTGAATGCGAAGCTCGGTAATATTTTTCGCAACATTGCTTTTGATGTCTGCCATCGGATGTCCCCCTGATACAAGCAATCAACAGGCCTGACCGTGTGCAGTCACAGTATGATCAATTGCCGTAAACCAAACCAGCCAAACCCATTACTGTTTTTCATTATACCGCAAATCGGGAAAAATGTCAACCGTTGCTTGCGGGATGCAGGAGGGAACGCGTTCTGTGCAGTTGAAGAGTCCGCATCAGCGTCAAATTTTCCCATCATCCGTGGCGGGGTTGTCGAGCAGCTCACCATTCTCGGTAAATCGGGAACCGTGACAGGGGCAGTCCCAGCTGTGCTCGGCACGGTTGTATTTGAGGGCGCAGCCAAGATGGGGACATCGAGGCACGGTAGGGGTGAGCAATCCCGCCAGGGACTCCATGGCGTTGACGGCCAGCTGGGGGCGGAGAATGCTTCGGGAGGGGGAAAACAGAGCCGCACAGGGGTTCTCCTTCCCCTGCACCAGGTCGCAGAGAATATCGGCGGCGGCCATGGCCTGGGTCATGCCCCATTTATTGAAGCCCGTCGCCACAAACAGATGGGGGGTAAACCGCGCATACCGCCCGATATAGGGCATACCGTCCAGGGTCATGCAGTCCTGGGTGGCCCAGCGGTCTGTGATCTCGGCCCCGGGATAGTGCTCTGCCGCAAACGTCTCCAGCTCCTGCCAGCATCCCCCCTGCTTTCCCGTGCGATGACCGCCCCCGCCGAGAAGCAGGAGGTCATCCCAGGCGCGGAAGGACAGTCCGGTATCGGCTTCGTCCACATACATCCCGTCGGGAATCTGCGCTCCGCGCAGAGCAAGGACATAGGAACGGTGCTGATAGAGCTTGAGAAAATAGCTCCCGTGCTTGTTGAGCATGGGAAAATGGGTGGCCACAATGAGGGAATTGTATGCGATCTCCCCCCGGTTGGTGACTGCCCGGTTGGGCTTCAGCTCCACCACCCGGGTTCGCTCGTGAATGGGCAGATCCCCGGCAATGGCGTACAGGAATTTCAGGGGATGAAACTGGGCCTGGTCCCGCACCCGCACCGCTCCCGCCACCCGCATCGGCAATTCAGAGGCGTCAGACAGCTCGGCCTTCACGCCGAGGCGGTTGAGGGCGGCCACTTCCTCCTCGATTTTCTTCCGGTCGCGGAGGGAATAGACATAGGAATCCCTCGTCTCGTAGTCGCAGTCAATGCCCCGGCAAAGCGCGGCGTAGGCCTTCGCCGCCTTGATCTGGGACGCCGCATAGATGCGGGCTTTGTCCTCGCCGAAACGGCGGATCAAGTCGCGATAGATCAGCCCGTGACTCAGGGTGATCTTGGCGGTGGTGTTTTTGGTGATCCCCCCGCAGATCTCGTCGGCTTCCACCAACATACAGTCCACCCCGGCCCCTTTGAGCCGATGAGCGCACAAAAGTCCCGCGATGCCGCCCCCGATGATCAGCACATCGGTGCGCTTATTCCCATCCGCCGGGGGAAAATGCACCCGCTCTGCCGACGCTTCCCAAACCAAACTCATTCATCCACCTCCGGCTTGTGATGGAGGTAGTATTCCCTGCCGACGCTCCCCGCATACCTGCCGATTTCTCCCCATGGCCGGTGGGAAAAACAAAATAAGGTGCCGCGCTGCCTGCGCGGCACCCTGTGGGTTATTTTTTCGGTTAGACTCAGTTCAGCGGGATTTCGATCAAAGGCAGCCAGGTCTCCAGCTTATCCGTCTCATCGATGCACGGATAACATTCCCACCCATTCTCGCTGCTGTGATATTCTTTAGCGGTCGGGGTTGCTTGTGTTATGAATACCCCCCCATAAAGGAATACAATCGATTCCACTTCTGTGGGATCAATGGGTTTGCCAAAGAGATAAATGATCGACTCATCCGTACATTCCCGATATTGCACATAGCTGTCTTTGTTGGCAAAATTCCCCTTCGACTTAAAGAGCAGCGTACCGTCCTTCATTTTCAGCCATATCAGAAGCGGTGTCTTCTTTCGCCCCTCATCCCTGGTGTTATGGGAATAAGTCAGATCTTCCCCATTTATTTCCAACGAAAAGGCGGTAAGTTCGACCGATGTCACCACAGCCGAAGACCGATCGGGCCACATACTCTCGTATCTGCCGTCGAGTCGGATATTTTTCTCATCATTGCTTTCCAGCTGAACCGTATAGATCCATGGACCGGGGAAAAGCATTTCGATGTCATCGCTGGTGTAGGAGCCGTTTTTGGGGGCAAATCTATGGTCGTGGAAATCACAAAGGGTCAATTCCAGCGTTACCGACCCATCTTCATTCCTCGCTTGTGTCATGAAATCGCTGTTCTGCCTGAGCAAATTTCCGCTCATCAGGAAGGCAGATTCCCGCTCCCCGACAGCAAAGATGTAAACGTTCAAAAAACCGGAGTATATTTCCGCACCCGGCACTTTTATCCCACAGGTTGCCGTGTACTCTCCTGCGGAATCAAGGGGCTCGGGGGTTGTCACCGTGCCGCCAAGATAGATCGTGTTTTCGTCAAACCAGGTTTCGGTGAACTTCCAGATCACCTCTTCATTATCCGGAGACTCATCCAGCACGTCCACGCGGCCGGTATCAATAGGACGTTCAAATGCCGTGCCGAAGCCGCTGAGCAGGACGGCGGCTGAAGCTGTCCCCACGAACAGGCAGGCTGCCACCGCGACGATCAGCGCTTTCTTCCATCCGGCGAGCTTGCGGCGGGCGGGCATCTGCTTCGCCCGGGCGAGGATGCTGTCGGCGTCGCAGCCGGCAAGATCACGCTCGGTGGCTGCCAAAATAATCTCATTCAGTTTCATGTTTTCCTCCTTTCCAGTGTGCGCGGATTTCCCGCAGGGTACGGTAGAGCTTGTTTTTCACATCCGACTCTGACCGCCCGGTAAGCTGTGCGATCTCCGTCAGCGTCAGCCCGAAGCGGTAATAGAGGTGAAAAATCTTTCGCACATCCTCACCCCGCCCGGCGAGATACCGCTCGGTCCAGGCGATGACCTCGCGATCCTCGGTGATCTCCTCCACCGAAAGGGCTTCCAAGTCGGGCAGTTCCGCTGTGATGCCGTCCTCTGCGGGGGATTCGTACACCTCCATCCGCCGACTCATGCTGCGGTAGTACCTTGCCAGCGCCTGTTTGGCCAGCTTCGCCATCAGCGCCTCGGGACTTTTGATGTAGGCCGCTCCCCGCCGAAGGATGATCTGATACAGCTCCAGGTAGACTTCCTGGATCAGATCAGCGGCATCCGCCGTCTGACGGGCCCCGGCCATGATCTGTGCCGCGGTTCTTCGGTAGGTCTGGGCGTAAATTTGTCGGAACCGTTCTTCCGGATGCATATCATCCCTCCTTCGTTTTGGGATCCCATTCTATAAGCGGTGCGGAAGGGAAAAATTGTTTCATCTCCATGCAAAAAACGAGAAAAATCAACCGCTGCCCCATGTCACAGCGGTTGATGATGTAAAATTTTCCCGGGTGTCAGCCCTCCATGGCGGCAATGGCGGCCGCAAGGCCTCTGACCATCTGCTCGGGCTCCATGGCAGGTGTCTTATTCTGCGCGGTGCAGTAGGGGATGTGAATGAACCCGACCCTCGTTTCGCTGTCCCGGAAATGGGACAGCAGGGTATAGAGCAGGTCGTTGCAGACATAGGTTCCCGCGGAATAGGATACCTGCGCCTGCACCCCGACAGCAGAAATAGCCTCGGCCATTTTCCGCACCGGCAGGGTGGAAAAGTATGCGCAGTCCCCGCCGGGGATGATGGGCTCATCCTTGGGCTGATTCCCGGCGTTGTCCGGGATAGCGGCATGGCGGAGATTGATACCCACAAGCTCGGGGGTAATGGCGGCCCGCCCTCCTGCCTGACCAATGCAGAGGATCACATCGGGGCAAAGCGTCTCCGCGGTGCGCATCACCGTCGCCGCGGCTTCTCCGAAGACCACCGGAAGACAAAGCCGGGTCAAGGCATATCCCCCCACCTCCCCGGGGAGACGACACACCGCTTCCCAAGAGGGATTGACCGACTCACCGCCGAAGGGCTCAAAGCCGGTGATCAGAAGTTTTTTCATGAAGATTCCTCCGCCAAAGTTCCGTTTTCTTTATATTATACCGCAGCCGCGCCCCCTCTGCAAGGGCAAAATTCGCTCCGGGGTTGAATTTGGGGAATTCGTGTGCTATAATGGAGAAAAACACCGAAGGAGAGCCTGCCATGAAGTATCTGATCAAAAAGACAGCAATCCTCGCATTTGTACTTGTGTTTGTATCCCTCTCTTTTGTCGGCATCTTTGCGAAGGAAGACACGGCTGACGTTACCGTGCTCTTCACCCACGACCTGCACTCCCATCTGCTTCCCTCCCGTGCCGACGACGGCAGCGAATACGGCGGCTATGCCCGGCTGATGCACGTCATCAGGGAACAGCGCCAAAAGCACCCCGATGCCATCTTAGTGGACGGCGGCGACTTTGCCATGGGCAGTCTGTTCCAGACCGCCTATGCCACCAGCGCCATTGAGCTGCGCATGATGGGGGCCATGGGCTACGACGCCACCACCTTCGGCAACCATGAATACGATTACCTGCAGAAGGGACTTATCTCCATGCTCAACGCCGCCGCTTCCTGCGGCGAGTCGGTTCCCGCCATTGTACAGGCCAACTATCTGCCCCCCGAAGAAGGTGAGGCGGGATACGATGCCGCCATGCATGAGGCGCTGGACAACTACGGCGTCCGGGACTACATCATTCTTGAGCGGGGCGGTGTTTATTTTGTAATCTTCGGCATCTTCGGCCTTGATGCCGATGACTGCGCCCCCAATTCGGGCATGAAGCTGCTGGATGCTGCCGAAACCGCCCAGAAGACGGTGGATGCCGCCCGGGCAGAGTGTCGGGAGAAATACGGCGCTGAGCCGGTTGTGGTTTGCCTTTCCCACAGCGGTACCTCCGACCGTGAAGGCGAGGACTACGAGCTGGCCATGAACACCCAGGGCATCCATCTTATCGTGTCCGGCCACACCCACACCAGGCTGACCGAGGCCATCTCAGTCAACGACACCTATATTGTATCCGCCGGCGAGTACGGCAAGTATCTCGGCGTGGTGGAGCTGGACTATGCGACCGACGGCACCTGCACCCTGGACAGCTATGCGCTGATCCCCGTCAACGCCAAGACCCCCGAGGACAAGGAAATTGCCGCCCTGGTAGAATCCTTCAAGGCCAGCGTGGAGAGCGATTATCTCGCCAATTACGGGGTTTCCTTTGACGAGGTCCTGGTGCACAACGACATTCAGTTTGAAACGGTGAAGCAGATCAAAGCCACTCAGCATGAGTCGGCGGTATGCAACATCTTCTCGGATGCCTACAAGTGGGCGGTAGAGCGCACGGGACAGCCCGTGGATGTGGCACTGACTGCCGCAGGGGTGATCCGCGAGAGCCTTCCCACCGGGAACATCACCACCGCCGATGTGTTCAATTCCGCATCCCTAGGTGTGGGAACCGAAGGTGAGCTGGTCGCCGTATATATCACCGGTAAGGATCTGAAAAACGCTCTGGAGGTGGATGCCTCCGTCCAGCCCCTGATGAAGTCGGCACAGCTGTATTTCTCGGGGATTGAGTATTCCTTCAACCAATACAGAATGATCTTCAACAAGGTGGATTACGCCATGCTCCGCCGGGGTGACGGCACGCTTGAGGAGATCGACAATGACAAGCTTTACTGCGTCGTGACCGGTATGTATGCGGGGCAAATGCTGGGCTCGGTGGAGGAGACCTCCATGGGCCTGCTGTCCATCACACCCCGGGATAAGGACGGCAACCCCATCGCCGCCGACGAGCTGGTCAACTACGTGGTGCATGACAGTGAAGGAAATCCTGTGAAGGAGTGGTACGCCATTGCCTCCTACCTGCAGGCGATGGGTGGCGAGATGGACGAGCAGTATGCCGGGACTGATGGCAGAAAGGTGGTCTACACCAGCCTCAATCCCGTCAAGCTCCTGGCCAACGCCAACATCTTCACCTACATCGTGCTCATTCTGATTGCCGCCGTTGTGGCCGGCATCGTGCTTGTGGTGGCGAAGATTGCCAAGAAAATCAAACGGAAATAAAGATACGGGGTGACCCAAAGGTCACCCCGTATCTTTTTCCTTACCTTGTTCCGTCCCACAGATACCGCGCAAGGTCGACTTTGCCGCCCTCCACCGCGATTCCGTCGGCTGCCAGCCGGCGTTCCTGCGCCGCAATGCCTCCGAAGGCATAGGCGGGACTCAGCTCGCCGCGGCTGTTGACCACCCGATAACAGGGATACCTGTCCCCATCGGGATTTTCGTGGAGCGCGTTCCCCACCGCCCGGGCCCACCGCGGATTGCCCAGCATCCGCGCAAGAGCGCCGTAGGTGGTCACCCGTCCGCGGGGGATCTCGGCCAGGAGCGCATAGAGCTTCTGCCGGTCAAATTCAGGGGGCGTTTCTCCGTCGGTGCGGATGTTTCCGTCCATCATTCCACCGTTTTTACCAATTCATCCATAGGCTTGCGCTTCTTGGGCCGAAGGGTGTCGCCGGAGCCGGGATAGCCCAGGGTGATCACCAGGCGCACCGCGCCGTCAAGGCCGCAGATCTCCCGGATCTGGGCATCGTCCAGCCAGCCGAGGATGCAGGTACCCAGCCCCTGCGCGGTGGCCTCCGCCGTGAGATACGCCGCTACGATGCCGATATCGATGGAGCGGTAATCATTCTTCTTCACCTTCGCCCCCAGGGCCGCCGAGGCCACATAGGGCTTCTCGGACAGCACCAGCATCACGGGAGCATCGGCGGCAAATTTGTTCATGCCCATACCCTGGGTCGCCTTCGCAACCCGCGCCGCGGCCTCCCCCCGGCAGACGGTGATGTGATAGGGCTGGCCGTTGCAGGCCGAAGGCGCCAGCCGTCCGGCGGCAAGGATGCACGCAAGCTTCTCCTGCTCCACTTCGCGGGCAGGATCATAACTGCGGCAGGACTGTCTGTTTTCGGCAATTTCGGTAAAGTTCATATCTCTCTCCTTGATTTCGGTTGATTGTTATAACTGATGTTCGCAATCGGCGCAGCATTTCGCCAGCCTTTCTCTGTCGATTTTCTCATCAGACAAAGCATATTGCGCATCATACCCCGCTTTGATCATTTGCATGGCGTAGCAGCATTCTGATGAAACATAATCCCGCAGGTAAGTGCAATAAACGTGCTCCGCCTCGGTTTCTTCGCGAAACTTTTTAAAGTCATCCATCAGACGGTTTTCTTCGCAATACCAATGACAATGGCGAATCACCGCATCATCATCCATTTCCGCTACTTTTTTCATGCGGTACCGATACACTCGTTGGTTCGCAAAAAACGCCCGTGATATCTGTGCAAGAAATTGATTTGGCATTTACTGTACCTCGTTTAGTTCAGAATCGTCCCCTGCTTTATACATCTCCCGCAAAGGACTGCATTACGGCACATAATCCCGCAGAATATCCATGATCCCGCGGGCATATACATTCCCGCCCAGCACATCCCCATTGGGGGAAACGGATACACACCGCACGTCCCGGGGATCCTCTGTGTACGGATTTTCAGGGGCATCCCCCGTGAAATATTCCGCGAGATATTTGCGGGCATTTCCCTCGGGGAAGATCACATTTCCTTCATTCTCGGGAATGCCCACCTGCCCAAATTGAGCGAGGATCTCCCTGGTCTTGCGGTTGTATGGGTTGTCATCCCCGGGGCTGACCAGCCACGCGGGCTGGAGCTGCAGCGGGATGCCCCTCGTCTGCGCCCGGGCGGCAAAGTTCATGACAGGTTCCAGCGGAATGGTCTCCTGATGGAAGGCATCCACCGACAGCCGAAGGTCGTTCACACCGCTCTCTTCCAGCTGCGCCACGATCTCCGAAACTCTGCGGGAATCCCGGGAAAAATAGCCGTTGGTGATCACCTGCCGCCGGGGAATGTTCATCTCGGCAGCCGCGGTCATGATGGCACAGACAGCATCGGGATACATCAGGGGCTCGCCCCCGAATGCCAGCACCGTTTCGATGGCATACACCGACGCGATCTGCCTCACCGCACGGGCGGCAGTATCGGGGTCAATATGCTCCCCCGCTCCGCTGTGCTCCCCCTGGGAGCAGTGTCTGCACCGTCCGGTGCAGGCGCAGGTCACCACAAACTCAATTTTGCGCAGGTTTTTCAGATACGGATTCATGTGTTCCTCCGTCATATGCATTTTCCCCACGGCCGCAATCGCCGTGGCTTTCCCGGCCGTCGAGCGTTATTTTTTTGCGATAAATCCATTCCTCCGCCGTCTGTCCCGGCGGGAAAAAACCCCCTGCCCGGCGGTAGCCCAGCTTTTCATAAAACCGCCACGCATCCTCGTCGGCCTGGGTGCTGGTCATTACATCCGTATATCCCTGCGCCAGCATCTCCCGTTCCCAAACCTGCATCATCTCCTTCCCAAATCCCCGGCGGCGGCAGGATGGGCGAAGAAAAATCAAATCCAGGAAGGGGATCGACTGCCAGAACAAACTGAACCGGAGCACCCCCATGACGGTATCATCCTCAGCCGTCTCCCGCAGAACATAAACCGCGCCCTCCCGGATGCAGGCCGCCAGCCGATGCGGGGAGATGTGGCAGTCCAGCTCGGCGATGGCAGGCAGGTCCCTCTCCCGGGCAAGGACGGTGATCATTTCAGCATCCCGTAGCCGCCGGCATACTTGCTGACCTCGGAGGCTACCACAAAGACGTTATTGCGGCAAAGGCGGCGGATCGCCTTCAGCGTCGGCACCGCATCCCGCCGCGGGAGCACGATGAGGATCATATTCATCTTATCGGTGGAGCCGTAGCCGTCGAAAACGGTATAGCCCCGGTTGTTCTCCTTGAGGTAATCAATGATGATCCCGGTATTCTCATCGTTGGCGATGAGCTGAAGGTTGGAGGTGCCCAGGGCGATCTTGCTCTCCAAGGTAGAGCCGAGGAAAAGCCCGGTGGCATAACCCACGCAGTAGAAGGCCAGGAGGAAGAGATTGTCTCCCAGGGTGCCGATGATGGTGGAGATCACCAAACCCCAGATGGTGCACTCCAAAAAGCCCAGCCCCGCGGCCTTCAGCCGCTGGCCCTTGACCATCATGCAGGTCTTCAGGGACTGGACGGTAATTTCAATGATCTTGGCGGCACAGACAATGAAGCACACCGCAATGGGATGAATGGAAGCCAAAAATTCCGACATACTCTTCTCCTTGCTCCCGCCTCTCGGCGGTTTATCGTATTCCTGTATGTTTATTGTATCAAATCCCCCAAAATTAATCAAGTCTGATCCCCCATATTTTGGAAAAAATCCCCCGAAGAAATTGACCGCCGTCGGCAGATGTGATATAATGGAGGCGGAATTCAGCGCTGCGCTGCTGCAGCAAAAGGAGAAACACATGAAATTCACCCTGGGCTATGCCAAAGAAGAAATCACCTTTACCCTGGACGATAAAAATATTGCGGCGGTGATCACCCCCAATCCCCTGGATGTCCCCATCGGCGGCCGCGCCGAGGTGGAGCGGAGCCTGCGGGAACCCATCGGTGCGCCGCACCTGGGCGAGGTAGTCAAGCCGGGGGAGAAGGTGGTCATCATCACCAGCGATATCACCCGCCCCGTCCCCAGCTATGACGTGATCCCCCCGATTCTGGATGTACTCTCTGCGGCAGGAATCCCGGACGAGGACATTACGGTAGTCTTTGCCCTGGGCTCCCACCGCAAGCATAATGAAGAGGAACGCATCCGCCTGGTAGGCCGGGAGGTCTGTGCGCGTATCCGGTGCATCGACTTTGATCCCGCCGACACGGTGCTCATGGGTGTGTCTGCGGCGGGAACCCCCTACGAGATCTTCACCCCCGTGGCCAAGGCCGACCGTCTCATCTGCGTGGGAAATATCGAGTTCCACTATTTCGCCGGCTATTCCGGAGGGGCGAAGGCCGTCATGCCGGGGGTATGCAGCCGTGCCGCCATTCAGGCCAACCACGCCATGATGATCCGTGAGGGGGCCGAAACCGGTCGGCTGGAGGGCAATCCCGTCCGGGCCGACATTGAGGATGTGGTGCGCTTCCGTCCTATTGATTACATTGTCAATGTGGTGCTGGACGAGCACAAGAAGATCCTCCGAAGCTACGCCGGACACTGGCGCGAGGCTCACCGGGCGGGCTGTGCCTTCCTTGACACCCTCTACAAGGTGCCGATTCGGGAGAAGGCCGACATTGTCATCGTTTCGGTGGGAGGCTATCCTAAGGATCTGAACCTTTATCAGGCACAAAAGGGACTGGACAACGCCAAGTTTGCGGTGAAGGACGGGGGAACGGTAATTCTCTGCGCCTCTTGCAAAGAGGGGCTGGGGGAGGCCTGCTTTGAGCAATGGATGACGGGCATGGCCCCCGAAGAGCGCATCGCCGAGATTCGCCGGAACTTCCGCCTGGGCGGCCACAAGGCGGCGGCCATCGCCCTGGTGGCAAGGCAGGCCGAGCTCTGCCTGGTCAGCGACCTGGAGGCGGATTTTGTCCGTAGCCTGTATCTGACTCCCTTCGGCAGCCTTGATTCCGCCCTCGCCTACGCCCTCGGCAAATACGGTGAGAATGCACGCATCACCGTCATGCCCTATGCCGGCTCTACCCTGCCCGCTTATGTGGGGGAATGAGCCTGTTCCCACAGCAAAAATAGTGCTCCCGCCCATGGGCGGGAGCACTATTTTTGCGCCATAAATTCCCGTAAAAATTTTTTCGCAACCCTATTGCAAGACAAAACAAAACGTGGTATGCTAAGGCCAGGCAAGGAGGTGATTTTGATGGAGAAACAGTATGTGTGCATTGATCTGAAATCCTTTTATGCGTCGGTAGAGTGCGTGGACCGCGGCCTTGACCCCATGAACACCAACCTGGTGGTGGCGGATGTCAGCCGCACTGAGAAGACCATCTGCCTCGCCGTCACGCCTCCCCTCAAGGCTTACGGCATCTCGGGGCGGGCACGGCTCTTTGAGGTGATCCACACCGTGAAGGAGATCAATCGGGAACGGCAGCGGCTTGCCCCCGGGGGACGCCTGCGGGGCCCCTCGGTTCTTGATGCCGAGCTGCGGGCCGATCCCACCCTCGCCCTGGACTATCTCGCCGTGCCGCCCCGGATGGCGCATTACATGGCCTGCAGTGCCCGCATCTATGCGGTCTATCTCAAATACGTCGCCCCCGAGGATATTCACGTTTACTCCATCGACGAGGTGTTCATCGATCTCACCGCCTATCTGCGGCGGTCGGGGAAATCCGCCCGGGAATTTACCTCCATGATGATTGCCGACGTTCTGCGCACCACCGGCATCACCGCCGCCGCAGGGATCGGCCCCAACCTCTATCTGGCCAAGATCGCCATGGACATTGAGGCCAAGCACGCCGAGCCCGACAAAAACGGCGTCCGCATTGCAGAGCTGGACGAGATGAGCTACCGCCGTCGGCTGTGGAGCCACCGCCCCATCACCGATTTCTGGCGGGTGGGAGCGGGGATCGCGAAAAAGCTGGCCGGTGTGGGCATTTACACCATGGGAGATATTGCCCGCTGTTCCCTCGGTCGTGACGGAGACTTTTACCGGGAGGAGCTGCTGTTCAAGCTCTTCGGGGTGAACGCCGAGCTGCTCATTGACCACGCCTGGGGCTATGAGCCATGCACCATCGCCGACATCAAGGCCTACCGCCCCGAATTCAACAGCATCGGCTCGGGGCAGGTGCTGCAGGCCCCCTACACCGCTGCCCAGGCGCGGCTGGCGGTGCGGGAAATGGCCGATCTGCTGGCGCTGGATTTAGTGGACAAAAGGCTGGTCACCGATCAGCTGGTGCTGACGGTGGGCTATGACATCGAGAATCTGCGGAACGGGAGAACCTATGCGGGGGAGGTCACGGAGGACCGCTACGGACGGAGGATCCCCCGCCACGCCCACGGCACCGCCAACCTGGAGCGTGCCACCTCCTCCGCGCGGCGCATCACCGCGGCGGTGAGTGCCCTCTATGACCGCATCGTTGACCCTAATCTGCTGATCCGTCGGCTCAATCTCACGGCCTGCCGGGTGGTGGACGAGGGGGATGCCCCTGCCCGTCCCGCCGCCGGGGCACAGCTGGATATTTTCACCGATTTTACCGAGCTGGAGCGAAAGCAGCAGGCCGAGGCAGCGGAACTGGAGCGGGAGAACAAGATGCAGAGGGCCATGATCACCCTCAAGAAAAAATACGGCAAAAACATCATCCTCAAGGGCATGAATCTGGAGGAGGATGCCACCGCGCGAGACCGCAACAGCCGCATCGGCGGCCACAAGGCTTAGGAGGCAGTATGCAGAATTACGATGATATCATCCACCTCTCCCGTCCGGAATCTGCGGCCCATCCTCCCATGCCGAGGGCGGCCAGGGCAGCCCAATTTTCGGCCTTTGCGGCTCTGACGGGATACGATGCCGCCATCCGGGAAACGGCGCGGCTCACCGACCGGGAGATCGAACTGGATGAGGATTCCCTGGCCATCCTGGACGCCCGGCTGCAATATCTGAACGAACACGCCGCCGAGACTCCGCAGGTCACCCTCACCCACTTTGTCCCCGATTCCCGCAAGGACGGGGGCGCCTACCGCCTCACCGACGGCAGGCTGAAGCAGATCGACACGGACAGGCAGACGCTCATCCTCTGCGATGGGCAAAGAATTCCCCTTTCCCACATCCTTGCGGTGGACTCCCCGCTGTTTGCCGGGACGGAATATGAATGAGAAGACCACAGATGATCTTCTCCACATGGATATGAACGCCGGGAAAAGCAAAGCCGAGTTTCAACCTGCATGAGAAAAATTCTCTCCAAACAGGTTATTGTTTTGATCGGGAAATGTGCTATAATCATATCAGGATAAGCGCGGATCCAAAACCGTTTGGAGGAACAACGATGATCAAACTCGGAGAAAAAATCAAATCTTTACGGAAACAAAAAAACATATCCCAGGAGGTTTTTGCCAACTACCTCGGCGTATCATTTCAAGCCATTTCAAAATGGGAAAACGGGAACACGATGCCCGATGTGACGATGATTCCTGCCATTGCATCCTTCTTTGGCGTTTCCACCGACGAACTTTTTGACTTTAATCTATTTGAAATGGAAAAGCAAGTTGAGGAAATATGCCACGAGGCATATCAATACCGTTTTTCCGATGCGGCAAAATCAGAACGTATTTTGCGTGACGGTTTAGGGAGATTTCCCGGAAACGACATCATATTGAACAATCTGCTCTATACGTTGGATTATCAAACCAGGGCGGAAGAGGTCATCACGCTTTGCAAAACACTCATAGAGTCTACCAAGGATGATTCCGTGAAGTATGATGCCTGCCGAATTCTCGCATCGTGCTACCGAGAAAACGGCCGGAATGATTTGGTCCGGCCTACGCTTGAAATCATCCCCGAGATTTATTTTTCAAAATTAGAGCTGATGGCATCTCTTTTGGACGGAGACGACAGCTACGAGGCCGCACAGAAGCAGAAGAATATCTCCGCAGAAGACCTGATCGATATGCTGATCATTGCGGGCAAGCGTTTGAGGGAAAACGGCGAAACCGAAAAAGCCGAATCTCAGTTCAGGATTGCCCAAAAGGTAATGGATGCGTTTGCGGAAGATTTTGTGGAAGACAGATGGTTCACCGCTACCGTTTACGCATACACAAGCGAACAGCGCAAAGAAGTAGAAATGCTGCTCGCGGAATAAATTTTCGCCCGGTTTTGGTAAATCAAAACGCCACCACAAAATTCTGCGCTCTTTTGGTTGGGGATGGCTACAAATTCGGCAGAGGGTATTGTTCGTTCTGTCGGTTTATGGTATAATGGTGTGGGTGACGAGAACAGAGCAAAAAATTTGCCGCAAGGAGGTTGTCCCATGAATCCCAAACAAAAAGAGGTACGGTTATACAACGCATTATTTCCTGTTTGGATGGTGTTATTGTTTCCCCAGGCATGGCTCATCATCATTCCCGGCAATTTCATCATTGACAGTGTTGTTCTGATCATCAGCATGGCAGTGTTAAAAGTTGCCGACAAAAAACTGTGTTACAAACAATGCATATGGAAAATTTTCGGCTTCGGTATGTTATCCGACATCATAGGCTCGGCATATATGATCCTGATGATTGTGATGGATGCATTGTACGAATGGAATTTATTCCGTATGTGTGACGAACCCTTGCTGACGATTCCCGCACTGATTATATCGGCCGCGTTAATTTTTGTATTCAACTATTTTGTTACGTTCAAAAAAATGGACAAACCGCTTCGCTTGAAAATGTCAATCATATTTGCTGTGGTTACCGCACCGTATACGTTTTTAATCCCGTCAAGTTGGGTATACCAATACTAAGCCGAACAAACAACACACCCCGACAGACCTAAACGTCTGTCGGGGTGTTTTCATTCATCCGTTCACCAAAATCCACGCCGCCATGTCGTCGAGGACTTCGGCGGGGATGTGCCGCTCCCGGGAAAATTCCCGCTTGGCATCCGAGATTTTCCCGCTCAGGGCGGGGACAAAGGCGTGATTGAGGCCGGGATACAGGCGGAAGGTCACATTCTCCCGCTCACCCAGCAGCTCACGGTAGAGGGCGAAATCAACGCCGGCCTTCACCTGGACGTCCATCTCCCCCTGCATCACCAGCATGGGCACCTGCACCTGCGCCAGATGGTCTGCCACGGTGGGCTGTCCCATCTCCTTGAAGTAGTAGAGCGTAGTGCCGCCCCCCAGCCTTTGGGCTTTGGCCTCTTCGTCGGAGAGGTCATACAGCCCCTCAAACTTGCGGCCCAGCTTGCGGATGGAGCCGCCTGCCAGCTTCCGCAGAAGCGCAGGCATCTCGGCCAGGGCTTCATTGCTCTGCTCCATCAGCACTTCCTCCAGCCGTCGGGGCGTGCCTGCCATGAGCACAAGCCCGGCAAAATCCCCTCCCTCAAGATGAATGCGGGGGGCCAGCATGGCTCCCATGCTGTGGCCGACGATGAAGATTCTGCCCGGATCGATGCGCCCATCCCGCCGCAGAAGTTCGGCGGCAAGGATAGCATCCTCCACTGTTTCTTCCCGCACGGTGATGGGGCCGCTCTTGTCCCGGAGCATCCGAAAGGCATGGGCGTAGGTCCGCTTGTCGTAGCGCACCGAGGCAATGCCCCGGGCGGCAAGCCCCTCTGCCAGATCCCGGAAGGGGGTCAGCTTGCCCACCTTCTCGTCCATGTTGCTGGAGCCAGACCCGTGAACAAACACCACGGCGGGGACCGGCTTCTCTGCCCCCTCGGGCAGGGTCAGCAGGCCGTTTAAGGGATAACGGGTGTTCTCACCCAAAACAATCTTTTCGTTGATCATGTGTTCTCCTCCGTTTTTGCGACAGGGCGGGCTGTTATTTCTTGATTACTTTTTTGCACCAGGTTCGCTTGCCGCAATTCGAACACTTGAGGTGCCTGGTGAACCCCATGTGCATGGCATTCAAGGCCTGGGAATAGGTGGGCACGAATTCGTGGCCGCAATTTTTGCACTTGTATGCCCCTACACTCACCTCCAGCTTCAACGCATAAAAGCAAGCGGGAAAAAACAAGATGCAAAGTCCAAGAACTGTGACAAGCTGCCAAGGGCCTTCCGGGATAAAAAACGAAGCAATAAACATACCCCCAAGCAGGGCGATTATACTGACGACCATAATTACCCACATGGAAGTCCAGATGATCCTGTTTTTTTGTTCTGCCTCTTTCGCCATATCGAGCAAAAGCTGTTCATTCTTCTGATTGTTGTTTTCCATACTGATTTTCTCCCCACTCAACAATTCGTTGACGCTGATACCGAGAATATCACAGAGTTCGAGCATAATCGAAGTGTCGGGCATGGATATGCCTCTTTCCCATTTGGAGATGGCTTTGTCGGTAATCCCCAGTTTTTCTGCCAACTGCATCTGCGTCAGATTTTTCTCTTTTCTGCGTTCGGCAATGAATCTCCCTGTTTTCCATTGATCCATCGGCAATCTTCCTCCTTCCACATACAGGATAACCGCTTTTCGGCGCAAAGTACACCCACCGTTGGTTTAGTGAGGAGAAGTAAACCGCAGGTAGAGTGAAATTTGCCGTCAAATTCGAGATAAAAGGGGGTGCTGTGCAAGCACAGCACCCCCTGCAGAGAACTTAAATGCTGAAGTCGAAACGGAAATCCGACCAGTTGGCCAGGGCATAGAGGCCGTCCTCCTCACGGCGGATCAGCGCGCCCTCCTCCACCAGCTCGTTGAGCATCTCGGTGGCCATGTCCACACCCCACGGACCGGCATTCTCGTAGTACTTGGGGCCGACATAGACGGGGGTATCCTTGCCGCGCTGTCTGACGCAGAGCGCATCGTACATACGGCGCTTATAGGTGTAGCGAACAGCACGGCGCTTGGGTGCGCAGAGATTGTTGTCGCGGCAGAAGGTGTTCAGCAGAATGTGCGCAACTCTCGCCTCGGGCTGACCCCAAAGACCGATGATGCAGTTGTACTCGGGCACTTCTGCCGGCAGGGCATCCACCAGAGCCTGCAGCTCGGCAGCATCGGCACCGGCTTCCTTGCGGGCCTTGAGGGCGGCGAAATCCACCTTGAACTGGGCGAACTGACGGATCTGATACAGGTGAGGCACCATCAGGCGATAGAGCTGGCTGCGGGAGATGGGGAATTCCACGCCGTCGGCGGGCTCTTCCTCACCCAGCAGGGTCTCAAAGTCGGCAATGACGGCATCGGCGCGGGCAAGGATGTCGGCGTAGTCGCCGTTGACCAGCTTGTAGCCCGGCTCACGCCACCAGTAGGTATCCCACTTGTCGCCGCTGCGGGCATCACGGATCAGCTCCAGGGCCGCCAGCAGCTTTGCCTTATTGGCGGGGTGGGAAGCACCCGTGATGGCCTCGGCACTGTCGGCCAGCAGGGCATCGGGATCGGCTGCGGGATCAATGAGCAGGTGGCCGGCAGCATACATGGAGAAGAAGTTGAGCAGATGGTAGGAGTCCATCTCGCTCCAATAGGAGGGAGTCATCACCCCGTCAGCCTGGGCGCGGGTCTGATTGTACACGTCGGAGAGGACGCGGTTATTGACACACATGAAGGGGAACTGGTCGATCTCATACTCACAGGTGTACCAACCCCAGGAGCCGAGACCGCAGCCCAGTGCCTGAACACCCTCGCGGAACTTGGCACGCTTGCCTTCCTCACGCCAGGTAGGCAGGAAGGGGAGCTCCATGAGCATAATATCGTCCATGCCGGCATCCACCAGCTCCTGAGGATAGGAAGCAGGGGAGCCCCAGGTATCCACTGCGATCTTGATATCGGGATTCTTGGCACGGAACTTATCGGCCAGCAGCTTGGTGAAGTACAGAATGCTGGGGGTATCCTTCAGGTGGCCGGGATCGAAGAAGTGGGCGATCACACGATCGGCGTAGGGCGCCAGATCGGCATAGATGTCGTAGTATTTGTTGAAGGCAGCCAGCACGCGGGGATCCTCGCAGGCGGGTTTTTCGGGATCGGCGTTGCGGTATGCCACCGTATTGTCGTGCCAGCCGTGGCCAGAGAATTCGGCAGCCCAGCACCAAACGGTAAACTTCATGCCGTTCTTGTGCAGCTCGTTGGCCAGCACCTTGTAGCGGTCATGGACGATTTCCCAGGAGCCGCTGGCACGCCATGCGGACACCATATCGGTCACCTGAATACCGGTGAAGCCGCAGGCCTTCATCATTTTGACGTAAGCCGCCAGCTGACGGTCGGACAGGGATGCAAAGTCCACCAGAAGAGAGGTGGCCATATTGCTGATAAAGCCGCGGTTGTAGTCCACCTTCCAGGTGCACACCGTAGCCTCGCGCTCGGCGATCCAGGGATTCTGAGGGGTATAGTTCATCATATCAACCTCCGTTGTGAAATGTATGACAATGTCATTATTATAACAGACTTTCTCACAAACCGCAAGACAAAAAACGAATTTTTTGCAATTTTCGGTTTATTTTCCTGCATCCAGGGCAGAAAGCACCTCGGCGGCGTTGGTATCGGGCTTCACTTTCGGCATCACGGCGGTGATCATTCCCTCCTCATCCACAATAAAAGTACTGCGGACAATGCCCCAGCTCACCTTGCCGTAGAGCTTTTTCTCCTGCCAGACGTCATAAGCCTCAATGGCGGTACGCTCGGGGTCGGAGAGCAGGATGAAGGGCAGGCTGTACTTTTCGGCGAAGCGCTGATGGGAGGCAGTACTGTCCCGGCTGATGCCGATGACCTCCACGTTTCTCTCCCGGAATGCAGCGTATGCCCCCGCAAAGGCGCAGGCCTGGCGGGTACAGCCGGGGGTGTTGTCTTTGGGATAAAAGTAGATGACCACCTTTTTGCCCCGGAAATCGGACAGGGACACCGCCCTGCCCTCCCGGTCGGTAAGGGTAAAATCGGGCGCTTTGCTTCCTACGTTAAGCATATCTTTCTCCTTTTATCGTCCAAATTTGAGATCATATCCCCATACAGCCACCGCAACGCCAAGGCTCCCTCCGGGAGGGAGCTGGCACGGCAAAGCCGTGACTGAGGGAGAGTGCGCAGCCGAAGAATTTCTCTGAAGCGTACAGTTGCGCAGGCTCCTTCCGTCTCGTGCTGCGCACTCGCCACCTCCCTCTCGGAGGGAGGCTTGATCAGACAAATTCCGGTGAGAGCAAAAACACATGGGTAACTTTTGACTTATTGCTCCATGAGCCAGGCACGGCAGGGAGCGCCTTCGGCGCCACCAAGCGACAGCGGCGCAGCGTTGAGCAGATACGCCCCGCAGGGCACATGGGCGGCGCGGATTCCCTCCAGCAGAACCGTCCCCGCCCCCAACAGCACCAGGTGCACCGCCATGGGCGCATCCTCCGGCCCCACGGTCTGGGACTCGTTCCCCACCAAAAGCACCCCTGCCCGGGCAAATACTTCCGCCGCTTCCAGGGTGATCACGGTGCTCCCACGGAAAAGCAGGCGGCGGGCCGCCTCGGGGTGAGCGGCGGATGCAGCGGCGAGGACAGCGCGGGCATCCTCTGCGGTGAGGGGGCCGTTGTGCTCGGCCAGGTATGCCGGCCCCACGGTCTGGGTCAGGGGGATCTGCTCCACCGTCTGCCCGTCCCGCAGAAAATGGGCGGGGGCATCCAGGTGGGTGCCGTTGTGGGCGCACATGGAGAAGGAAATGAGGTTGTACGGCTCCCCTTGCGCCATGTCGCAGAGGACCTTCTTTTCGGGCGCAGGATCGTCCCCGAACACCACACAACCGAAGACTTCCTGGGTAATGTCATAGATCTTCACAGCCAAAACCTCCTTGAGAGATTGCCTCCATTATATCACAGCAGCCGGGGCAACTCAAGTCCCGGGAGAAAATTTCTCTTCCCCGGCCCTCTCCCTCTTGAAGCGGCGAAAAATCTGTGTTATACTGTAGTAAAAATATCCGCCTCGGCGGACAGCAAAAGACAAAGGGTGATTTGATGGAAAACTGCATTTTCGCATCGCTTTACGCCAAGCATTTTCCCTTTTGGGGGGAGCTGAAGGAGGAAGACCGGGCCATGCTCTGCCGCAGTACGGCATCGGTGACCTATCCTCGCGGCACCACCATCCACGACGGCACCGACTGCACCGGGGTTATCATCGTCCGCACCGGCTGTCTGCGGCTGTATATGCTCTCGGAGGAGGGCAAGGAAATTACCCTCTATCGCCTTTTCCCCGGGGACATCTGTATGCTGTCGGCCTCCTGCGTGCTGCAGAGCATCACCTTTGATGTGATTGTCAGTGCCGAAGAGGACAGCGAATGCTGTGTCATCGGGGGCTGTGCCTTTGCCGAGCTCACCGGACGGGTGCCAGCGGCCAAAATCTTTGCCCTGGAGACAACGGTGTCCCGCTTCTCCGATGTGATGTGGGTCATGCAGCAGATCCTGTTCATGAGCATGGACCGCCGACTGGCCATTTTCCTGCTGGACGAAGTGTCCAAGCAGGGGGGGGATACCGTAAAATTAACACACGAGCAGATCGCCAAGTACATGGGATCTGCCCGTGAGGTGGTTTCGCGTATGCTGAAATATTTCGCCGCCGAGGGCATTGTGGAGGCTACCCGGGGTGGGGTCACCCTCTTGGATAAGCCCCGCCTGCGCCGGCTGGCCGGGTGATTATTTCACCAGGGCCAGGACCTGTGCCTTGGGCTTTGCCCCCAGGGAGCGGTTGACCTCTTCGCCGTTCTTGAGCACCACCAGGGTGGGAATGCTCATCACACCGAAACGCTGGGCCAGCTCGGGCTCCTCATCCACGTTGACCTTCCCCACCACCAGGTCGGGATTTTCCTCCGCCACCTGATCCACAATGGGAGAGAGCATACGGCAGGGGCCGCACCAGGGTGCCCAGAAGTCCACCAGGACGGTTTTTTCGGTATTCAGGGCCTCGTCAAAATTCGATTTATTCAATGCAAGTACAGACATGATTGACTTCCTTTCTGTGTTGTTTTTTTCTTTGTGTCTGTATTATACCACATTTTTTGCCTTTGTACTGTGATTTGGTCACAAAAAAACACGCGCCGACAAAATTTTTTTGCCGAAGCGTGTTTTTTTCACTGTTTAGCCAAAAGCCACACCCCCGCCCCCTTCCCCGCGCCGATTGTGTAAAGATTGAATAAAAATGCCACGAGAGCGTTTTTTCTTTAACGATGCCCTTGACTTTTTTGGCATAAAGTGATAAAATGCTATATGTGAGATTGTGCGTATAAATATGGAAAAATAATCAAAAAGTTATATTGAAAGGAATGATTCAAATGGCACTACCGATTATCA
This sequence comes from Oscillospiraceae bacterium, assembly GCA_015063805.1. Lineage (GTDB taxonomy): Bacteria > Bacillota > Clostridia > Oscillospirales > CAG-272 > SIG693. The sequence continues at coordinate 37,309 of SVTK01000009.1, forward strand.
TGCCGCGTCAGGGACAGAGCGTGGAAAGCTGTATCATTACAGCGTGGAACAAAAAGGTCGGCGACACTGTAGAGAAGGGCGATATCCTTTTCTCCTATGAGACCGATAAATCTTCCTTCGACGAGCCTGCACCCGAGGGCGGTAAAATATTGGCGATCTTCTGCGAGGAAGGCGACGATGTTCCCTGCCTGGAGACTGTTTGTGTAATTGGCCGGGACGGGGAAGATTTTTCTGCTTTCATCCCCAAGTCCGACGACGCTGAAGAGGCCGCTCCCGCTGCCGAAGCTGCTGCTCCTGCCGCTGCAGAGGCCGCTCCCGCCGCTGAGGCTGCCGCTCCCGTGGCTGCTGCCGAAATCACCGGCGCAATCTCCCCCAGAGCCAAGATCCTTGCTGCCAAGACCGGTGCTGACCTGCTCAAGGCTGCTCCCACCGGCCCCAACGGCCGTATCATCGAGCGCGACGTGCAGAGCCTGCTTGACCGCGGTCTGACCGTTTCCGGCGCTGCATCCGAGGGCTACACCACCGCAGTGGAAGGCTCCGGCATCAACGGCAAGGTCGTTCTCTCCGATCTGGCTCCCAAGGCTCCCGCTGCCGCTGCTCCCGCCGCTGAGGCTGCTGCTCCCGTGGCCGAGTACGTTGACGAGAAGCTGCCCAACATCAGAAAGGTTATCGCCAAGTCGATGCACGCTTCCCTGTCCACCATGGCTCAGCTCACCCTCAACACCTCCTTCGATGCCACCAAGCTCATGGCCTTCCGTGCTTCCCTCAAGAACGGCGCCGAGAAGATGGGCCTGGCCAACATCACCCTCAACGATATGGTGCTCTATGCCGTATCCCGCGTCCTGCTTAACCACAGAAGCCTCAACGCCCACTACCTGGACGACACCATGCGCTTCTTCAACACCGTTAACCTCGGTATCGCCGTTGACACCGAGAGAGGTCTGCTGGTTCCCACCGTCTTCGGTGCCGAGAAGCTGACCCTCAACGGCCTGTCCCGCGCTGCCAAGTCGGTCATCACCGAGGCACAGCAGGGCACCATCAGTCCTGACAAGCTCAAGGGCGGCACCTTCACCGTCACCAACCTGGGCTCCCTGGGCATCGAGAGCTTCACTCCCGTTATCAATCCTCCTCAGACCGGTATCCTGGGCGTGGACACCATCACCCGCCGCATCAAGGAAGTCAACGGCGAGGATGTTTCCTACCCCGCAATGGGCCTGTCCCTGACCTTCGACCACAGAGCGCTTGACGGTGCTCCCGCAGCGAAATTCCTCAAGGAGCTTTGCTTCGCCCTGGAGAACTTCGACCTGCTTCTGGCGAAATAAGGCGAATTAAAGAGAGGAGAACATAGCTATCATGTATGATCTGATTGTACTGGGCGGCGGCCCTGCCGGCTACAATGCCGCAGAGCGCGCAGGCCATGCGGGTCTGAAGACCCTGGTCATCGAAGAGAGAGCACTGGGCGGCGTTTGCCTCAATGAGGGCTGCATCCCCACCAAGACTCTGCTCTATTCCGCAAAGATCTACGACTACGCCAAGCACGGCAAGGATTACGGTGTGACCTTCGGCTCCGCCGCCATCGACCATGCTTTCGTGGTCAACCGCAAGAACGGCGTCGTCAAGCAGCTGGTTTCCGGCGTTGGCGCAAAGCTGAAGAAGTGCGGCGTTGAGGTGGTCAAGGCGACTGCCATGATCAAGGAAAGAAACGCCGAGGGCTTCGTGGTTACCGCCGAGGGCAAGGACTATGTGGGTAAGCAGCTGCTGATCGCCACCGGTTCCTCCCCTGCCCTGCCTCCCATCGACGGCCTGGCTGACTCCCTCAAGGAGGGCTTCGCTCTGACCAACCGCGAGATCCTGGACATCACCGAGATCCCGAAGACCATCGTGGTTGTGGGCGGCGGTGTCATCGGTCTCGAGATGGCTTCCTACTTCAACTCCGTGGGTGCCAAGGTTTATGTCGTCGAAATGATGGATCACATCGCCGGCGCCGTTGACCGCGACATCTCCAAGCTCCTGCAGAAGGATTACGCTTCCCGCGGTGTCGAGTTCATCCTCGGCGCTAAGGTTACCTCCATCAAGAACAAGACCGTCTCCTACGAGAAGGACGGCAAGATCACCGAGATTCCCGCTGACTATGCCCTGGTTTCCATCGGCCGCCGTGCCCGCACCGCAGGCATCGGCTGCGAGAACATCGGCCTCAAGCTTGAGCGCGGCGCCATCGTCACCGACGAGCTGGGCAAGACCAATGTTCCCGGTGTCTGGGCTGCAGGTGACGTCAACGGCAAGTCCATGCTGGCACACACCGCTTACCGCGAGGGTGAGGTCTGCATCAACAATATCCTGGGCAAGAAGGACAGAGTCAACTACAACTCCATCCCCGCCGTCATCTACACCAACCCCGAGGTTGCCTCTGTGGGCGAAACCGAGGAGTCTGCCAAGGCTAAGGGTCTTGACGTTGATGTCAAGAGCGTAACCCTCAAGTACAGCGGCAGATACATCGCCGAGAATGAGCACGGCTACGGCATTCTTAAGGTGCTCACCGACAAGAAGCACAAGAATATTGTCGGTCTGCACATGATCGGTTCCTACGCATCCGAAATCATCTACGGCGCTGCCATGATGGTGGAGACCGAGATGCGCGTGGAAGACATCCAGAAGCTGGTGTTCCCGCATCCCACCGTTTGCGAGGTTATCCGCGAGTCCATGTTTATGTAAAAATTTTATAAGGAGATAAAAAACCATGCCTAAGAGTCAATATGTCGATCCCGGCAAAGCCTTTGATGCCGGTTACATCCACTTTGAGGACATTCCTGTTTGTCAGTACAACAAGACCCTCGCAGAAGAGCTGAAGATCTACTCCAAAGAGGACATGATGCGCATCTACCGCGACATGGCCATCATCCGCGAGTTCGAGACCATGCTCAACGAGGTCAAGACCAAGAGCTGCTACAACGGCGTTGAGTACAACAACCCCGGCCCCGCTCACCTGTCCATCGGTCAGGAGGCTTCGGCTGTCGGTGAGGCTTACTGCCTCGATATCAATGACCTTTCCTTCGGTTCCCACCGCAGCCACGGTGAGATCCTGGCAAAGGGCCTCTCCTCCATCGAGAAGCTGGACGAGACCGAGCTCTACGACATCATGAAGGAGTTCCTGGGCGGTTCTGTTCTCTCCGTTGTGGAGAAGCACATGAACGCCGGCGGCAACATCAAGGAGCTGGCCATCAACTTCCTGCTCTACGGTGCGCTCGCTGAGATTTTTGCCAGAACCACCGGTTTCAACCGCGGTCTCGGCGGCTCCATGCACGCTTTCTTCATTCCCTTCGGTCTGATGCCCAACAACGCAATCGTCGGCGCATCCGCTCCCATCGCGCTGGGTGCTGCTCTCTACAAGAGATCCAACCACAAGCCCGGTATCGTCATCTCCAACTGCGGCGATGGCGCAACCGGCCGCGGCCCCGTGCTTGAGTCCCTCAACTTCGCTTCCATGGACCAGATCACCAAGCTCTGGGGTATGGACGGCAAGTTCAGCGACGGCGGTATGCCCATCCTCTTCAACGTATTCAACAACCACTACGGTATGGGCGGCCAGACCCGCGGTGAGACCATGGGCTTTGACATGGTTGCTCGTCTCGGCGCCGGCTTCAATCCCACCCAGATGCACGCAGAGCGCGTCAACGGCTACGATCCCCTCGCTGTGATCGACGCTGTTTCCCGCAAGAAGAAGCTGCTGCTTGAGGGCAAGGGTCCCGCACTCCTGGATGTGGTAACCTACCGCGTATCCGGTCACTCCCCCTCCGACTCCTCCACCTACCGTACCGCAGAGGAGATCGAGGCCTGGAAGGCTGCCGATCCCATCGTTGCATTCAAGACCAAGCTCATCCTGGGCGGCGTTGCTACCGAGGACGACTTCGCTAAGATGCACGAGGACATCACCGCTCGTATGACCGAGATCATGAAGCTCGCCATCAACGACGAGATCTCGCCTCGCATGGACCTGAACAAGGATCCCGATGCCATCGCTTCCATCATGTTCTCCAACCAGAAGGTTGCCAGCATGGATCCCAGCCGTGAGGCTGACGTGCTCATGCCCAAGGAAGAGTGCCCCCGTGTCAAGGAGATCGCAGGCAAGGTTCGCACCGCTAAGGATGCAAACGGCAAGCCCGTTTCCAAGATGAAGATGTACAATGTCACCGACGGTCTCTTCGAGCCCATCATTGACAAGTTCTACGAGGATCCCACCCTCATCGCTTACGGTGAGGACAACCGTGACTGGGGCGGCGCATTCGGTGTCTACAAGAAGATGACCGAGGCCATTCCCTACCACCGCTTCTTCAACTCTCCCATCTCCGAGTCTGCGATCGTCGGCTCCGCTGTGGGCTACGCAATGTGCGGCGGCCGTGCAATCGTTGAGCTGATGTACGCCGACTTCATCGGCTGCGCAGGCGACGAGATCTTCAACCAGATGGCTAAGTGGCAGGCAATGTCTGCCGGCATCCTGAAGATGCCCATCGTTCTCCGCGTTTCCGTGGGCTCCAAGTACGGTGCTCAGCACTCTCAGGACTGGACTGCACTCTGTGCACACATCCCCGGTCTGAAGGTTGTATTCCCCTCCACGCCTACCGATGCTAAGGGTCTGATGACCTCCGCTCTGGAAGGCACCGACCCCGTTGTCTTCTTCGAGTCTCAGAGAGTTTACGGCTTCGGCGAAGAGTTCGTTAAGGAAGGTGTGCCGGTTGGCCACTTCGAGATTCCCTTCGGCGAGCCCGACGTGAAGAAGGAAGGTAAGGACGTCACCATCCTCACCATCGGCGCTGTTCTCTACCGCGCGATGGAGGCTGCCAAGATTCTCGAGGAGAAGTACGGCATCTCCGCTGAGGTCATTGACTCCCGCTCCATCGTTCCCTTCAACTATGAGAAGGTTCTCGAGTCTGTCAAGAAGACCGGCAAGATCCTCATCGTGGGTGACGCTTGCGAGAGAAACTCCGTCATGCGCGACATGGCTTCCAACATCGCCGAGATGGCCTTCGACTACCTGGATGGTCCTCCCGTTGTTGTGGGCTCCCGCAACTGGATCACCCCTGCATTCGAGCTGGAGAAGAGCTTCTTCCCGCAGGCTGACTGGATCATCGACGCTCTGCACGAGAAGATCATGCCCCTGCCCGGCCACGTTGCCTCCAACAACTTTACCGACCTCGAGAAGATCGAGCGCGCAAAGAAGGGCATCTAAATTATCATACCCGATGGGGGGTGCCGATTCCGGCACCCCCCATTTTTCGTGAGGATGAAAAGATGAAATATATCCGCCTGCACACCACCGATCCCTACCTGAACCTGGCCATCGAGGAATATCTCTTTGCCCACACCCGGGACGACGTGTTCATGCTTTGGCAGAACCGCCCCACCGTGGTAATCGGCAAGAATCAGAACGCCTACGCCGAAGTGAATCTGTCCTACGCTGAGGAGGCAGGCATCACCGTCAGCCGCCGCATCACCGGCGGAGGCGCGGTCTACCACGACCTGGGCAATGTCAACTACACCTTCATCACCTCGGCCGATCGTGCGGAGGCGCTGGACTATGCTTATTTCACCCGTCCCATCATCGATGCTTTGGCGGATTTGGGGCTGGTGTGTGAGCTCAGCGGGCGCAACGATCTGCTCTGCCAGGGGAAGAAGTTCTCGGGCAACGCCCAGTACTCCGCCGGCGGACGGATTCTGCATCACGGCACCCTGCTCTTCGACTCGGATACCGCCATCATGCAGCAGGTGCTCAAGATCAACCGGGAGAAGCTGGAATATCACGCCGTCAAGTCACACCAAAGCCGGGTGGTGAATCTGCGGTCGCTGATGCCCGAGCCCATCACCACCGAGGAGTTCATCGCTGCCATTGAAGCCCGGGTTGCGGCGGCCGCCGAGATCACACCCCCCCCCGAGGCCGAGGAGATCCAACGGCTGTATCAGCGGAACGCCGGTGCGGAGTGGATCTATTCCGAGCGGCGGTATCTCACCGACCACACGGTGTACCGGCAGAAAAAATATCCCTTCGGCATGGTCAAGGTGGAGATCAGGCGCAGCAAGACCAGAATCGAGGGCATCACCATTTCGGGGGATTTTTTCGGTAATGCCCCCATCGAGGAGTTGGAAGCGCAGCTGATCGGGCAGGAGGCGGGCGCGCTGTCCCCCGTTGACCCCGCACCATACATCGCCGGGATGACCTTTGACGAGCTGCAGGCTCTACTATCTGAATAAAAGCAAAAGAAGGAGCTGCCGCAATGCGGCAGCTCCTTCTTTTGCGGAAATTTTTCGACATTTTGCCCAAATTTGTACTTGCAGTGAAACGAAAAATATGATATAATGAAATGATATGAGGAAAGGAAGGTGAAGAACACCCATGGCAAAGCTTTACTTCAAATACGGCGCGATGGGGTCCTCCAAAACCGCCCAGGCGCTGATCACCAAGTTCAACTACGAAGAGCGCAACATGAAGGTGTGGCTGATCAAGCCCGCCCTGGATGATCGGGACGGGGAGAAGATCATTCGCTCCCGCATTGGGCTTTGGGCTGAGTGCGACACCGTGGCCCCGGAGGATAACATCCTGACGCAGTTCGCCGCCCATCACACCGAGGCCGATGTAATCATCGCCGATGAGTGCCAGTTCTTCACTGAGGCCCATATCGACCAGCTGCATCAGATCGTCAACGATTACAATATCCCCGTCATGTGCTTCGGTCTGCGCACCGACTTCCTCTGCCATCTTTTTCCCGGCAGCCGACGGCTCTTTGAGGTGGCGGAATCCATCACCGAAATCAAGACCATCTGCGCCTGCGGGGCCAAGGCTACCATCAACGCCCGGCTGGATGCCGAGATGCGGGTAGTCACCGAGGGCGACCAGATCATGCTGGGGGGCAACGACCGCTATGTTGCCATGTGCCACAAATGCTGGCAGAAAAGAATCAAGGAACAGGAAAAACAAAAGTGAGGTATAAATCATGAACATCGAAACCATTCTCTCCAAGTGTGACCACACCCTTCTCGCCCAGAGCGCAACCTGGGACGATATCCGCGCCGTCTGCGATGACGGTATCCGCTTCGGCACCGCTTCGGTGTGCATTCCCGCCGCCTATGTGAAGGAAGCCAAGGCCTATGTGGGGGACCGCCTGGCCATCTGCACCGTCATCGGCTTCCCCAACGGCTACACCACCACTGCCGCCAAGGTATTCGAGTGCCGTGATGCCCTGGAAAACGGCGCTGACGAGATCGACACCGTCATCAATGTGGGTCACCTCAAGTCGGGCCGCCATGACGAGATCCTGGCCGAGCTGAAGGCGCTGAAGGCCGCCTGCGGTGAGAAGATCCTCAAGGTCATCATCGAGACCTGCCTGCTCACTGACGAGGAAAAGATCAAAATGTGCGAGCTGGTCACCCTCTCGGGGGCTGACTACATTAAGACCTCCACCGGCTTCTCCACCGGCGGCGCTACCCGGGAGGATGTGGCGCTCTTCGCCAAGCACATCGGTCCCAATGTCCGCATCAAGGCGGCAGGGGGCATTGCCTCCCTCGCCGATGCCGAGGATTTCATCAACCTCGGGGCTGACCGCCTGGGCACCAGCCGCATCGTCAAGATCGCCAAGCAGGAGCAGAACGCCACGGGATATTGATGGGCACATCCATCCCGTACACGGAGGTATCCCATGCCAAAATATGAACGCCTCACTGAGGAACTGACCCGCCAGATTGAAGAGGCCAACCGCACCGGGCAATTTCCCGGCGTGGCCTTTCCCGACAGTGATGTGGTCCGCCGACGCAATGTGGCCAAGGACAGTGCCACCCTTTGGCGGCCCACCTTCGTGCATGACATCGACAAAATCATGCACTGCCCCTACTACAATCGCTACACCGACAAGACCCAGGTGTTTTCCCTCTGCAAGAACGATGACATCACCCGCCGCAGTCTGCACGTACAGCTGGTGTCCCGCATCTCCCGCACCATCGGTACCGTCCTGCACCTCAATCTTGACTTGATTGAAGCCATCGCTTTGGGGCACGACCTGGGACATCCCCCCTTCGCCCACACCGGCGAGGCCTACCTGGACGAGCTGTCCTTCCGCCACACCGGACGGCACTTCTACCACAACATCCATTCGGTGCGGGTACTGGACGGCATCTTCCCCTACAACATCAGCCTGCAGACCCTCAACGGCATCGCCGCCCACAACGGCGAGATCGAGTGCGAGGAGTATTCGCCGGAACCCCTTGAGAGCTTTGCCCAGTTTGACCGCATCATCGAGGAATGCTATACCAACCCCGCCGCCGTGCAGAGCATGATGCCCTGTACCCTGGAGGGGGCAGTGGTGCGGCTCGCCGACATCATCGCCTACCTGGGCAAGGACCGCCAGGATGCGGCCCGGGCCAAGATGGCCGAGGAGAGTATGTTCTTCAACAAGGACATCGGCTCCATCAATGCCGAGATCATCAACAACCTGGTGGTCAATGTCATCGAAAACAGCTACGGCAAGCCCTATATCAAGCTGGATGCCAAACATTTCCGCGCCCTGCGGAAGTCCCGGCTGGACAACTACCGCCGCATCTACCACTACGCTGCCTCCTTTGCGGGGCTGGACACCACCGTCAAGCCCATGATGGGCGAGGTCTATGGCCAGCTGCTGGATGACCTACGGCAGGGAAATCAGAATTCCCCCATCTTCCGTCACCACATCGACTTTGTCAACACCGTCCACTACAAACGGGAGAAGCCCTACGAGGCCTGTGATCCCCATCAGATTGTGGTGGACTATATTGCCAGCATGACCGACAATTATTTCATCGACCTGCACCGCTATCTCTTCCCGGACAGCCCGCTTCGGGTGGAGTACAGAGGCTACTTCGACGATTTCACCTGACCGACGATTCATGAAAGGAACTCGCCACCCTATGTTTGAATCCATTCTTCGACAGATCCGCGCCCATTCGCGCATTATTCTGCACCGTCACAAGAATCCCGACGGCGACGCGCTGGGCAGCCAGGTCGGGCTTTGGCATATTCTCCATGATTCCTTCCCGGAGAAGGAGATCTTCATGGTGGGCGATATGACGCCCCGCTATGCCTTCATCCCCGACCGTCCCATGGATGAGTTGACCGACGAACAGTTTGCCGGCGCACTCTCCGTTATTCTCGACACCTCCGCCCGCTCGCTGATCAGCGACGAGCGCTACACCTTGGCGGCCCACACCGCCCGCATTGACCATCACATCCTTGTGGAGCAGATTGCAGAGGAAGAGGTCACCGACACCTCATCTGAGAGCTGCTGCGGCCTTGTCACCGCCTTTGCCATGGAATGCGGACTGACCGTCTCTCCGGTGGCGGCAAAGGCGCTTTACACCGGCATGATCACCGACTCGGGCCGATTCCGCTACGACTCCACCAGTTCGTCCACCTTCCGCCATGCCGCTTTTCTCATGGAGCGGGACTTTGAGACGGCGGATATCTACCGCAATCTCTATGCCGACACCCTGGCATCCATTCAGCTGCGGGCTCGCTTCACCCTCAAGATCCAAACCACCCCCCATCGGGTGGCCTACATCTACACCACCCGGGAGGAAGCGGCGGCCTATGACGCCGACTCCTTCACCCTCTCCCGGGGCATGGTGAATGTCATGTCCGAGATCCGGGGAATCGACAATTGGGTTAATTTCACCGAGACCGAGGAGGGCGTGCTCTGCGAGATCCGTTCCAACCGCCACAACATCAACCCCATCGCCGTCAAGTACGGCGGCGGCGGGCACAAAAAGGCCAGCGGTGCCACCCTTCGGGACCGCGAGGAGGCCATGCGCCTGCTGGACGACCTCAATGCACTCTCGGAGGTACCCCAATGAACGCCAACATGACCTTAATTTTGGACAAGATCAAAGCCTACTCCAACATTATCATCTTCCGCCACAAGCGTCCCGACGGGGACTGCACCGGGGCCACCAAGGGGCTCCACCAGATCCTGCGGCTGACCTACCCTGAGAAGTCGGTTCTCCTGTCCAACACCGACTTCTGCGAGTATGTTTCCTTCCTCGGGGAGGAGAACTCTCCCCTGCCCGATGCGGCCTTCGCCGACGCGCTGGGCATCGTCATTGACACCGCCACCGCCGACCGCATCTCGGATCAGCGCTTCTCCCTCTGTCGGGAGCTGATCAAGATCGACCACCACATCAACGTGGACCCCTATGCCCCCTTGGAATGGGTGGAGGAGGAGCGCTCCTCTGCCTGCGAAATGATCGCCGCCTTCTATGATGCCTTCCGGGATGAGCTGAAGATGGACGAAATCGCCGCCACCTGCATCTACACCGGCATGGTCACCGACTCGGGCAGATTCCGCTTCCGCTCGGTATCGGGAGACACCATGCGCCTGGCAGGAATGCTGCTGGACTGCGGCATTGACACCGACCGCCTCTACGCCAACCTGTACATGAAGGACTTCAATGCCCTGCAGTTCCAGGCCTATATGCTCGGCCGCATCAAGCGCACTGAGAACGGGGTGGCCTACCTTCACGTCACCCGGGCCATGCAGGAGAAATTTGCCCTCTCCTTTGAGCAGGCCTGCGCCTCGGTGTCCTACATGGATGCCATCCGGGGCAGCCTGATCTGGATCGCCTTTATTGATTGCGAGGACGGCAGCATCCGTGTCCGTCTGCGCTCCCGTTTTGTCACCGTGAACGAGATCGCCTCCAAGTACCACGGCGGCGGTCACGCCTGCGCCTCGGGTGCCACCGTGGCAAACCGCGCGGAGATGCGTCGCCTGCTGGCCGATGCCGATGCGCGGCTGGGGGCGTTCAAGCAGGGAACGGAGGGCTGGCTGTGAAAATTCTGATCACCAACGATGACGGGATCCGCTCCCCTGCCCTGCCCAAGCTGATCCGCTTCGCTCGCCGCTTCGGCGAGGTCACCGCCGTTGCCCCCAACAAGGAGCAGAGCGGCAAAAGCCAGGCCATTGACTTCTTCCATCCCGTGAAGATCAAGGAGGTCGAACTGGCCCCCGACATTACCGCCTACGCCATGTCTTCCACCCCTGCCGACTGCGTGCGCTTTGGCACGGTGGGTCTGGGGGTGCAGTATGATCTCCTCATTTCGGGAATCAACTGCGGCTACAACCTGGGAGAGGATATCGTTTACTCGGGCACCATCGGTGCCATCTTCGAGGGCGCGCGCTCCGGCACGCCGGGCATTGCCCTCTCGGCCAAGGCCCATGTTTTCATGGATTCCTTCGACCACCTGGAAGCCGTCTTTGAGACCTTCCGGGAGAAGGAGCTCTTTTCCCGCAACCTTCTCTACAACGTGAACATTCCCCCGGTGGTGCGGGGAATGCGCATCACCCGCCAGGGCGGGATCTTCTATTCCGACCGCTTTGTGAAGCGGGGAGAGAACCTCTATACCCAAGAGGGCGAACCCTCCGGCGTGCGCACCGATGATCTCTCGGTGGACATCGATGCCATCCGCGAAGGCTATATCTCCATCACCCCCCTCACCCATCACCGCACCGCGATGGATGCGTTTGAGAAGATGCAAGGGATGTTTGATTAAAAAAGAACGCAGGGGGACTTTTTGAAAAAAGTCCCCCTGCACCCCCAAAAACTTTCACGCATTTCTTGCAGTAACCAAAGGCACTGCCCCAACCTAACAGTCGGTACAAACTGTTTGGCTGGGGCAGTGCTTTTTGTTTCGTATAAATCAAATTCGCGAAAGTTTTCGCGGGGGATAGGGGTGCGGGGGAAGGGGGAGCCTTTTTCAAAAGGCTTCCCCTTCCCCCGCGTTAAAACCGATACTCCCTTATTCGCAAGCGATCAGCTTGGCGTTGGCCAGCTGGGGAGTTTCCTTGTAGATGGAGATGGGGCCGAGGACGGTGATGGTATCGCCGACCTGGGGCTGATCATCAGCGGCCATGGCGTCGTAGCGAACCGCGCCGGTAGCGTCGTACAGGCCGTAGATGTAGAGGGTGTTGCCTGCCTCGTCCTGAATGTAGAGGTTACCGTAGGTGGTGTTCTTCACTTCGGAAACCTTACCCTTTACGAGGAAGCTCTCGGTGGAGGCCTCGGTCATGGCAGCCAGGGTGGCAATGGGCGTAGTCTCGGTGGGAACTGCGGGAGCTGCGGGCTCTTCAGTCTCGCCCTCAGCGCCGGCAACGGCCAGCAGAACGCAGCCGGAGTTGAACTCGATCTTGCCATTGTAGTTGGTGAGCTCACCGTAAACGGTGATGGTGTCGCCTTCCTTGATGGTGTCGGCGCCCTCGCCCTTCAGACGGAAGCACTCGATGAGCTTGTCAGCCATCTCACCCACCTTGATGGTCACGGTGACATTCTTGTACTGCTCGCTGTAGGGGGTGTTCACAGCGGTGATCACACCGGTCAGAGTAGCCTTGTTCTCCAGGCTCTTGCCCTGCTCGAGGGCGTATGCAGCGGTAACGATCTGCTCTGCGGTCTGATAAGCGTCCAGGGTGCAGCCTGCGTCAAACTCAACCTTACCCTTGTAGTTCTTGATCACACCGGTTACGGTGATGTTGTCGCCAACCTGGATCTTGTCAGCGCCCTCACCCTTCAGACGGAAGCACTCAATGGGCTTGTCGGTCATATCAGCCACGGTGATGGTGACGGTAACGTTGCCGTACTGCTCGCTGTAAGCGGAGTTCACAGCGGTGATCACACCGGTGAGGGTGTACTTCTCGCCGGCGGAGAGGACTGCGTCCTCAGCCAGAGCGTAAGCAGCGTTCACAATGTCAGCGGCGGTCTTGTAAACCTCGGGGCCCTCAGCGGGAGCTGCGGACTCGGCGTCAGCCTTGGGAACCAGGCCTGCGGGGAACTGGGTCTTACCGGTGTTCTCAGCGTTGATATAGCTGGACTCGGAGATGCAGAAGGTGTTGTAGGAGCTGTAGGTACCCACAACATATTCAGTGCCGTCCACGGTGGTGGTCCAGGCATTTACCTCAGCAACATAGGTCCAAACGGTGCCCTCTGCGCTGTAGTTGAGGTACTTGCTGACCTTGCCGTCCTCGGACTTGGTGGTGGAAGCAGTAACGTAGTTCTTTGCGCCATCGATGAGGGTGTAGAACTTGAAGCCGCCGTCAGCTGCCTCGGCGAAGAAGTCGGGAGCGGCCTTTGCATCGGCGGTGGACTTGATATACTTGTTGTCCTGGAGCTCATGAGTAGCGTACAGGGTCTGGCCCACATTTGCCTGAGCCATAAAGAACTTGTAGGCGGTGTCAGCCTCGGGGTTGGACACGATGGAGGACTTGTCCACCACGGGCATGGAGCGGTTGAAGGTCTTGGTGGTGGTATTGCCCTCAGCATCGCTGACGGTAGCGGTGAGCACATAGGGCATCTCAGCTTCGTTCTTGTCGGGAACATTGACGGTGTAGAAACCGGCGGTGGCGCTCTCCTCGATGAGGATGGCGGTGTTGTCAACCGTCCAGGTTACGGTGAAGGGAACCGAATCGATCAGGATCTTGCCTGCAACGTCATAATCGCTGGGGGTGCTTACCGCGCCGTCTTTGTAGAGGTTGTAGAGGTATGCGGCAGCGTCGTCCAGCGTGGGACCTTCGATCACCACAGGCTCGTCACCGCAGGCTGCGAGGCAGCTCATGCACATGAGCATAGCCAACAGAAGTGCAAAGAGTTTCTTCATAGCGGGTATCTCCTTAATATTTTATTTTTTGATTACTGAACCGTAATATCCTTGGCCGAGAAGACTTTGATCTGGTACTCCCCGTCAAAGCGGTCCACCAGACCGCGGACAGTCAGGGTCTTCCCCATGTAGGCATCGGCGGTGACCATGGTCCCGTCGGCATCGTAGAGCACGATGGTGCGAACAACCACAGTCGACCCGTCTGCCGCCTGGCAGGTCAGGGTCATGGCTCCCTTGGAGGAGCTTTCTTCGTTGGTGGTGGTATAGACATTCACCACCTGCAAATCCTGCATCTCAAGGGAGGTAGAAAGTGCCAGCTCAGCATAGGGGAAGGTCTTGCTCTCCTCCTCCAGGGTGAGGGTCACCTCGCCGTGGAAGTCAGCGGGAGAGGTCTTCACATAGGCGGGAGCGAAGCCCTCGCCCAGCTGCTGGATATTGTTTGGATCGGTGGGGCGCATGGGGGAATACTCCAGGCCCGACACCTGATAGGAACCGCCGGTTTCATAGTACTGCACCGTGCCCACAATGCGGACCCGGTTGCCCACCGACAGGATCTGCAGACCCGTGCCGTTGAGGGCGTAGCCGTAATAGACCGTCATGCCGTAGTAAAGGCCGGTCTCGGCATCGTACTCCTCCACATAGGCGGTGTTGCTGTTGTTCTTGGTCACGACCCCTTCAAAGGCTACCTTGGTGTTGTCATAATCGGCAATATGGCATCGCAGTTCCTTCAGGGTCAGCTCAGCAGCCTCGCCGTAGGGGAAGTTGGGATCCTTTTCCTTGGAGTAAACATGGAGCAGCTCTGCCTTGGCCTGGTTGATGGCGGCCATACAGGTCTCGCCGTAGCGATTGTTGGCCGAGTTGGAGGCAATGGCAAGCCCCTCCTGCAGCAATTCAAGGTTAAGATTGCGCCAGGTGTCAGCGCCGGCGGGCTTGTACCAAACCCACACCAGGTAGCGGCCGCCGGTGGAATCGGCGTTCCAGCGGGTGTCGTCCGACTCGATGAGGATGGAAGCAGCGCCTGCCAGCTTTTCGCGGGTGAAGTTGGATGCGGCCTTGCCCCATTCCTCCACCTTGCCGGTGGATTCGGGGGTGTTGACGGCGAGATATCTGGCCTTCAGCACACCGCCGGGCATCACCGACTCGGGGACGTTGAAGTGGGTGGTATCCCCGTCCACATAAGCATGAACGGTGACCTCCTGCTTCAGGGTCTCGGACTGCATATCCAGGGAAACAGCGGCGGCATAATCAACATGACCGCCGTCCGCGGGGTTCTCCTCCCCCTGCCCGCAGGCAGCCATGCCGAGAAGCATGACCGCCGCCAGCAGGAGGGCGAGAAATCGCCGGGGGAAATGAGAAGCAGAATGGATCATTCCGATCAGCCTGCCTGGTACTTACACTCGGCAACAGCCTCGGCAAATGCCTTCTTGATCTCGGTATCCACATCGCTGAAGTCGCCGGAGAGGCACTTCTGCATCAGCAGACCAACCTGGTCACGGGCAGTGGAGGAACCGTTGAAGGCAGGGGAGGTGTAGTAAGCCTTCTCCTGCTCAAGGCAGACCTTAGCGGAAAGTGCAGAGATATAGTCGCCGCCGTCAGCCTTGTCCAGGAACTGGCTGCGATAGATCTCGTTATCGCCAACCGACTTGATGACGGGAACGTAACCGGAAGCCATGGAGAACTCGGCCTGGAACTCAACGGTGGTGGTGAGGTACTTCACGAACAGCCAGGAAGCGAGCACTTCCTGAGGATCTGCCTTCTTGAAGATGCAGAGGGAGGGACCCTGGGAGATTGCCTTGGGGTTGTTGGCATCTGCCTGGGGAATGGTGGTGATGCCCACCTCGAAGGGATAGGCCTCGTCTACCTTAGTGGGACGCTGGTGGGTTGCACCTGCGGAAGAGCCGATGGACATATAGCTGTTGCCGGCCTCAGCAGAATCCTTCTTGAAGAGCTCAGAGGTGTAACCGCCGGAGAGCTCCTGAGTGGTTACATAACCCTTCTGATACCACTCTCTGAAGCGAGCCACAAAGGCGCGGTTCTCTTCGTTGTCGAAGAGGAAGTGCTCGTCGCCGGAAGCGCTGGTGTAATCAGTACCCAGCTGCTCGCACATGGTGATGAACCAGTTGCCCTCGGAGTCATAACCGAGAGGAATGGAGTCAGGGTCGATTTCCTTGATGGCCTTGATGGTAGCTTCCATCTCGTCCCAAGTGGTGGGAACGCTGAGGTTGTGCTTCTGGAAGAAGGTCTTGTTGTAGTAGAGCACCTCGGTGGACTTGGAGAGAGGCAGGGTGTACATCTTGCCGTCGCCGAACTGCTGGCCCTCTTCGTAGTAGCCCTGGATGAAGTCAGCGATCTGCTCGTCGGTCAGGCCCAGGGTCTCGGTGGAGCCGTCGGCGCGGGTAACGGTCACGTCGCTCTCAATGAGGGAATCGAGGGTAGTGACGGCACGTGCCATGTTGTAGAGGGCAACATGGTCGGGATAGCAGTAAGCGATGTGAGGCTGGTTGCCCACGGTAATCTGGGTCTTGATCTGGTCGCGGACATCATCATAGCCGCCCACCTGCTCGTGGACGATGGTGATGTTGGGATAGAGCTTGTTGAACTCCACAATGTAACGGTCAAGCACGTCACGGAGATTGGAGCCCATGGTGTGGTAGAAGTTGATGGTGATTTCCTTGGAGGTGTCAAACCCTTCCTCAGGGATGACGAAGTCACCTGCAGACGCCTTTGTGCCGCGGCAGGAGACCAGGGAGAAGAGATTCAGACACATGGCTGCAAGGAGAAGTGCGGTGATGAGAATTCTTTTTGCTTTCATGATAGGATCCTTTCTTTGAATTTTGTTTATAAGATCAATCGGCATGGCCGAAAAATCAACCCTTGATTCCGCTGCGGGACACACCCTTCATGATGTACTTCCGCAGGAAAATGAAGACAAGGAAGAGGGGGAAGGAAACAATGGCAACCGCTGCCATTTGCACGGGGATATTGACGTCGCCGGTGGAATCGGTGAAGGCATTGCGCAGACCGTTGGTAATCAGCTGGTACTGCTTGTCATTGGCCACCAGGCGGGGCCAGACGTAGGAGTTCCACGCACCCATCATCTTCAGAATGGTGATGGAAATGAGGGTGGGCAGCGCCAGGGGGATCATGACCTTCCACAGATACTTGAGGTCGCCCGTTCCATCCACCTTTGCGGCGAGGTAAAGCTCGTTGGGGATCTGCAGGAAGTTCTGCCGCAGGAGGTAGATGTAGAAAACGCTCACCAGGAAGGGGATGATCAGAACCTTGAAGGAGTTGATCCAGCCGAAGGAGTTAACGGTGGCGTAGTTGGTGATGGTAAAGAGCTCGCCGGGGATCATCATGGTGCCCAGCAGAGCAGCGAAGAGGGCGTTTTTCCCCTTGAACTCCAGCCGGGCAAAGGCAAAGGCCGAGAGCACGGTGATCACCAGGGAAAGCAGGGTGGACACCAGGCCCACATAGAGGGTGTTCAGGAAGAGCCGCCCCAGGTTGGCCTGGTTGAAGGCATCGATATAGTTGGTGAGCAGGATCTCACGGGGGAAGAGGGTGGGCACCGACAGGCGGTACTCACTGATGGACTTCACCGAAGAGATGAGCATCCAGTAGAAGGGGAAGATCACGATCACAGCCATCAGAATCAGGAAGGCGTAGACCAGAACCTTGGAGACAATTTTCCCCACCGTCTGCTGAGAGGAAACGCGGCGCATATCTCTCTCATGCATGGTTACATGGTTGTTTGAAGACATGGCATTTCCTCCTTTAATAGTGGGTCTTCTTCTTGCTGACGTAGAGGTTAATCATCGTCACCACGAAGATAATCCCGAACAGGATCAGCGCAGCGGCGCTGGCGCGGCCCTGCTGGGTGGAAAGGGAGTCGTAAATAAAGCCAACCATGGTATTGAGGCGGCCGGGGGCGCCGGCGGGGCCCATGTCCTCGCCGAAGATACCCACGATGCTGGAATACTCCTTGAAGCCGCCGATGAAGCCGGTGATGACGACGTAAGCCAGCATGGGGGAGAGGAGCGGGACGGTGATACGGGTGAACACGCGGCGGCGGCTGGTGCCGTCCACCCGGGCGGCATCGTAGTACTGGCGGTTGATGCTCTGCAGACCGCCCAGCAGGATCAGGATCTTGAAGGGCAGCGCATTCCAGACGATGTACACCACCATAACCACCACGTTGGCGGCGTAGGAGGAGCCGGCGTTGATCCAGTTGACCGCGGTTCCGCCGAAGAACTCGATGACATTGTTGATGATACCCGCGGTGATGATGATCTCATTCTCGCCGCCGAAGGCCGAGCCCACCATATTGAACATGGCGGCAAACACCATACCGATGGCGATGGAGTTGGTGACATAGGGCAGGAAGAAGATGGTCTGCAGCAATCTCTGCAGGGGCTTGATGGCGTTGAGGCAGACGGCGATCAGCAGGGCAAGGATGGTGGAGATCGGCACCGTCAGCACGCAGAGGAGCATAGTGTTGCCCAGGCAGCGCAGGAAGTAGTTGTACTCCAGCACCTGTTTGAAGTTGCCGAAGCCGAAGTCGTAGGTGGCTCCTCCCACCGCCGCCATGCTGTTGTACCCCTCAAGCAGGGACATCCGCACCGTATTGATGATGGGCCACACGGTGAAGATCAGCAGCAGAACAATGGCAGGCGACAGGTAGATCCACGCTTTCCATTTGTGCTTACTTTCTACCATATCATTTCACCTCAAATCGGATGCGGCTCTCGTCTGCCTTCGAGAAGAGGAGCACCTTGCGAGGCTTGAGGGAATAGCGAACCACGGCCCCTGTGGGCAGGCCGCCGTCGGTGTTGATGATGGAGCGAATGGCGGGAACCTGTGCGGCGGGATGGGTGGAAACCACGCTCACGTCGCGGCCCATGACCTCCACGCTGTTGAGGGCACAGACCAGGGGACCATTCTCGTCGGGCACAAAGCCCTCGGGACGGATGCCCACCGTCACAGCCTGATCGGCCACGCCGGGAACATCCAGAACGGCGTCCGCTCCCACAAAGAGGCGGCCGCCTTCTACCCGGCCCTCAAAGACATTGATGGGGGGCGTGCCTAAGAACTTGGCCACAAAGAGGTTGGTGGGATCGTCATAGACCTCCTGGGGCTGACCGATCTGCTGGATCACGCCTTCCTTCATGACCACGATCATATCCGAGATACTCATGGCCTCTTCCTGGTCGTGGGTAACGAAAATGGTGGTGATTCCCGTTTCCTTCTGGATGCGGCGGATCTCCTCGCGGGTCTGCAGACGCAGACGGGCATCCAGGTTGGAGAGAGGCTCGTCCAGGAGGAGAACCTTGGGCATCTTCACCAGGGCACGGGCGATGGCCACGCGCTGCTGCTGACCGCCGGAAAGCTCACTGGGCTTGCGGTCCATGAGGGTGTCGATCTGCACCAGGCGAGCGGCATTCTCTGCCCGCTCCAGCATCTCTTCCTTGCTCAGCTTGTCAGCACCCCGCAGATTCTGCAGGGGGAAGAGGATGTTCTGCTTCACCGTCATGTGGGGATAGAGGGCGTAGTTCTGGAACACCAGGCCGACGCCGCGGTTCTCGGCAGACAGCTCGGTCACGTCATCGTCACCGAAGAAGATCTTGCCGGCCGTGGGTTTCTGCAGACCGCTGATCATGTACAGAGTGGTACTCTTGCCGCAGCCGGAGGGGCCGAGCAGACCGATCAGCTTGCCGTCAGGGATCTCAAAGGTGAAATCGTTGACCGCGATCACTTCCTCCCGTACCTTTTTGTTGCGGCCGGGGAAGATCTTGGTCAGATTCTGCAATACAACTTTCATACCGTTTCGCCTTTCTTGTGCTTTTATTGATTTATTTGGTTAAAGAATTTCCCTTTACATCAGTAACATCCGTGCACAAAGAACTCCGCACGGATGTTTGCAAGTATGGTCATCAGTTTTCCGCAGCACCGTCTGCCGAGGCCTGCTTCGCCGCCCGCCAGGCCTCTTTCGCCTCGGGGGTATCGAAAATCATCTGGCTGGCGATGTCCACCGTCACGGTTTGCGCCAGCTTGTCATGGATGGGAGTACGGGCAGCAGTCAGCACCAGCAGGAGCAGCTGCACCGCCAGCAGAACAAGGATGATCAGGGTGCCGCCGAAGCCCATCACCCCGAAGTAGATCATGATCACCGTCAGCACCGGGATCATGGTTTCCACGGTGTATTTACCTAACACCGTGCGAGCAAAGAGCAGAACGGGGGAAAGCTTAATCCCGTCAGCCCGCATTACC
Organism: Oscillospiraceae bacterium; assembly: GCA_015063805.1. Lineage (GTDB taxonomy): Bacteria > Bacillota > Clostridia > Oscillospirales > CAG-272 > SIG693. The sequence continues at coordinate 57,230 of SVTK01000009.1, forward strand.
CCAATGCCGAAGACCTTTTTGCCCAGAGTCTGCCCGTTGCCAAAGAGCAGAGGCACCGCAAACTCCAGCAAAAGGAAGGAGATCAGCACCGAAAAGGTGACAATCAGCAGGGTGAGGTTGAGCAGCATTCCGTAGAGGTAGTTGACCTCCCCGTCCTCAGACAAGGCGGCCAGAGCGGCATCGTACTGTGCCCGCTCCTCCGCCTCCATGGCTTCATAATCGGAGGCCGCAAGGTCAAAGGAAACGCCGTACTGTTCTCCATAGCGGTCATAAGCCGCCTGCAGGCTGTCGGCGTGGGTATCGTAACCGAAGACGGTGGAAAGGAGCAATGCGACACCGATGACCAAGATTCCCAGCAGGATCCCGTCAAACATGGCCGCAGAAACCCGCTTCCAGAAGTTCGCCTTCTGCAGGTCCTCCATGTCCGTCCCCCCTTGTGCAGGTATTAGGATTAATCCTCATCTATTATACCATACTCCCCCGGCAAAAAGCAATAGGAATTTGCTTTTTCCCCCGAGAAATCGACGGAAAAAGACAGGAAAAAGGGGACTGCCGATGTACGGCAGTCCCCTGGGAAAAACAGATTGCATCAAATGCTGAACATCAGATCGGCATAGGTGGGATAAGGCCAGTATTCCTCCGAGGTTATCGGTTCCATGGCATCCACAGTAGCCCGAAGCTCTGTCATGGCGAAAAGGACAAGATCCCGGTAATCCTGCGCCGTCTGCAGAGCATCTCCGCCCCTGGCCTTGACCTCAGCGAGAGCTGCCTCCAGGCGGTCCACCTGGGCATAGGCCAGATCGGTCAGGTCTGACAGCTTCTCAAACAGCTCGCTCTCATAGCGGCAGGCCATAGTGGGCACCACCGCACGCTTGGCAGAGATGGCGGAAGCCAGAGATGCGGCGAAATCGGACACCGCGGGAAGGATATCCCGCTTCACCATATCCGCGAAGGTCAGCGCCTCGATGTTCACCGTCTTGGCGTAGGTCTCCAGCAGGATCTCCAGACGGGAGTGCATCTCAGTCTCGGTGAAAACGTGGTGACGGGTGAAGAGCTCCACATTTTTGGGATCCACAAAGTGGGGCAGTGCATCGGGGGTAGAGCGGTAGTTGCACAGGCCGCGGCGGGCGGCTTCCTCCTGCCAGGCCTCGGCATAGCCGTCCCCGTTGAAGATGATGCGCTTGTGGGCCTTGATGGTGCGGCGGATCAGCGCGTTGAGGGCGGCGGTAAAGTCCTCTGCCCCCTCCAGCTCATCGGCGAACTGCTGCAGGGTATCGGCCACTGCGGTGTTAAGCACAATGTTGGACTCGGCGGTGGAAATGGATGCCCCCAGCATACGGAACTCGAACTTGTTGCCGGTGAAGGCAAAGGGCGAGGTACGGTTGCGGTCGGTGGTATCCTTGGGGATGGGGGGAAGCACATGGACGCCGATATTCATCTTGATTCGCCCGGTGCCGTTGTAAACCTCCCCGCTTTCCAGGGCTTCAAGGATGGCGGTGAGCTCATCGCCGAGGAACATGGAGACGATGGCGGGGGGAGCCTCGTGAGCACCCAGGCGGTGATCGTTGCCGGCAGTGGCAACCGAGATGCGAAGCAGATCCTGATGCTCATCCACCGCCTTCATCACAGCGCAGAGGAAGAGAAGGAACTGGGCGTTTTCGTAGGGCGTCTTACCGGGGGCAAGCAGATTGACTCCAGTGTCAGTAGACAGGGACCAGTTGTTGTGCTTACCCGAGCCGTTAACCCCGGCGAAGGGCTTCTCGTGGAGCAAGCACACCAGATTATGCCGCAGGGCCACGTTCTTCATGACCTCCATGGTCAGCTGGTTCTGGTCCACGGCAAGATTTGCGGTGGTGAAGATGGGGGCCATCTCATGCTGTGCGGGGGCGGCCTCGTTGTGCTTGGTCTTGGAAAGGATGCCCAGCTTCCAAAGTTCCTCGTCCAGTTCCTTCATGAAGGCGGCAATGCGGGGCTTGATGGCACCGAAATAGTGGTCGTCCATCTCCTGTCCCTTGGGAGGACGGGCACCGAAGAGGGTGCGGCCGCAGAAGATCAGATCCCGGCGGGACTCGTAGAGGGCCTTATCCACCAAAAAATATTCCTGCTCGGGGCCCACGGTGGTGACCACCCGGCGGACACCGGTATTGCCGAAGAGATTCAGCACCCGAAGAGCCTGCTCACCTACCGCCTCGATAGAGCGAAGCAGGGGGGTCTTCTTATCCAGCACCTCGCCGCCGTAGGCGCAGAACACACAGGGAATGCAAAGGCTTCCGTCCTTGATGAAGGCATAGGAAGTGGGGTCCCAGGCGGTATAGCCCCGGGCCTCAAAGGTGGAGCGCAGACCGCCCGAGGGGAAGGAGGAGGCATCAGGTTCGCCCTTGATGAGCTCCTTGCCCGAGAATTCCATGATAACCCGTCCGTCCGAGGTGGGGGAGATGAAGCTGTCGTGCTTCTCGGCGGTGATCCCCGTCATGGGCTGGAACCAGTGGGTATAGTGGGTCGCCCCCTTCTCCAGCGCCCAATCCTTCATGGCGGCGGCTACGCTGTTGGCCACCGCAGGGTCAAGCTGATTCCCCGACTCAATGGTTTTGTGCAGGGACTTATAGATATCCTTGGGCAGGCGTTCGCGCATGACCTCGTCATTGAACACCAGACTGCCGAAAATTTCGGGAACCCTCTTTGCCATAGATACAACCTTTCTGCGCGGCAGACCGCGCCATGCAAAATGCGCAAAAGCAGCTTCCCCGCAGGCGGAAGACGCTTCCTCCGCACACAGGGCGATTAGATTATTATATCACATTTGCCGGCATTTTGCAAGAGGGATAGCGCGGTTTTTATTCCGCCTTTGGATTTGTCCCCTTCTCTTCCCCGTTGACGCTCGGCAATCCCGTGCCGCCAAGGGAAGACGCAATCAGCCGCGCCACGTCCACAGCACCCTCACCGAAGATGTAGGCAATGGCCGCCGTCACGGCACACTTCAGCGCCGATACAATCTCCGGGGTCAGCTCCTCACCGAAGCAGGCGGCCACCAACGCCGCCGCACCCGCCAAAATCGCCGCCCACAGCTTCCGGGAACTCAGCTTTTCCTTGAACTTTTCCATCTATTTCTCCTCCTCAATAATCTCTCTTCAAATTCGATTTTGCGGCCGGCATAAATGTCGGTCGCAGATTGATGCCGTACTTGTTCACGTTCTCCACCGCAGACTTGGTACAGTAAGCGATCACCGTCCCAAGAATGGTGGTGATGGCCGTCTGGGACAGGCTCTCGGCGATCTCGTACCGCCCGAGAAACGCCAGCCCGTAGGAGCACCACACCCACGCAATGGCGTTGATCAGCAAAATCAGCACCATCACCTTGGTAAAGCTGTCGATGCGGGGCTTCTTCATCACGCACCGCCCCCCGTGATTGCCCGGTACAGGAATACCACCGCCATCTCACGGGTGCAGGGCTCACGCAGACGAAGGTTCCCGGTTTCATCCCCATACAGGATGCCGTTCCGCTTCGCCCATTCCACCGCTTCCCGCGCCCACTCGGCAGGCTCGTTGTCCTGCCGAACGTCCGGGATTTTGGCTACCTCCACATCCCCGATGCGGTTGGGTATGCCCAGGTATGCCGCAGGGTCAAGCACTACGTTTGCACTGCTCCGCACCTCAAAATGAAGGTGATCCCCCGTGCTGTACCCGGTGGATCCCATAATGCCAAGGACGTCCCCCGCACTCACCCGCTGGCCCGTGGTGACTCTGCGTTCTGCCATGTGGCAGTAGTAGATGTAGTTGCCGTCGTCCCCCAGCACGCAAACATAATTGCCCCATTGCCAGGTGGCGTTGGATTTGTCGGTCACCATCTGCGACACCGCCACCACACCGCCCACGGCGGCACGGATGAGGTAATCCGCGCCCACAATGTCCAGCCCACCGTGCCGCTTCCGCTGTCCGCTGATGGGGTCGGTGCGCATCCCGTAGGCCGAGGTGATGCGCATCTCTCCGTCAAAGGGTAGTCTTGCCATGCTCACTCCTCCTTTGTCTTCTTCCAGTCCTCCAGGTGAATGATCCGCCGCTCGTGCTCATCGATCTCCTCCCCGTGCTTGTCCACTCTGCGCTTCAGCTCTCCGTGCACCGCGTCACTGTTTCGCCGGAACTCATTCAGGGTAGTCTCCAGCTTGGTCATGGCCGCGGTGTTCTTGGAGATCACCGTGCAGAAGGTGATCAGAAACCCGGCAAGCGAGATCAATCCCGCCACAATCTCCCAGGTCACGCCGTCACCTCCTCCACGTAAAGCCCCACAAGGTCACGCAGGGGCACATACACGGGGGTGCCCGTATCACGGGTGCACTCAACGTTCTCGGTGTAATCCCTGTCACACTCAAGCGCCATGCCGCTCACATCGGGAATGGGATCATCCCCCTCCACCGCCCCAAATTCGCTCTCGCTGACCTCCACAAAGCCACGGGGCTGTGTTCTGTCTGCGAGGTAATCATGCTTGCTCATGTGTTGCTCCTTTCTGCCGCAAATCAAATGGTAAAGCTTGCATTCTCACCCGCCGCTGTCACACGGACGAGAAAGCACATACCGGTACCGTTATAGCCGAAATATACTCCATCTCCCATCATTTCCGTGCCGTCCGTGGTCATCTGCATCATGGTATTATCGCTGACAAAGAAAGCGAAGCAAGTTCCACTGGCGATTGGCCGCGTCAATGATTTCGCGCCGATCCCTGTTTCGGTTACTGCGTTCAACGTTCCATCCTCCGACACCGTGGTATAGTAGATGGTGGATATTTCGTTATTGTCAGTGGTTGTCACCGTCACCGTCACCTGGACATTGCCCACGCTGCTGCCGCCCTGGTGTGTTCCCGTCACACCGAAAATGCTCACCCCTTTGGCGATGTTTTCCGCTTTGAGATTGGCATCTCCCTTGACCGTCACCGCGCCTGTGGTGTATCTTCCGCTTGCCACAGCGGTTTGGTTGCTGGTGGTAGGCGTGACGGTTTTCGCCGCCTGGACGGACAGCTGCTTGGTGGCAGATTTTGTCCCTGCGGCAACGGTTCCCGCGCTTTGTGTTGCCGACGCCGTGATCTTTCCCGCAGAGGACACCGTGATGGTCGGCGTTGCCTGGACAACATCGGGCGCACGGGACGGCATACTGCTGATGACGGAGGGCAAATCATCAAGACGCTCCTCGCCGCTCAGGGTCGCCCCCTTTGCGGAGAGCGCATCAATGATGCCACCCTTCGCTTCCGCCAGACGATCAATTTCTGCTTTGATGCTCATACAAGCACCCCCTTAAATCGCCGCCAGGGCATCTTCGATGTCGTTCGTGAGCGTCACCGTACCGCCGGCGGTATATCCTGCGGGGATTGAAGCGCTTGTGCTGTTCAGCCCATCGATGGTTCTGCTGATTGTGCCATGGTTGGGCATCGTGCCGGCGGTCATCGCGCCGTTTGACAGAACGATAATTTTGCCGGTCAGCACATCTCCTGCCGCCGCCGTAACACCCGATACATCCTGGTATGCGTCGGGAATGGCGTTCACCGTCACATCCGACAGACCGTAGTACCCGCCATCCGGGGTAATGCTCTGCTGTTTCTTGGTAGGTGTCGCCGTTTTGGACTGCAGATTATAGCTGCCGCCGCCCGACACACCCGAAACCGTTCCCGAGCCGTTGTGATAGCCCGCCGGAATGGTGTAGGTCTCGCCTTCCTTTACCGTGGCACTGATGGCTCCCCGGTTGATCAGATTTTCAATGGCCTCCGCCAACACCTCCAGCTTGTCGGTGCTGTTTGCCATGCCCAGCTCCACCAGCTTGGCGCGAATGGTATTTCTGCTCAGCTCAATTTTGCTGATTTCGGTTGCAATACTCATGGTTTACTCCTCCTTTTGTTAAATCATCCCCAGCAGCAATTCGATGTTGCCCACGGTGGCATAGACCGCCGCCGCCGTAATGGGGCGGGTATTGTCGCCTTCCACCGTATCTGCCGTATCCACCGACAGCCGTCCTTCGCCGTCAATCTTGAGATTGTCCCCGACCTTAGCGATACCCGCCGTGGTTTCGGTCATCATGGGGACATTGCCCTCTCCGCCACCCGACACCATCTCGGTGGGCTCTACCACGCCGTCCGACCCGACTGCGAGGACCTTGCCCGCCTCGGACACCGGCCAGACTGCATCCAGCCTGCTGCCGTAGGCCGCCAACAGCTCGGCGTAAATATCTGCCGCAGGCGGGGCGGGCGTCTCCCCCCGCACATAGCAGGACGGCGTGATCAGAACCGCCGTATAGCCCGTGGTCAGGCGGTAAGCACTGCCGCCCGGATCGAGCCCCAAAAGCCCTACCAGCACATATACACTTCCGCCGCCATCAGGCGCACGCAAAAGCTCGGCAGGGAAAGCACAGCACAGCGTCTCATCCAGGGGAACAGTGAAGGGTCTGCCCCCCCTGCCCTTCCGGCGGAATACCGCCAGCAGCTGCAGATTCTCCCACGCCGCATCCACGGTGAATTTCGCGAAAAGATACTGCTGCGTATCTCCCCGCGGCATGGGCTCAGGGCAGAAGCAATCGATCTCCTGTCCCTCTACGGTAAAGTGAATTGTGCGTTTATCCATTACGGCACCCCTCCATGCCCACTCTTCCGGGCTGATTCGTTTTTCCTTTCATGATCATCTCTCCTTTTTGCAAGTTCGACCGCTGCCCCGACAGCCCGGCCGCTGTGATCCATCCCCGCCCCCCGGCTTCCCGGGGCCTGCACAGCAAGGGATCCCCGATCACGGGTCTATCATAACACAGGTGAAAATGTCTGTCAAGATACTTGACATTTCGGCCAAAACTCTCGCAATCACACGAAAAAAGGGAGCATCGCTCCCAAAAACAAAAGCACCGCGCGGACTGCGCGGTGCTTTTGTTTATTCGGTTTCTTCGTTTTCCTTCCCGGCCGACTCTTCCCGCCCCCCGGCGCGGCGGCGGACGCACTCGGTGAGCAGATACTCGATCTGCCCGTTCACCGAGCGGAACTCATCCTCCGCCCAGGCGGCCAGGGCCGCATAAAGCTGGGGCGAGAGGCGGAGCGGGATCTGTTTTTTCTCTGCCATCACACCGTGCGGAACTTCACCGCGGTGCCGTAAGCAATCACCTCAGCGGCCCCCTGCATCACAGCAGAGCCGGCATAGCGCACGCACACAATCGCATCCGCGCCAAGTGCTTCTGCCTCTTCACACATCCGCTTGGTGGCCAAGGCGCGGGCATCGTTCATCATCTCGGTGTAGGATTTCAGCTCGCCGCCCACCAAGGTTTTGAAGCTCTGCGCAATATCGCTGCCCAAATGCTTGCTTTGAATGGTACTGCCCTTCACCATGCCCAGCATTTCCAATTCTTTTCCGGCAATATATTCTGTGGTTACCATCAACATTTCATTTTCCTCCTTCTCAGTATTGGTCGAGATCGTCGGTCTCTCCCGAGCGCAGTTCACGGATGCGCTGGATCAGCACATAGAGCACCATCCCGCAGATGGCCATCGGCAGGATGCCCAGCAGCAGCTTCACCCACCAGACCAACCCGGGCAAGAAAAGCAACAGCGCCGCAAAACCGATATAATACAGGATCAGACACACACCCACCGCCATGGGGGCAGCATAATTCCGTTTTTTCATCCCGACAGATCAATACAAACTGCCCGAGTTGACCACGGGCTGTGCGTCCCGGTTGCCGCAGAGAACCACCAGCAGATTAGACACCATGGCAGCCTTGCGCTCGCTGTCCAGCTCCACAGTGCCACCCTTCTCCAAGCGTTCCAGGGCCATTTCCACCATGCCCACTGCACCGTCTACAATCATCTTGCGAGCGTCGATGATGGCCGATGCCTGCTGACGCTGCAGCATCACCGCCGCGATCTCGGGGGCGTAGGCAAGGTTGGTGATCCGCGCCTCTACGATCTCAATGCCCGCATCATCCACACGGTTTTGAATCTCGTCCCGGATACGGGCGGCTACCAACTCACTGGAGCCCCGCAGACTGCCGTCGTCGGCAACACCGTCGCCGGTGGTATCCACCCCGGGAGCAACATCGTAGGGATAGATCCGCACAATGTTCCGCAGGGCACTGTCGCACTGCAGAGAAAGATATTCCTTATAATTGTCCACATTGAACACCGCCTTAGCCGTGTCCACGATACGCCAGGTCACCGCAATACCGATTTCGATGGGATTACCCAGGCAATCGTTGATCTTCTGCCGATTGTTGTTGAGCGTCATAATCTTCAGAGACAGCTTCTTGTTCACCATCTCCACATTCACCGAGCCGTTGGCATTGACTGCGGGAGCAGAAACCTGCTTCACATCCCCGCTCTGGCTGAGCTTGGTCTTAGCCGCAGGATTGACGGCGGAGCAGAAGGGATTGACGAAATAGAAGCCCTCCCCCTTCAGCGTACCGATATATTTACCGAACAGGGTCAGCACCAGCGCCTCCTGGGGCCCGAGGATCTTCAGACCGGGAATCACAAGCCATCCCAGGCAGAGGTAGGCCACGGAAATAACAAGCAGGATCAGCCCCGCCACCATACCCTCGTCCATCATCATGCCGCCGAACACCGCACCGACAATGGCGGCCAGATAGAGCAGAATGGTCACAAGCATCACGGCCATGCCGTTTTTCTTACCCGATAAGATTTTCTCTTCCATGAAAAGCACCTCCGTATATTTGGTATCATTATGATATCATATTTATACCACTTTGTCAAGAAAAATTTGAATTGAATTTTTCCGGCGGCCGTGTTATAATAGAGGCAGAAAATTCACACATCCGGAAGGAGCAACTAACATGGCAGGAATGGATCTCCCCCGACTGCACTGGCTGGTGAGCCGGCATGAGGGCAAAATCGTCACCAACGCCTATACCGCATCACTCGGCACCCTGGGTGATCGGGGCGCAACCGGCACCCGCACCTTCGCTTTTGCCGTGCGCGCCGATGTTTCCTCCGGAGAGGAAGCGCAGTTCCGCCTGACGGTGCAGGCCGACGTAATCGCCTCTGCCGCCGAAGGCGGCGAGAAGACCGACCACGAGGAGGCCGACTTCCCCGCCACCGAGGAGGGCCTGGCCGAGGCAAGTGAGTGGCTGGCCCGCATCGCGGCGAAGTACGGGTTTTAGGCGAATGCAGACGCGCCAAAAAGGGATTCCCGCGCAAATTGCGCGGGAATCCCTTTTTGGCGGCCACATGTATCCGCAGACAAAAACGAGAGAGGGGCAAGCCCCTCTCCCGCGTTTCGGTTTGGTAAATGAAAACGGATCAGACTTCCTTGTCCGCCAGGACCTGAGACACCAGTTCTGCGATCTTATCAGTCACATAGCCAAGCGCGGCGTACTTATCCTCAGAACCGATGGAAGAATCGTTGATGAAGGCCATGTTTTTATCAAAGGCCCGGCTGATCAGATCAACTTTTTTCGCCGCTTCGCTCTGCACATCATCGTACATTCTTTCGTACATTTCCAACAGTTTCAGCAGTGTCAGTTCTCTCGTCTTAAAGACATCGCAAATATAGGATACCTGCTCGTAACGTTCCTCGCCTTCTTCCCCCTCAAAGGTGGACAGTGCATCGCCCAAACGATGCAGGGAAGTTTGGCTGTTTTCGGTAAGCTGCTTCTGCAGGATCGTAAGCTGTTCAAAGATTTCTCTGGCGGTCAGTTTATTTTGTTCCATTTTGTTTTCCTCCAATGTTTTGTCCGGAGGACACGCAAGGCATATTTTGTTTTCTCCTACGAAGCGTGCCCTGCCGTTTTTCACAAGACCTCTCGCCCGTTTCGGGTAGGTCGCTTCATATTCATTTCCTTGCTCATCAACCACAATAATGTTTTTTTCGATGGGTGTCGCCCCCTTGCATTGACGTGCTTGTGCGAATGTTGTTTTTTGTGATGGGTACCGTCCCCGATTCGCAGTTTTATTATACCATATCTCCCAAGTCCCGTCAAGAGTAAGGCAAAGTAAAGAAAAATTCCGTACACTTACGTGTACGGAATCAATGGAGCGGATTACGGGGCTCGAACCCGCCACCTCGACCTTGGCAAGGTCGCGCTCTACCAAATGAGCTAAATCCGCGAAGTGGCGACCCGAAGGGGACTCGAACCCCTGACCTCTAGCGTGACAGGCTAGCGTTCTAACCAACTGAACTACCGGGCCAAAATATGGAGCGGATTACGGGGCTCGAACCCGCCACCTCGACCTTGGCAAGGTCGCGCTCTACCAAATGAGCTAAATCCGCATAAGTTTGGGAGAGGGGCTATCCCCTCTCCCATGGAGGCGCCACCCGGAATCGGACCGGGGAATAAAGGTTTTGCAGACCTCTGCCTTACCGCTTGGCTATGGCGCCATGGGGAAGACGAGGACCCAGCCTGTGGCTGCGTCCTCGTTCTTTTTGTCCGCGTTTTCGCTGTTGCCACTCAACGAAACACGTGTGACAGTATTGGAGCGGATTACGGGGCTCGAACCCGCCACCTCGACCTTGGCAAGGTCGCGCTCTACCAAATGAGCTAAATCCGCACATGGTGCCTCCGGTCGGAATCGAACCAACGACACGGGGATTTTCAGTCCCCTGCTCTACCAACTGAGCTACAGAGGCAAATGGCGACCCGAAGGGGACTCGAACCCCTGACCTCTAGCGTGACAGGCTAGCGTTCTAACCAACTGAACTACCGGGCCGGATGGTGGGAACAATAGGGCTCGAACCTATGACCCTCTGCTTGTAAGGCAGATGCTCTCCCAGCTGAGCTATGCTCCCATCCGGTGTTACGGGCTTCCTCGCTCGCAACGTACTATATTCTACCACAGCCCTTTCCATTTGTCAAGGGTTTTTTTGCAAATTTTTTTGATTTTTTTCTGCGGGCCTGTCTGCGCCCCCAAATCCCTTTCTCCCGGGAAAAAATCCGCCTTCTCCCCCTTTGCTTCTGTGCATATCGCCCGAATCAAGTCCCGTCGGTTTGTGCATTTATCCAAAACTCTACATTCGTAGAAGTTTATGCTTGACAAGTGTAGAATTCTGTGTTATCCTATTCTCACAGGGGATCCCCCACACATTTCCGTCTTCCAAGGAGGAATTACCATGAAAGAAATCTCCGAACAGTTTGTCAAGCTTCCCGAATCCGAGCTGCGGATCATGCAGGCTGTCTGGGCCCTGCACAACGCCGGGGAAGAAAACATCACCGCCGCCGCGCTGATGGCCGCCGACGAAGGGCTGGCCCGGCTCAAGCTCACCACTGTACTGACCCTGATCACCCGCCTCATGGGCCGCGGATATCTCACCGCGGAAAAGCGGGGACGCGCCCACTGCTACACCCCCCTGGTGGCAGAGGCCGACTACCGCGCCCAGGCCGCGGTGGAATTCATCACCAGCGTATACAACAGCAATCCCGGCGAGCTGATCTCCGCCATGATCCGGGGCGGAATGCTCAGCCAAACCGACATTGCCGAGCTGCAATCCATTCTGGAGGATGAAAACCGGGGTGATGGCGAGTGACCGCCGCATCTCTGATTCTGATTGGGCTGAGTGCATCCCTGACCGTGGCTTCTGCCATCGCGCTCCTGCTGCGGCGCACTGCGGTGGGTCGTCGGGGCGCGGTGATGAATGCGGTGTGGGCAGCCGTTCTGCTGCTGGCCATCCTTCCGCTGCCCCTCCCCGCTGACTTCCTGCCCTACCATTTATTCGGCGACGAGCGAAGCGATGCCCTCATTCACATTGCCGCCGACACTCCCGAACAGCAGGCCGTCACAGTAGAGCAATTTCTCATCACCGACACTCCGAGCACTCCTACAGAAACCGCTCCGGTGCCCATGGCACCCGCCGAAACGCCCCATGACACCCCCTCGCCCATTCCCTTTGTCCTGGCCGCATTCTATGTGAGCGGTGCCGCCGTTACCTTCCTCTATTTCCTGCGCCGATCGGCATCCTCGGCCTCTTCTCTGCGGGCCTGCTCCCGTCCCTGCACCGACGGGGAGATTTTGGCCCGGTTCCATGCCCTGCTGCCCGCCTGCGGGCTTCGCCGCACCCCCGAGCTGCGCATCCTGGACGAGGGGATCAGCTGTTCCCCCTGCACAACGGGGATTCTTTCTCCCTGCATTTATCTTCCCGCCGGCCTTAGCCGGGAGGATATCCCCTCTGTGCTTGCCCACGAGCTCTGTCACATCAAGCGCAGGGATGCCCTTCGCCGCCTGCTCACCGTGGCGGTGGTGTCGGTGCATTGGTTCAATCCCGCGGCGCACTTCATTCTTCCCCTCATTCACGAAGACATGGAGCAGAGCTGTGACAGCGCATCTCTCCGCCTGCTGGGGGGCACCACCGCACGGCCGGCCTATATGCGCGCCCTTCTGCGGGTAGCCTGCATGGCCTGTCCCCCGCAGTTTGCCGCCCTCCACTTTTTCACCCGCAAATCCCCGGGCAACGCCATCAAAAGGAGGTTTTTGAATATGAAACATCCCACCCGCCGTCTTTCTGCCGTCCTGATCTCCCTTGTATTGATCCTCGCGCTGCTGATGGGCAGCACCGTCACCTTCACCGCCTGCGGCATTCTTGGCCGGGGTGCGCCGGAGGATAACCTCACCCCCCTCACCGAGTTCATTCTCCGCTACTACCACAACCTGGGCCCCGAGGAGGAGATCACCCGGGAAATGTGCGAAGCCATCACTTCCCTGGAGCTGTCGGTGATGCTCTATGATGCATATCCGCAAGCCATCGAAGAAGCGTTAAATTACCCAAGCGGGAGCTGGCGCGAAAAATACGGCGTTGAAGAATTTATTGATGCTCTGGAGAAAAAAACCTTGCTCGACTTCAAGGTAAACACCCATGATGCCCCCGAGGGAAGCTACGAAGCATTAACGGCCGACTGCCGTTATTGGACCGACATGATTCCCGAAAATGTCTTTGCGGATATCCTTTACCGTCTCAAAGAAAATGACAAATGGAATTACTACAAGTACCAGTCCTTCTACCAGCTGCTCGACTTCAATCTCGAGGACGAGGCGCATAAACAGAAAATGCTCACCGAGTTCCCGGGCATTCAAAAGCAGCCCACCTATATGGTTGAGTCTACCCTATCCGTATACGATGCTCTGTTCCTGCACACAATGATCCACCAGGTCGGCGTCTACGATCCCCTCCTCATCGACGGCAACGCCATTGACACCGATGCCATCCGGGCCGCCTTCCCTAATCTCGAGCACCTTGATCTGGTGGGACTGCGGGCCGCAGAATAACACCGCACCCACGGGGAGCCGCAAAATTGCGGCTCCCCTCTTGCTTTTGCGGCAAAAAAAGAGTATACTATTTTACATAGGCGGGCCGTACCCGCCATTTCCGCCCTCGGAGGAAATCATATGCCGAATCTGTTCTGCAAAAGCCGCCCGATCCGCGCTCTGCTGATTACCGCGGCCGCTGTTCTTCTGCTTTTGCTTCTGTCCGCCGCGGCCAACAGCGGGCGCATTGTGGCCGAGGCAAACACCACCTATCTCCCCGCCCGCGTGGTAGAGGTTCTCTCCCGCGCCGAACAGCACTACGGCGAGGATGACGCCATGCGCGATATCACCGTCACCTTCACCGCACAGCTGGAGGACGGAGAAGCCGTCACCGCCATCCAAACCATCAGCGACAGCGTGGTCATGGGGGAAATCCGGGAGGTTGAGCCGGGGAGCCGGGTGATTCTCATGAACAACGCCCCACCGGAGGAAGCCCCCAACTATGTCATGACCACCTTCGTACGCACCAATGTGCTGATCTGCCTTGGGGTGATCTTCGCCCTGCTGCTGATCCTGTTTGGGCGGAGCAAAGGGCTGGCTGCCCTCGCCGCGTTGGTGCTGACCTGCGCCGCCGTCTTTGTTTGCTTCATTCCCGCTGTGCTGTCGGGGAAGAATATCTACTTCTGGACCATCCTCATCTGCGCCTACATCACGATCTTCACTCTGCTGCTCATCGGGGACAGCGGACGGAAAAGCCTGGCGGCCATCCTGGGCTGCCTTGGCGGTACACTGGCCGCTGCAGCGGTCATGGCCGTCACCAACTGCTTCCTGCATATGACGGGGCATTTGGATGAAACCACCGTCTATCTGCTCTTCCTCGACACCCCGGACCCCATCGACCTCCACGCCCTGCTCTATGCCGCCATTCTCATCGGTGCCCTGGGGGCGGTGATGGATGTGTCGGTGGACATCTCCTCCGCCCTGCACGAGATCAGCGTCAAGCTGGAGCGCCCCACCTTCGGCGAGCTCTTCCGCTCGGGCATCACCATCGGCCGGGATCTCATCGGCACCATGTCCAACACCCTCATCCTGGCCTACATCGGCTCCTCCCTCTCGGTGGTTCTGCTGATCGTGGGGGGGAACAATGCCTCCCTCTTCACCATGCTTAATCAGGAGCGCATTGTGTTCGAGATCCTGCAGGCACTGGTGGGCAGCTTCGGCATTCTCTCCGCCCTGCCCCTGACCGCCGCCGTCTCGGCTCTGCTCTTCAGCCGCCGCCCCGAGGTGCGGGACGAATTCACCGAACAGCTGGAAGCCGCAGAGCGGGAGGAAAACCGATAAAGCGCCCCACGGCAAAGAAAAAACAAAAAAAGACCGCAATTTTATCAAATAACACTTGATAAAATTGCGGTTTTATGGTATATTAAGGAGTGGAAAATTTATTCTATAAGAAAGAAAGGAATTCTTCACCATGTACAACAAGAAAAACATCGAAGACATTGCCGTTGCCGGCAAGCGCGTACTGGTCCGCTGCGACTTCAACGTCCCCCTCAAGGACGGCAAGATCACCAGCGACAAGCGTATCGTTGAGGCTCTGCCCACCATCAAGTACCTGCTTGGCCAGGGCGCCAAGGTTATCCTCTGCTCCCACATGGGCAAGCCCAAGGGTGAGATTAACCCCAAGTACACCCTCGCTCCCGTTGCCGCTCGTCTGACCGAGCTGCTTGGCCAGGAGGTTCCCCTCTGCGCCGACACCATCGGCCCCGATGCCAAGGCTAAGGCCGCTGCCCTCACTGACGGTCAGGCTATCCTGCTGGAGAACACCCGCTTCGACAAGCGCGAGGAGAAGAACGATCCCGAGTTCGCGCGTGAGCTCGCTTCCCTGGCTGAGATCTTCGTTAACGACGCATTCGGTGCTGCGCACCGTGCACACGGCTCCACCGCCGGTGTTGCTCAGCACGGCGGTCTTCCCGCTGTCTGCGGCTACCTGATTCAGAAAGAGATCGGCGTCATGGGCAAGGCCCTCTCCGATCCCGCCCGTCCCTTCGTTGCCATCCTGGGCGGCGCAAAGGTTGCTGACAAGCTCAACGTTATCGACAACCTGCTCTCCAAGGTCGACACCCTCATCATCGGCGGCGGTATGGCTTACACCTTCCTGGCTGCCAAGGGTTACGGCATCGGTTCCTCCCTCTTCGACGAGAGCAAGCTGGACTACTGCCGTGAGATGATGGCTAAGGCCGAGCAGAAGGGCGTTAACCTGCTGCTCCCCGTTGACACCGTAGTTGCCGCTTCCTTCCCCGATCCCATCGATGCTGACATCGCTGTGGAGACGGTTGATGCCGACAAGATTCCCGCTGACAAGATGGGTCTGGATATCGGCGACAAGACCCGCGAGCTCTTCGCCAATGCCGTCAAGAGCGCAAAGACCGTGGTTTGGAACGGTCCCATGGGCGTGTTCGAGAACCCCACTCTGGCACAGGGTACCATCGCAGTTGCCCGCGCATTGGCTGAGTCCGAGGCCATCACCATCGTCGGCGGCGGCGACTCCGCTGCAGCCTGCGAGCAGCTGGGCTTCGCTGACCGCATCACCCACATCTCCACCGGCGGCGGCGCTTCTCTTGAGTTCCTCGAGGGCCGTACCCTGCCCGGCATCGACTGCCTGGAGAACAAGTAAGCATAGCACGGGGCTCTGCCCCGGACCCCGGTTAAGCCCCTTTTTGAAAAAAGGGGCTTAACAATCCCGAAAAACTTTCAGGCGCCCCCCATCCGTGGCGTGCGCGAAAGTTTTTGCGGGGGCGTGGGGGAGCTTTTTTCAAAAAGCTCCCCCACAACTACACAAACAAAGGAGATTATATCATGAATCCTGCAAAGAGACGCACCGTAATTGCGGGCAACTGGAAGATGAACATGACCCCCGCCGAGGCCGCTGCTCTCGTTCGTGAGACCGCTCCCCTGGTTGCGGGCAAGGACAACTGCGACATCATTTTCTGCGCCCCCTATGTGGACATTGCCGCCGCACAGGAAGCAGCTAAGGGCACCAACATCAAGATCGGTGCCGAGAACGTACACTTTGCCGAGGCCGGCGCCTACACCGGTGAGATCTCGGCCAAGATGCTGGGGGCCTGCGGCGTTGACTACGTCATCGTCGGCCACAGCGAGCGCCGCCAGTACTTCGGCGAGACCGATGAGACCGTTAACCTCCGCACCAAGGCTGCCATCGCCGCCGGCATGACCGTTATCCTCTGCCTGGGTGAGGTCAAGGAGCAGCGCCTGGCCGGCATCACCGATGAGGTGGTTGCCATGCAGACCAAGCTCGACCTGGCAGGCATCTCTGCCGAGGAGCTGAAGCAGGTCATCATCGCCTATGAGCCCGTTTGGGCCATCGGTACCGGCCTGACCGCTACCCCCGAGCAGGCTGAGGAGACCTGCGCCGTGATCCGCGCTACCCTCGCCAAACTCTACGGCGAAGAGGTTGCCGAGACCGTCACCATTCAGTACGGCGGCTCCATGAACGACAAGAACGCAGCCGAGCTGCTGGCCAAGCCCAACGTGGACGGCGGCCTCATCGGCGGCGCTTCCCTGAAGGCTGCTGCTTTCGCAGCCATCGTTGATGCCGCTCAGTAAGGGACAAAGACAAATCAATACGGCCATGCCCTCGGGCATGGCCGTTTTTTCGTACAATTTAATACTTGTCGGTGTGCTTCACCGGTTCGTCACGGGTGACACGGTCGGCATCGGCAATGATCTTTTCCACCATGGAACGGAGGACATAGAACTGGCCTTCGCCGTTGAGGGTCATGTAAGAGCGGCGCTCGGAGTAGGGATAGAACTTGTACACCAGCTCGGTGGAGTCGGTGATGAAGGTGAGGGTCAGCTGGCAGTTCTTCTCGTCCGCGGCAAGGGCGGCCATCTCCTCCGCCGTCATGGGGACATTGCCCTCAATGGAGGCGGTGAGCAGGGTCTTGTAGAACTGACGGAAGTTGGACACCTCAGGCTTGCGGCCGTTGGATTTCTGGGTCACGATCAGTTCCTTGCCCAAGCCCTCCAGCAGATAAGTCTCGCTGAAGTTGGGGGACTCCACCCGGATCTCCCGGATGTAGTCGATGTTGCGCTGGAAGATGGGGGCATCCACCCACTTGATGAAATCCCAGGTCAAAAAGTCCCAATCGCTGCCCGACACCTCAACGATCTGGTTGAAGAGGGCCGAGGCGATGTAGTAGTTGCCCGCCTCGTTGCGGTCGCTGATGAGGAGCATATTCTTGATCAGACCGTTTTCGGGATCGGGGAACTCAAAATAGATGGTATAGCGGGGCTCAGCCAGGCCATACTCCTCCAGGGCGGCGTCGCCGAGGCCCAGCTTGACGCAGCGCAGCGGAGTTTTGGTGTAGAAAACCTGCAGCACCGAGTCATAGTTGGTATTGGAGACGTTGTAGCCCTCGTGCTCCAGCATCCGGTAGACCTGATTGCTGAACTCCCCTGCCCGCTCCTCCTCGGAGTTATAGCCGATGGCAACCTTCACCTCGTCCCCCTCCATAAAGAGGAAGTTGTCCGAGGTAAAGTAGTTGTTCATGGCCATGGGCCAGACGGCCATGGGGGTGATCATATTTTCCACCGGGGCAAGAATGGTCTTGGCCAGTTCAGTGTTGAGGACATAGACCTCATTCCGGCCGGCATACTTGGCATAGTAGCCGCCCCCGGTGATGAGGGGATAGCCAATGGTCACCGAATGCTCGGTGCCGTCGGTGCAGGTAAGCTTATAACGGGCGGGGTTCCAGGTGGTTCCGTCCTCGTTCTGCACCGGCACCAGGCCGTACTCCTCCATGGAGACAATGTTTTCCACCTTGGCCATGGACAGGGTGTAGCCCGCTGATACGACCAGAGAAGAAAGCTGCTCCTGGTTAAAGGCGATGCCCTCAAAGCCCACGATCTGGAAGTCGCCGTTTGCATCGCGGCGGAAGGTGTAGCTGCCGTGGTCGTTGTGCACCTCAATGGAGCGGATCTTTTCCTTTTCGGTATGGGGGAACATGAGAATACGGTCATTGTGGCCCACCACTTCCCCCGCGGCTTCGGTTTCCACAGGGGCCTTGGTTTCCACAGGATCCTCCTGCTCAACGATGGGACGCACCACCACAAAATACGCGGTGATGAGGGCCGCAAAGAAGAGCACCAGGACCAAAATCAGAATCTTTTGTTTTTTCAGCATATCTCTGTGCGCCTTTCTGGGGTTTTTGCCTTACGCATACTTGCGGCGGACGATGACCACCAGGCCGATGCCGAAGACAATCACCGTGGGCACCACCACAAGAACTGCGGTGTAGGTGTTGGCATCCGCGGTGGCCAGGCCCTCGATGCTGAGCTGAGCAAAGGGCTTGCGCGGGATCTCGGCAGGGACGTACTCCTTACCCACCGCGCGGAAGAGGGCGTTCATCAGATCGTTGTTGCCGTAGGTATTGGACTGCAGCAGGGAGGAGATGGCATACTTGGTGGAGGGGCAGAAGACCACAAAGGACTGGTAGTACTCATTGTCCACAATGCGCATCTCGTTGGTGATGGTCATCAGGCGATAGGGCTCAAGCTCGGTGGCCGAGCTGACCTTCTTGCCGTTGGCATAGGCTTCGGCGGTGGAGGAAGAAACAAAGACGTCGGAGATGGTGCGGTCAATGCCGTTGGAGCTGTACACACCGGCGGTGCTGTAGCCGGGGGCATAGCTGACATGGCCGGTCTCGATGAAGATGGTCTTGGGGGCAACAGAGCGGGTATTGCGCAGCTCCTTGTGCACCGAGGCGCCCAGGCCCTCGTCGGTGGTATAGGTACCGATCACCGAGTAGCCGTTGGTGGACACCGAGTTTGCGCTGTCCTTCACCAGCTCGCGGTTGAAGACGATGCCCCACTCCTCCAGGTACTCCTCAAAATGGGGTGCCTCGGGGGTGTTGGGATCCATGAAGACCATCATGGAGTTATTGCCGTCAAGGAAGCGGTCGATCTTCTCGATCTCGGAAACATCGGAGACGCCGTCCTTGACCTGGAAGTCGGTCTGGGGGTTGAAGACCAGCAGCAGTCGGCAGTCCTCGGGGATTTCCTCGGCAGCCAGATCAATGGACTGGATCTTATAGCCTGCCTCCTCGATGGTGGCGAGCAGCGACATATCGTACATTCCCTCGCCATGGGTATTGGTGATGCAGGCGATGGGAGCATCGGCCTGGGTCACCGACAGGATGGTGGACACGAACTTGCGCTCACCGCTGTAGGCCCAGGGCTCGGTGGAGGTAGCATCAGAGAAGGTGTAGAAGGCCTGCACCGCCAGCACGCGGAACTCAGTGCCGCTCTCCACAATGACCGAGTAGGTCTTGATGGAGGAGCCCATGCTGGTGTACTTCTGCACGGCGGAGCGGTTGTCGATGATATTCACCGTCTCCACCTTGATGTTGGGCATTCTCTCCTGCAGCTGCAGGGCGGTGTTGTAGACGATGCGCAGCTCCTCGGTGGCCTGCAGGGTATCGGGATCGGAGCAGAAGATGATCTTGACCTCATCGTCCACGTCCTCCAGGGCGGCCCAGGTGGCCTCGGAGATGGTATACAGCTCTTCGCTGGTCATATCGATGTACCACATGAACTTCTGAGACAGGGCGGTAAAGACCACGTTGATGAGAATAATGGCCGCAATGAAGGCCGCCGTCAGGGCAACAGAGACGCTGCCGTAGCGGAACTTGCGGGAATGCATGAAGGAACGGTTCATCTGTATATCCCCCTTTCGTCACGACCAACGGCGTTTTTCGTAAACGCGGATGGTCAGGAAAATGAAGACGGTGCAGATGGAGAGGTAGTACAGGAGGGCATTGAAATCAAAAATGCCGTAGCCGAAGAGGTTGAAGCGCTCCAGCACCGAGAACCAGCTCAGCACGAAGCGAATGGCGTAGTTGTCGATGAGGCTGTTGAGCACGCCGATGATGATCATGGCCAGAATGATGCCCATGGTGGACACGGCGGCGGCCAGCTGATTCTCGGTGAGGGCCGAGATGAACACACCCACCGAAATGAAGGCTGCCCCCACCAGCAGAATGCCGATAAGGTTGCCGGCGATGATGGCGGTGTTGGGGCCCAGGGCCGAGGTGATCTCGGCGTATTCGTCGGCGGCGCGGGCTTCATCCGCCAGGTGATAGAGGGGGATGAAGTTGATGCAGGACACAAGAACGGTGCCGGTGAACATGGTCATGGCAGCAAGGAACTTTGCCAGCACCATGCCGGTGATGGTGACGGGTGCGGTGAGCAAAAGCTGTTCGGTGCGGAGCTTACGCTCCTCGGAGAAGAGCTTCATGGTCAGCAGGGGGATCAGCACCACCAGGGAGAAGAGCATCAGTGTAAAATAAGTAGACACGTCATAGCTCTGCGCATGGAGCGTAGAGAGACAGCAGACAAATGCCGAGACGGCCAGGAACACGGCGATATACACATATCCGATCGCATTGATGAAGTACGACCGCATCTCCTTTTTATAGATTGCGAACATTTCGTTTATTCCTTTCTTTCCCCGTGGGCGTTATTCGGACTTGCCGTCGGAGGCATTGCTCTCCATCTGCTTCTGCGCAGTGGACTGCATCACCGACTGGGCAACCTTTTTCTCGATGCTGGCACGGCCGCGGGTCTTTTTCTTCTCCTCGCTGCTGTCCACGATGGTAATAAAGATGTCCTCCAGGCTCATGCCCAGAGCCTCAAGACCGATCATAGGCCAGTTCTTCTCGGCCAGGGTGTAGAAGAGATTCTTGCGGATGTCCAGGCCGACCTCGCTCTCGATCATGTAGGTATGGGCATCCCCGTCCCGCTCAGCCAACGCCTCGGCGTAAACAATGCCCTGCTTTGCCTTGAGCATGGCAAGGACCTCGCGCTGGGGCCCCACGATCTTGACATTGAAGCGACGCTTGCTGTCCACGGCACGGGTAATGTTCTCGGTGCGCTCGTCGGCCACGATCTTACCCTTGTTGATGATGATGATGCGGTCGCAGACGGCCTGCACCTCCTGCAGGATGTGGGTGGAGAGAATAACGGTGTGATCTCGGCCCAGGTTGCGGATCAGGTTGCGGATCTCGATGATCTGCTTGGGGTCAAGACCCACGGTGGGCTCGTCAAAGATGATGATCTTGGGGTTGCCGATGAGGGCCTGGGCGATGCCCACGCGCTGACGGTAGCCCTTGGAGAGGTTGCGGATCACCCGGTGATAAACGTCGGTGATTTTCACCACCTCGCAGATCTCCTTGAGGTGCTTGGTCCGGTTCAGCTTGCAGTTCTTGAGCTCATAGCTGAAGTTGAGATACTCCTCCACCGTCATGTCCAGGTACAGGGGGGGCTGCTCGGGCAGGAATCCGATCATTTTCTTAGCCGAAAGAGGATCCTCCAACACATCGATCCCACCCACCTTCACGGTACCCGAGGTAGCCGAAAGATAGCCGGTAAGGATGTTCATTGTGGTAGATTTGCCTGCGCCGTTGGGACCGAGGAAACCTACGATCTCGCCCTCACCGATCGAGAAGCTGACGTCGTCTACGGCATAATTGGCGCCGTAACGCTTGATCAGATGGTCGATTTTAATCATAATAGCAATCCTTTCTTGCTTGAAATCCGTATGTACCGCAGACCCTGTCCGCGGGGCGGCAGGCACATGGCCTTTTCCGCACTGGTACAGCTTGTACGATTATAACACAAAATCTTGAATATTCCGTGAACATTTGAAGGGATTATCCAAACTTCAAGTGATGAAACGGTGATTTTTCTGTGTGATTGCCCACATTGGCGCGGAACTTACACCGACTCTGGGGCGGGCTCCCCCAGGGGCTTGATCACCCGGCGGTAAATGTGCACCAGGAAGATGGCGGCAAGGGTGGTGGAAACCAGCTCAGCCAGCGGGAAAGCCAGCCACACCGAGGAGAGCATCCCTGTCCGGGCCAGCAGCCAGGCCAGAGGCACCAGAGCAACAAGCTGACGGGCAATGGAGATGGTCATGGAGAGGAAGCCCCGCCCCAGGGCCTGGAAGGTAGAGCTGGCAGTGATGCCGAAGGCCGCCAGGGGGAAGCTGAGGGAAATGATCCGCAGGGCGGGGATACCAATGCCCAGCATATTTTCGTCGGCGTTGAAGAGCAGAAGCAGGGGACCGGGGATCAGCTGCATCAGCAGCACGCCGAAAAGCATGAAGCCCAGGGCGATCCCGGCAGTATAGCGGATCACCGCCATCATGCGGTCCTGCCGACGGGCGCCGTAGTTGTAGCTGAGGATGGAGATCATGCCGTTGGAGACGCCGAAAAGAGGCATAAATACAAAGGACTGAAGCTTGAAATACACCCCGAACACTGCCGCGGCTGTTTCGGTAAAGGCGATGAGGATTTTGTTGAGGCAGAAGGTCATCACCGAGCCGATGGAAGCCATGATGATGGAGGGAACACCGATGGCGTAGATGCGGCGGATCACGCTCCAGCTGGGGCGAAAATGCATAGGATCCAGCTTGATCTCCCGGTTATAGCGGGCGTTAAGCCAGATACCGAAGACGGCGGCAATGATCTGCCCCACCACGGTAGCCACCGCGGCACCCAGGATACCCATATCCAAGGTGAAAATAAAAATGGGGTCAAGGATGATGTTCAGCACCGCACCGATGCCCTGGGTAAGCATACTCAGCACCGTCCGCCCCGTGGCCTGCATCAGCTTCTCAAAGATCAACTGCGTAAAAAGGCCGAAGGAGAAGACCGTAACGGTGAACATATACTGTACGCCCCCCTCCACGATCTCGGGAACGTCGGTCTGCACCGCAAAAAAGGCACGGGAACCGAAGAGGCCGATCAGAAGAAAAGCAAGGTAGCTCAGCACTGCCAGAAAACAGCCGTGCTCGGCCAGGCGGTTGGCGTCCTTTTGATTTTTCTCTCCCAGCGCACGGGAAAGCAGGGCACCCACGCCCACGCCGGTTCCCGTTCCCACCGCAATCATGAGATTCTGAATGGGGAAGGCCAGAGAAACCGCCGTCAGCGCATTCTCACTGATGCGGGAAACATAGATACTGTCCACAATGTTGTACAGCGCCTGCACCATCATGGACGCGATCATGGGCAGAGCCATGGTCACCAGCAGGCGAAAAACCGGCATGGTGCCCATTTTGTTCTCGGAAGATTGCATAGATACCTCGAATGGGGAATTTGCCGTCTCCGGACGGCAGACAGTTTAGTATAGCACATTTTGGCGCAAAATGCAACATATTATTAATACTCTGCAATATTGTTTACATTTTTTCACCTGTCCCCCGCCAATTCTGCAGAAATTGTGAAATTTCTCCCGCCCCTTGACAGGTCTCTTTGAATTCGGTATAATAATTTTACCCGTATTTTCAAATTCCTGCCGAGAGGAGGCGAGAACCGTGAATACGCAACCCCCGAGACCAAGCCGCGGAGCTCGCACCGACGGCACACCCCAGCCCCGGACAGGCGGCCCCCGCCGTCCTCCTGTACAGCCCCCGATCAATCCCGGCCGCGCCGGGCAGAGCTACTCTCCCCCGCGAGGGACCCCACCGCAGACCGTCCGCCGCACTCAGCCTCCCTATGGTGAAGTGCGCCCCGGACAGATGTCCGCCCGCCCCGACGACCGGGAACGCTTCATCCGGGCAAGAGAAGCTCAGGCTGTGCAGATGCAGGTACAGTGCTGTGTTCCGCAAAAACGCAGAAAAAAGGGACGTCCCGGTCCCGTTCTTCTTCTGATTTTGATCTTTCTTTTGGTGGCCGCGGGTCTTGTGGTGGGAGGGATCGCCTACCACCGCCACCGCCAGGCACTGGATCTGGCCGCCAACGCCCAGACCGCAGGTCTGCAGACCTCAGAGGAAGGGCTTCCCGTCCCCGTGACCACCGCGCCCCCCGAAACCGAGCCCCCCGGTCCTGCCGCGGTACTGGCCTCCCCCACCTCCGCCACCGTGCAGGTGGGAGAGAAGGTGCAGTCCACCCATGCTGTGCTCATTGACGTGGCTGACGGCACCATATTGGCCGAGCGTCTGTCCGCCGAGCGGATTTTCCCCGCCTCCATGACCAAGGTCATGACCCTGATCGTGGCCTACGAAAGCCTGGAAAGCTTCGACCTCACCTATACCTTCACCGCCGGGCTGATCAACCCCCTGGTGGAGGCAAACGCTTCCCGGGCCGGCTTTGCCGCAGGGGAAACGGTTCCCGTGATCGACCTGTTCTATGCCGCCGCCCTGCCCTCGGGTGCGGATGCCACCTCTGCTTTGGCAGAGCTTGTAGCCGGCTCCGAGGCAGCATTCGCCGAGCGGATGAATCAGAAGGCAGCAGAGATGGGGCTGACCGGTACCCACTTCACCAACGCCAGCGGCCTCCATGACGATGACCACTACAGCACCGCCCGGGAGATCGCCGCTATCTTCTCCTACGCCATGCAGATCGAACCCCTGCGGGAGATCCTCTCCACCTACCAGTACACTACCGCAAAAACTCCCCAGAATCCCGAGGGTCTTCTGCTCACCAGCACCCTCTTCTCCTACCTCTCCGGGGACGAGCTCCCCGGCATGAAGCTCACAGCCGGCAAGACCGGCTACACCCTGGAGGCCCATCGCTGCCTGGTCAGCATGGCCGTGCGGGATGACGGCCGGGAATTCATCGCCGTGGTGGTGGGCGGGGAAAACAAGTGGATCCCCATCACCGACAGCATTGAGCTCTACGCCCTCTGCCTCCCCGATTCCGTGGAGGTCTCGGGCACCGAAACCACCGCCCCCTGATCTTCTGCCAATATTTACATTCGCTCACCGCCCTGCCGCAAACCGGCAGGGCGGTGATTTTTTGCGCAAATTCCGCCATTTTCTCTGTATTTTCGCCCTCGCCGCAAATTTTCGGTCGAAATTTGCGGCAAGTTTTTTAGCAATTTCTCTTCCATATATTGACAAATTTGTAAAAATATGTTATACTTATACCAACAAAAACACCGCAAGGATACGAAGGGACACATCACCGCCATGACAGTTTCATACCGCGCTATCCCCTGCATCTACACCGCCCCCGAGCTGGGTGCATATACCGCTTACGCCATCCTCTGCACCGATGAGACAGGCACCGAGATCGCCCGGTTGGAAGATTTCAGCCCCGACCGCCGGGAGGCTGAAGCTTTTGCCGCCCGGATCACAGCAGGGCAGCTCGATCCCATCCACCTCATCGATGCCGCCGAAGATTTTCTTTGCCTGGCCTACACCGCCGACTGATCCCCACGAAAAAAGCAATAAGGGAAGCCGCGCCCGTTGGCGCGGCTTCCCTTTCCATGCAAAGAAAAGCGGGCATCGCACGGATTTGTGCGATGCCCGCTTTTCTTTGCGAATCTTTGATTACTGAATTTCGCCCTTCTTGCGGCGGCTCTCGGCCTTCAGGCGCAGCTCGGTGTTGAGGATGCGCTTGCGCAGGCGGATGCTCTTGGGGGTGACTTCGATGAGCTCGTCATCTGCGATAAACTCAATGGCTTCCTCCAGGGAGAAGACCACGGGGGTCACCAGGCGCAGGGCCTCGTCGGCACCTGCCGAGCGGATGGCGGTGAGCTGCTTCTTCTTGCAGGGGTTCACCGCAATGTCGCCGCCCTTGGGGTTCTCGCCCACGATCATGCCCTCGTAAACGGGGGTAGCGGGACCGATGAACATAGAACCGCGATCCTGGGTATTGTACAGACCATAGGAAGTGGTCTCGCCGTCCTCGGATGCCACCAGGGAACCGGTGTAGCGCAGGGAGATATCACCGCGATAGGGGGCGTAGCCTGCAAACAGAGAGTTAATGATACCCTCGCCGCGGGTGGCGTTCATGAACATGGCGCGGTAGCCGATGAGGCAGCGGGCGGGGATCATATATTCGATGCGCATCCGGGTGCCGGTGCTGTTGGGATTCATCTCCAGCAGCTCACCCTTGCGGCGGCCAAGCTCCTCGACAACGGGACCAACATAATCACAGGGCACGTCCAGGGAGACCTTCTCCATGGGCTCGTGCTTCTGCCCGTCGATCTCACGGAAGAGAACGTGGGGCATGGAGCAGGTCAGCTCGTAGCCCTCGCGGCGCATGGTTTCAATGAGGATGGAGAGGTGCATCTCACCGCGGCCGGCTACCTTGAAGCTGTCGGTGGTCTCACCGTCGGTCACCCGTAGGGACACGTCCTTGAGCAGCTCACGGTAAAGGCGCTCGCGAAGTTTGCGGGAGGTAACATACTTACCCTCGCGGCCGGCGAAGGGGGAATCATTGACCGAGAAGGTCATCTCCATGGTGGGCTCGCTTACCTTCACGAACTCCAGGGGCTCGGGGCAGGCAAGGGAGGTGATGGTATCGCCGATGGTGATATCCTCAGCCCCCGAGAAGCAGACGATATCGCCCACCTTGGCTTCGGTCACGGGAATCCGGGACAGGCCGTCGATCTGATAGAGGGACACGATCTTGGTCTGCTTGGGGGTCATGCCCGAGTGGAAGTTGGTGATCATGGCTGCCTGGTTCTGGCGAATCATCCCCCGCTCAATGCGGCCGATACCGATACGGCCCACATAGTCATTGTAGTCGATGGAGGAGACCAGCAGCTGCAGCTCCCCGTTCTCGTCGCCTTCGGGAGCGGGCATATATTCAAGGATGGTATTGAAGAGGGGCTTGAGGTCGGTGCCGGGCTCAAAGGGCGAGAGGGACGCCGTACCGGCGCGGCCCGAACAGAAGATCATGGGGCTGTCCAGCTGCTCGTCGGTGGCATCCAGATCCATCAGCAGCTCCAACACCTCTTCCTCCACCTCTTCCAGGCGGGCATCGGGCTTGTCAATTTTGTTGATCACCACGATGACACGGTGGTTCAGTTCAAGGGCGCGCTGCAGAACAAAACGGGTCTGGGGCATGGGGCCCTCGGCCGCGTCAACCAGCAGAAGAACGCCGTTGACCATCTTCAGAATACGCTCCACCTCGCCGCCAAAGTCGGCATGGCCGGGGGTGTCGATGATGTTGATCTTCACGCCCTCATAGTGAACAGCCGTATTCTTGGCCAAAATGGTGATGCCGCGCTCCTTCTCCAGGGCGTTGTTGTCCATCACACGCTCTTCGGTGGCCTGGTTTTCGCGGTAAACACCGCCTTGCTTCAGCATTTCATCGACCAGGGTGGTCTTACCGTGGTCTACATGGGCAATAATCGCAATATTGCGCAAATCTTCGCGTTTCAAACTCATCGTCTCCCCGTATTTTTCGTTAGAATATTTCCATAATTATATATTATAGCATAACCGCATCGTTTCGCATATAGGCATAGAGCTGATATTTTTTTTGTTTTTCTGTAAATTTTCATTATTCTGCACAATTTTTCGCCAAGGCAGCCTCACATTATTCGAAATCAATCGAGCGTTATGGGCGTTTTTCATTGACACAAATCGAATATACTCTTTATTTTGCTCCAAAGCAAGTAATTTGACAAGAATCAAACAACGATTCGATAATTATAAAACAATCGTTTTCCCTTTCTCGATCTACTTGACGCGCATCTATCACGTCCTTCGACGATACTTGTTTCAAGCTTATCAAATTCAGATAGTCATATTTGCCGCACGTCGAAGAATCTCCCCTTATATTCGCCTATGCCCATCAAACATTTGATGATTTTTGAAAGAAAACGCTTGACAATATTCAAGAAACATGGTATACTTCACTTGATTCAGGTATAATATCTAATGTACGGGGGTCCGACAAATGCAAATTAAGCTTCTGCGCGAACCTAATCTGATTTTTGAAGCCGCCATGCTTCTGTATAACAGCCGCAACGGTGAATCCTGCCGCGAGCTGAAAAATGCCATTCTCAAAAAATTCGCCATTGACCCCGAGGTCCTGGACAGCTGCTTTGATGCCATCATCGAGCTGTCTGAGCACGTCACCCGCAGTCTGTCGGCCGACGACAACCTGCTGGATTTTCTCTTCCGCCGGCACAGCGGCATGAAGGGCTGCTTCGCCTTCTATCTCATTCACAACGTCTGCCGCCGTTCCGCCCCTAGCCCCGAGGCCGACCTGGTGGCACTGCGGGACCTGTCCAAGCCCATCTTCTTCCTCAACCTTACCTCCCTGCTCATCGGCGAGTTCGCCCCCGATGACTACGATGGGGAGATCACCAACTACAGCGAGTTTATTGCCTTTGTAGAGAACATGGATATTCCTGCCGATGAGAAGTGGGAAATCTGCCGCTTCTACAACGGCTTTGACCACTACCGCAGTGCCCTGGCTGACATCCTGGAGGAAGCCATTCGTCTGTGGCGGGAAAAATACGACATTGTCAAGCACTATGTGGGCTGGTTCCTTTCGGCGGTCAACGAACCGCTGAGCACCGGCGGTGCTGACTTCGTGGAGCAAAACTACGGCATTGCCGTCCCCCCCTCTATCGATGCCCTCTATATCCAGCCTTCCATTATGATGTGCAACTCCACCCGCTATCTGATGAACTTCACCGACGAGCAGGAGAACGATTTCTTCTATGTGGGCGTTCTGTTTGAGCCCCTGAAGGAGATCACACAAACCTCCACCCTGGAGGACAAGCTCTGCCGCACCCTGCGCACCATCGGCGACCTGCGGAAGTTCGAAATTCTGAAGCTCTTATCCGAATCTCCCAAGTACGGCCAGCAGCTGGCTTCCCTGCTGGACATCTCTACTGCCACCGTCTCTCACCATATGTCCCTTTTGATGGAGAGCGGCTTTGTGGAGATCAAGCGGGATGCCAACCGTATCTACTACGCCCTCAACCGCAAAAAGCTCCGCGATTTCATCGATGAGTTGGGAGATGCCCTGCTGGGCTGATCCCCGCCGAGTCAATCCGCTA
Source organism: Oscillospiraceae bacterium (assembly GCA_015063805.1). Classification (GTDB taxonomy): domain Bacteria; phylum Bacillota; class Clostridia; order Oscillospirales; family CAG-272; genus SIG693. The sequence goes on from SVTK01000009.1 coordinate 86,262, forward strand.
TTCATTCCACGCAAGGAAGCCTTCCCTCGAAGGCTACGGTAAATCCCATGTACAAAGCTCTCATTTTTGATCTGGACGGCACCATTGCCGATACCCTTCCCGCCATTTTGGTGGCGCTGAACGCCACCATGCGCCGCTTCGGCTACCCCGAGCACGACATTCCCGCCCTGCGCAGCTTCATCAATAACGGCGCCCGGAAGCTCATTACCCGGGCCATGCCCGAAGTCCAGCGCACCGAAGCACAGATTGATGCCGTTCTCGCCGACTATGACGCGGCTTATACCGAGACTTATCTGCAGACCGACACCACCTACCCGGGGCTGGATGCCGCCATCGCCGAACTCCACGCCCGGGGCTACCGCATCGGTGTCCTGTCCAACAAGCAGGATTATATGGTGAAAGGCCTGTGTGCCCAGCTTCTTCCCCACACGGTGGAGATCGCCTACGGCCAGCGGCCGGGCTATCCCACCAAGCCCGATCCCACCGTCCCCCTGGCCCTGGCCGCCGAGCTGGGCGCCAAGCCCCACGAGGTCGCCTTCATCGGGGACAGCGATGTGGACATCAAGACCGCCATCGCCGCCGGATTTGCCCCCATCGGCGTGGCTTGGGGATACCGCCCCGCCGAGCTTCTGCTGGAAGTGGGGGCGCAGACCGTCCTTCCCTCCCCCGATGCCCTCACCGAATACTTCCATTAAGGAGACCCCATGTATAAGCTTCTGATCCTCGACCTGGACGGCACCATTGCCGACACCAGCCACACCATCCGCGAGGCCGCCAATCTTGCGCTGCGGCACTTCGGTCACCCCGAGCATGATGCCGAATCTTTTGCCGCCTGCCTGGGCGGCGGTTCCTACAGCTTTATGGGCAAAGCCCTCCCCCCGGAGGCCCGCACCGAAGATCACATCAAGGAGGTTGTGGCCGAGTTCTGGCGCAACTATGACGTCACCCACATTCACGTGGATGAGACCTACCCCGGCATGGATACAGCCGTGGCCGCCCTCCATGCAAAGGGAATGCGCATTGCCGTTCTCTCCAACAAGCGGGAATATATGACCAAGCCCCTCATTGAAAAGCTTCTTCCCGGCATGGCCTCTCCTGTGGTGGGCCGCCGCGCCGATATCGTTGCCAAACCCGATCCAACCGCCGCCCTTGCCATTGCCGCAGCGTGCGGGTGCGCTCCCCACGAGGTTGCCCTGGTGGGAGACACCGACTCGGATATGGAGACAGCTCACCGTGCAGGCTTCCTGGCAGTAGGCGTCGCCTGGGGCTACCAGCCTCCCGAACGCCTGCGGGAAGCCGGAGCCCATGTAATTCTGGAAACCCCCGACGATCTCTTCACCTATTTCGGCGGGAAATGATCTCTCGGCCTTTGCCGATCCTTAATTTTCGGGAGGTGTTTATATGAGCCCCGCCATCAAGACCCGCCTGCTTTCCTCCATGGAGAAGTGTTTTCCCGACGAGGAAATCGAGAACAAATCCCCTCTCACCCATATCTCAGTCCTGCGAGGAGAACAGCTCTCCTTCCAGCTGGCCTGTTTCCGGGATGCCGCCGTTCCCTTTTCCTGCGTCGATCTGCAGCTCGGCGGCAGCCTTGCCCCCTATGCCCGGGTCAGACAGGTGGAGTGCATCCCCAGCCTGATGCCCGCCTATCCCAACAGCGATGACGGCTATCTCCGCACGGTCCCCGGCCTTTACCCCGATCTGCTGGCTCCGCTGCAGTACGGGGGACGGGTCTCTCTGCCCCCGAATCAACTGCGCAGCCTGTGGATCACCCTCTCTCTGCCCGATGATCTGCCCGCAGGGAAGCATACCCTCTCCCTGGAGCTCCGTGATCCCACCGGCGAGGTGCTGTCCCACGACGACCTGCAGGTGGAGCTGATCGATGCCCGCCTGCCCGAGCAGACCCTGATCTTTACCCAGTGGTTCCATTGCGACTGCCTGGCCGACTACTATGGGGTGGAGGTCTTCTCGGAGGAGCACTGGGCCATCATCGAGCGTTTCGTCCACACCGCCGCAGAGAACGGCATCAACCTGCTGCTGACCCCCGTATTTACCCCTCCCCTTGACACCGAGGTAGGCGGGGAGCGCCCCACCGTTCAGCTGGTGGAGGTGACCCGCGAGGGGGAGAAGTACAGCTTTGCCTTTGCCCGTCTTGACCGCTGGATCGATATGTGCGATCGCTGCGGTATCCAATATTTCGAGATTTCCCACCTCTTCACCCAATGGGGCGCGGCCCATGCCCCCAAGATCATGGCCATCGCTGAGGGGGAATACCGCCGCATCTTCGGCTGGGAAACCGACGCCGCAGGGGAAGCGTATACGGCCTTCCTCCGGCAGTTCATTCCCGCCTTCCTTGCCCATATGCGGGCGAGGGGGGATGATCGGCGCTGCTTCTTCCACATCTCCGACGAGCCCAACGCCGCCCAGCTGGAGCAATACTGCGCCTCCGCCGCACCGGTGAAGGAGCTGCTCCGGGGCTATCCCATCATGGATGCCCTCTCCAACTTTGCCTTCTGGGAACAGGGGGTCGTGGAGATGCCCATCGTTTCCACCAACCACATCGAGCCCTTCCTTGAAGCCAAAGTGCCGGGGCTTTGGGCCTACTACTGCTGTGCCCAGAATCGTGATGTGAGCAATCGTTTCTTCGCCATGCCTGGGGCCCGTACCCGCATCATCGGCGTACAGCTGTACAAGTACAGCATCGCCGGCTTCCTGCAGTGGGGCTACAATTTCTACTTCAACCGCCATTCCTGGGATTCGGTCAATCCCTTCCTTGACAGCACCGGCGGCTGCTGGGTTCCCTCGGGGGATCCCTATTCGGTCTACCCCGCCCCCGACGGGAGTGCGTGGGAAAGTATGCGCATTGTCCTCTTCCGGGAGGCCCTGGAGGACCTCCGTGCCCTGCAGCTCTGCGAGTCGCTGTACGGGCGGGAATACGTCCTTGCCCTGATCGAGGACGGGCTGGACACGCCCCTCACCTTCTCCCGCTATCCCCGGGACGCCGAGTATCTTCTGAATCTCCGCCGTCGGGTCAACGCCGCCATCGCCGCGGCCGCAAAACAGGCATAAAAAAAGAGCCCCCGAAGGAGCTCTTCCCAAAATTATTTCTTTTTGAACAGACCGCCAAGACCGCCCAGCAAATCCGATGCCTTATCCAGCGAAATCTTCGCCTTGACCCCGTCCACGATCTTTTCGATCATCTCATCGGGCAGGTCGATGCCCAAGAGGCCTTCCAGGGTCTTGATGGGCTCTGCCTTGAACTTGGCCATCAGATCGTCGCTGTTCTTGATCTTTTCGGTAATCTCTTCGATTTTTTCCTTAATCTGGGACTCGTTCAGATTCATCTCTTGTCTCTCCTCTTCTGCACAATGTGCGGCACATGCCGTTATATTGATTATACCCCACCCGGGACCGCAAGTCAAGCCCCTCTTCCGCATAAATTATCCTGTCACCAAACCAATTCTATATAAAAAAGGAAACAACGCCATGTCTCTTACCGTACCTGCGGGTTACCGCTCCCTGCTGGACCTCCGTCAGACCGAGGTCGCCATCAAAAAAGTTAAGGATTTCTTCGAGCGCGATCTGGCCATCGAGCTCAACCTCACCCGTGTATCCGCTCCCCTCTTTGTTCCTGTGGGAAGCGGCCTCAACGACACTCTCAACGGGGTGGAGCGCCCCGTCAGCTTCGACCTGGGGGAAACCGGCTGTGAGGCCGAGATCGTCCAGTCTCTGGCCAAGTGGAAGCGCTATGCCCTGGGGGTATACAACTTTGAGGCAGGCGAGGGTCTTTACACCGATATGAACGCCATCCGCCGGGACGAGGACACCGACAACATCCACTCGATCTTCGTGGATCAGTGGGACTGGGAGAAGATCATTCATCACGCCGACCGCACCCGGGACACCCTTCACGCCACGGTGCGCCGCATTTACGAGGTGATCAAGCACACCGAGCGTTACATCGCCGATGACTACGATTTTGCCGGCCGTATGCTCCCCGAGGAGATCACCTTCATCACCGCCCAGGAGCTCTTCGACCGCTACCCCGACAAGACCGCCAAGGAGCGGGAATATCTGGCCGCCAAGGAATACGGCGCCATTTTCCTGGAGCAGATCGGCGGTGCTCTGCGCAACGGTAAACCCCACGACGGCCGCGCCCCCGACTATGACGACTGGGCACTCAACGGGGACATCATCGTTTACTATCCTGTACTGGACATCGCCCTGGAGCTTTCCTCCATGGGCATCCGCGTAGACGAGGAATCGCTGATGCGTCAGCTCACCATCCGCGGCTGCACCGAGCGGGCAAGCCTGCCCTTCCACGCCGCACTCCTGCGGGGTGAGCTGCCCTACACCATCGGCGGTGGTATCGGCCAGTCGAGACTTTGTATGTTCTTTCTGCGCAAGGCCCATGTGGGCGAGGTGCAGTCCTCCATCTGGCCGGAGGAAACGGTGAAGGCCTGCCGCGAGAACGGAATTCAGCTGCTGTAAATGACATCGGGGAAAACTTTTTCAAAAAAGTTTTCCCCGAATCTGCCTTTGTCAATTTTATCATGAAGAACGAAAGGAGATGCCATGCGTCCGCCCCGACACATCATCCGCACCTATGCATTGCGCGAGCTGTGCCGCCGCCCGGCTGCTTTTCTCGGCGGTTTTTTGTGCTGCTTTGCCGGGCTTTTGATTGCTCTGAATATGCTCTTCATGCAGTACGGTTCATACCTGGCCGAGATCGACCGCACCGCCGCCGACGGACATCTCCAGCTCCCGGGGCTCACCCAAGCCGAAGTTGAATCCATCGCCAAACTCTCCTATGTCCGTTCTGCCGAAGCGCGCTGGACAGGGAAAAGCTACACCGCGCACATTCTGCTGGAGGATGGAGATCCCGCCCGCCTGCGGGAGGACTGTGACCGAATTCTCCGGGACACCGGGCTGATCAACTCCCCCCTCTGTGTGGGAAATACATACTACGAGATGTATGGGCCGATGCCCAACTGGATCAACCGGGATTATGCAGATGCAGCCACTGCGGTCTTTTGGCTGCAGGTCTTGCCGCTGATGTTGGTGCTGGGGCTGTTTGTTGCCTTCAGCATCGGCTCGGCCGCCGGAATCAAGCTCTCCGAGGATGCCGCTGATTATGCTGCCATGGGCAGCTTCGGGATGTCCGCCGGCAAAATCTGCCGCCTTCTGCTTACACAGTATACACTGCTTTTTCTTGTCGCGTCAGCGCTTGCCCTCCCCACCGCCGCGTTGATTTTCCATGCATTTTCGCGCTTTCTTACCGGCCATTTCACCATCGACTACTGGCAGCTGCGCTTCGCCATCCCCATCCCCGAGACCCTTGGCTTCATCCTCATTCTTTGGGGCATGAGCACCGCGGCGGTGGCGCTGACCGTCCATCGACATCTGCGCAGGGCATCCCGCCGCCGGGATGGAGTCGGAGATGATGCCCCCCTTGCCGTGGCTTCTTTGCTGCGGGGCGGGCTGAGGCGTTATCCCCTGCTGCACCTGCTCCGCAACGGACGTGCCTCGATATCCGCGATGCTTCGCCAAACCGCACTGCTCTGCCTACCCCTTTTTTTCGTTCTGCTGGCCATTTTCGCCTACGGGGTCCGCACCCAGGCCGAACTGACCGACTGCACCTTCTCTCTGCACATGGGGGAAGTTCCCCTTCGCGCCGAGCGCTGCGCGGAAATCGCCGCTCTGCCGGGAGTAGAGCGCACCGAACTGCTCCACCCCTACCACGACGGCAGTCACGGCGGCATTCGCATCTGGTGTGCTGACGGTGATGCCGATGCACTCCGGCCGGTCATGGAAGCCATGGCATCCGCCGACGGTCTGCTCTTTGTGGATCATCCCCGGGAGGATCAGCTGGTCACCCTGCAGAGCGATGTCAACACGATCTTTTATCTGCTGGAAGCCGCCCTGCTTTATCTCGGTGCCCTTGCCGTACTGGCGGCGGAACAGTATGCCGCACTTCGGCGGCGCAGGGGGGAATTCGCCGCCCTTCTCGCGATGGGCTCCCATCACCGCCAACTGAACGTCTTCTGCCGCCCCACCATGATCATCGCCGCCGTTTCCCTGCTCATCAGCCTGGCCGCATCGGCCTGCCTCATTCTGCTGTTTACCGAGGGTAGCTTCTACCTGCGCCCACTCTTCATCATTTCCCTCACAGCGGCACTGGGAGGCCTTCACCTGGGGATTCACGCATGGATCTGCCGCCGCTTCACCCGCGGAATCGCGAAACAAAACCCCGCACATCTGCTCAAGGAGGAACTCTGATGGAACAGACCGACATTATCCTGCAATGCCGCCAGCTCACCCGTCTATACCGACAGGGAGAGCACACCGTCCGTGCGGTGGACAACTGCAATCTGACCCTCCGCCGCGGCAGCATCACCGCCATCATGGGACGCTCCGGCTCGGGAAAATCCACCCTCCTGCATCTTCTGGCGGGAATGGAAGCCCCCTCCGCAGGCGAGATCAGCATCGGTGGGCAGGACATCCTGCGAATGTCCGAGGGTGAGCGCTCTGCCTTCCGCTGTCTTGCGCTGGGCTTTGTCTTTCAACGCTTCCACCTGCTTCCCGTGCTCACCGCCGAGGAAAACATCCTCATGCCCGCCCTCATCAGCGGGCGCCCCGCCTCTATGACTTATCTGGATGAGCTCTGCGACCAGCTCCGTCTTTCCGACCGACGCAGACACTTCCCCGCGCAGCTGTCGGGGGGACAGCAGCAGCGGGTGGCCATTGCCCGCGCCATGATCAACCGCCCGCAGATCCTTTTTGCCGACGAACCCACAGGCAGTCTCGACCGCGCCTCTACCGAAGAGCTTTTGACACTGCTCCACAGCTCGGTCAAACGCTTCGGGCAAACCCTTCTGCTCGTCACCCATGACCCGCAGGTTGCTGACATTGCCGATACCGTCTATGAAATGGATGACGGCATTCTGCGGCATCTCCGCGGTCAAATTTCTGCTTAGGAGGCTCGACTATGCCCCGTTTTCTCCGTCTGTCCCGCACGGGATTTGCTTATTTCGCGCTGCTGGCGGTCCTGCTGGTGTGCCAGTTCGGCGCGTCACTGCTGTGCAGCTTTCTGTGGCCTGCGCTCACCGAGCATCCCCTCTATGTTTGGGTGCTCAGCTTTCTTCCGCTGTACGGCATCGCCATGCCGGTCTGCCTGCTGATTCTGCGCCGGAATCCCTGCGTCCATGATCCCGAGTCCGAGCAGATGCAGATGACGGCGGGCGGCTGGCTCCTGGCCCTGCTGATCACCTTCGGGCTGATGTTCGTGGGCAGCATCATGGGATCCCTGCTCAACGCCCTCCTCGATGCACTGACCGGCAAAGTAACCACCAACCCCGTCAGCGACCTGGTCATGGACGGCAACCCCTGGATCACCGTCCTCTGCACCGTCATCCTCGCCCCCCTGGGGGAGGAGTTCCTCTTCCGCCGCCTGCTCATTGACCGCACCCGGCACCTGGGGGACAAAACCGCCGTCCTCCTCTCGGCCCTCATGTTCGGGGCATTCCACCTGAATCTGCACCAGTTTTTCTACGCATTTCTGGTGGGGCTTGTGTTCGGCTACCTCTACCTGCGCACCGGCAAGCTGCGCTGGTCGGTGGCTCTGCACGCCGCCCTCAACCTGGTGGGCAGCGTACTGATGCCTCTGCTTCTCCGCCGATTCCAGCCCCTGTTGGATCTCTACAGCGACGGAATGCCCGATCCCGCCACACAGACGCAGGAGGTGCTCGGCACCATGCTCTCCCTTCTGCCCGAGTTGGCGCTCCTGCTGGCCTACTATGCCTTTGTGCTTGGCTCGATCATCACGGTGATCGTCCTCGCCATCACCTGCCGCAAACGTCTGCACTTTTCCGCCACGCCGGAGCAGCCCCGCGCCGCCTTCCTGGACGCGGGAGTCCTGTGCTTCTTCCTGCTGTGCGCCGTAATGATCTTTTTCATATGATTTTCGCGGGGGAAGCCTTTTGAAAAAGGCTTCCCCCACACCTCCAGCGAAAACTTTCATCCGGGGCGCTGCCGGAAGTTTTTGGGGGGCTTGGGGGACTTTTTTCCAAAAGTCCCCCAAATGTTTTCTCCCGATTTGGGCAAACTAAGGCCAAAACCCAAAGGAGAACACCCATGGAAAACGAAACCAATGTAACCCCCGAAACCGAAAAGACCGCCTTTGACGACATCGTCAAAAGCGGCTCCATCGTGGCCAAAAATTCCCGCGAGAGCATCCACTGCCTGTCCATCATCGGGCAGATCGAGGGGCATTACCTGCTGGGCGAAAACCAGAAGGCCACCAAATACGAGCACATCATCCCCCTGCTGGCCGCCATTGAGGAGAGCGACGAGATCGACGGCCTGCTGGTGGTGCTGAACACCATGGGCGGCGACGTGGAAGCCGGCCTTGCCATTGCCGAGATGATCGCCAGTATGCGCAAGCCCACCGCATCCCTGGTGCTGGGGGGCGGACACTCCATCGGCGTCCCTCTGGCCGTGTCGGCCAAGGTGTCGCTGATTGTCCCCACCGCCACCATGACCGTCCACCCCGTCCGCATGACCGGCCTTGTGGTGGGGGTCCCCCAAACCTTCCGCTACTTCCAGCATATGCAGGAACGGATCCTCCGCTTCATCGCCGACCACTCCCGGGCCAACATCGATCACCTGCGGGAGCTGATGATGAAGCCCGACGAAATTGCCACCGACGTGGGCTCCATTATCGACGGACATGAGGCGGTAGAAGCCGGGATCATTGACCGTATCGGTGGGCTGTCTGATGCCCTGGACGCCCTGCGGGAGCAGATTGCCGCAAACAAAACGCCAAAAACGTAAAAAGAATGCCGCGCCATGCGCGGCATTCTTTTTTGGGCGGGCTTCCCCGCATTATTTTGCTTTCACTTCATAGAACTTCCCGTCCCGCATATTCCGCTCGGCGCGATAGCCGTCGTGAAGGTCGATGAAGGTCAGCGCCTCCAGGATCTCATAGCGGTAGGAGAAATATACGCTTTCCCCATACTTGAATCCAAAGGGGAGGCACATATGGTAGAGCATTTCCTTCCCCGAATAGGTATCGCAATAAACCGTTACCGATTCTCCCGGCGCCACGATCATGGTGGGGAGGGTGTATTTACCCAGCTTGTTGGGATTGTCGCTGAGCTGGTATCCTGCGGTGGAAATGGGCTCGTCATAGGGGTTGTACAGAATCAGATAGTCCTCGTTCCCCACGGTGGAGTAAGTGCTGATCACCAGCCGGCAATTCTCTTCCTCGGGACGAACGAAAATCGCCCGCACCGTCACCGAGCCGCTGATGGCATCGTCAACGCTGACGGCAAGATCATCGGTGTAAACCGGCTCGCCGTTCACCGTCCAATGGGAGAAGGCATATCCCACCACCGGGTGTGCCCGGAAGGTGACGCCGTACTCGGTGATGTAGGTGCCGGAGAAATCTTCATCGATCTCCCACATCCCCTGGGTGACGTATCCGTTCTCAGGATCCATCACATGAACCTTGAAGGTTTTGCCGCTGAAGCGGAAGGCCTTCTTCAGGTCGCTGATCATGGTCGCAGGGCGTTCCTTGGCAAAGGTACGGATCAGCTCCATCTGCTCCTCGATGTTCTTCATGCTGTTCACCCGGTACTTGCTTGTGGTGGTGTACAGGGTGGCCTCGGCCAGGCGTTCCTGGTGCATGGAGTCGGCCAAGGCAATGTAATTCTCGGTAGAGAAGGCCCCGTTCATAACCTCGAGGCAGTAGGAAACATACATTTCCTTGCACTCATCCCGCTTCATCAGAGCCTGGAAGAGCTCACTGCGGCGGCGCTCGGTCTTGCTGAGCAGATAATTGGGCAGCAGCTGGCTGCCGGCCGATTCCCGGGAGTCCATATCGTGTACCAGGAAGCGCCAGCGGCCGTCAAAGACGGTACCGGGCTGATATTCCTCGCCCACCGCGGTATAGTAGCGGTAGGCCTTATGGTTATTGTAGGGCCAGTCCATGTTGTTGATGTAGGTGTTGATGGCGTAGTAGAAGAGGTAGTTCTCCACGTCCACCACCCCACAGAACTCGGCGTAAACCGCGTCATCGGTCATGTCGGCGACCCTGTACTTGTTGTACATGGCGTTGTAGTCGTCGTACATATACTGGTCTTCTTCCATGGAGTCGATCTCGTAGCGCTTGTCGGGCTTATCCATCTCGGGGCCGGACACCACGCCCATCACACCGGGATAGTAGCCGTAGTTCTCCTCGAAGAAGTCGTCGCAGATCACGTCGTGCATCCACATACAGCCATAGTATTCCCCGTTGATGTAGACCGAGCAGGGAGCCACGGTCTGGGTACAGGGGAATCCGCTGAGAGCTGCCGCCCTGTGCTTGAGCTCATCTCTGAGCTGTGCGCCGCTCGAGAGGTCGCTGGCCGTGCTGCGCAGGAGCACCCGCTTGTAGTCCAGGCGGAGTCGTCCGCTGCCATCCTCGGTGTAAATCTCACCGTAGAGGGGATAATCAAATCTGAAGTTGACTTCTTCATAGTCCTTGCGGGCGTAGAGCTTCAGGGATTTCAGTTTCGCCGCACGGGAATATGCTCCGGCAGGGCGCACGCCAACCGACTGGTTAATGAGCTGATTGCCCGCGGGATCAAAGAACTCCACATTGACCTCTCGCTCCGACGCCCAGCCCCGCAGATTGTAGCCGGCCGGGGAGATGGAGATGGGCTTCTCACCGGGATTGGCGGCAAGCCAGTCGGCGCGGGTCTTGCCCAGCACCAGAATCCCCTCCTCATAGCCGAAGAGCTTATCGGGATCGCAGGTGATGAACACCGCCAGGGTATTGAACCGCTCGCCGACCCCCTCGCCCACCACATAGGTACTGCGGACGCTGTCCCCCCAGGCTCCGTCGGCATAATAGGGACGGACGGTCAGGCTGTAATAACTGAGCTTCCCTTCCTTTGCCTCCAGCACAATGCCCGTGTCAGGGGAATAGCGGTACATCTTCGAGGATGACATAGCCAGCACAGGATCCTCACCGGTGAAGGTGTAGTACACCGTACAGTCCTCGGGCACCGACAGGAAAACAGCGGTCTCTTTTTCATAGAACCCCGGCTTTGTGGCAAAGGTAACCTCACTGAGGGCACTCTCCTCCGGCACCGGGACAACCTCTTCCTCCCGCATTTCCGCGGCAATGCGGAAAGCGACCAAAGTCAGCAGGCAGATACCAAGGAGAAGGAGCTCAAACAGCAGCAGGTGCCAAATTTTTTTCTTCTGCATAGGCCGTTAATTGTCGCCGGTGTACTCGACGAACATCACTGACTCAACCCCCGGCATCGCCATGAGAGTATCCGCCAGTGCCGCAGACTTCTTCTTGCTGCGGACCTGCAGGGTCAGCTCGTTCCCGGAGCGGGATACAATGCTGTTCTTGAGGGAATAGTTCACACCGGAAAGGGCCTGCATCACGCCGTCCTTGGCGGAGGTTTCATACTTAATCACCACCAGGTAGCGCTTCACGCCAAAGCGAAGCAGCATGGCCAACACGTAAACCACGGCGATGAAGAAGGTGCAGAGCAGAGCCACCTGATAGAGTCCCGCGCCGCAGGTGATGCCCACCGCCACCGCCCAGAAGAGGAAGCCCACATCCAGGGGATCCTTGACGGCGGAGCGGAAACGGATAATACTCAAGGAGCCCACCATACCGAGAGACAGCACGATGTTGGCCGAAATGGTCATAATGATGAAGGTGGTGACCAGAGTGGTCATGATCAGCAGCAGGTTGAAGTTCTCGCTGTAGCAGCTTCCCCGGTAGAACAGGCGGTAAACCGCATAAATCAGGAGGCTGCAGACCAGCGCAATGGACACGCAGACAAAAATATGTTCGGGAGTGAGATCCAGCAGAAGACCCGACTGGGCCAGACTTTCCTTAAACGCGTTGATGAGAGATTTCATGAATTCCTTCTCCTGATTGAATGATTTGATTGGGTGTGACGCGGTAAACCGATGCGGCGCTCATGGCATCACAGCAGAGGGTAAACTTGGATGCGGCAATGGGACAATGTCGGAAAGCGAGGAGGCTGCCGATGTGGGCGGGCAGATACTCGTCGTATTTCACCTCAAGAATCACCGAATTCTGCGGGTAAATGAACTGGGTAACCTGATCCCGGTCGAAGAGATCGTAGCTGTTCACCGTGGCCCGCAGCTCGCAGTCAAAGGTGATGCGGGTGTTGGACAGAGGATGGCAGAAGGCCTCACGGCGGTAGGTCACGATCACCCGGGGCATCAGTCCCCGTTCCCGGTGGAGGGTGTAAATCTCCTTTGCCATGGGCACGTCATAATTCGCAAGCAGGCTGAAATCTCCCCGGGCAATCCCATCGCACAGGGCGCGGTCCACGCGGAAGGATTCCTTGAGAATCTTGTTTTTCCGCTTCTCCTTGCATTCAAACGAGATCACGGCATCGCTGGAATTGTAAATCCTGAGCCGATATTTTTTTCGGTTGGCTGTTCCCGCCAGCTTTTCCATATAGGAGGACCGGTAGCGGTCGTCCAGATACAGGCTGCTGATGGTGTAGCCCGATGCATCGGGGGCGTGCTTATCCATGGGCAAAACCGCACGGATTCGTCCGGACAGGATCAGATATTCCTCATAGGTGAGCAAATATTTGATCTCATTTCTCAGCAAGCGTCTCCCTCCTTCATTTGGATTTTCTTTATTGTACCATATAACCAAAAACTTGTCAATTCCCGCAAGAAAAAAGGCAGAGATGCCCCGAAATCTCGGCACATCTCTGCCTGCGGAGAATCTCCCCCGCGATTATTTTTCCCCGGTGCCGGAGCTGCAGCTGCAGCCTCCGGATTTCGCCTTGGCGCACTGCTTGGCGTGGGGACAGCCCACACAGACGGCCCCACGCTTCTTTTCCCGGATGAGATAGAAGATCACACCCGCGGCAATGCCCACCAGCAGAACGATGAGAATAATATCTACCATAGCTTATTTCTTTGCCGCAGCCTCTGCGGTCACCTTTTTGTGAGAATGAACGATCATGGCCGCCACCCAGGACGCCATGGCCAGGACAGCCGCCAGGCCCGCCAGCGCGGGGCCGATGGCAAGGGTCTCACCCGCGATCAGGGTACCGAAGGTGTAAACGGTGTACGCCACGGTGTAGCCCACCGCCAGCTGGAGGCCGATGCCGGCCCACAGCCACTTGCCGCTCTTCATCTCTGCGTTCATGGCGCCGATGGCGGCAAAGCAGGGGGGCGAGTAGAGATTGAACATCAGATAAGCAAGGGCTGCCGCCTTCGTGATGCCGAAAGCCAGCATGACCTCGTTTTCCGCGCCCTCCAGGATGGCCAGCTCGTCAAGATTGAAGAAGTTGGCGATGGAGAAGCAGACGGCCAGGGTACCCACCACGTTTTCCTTGGCGATGAAGCCGGTGATGGCGGCCGCTGCCAGCTGCCAGGAGAGAACGCCCACCACAGGCGCCAGCAGATAGGCAAAGGGACGCGCAACAGAGGCGAGAATAGAGGCATCCGCGGTTTCTGCCACGGCAAAGCTCCAGGTGAAGCTCTGCATCAGCTGAACCACCATGTTACAGAGCAGAATGATGGTGGCCGCCTTAACGATGTACTCCCAGCCCCGGCTGCACATGGATTTGAAAGCACCCCACAGCGAGGGAAAACGGTATTCGGGCAGTTCAATGATGAAGTAGGACTTCCGCGCACGGTAACCGGTGATGGCATTCACCAGCAGAGCACCGAGGAAGATGAGCAGAATGCCCAACAGATACATCAGGGCACTCACCCAGCCCGCATTGCCGAAAAATGCACCGGCGATGAGGGAAATTACGGGAATCTTGGCACCGCAGGGCATGAAGGGTGCCAGCATTGCGGTGGCGCGGCGTTCCCGCTCACCACGGATGGTGCGGGAAGCCATAATACCCGGTACTGCACAGCCCATCGTCATCACAAAGGGGATCACCGACTTGCCCGACAGGCCCACCCGCTTGAAGATGGGGTCAAGCACCACAGCCACCCGGGCCATGTAGCCGCAGTCCTCCAAGAGCGCGATGAGGAAGTACATCACCATGACCAGGGGCAGGAATCCCACAACTGCCACCACGCCGCCGATGATGCCGTCCACCAGGATGGCAGTCAGCAGAGGAGAGGCGTCGGCAAGCAGCTCACCCACCCAGCCCTGGAAGATCTCCAGCCAGCCCACCAGCAGGTCGGCCAGAGGTGTGCCCACCCAAACCTGGGAGATCTGGAAGACCAGGAACATCACCACGGCAAAAATCGGAATGCCCAGCCACTTGTTGGTGAGCACCGCGTCGATCTTGTCACCGATATTGAAATCCTTGGTGCGGACCCGGCGGGTCTCCACCGCCTCCACCAAGCCGTTGACAAATGCGAAGCGGCGGCGGTCCTCAGCCTCCACGGCGGCCCGATCTTCAAGATCAATCTCAGCCTGGCGATAGGGTACGGACTGGCATTTACCCACCGCTGCCACCGCAGCGGACACCACTTCCTTCATTCCCCGGGAAGCGGTGGCGGCAGTGTTCACCACCGGACAGCCCAGCTTGACCGCCAGGGCCTTGGCATCGATCTTGTTGCCCTTCTTATCGTTGAGGTCGTGCTTGTTCAGGGCCACCACCACGGGAATCCCCAACTCCAGCAGCTGGGTCGTAAAGAACAGGCTGCGGGAGAGGTTGGTGGCATCCACGATGTTGATGATCACATCGGGATTTTCGTTTTTCACATAGGACGAGGTCACCGATTCCTCGGTGGTAAAGGGGGACATGGAGTAGGCACCCGGCAGGTCCACCGCGATCAGCTCCTTGCCGCCGCTGTAGGCCTTTTTGATGGGGTGCTCCTTTTTATCCACAGTAACCCCCGCCCAGTTGCCCACCTTCTCGTTGGAACCGGTGAGAGCATTATACATGGTTGTCTTTCCGGAATTGGGATTACCTGCCAGGGCAATGCGCATCGTATTTCCTCCAGATCAAAGTGTTGTCTTTCTGTCCGAAAGTTAGTTTATGCTAACTACAGGCTGCAAAATAATTCCCGCCAAAGACTCGGGAAAAAGTCCGGTTAAACCAGGATGGCCTCAGCCAGCTGATTGTCAATGCTGTAGCGACCGTCCTTGATGGACACCGTGCATCCGCCCCTCCGTCGGGAAATGACGGTAATCCTCTCCCCGCTGTAACAGCCGAGGGAGAAAAGAAAGGCATTCAGTTCCTCATCGTCGGTACGGATCTCCCGGATCACATACTCCCGTCCTTCCACAGCTTCCTTCAAATTCATCCTGTTCACCGCGATTCTGTTTGTTCGGTATTTTGTTAGTCAAGGCTAACCCATTTCCGAAAGAAAAAGTTAGCCTTTCCTAACCGCATAACAGTATAGCATAATCCGGAAGAATTTGTCAAGATATTTTGCAAAAATATTTCAAAAAAATGCGTTTTTTTCGGACTTCAAGGAAAGGTTACCATTACTTTGCCTTTCTTGATTGCATAATCAAGGGCAATCTTGGTGCCGCTTTTGCGGGTGGTGGGGACGGCCTGCCCGTTGTAGTAGACGACGCAGTATTGACTGCGATGGATCATTTCATAGTTGCGCTCCACATAAGCGGCTCTGCCCGCGCCCATGATCCGCTGGGGGAAATCGGTGTCCTCATAGGATTGCAGCAGATACGCCCGATAGTCGTCGCGGATGAAGGGAAATTCCGCCCGCACGTAGATCCGTTTGATGTGGGGATATTTTCCCTTGAGTTCTGTCACAAGCGCATGGCACAGGCGATCAAAGACCCCCTTGCCGCCGAACAAAAAGGTGTCCACCTGTTCGCGGGTGATCAGCTCCTCGATGGTTTCGGTCAATTTTGCCCTCAGCGCATCGGTTTCGTTTATGGTTCTATGGCCAATGAAGCAGCAGGTGTTTCCCATTTCTTTTACTCCAAGTAAACGATTTATTATTTATTATATATCATTCTTTACTCAAAGTAAATATTTACTTACTCAGCAAAAGTTATAATTTACTTCCTTTCCATGTAAACTATTCATGCAGGGGAGGCGAAGTAATGAAAACTGAGTTTGCTGAAAAATATATAACCTTAGGGCTGAAAATCGCCTATTACCGCAGGAAAGCCGGCTATACACAAGAACACTTCGCAGAACTTATTGATAGAAGTGTAAATTTTGTAAGTCAGGTGGAAGGCCCCGGCACCGTGCGCGGCGTTTCCCTTGAAACCCTGTTCAGAATGGCGCAGGTGTTGAACGTATCTCCCGCAAAACTGTTGGAAGACGATTGATCCGCATAAAAACACCCCCCTCTGCCGAACATCGGCAGAGGGGGTTTTCCTATTCGCGTATAAAATCAGTCGCCCAGCACTTCGTGATACTTTGCGATCTGCTGTGCGGTGGGCTTGTAGTCGGGATGCGAGCAGCAGGGGAAGTTGGGCTCGCTGCCATCGGTACCGTAGAAGGGAGTCAGGCGGTCATTCTCGTACTGTTTGCGTGCCTCCTCCTGACGGAAGTCGGGAATCTCGAAGGACTTGCCGTGATCCAGTGCCGAGCGGTGCGCCAGGATAGCCACCGAGGACATGGTCACTGCGGAATAGATGTCAAAGGGATGCTCGGGCTGCTTGCCTGCCTGGATGCACTCGATGAACAGGCGTGCGGACAGATAGTCGCCGCCGCCGTGGCCGCTCTGACGGATGAACTTCTCATCGGGGTCGTTCCAGTTTGCATCGTACAGCGCGCTGGAGCAAGCGCCCTCGGGCTTGGTCCACTCATTGTAGCGGAGCATGACACGGCCGCCCATGCCGCGGGGATTCTCGATCTGGCCGTTGGTTCCGCAGACACGGTAGAAGTTGTGGTGCGCACCGAACTTGGCGCAGCCGGTGAAGCGGAAGATGGAGCCGTCATCGTTCTGGGTGAGGATCACCGAAACATCATCTGCCACATAGCTTGCGGTGGGGCAGTCGGGATCCGTGGGGGGCGCATAAACCGAGAATGCGCTGAGCTGGCGGGGGGTCGCACCGGTAGCCCACATGATGGGCGCCAGGGAGTGGGTCACATAGTAAGTACGGGGGCAGTAGTTGCGCCAGTGCTGCTCGAAGTAGTTATAGGTCTTCTTGAAGCTTGCATCGGCAGGGTCGCCGGGATGGTTGTACTCGCCTTCGGCGTAGAGGATACGGCCCAGGGTACCGCCGTCGCAGATCCGCTTCATTTCGCGGTTGAAGATCATGTTGGGGTAGTTCTCGGCCAGCATATAAATGGAGTTGCTCTTCTCAAAGGCGCGGATCAGCTCAACACCCTCAGCCATGGTGCTGTTACTGATGCACTCGGAGTAAACGTGGATACCCTTCTCAAAGCACTTGATGGCATAGGGAGCGTGCTCGTGGAAGTAATTGGCCAGGATCACCGCATCCATGTCGTGCTCCAGGAATGCGTCGAAATTGTCGTATCCCACAACGCCTTCGCCCAGGCGCTTCAGGCCGTTCTCTCTGCGGCCCTCGTGGAAGTCGCACAGAGCCACAATCTCACAGCTCTCCATCAGCTTCAGGTTTCTGGCGATCGCCACACCGCGGCCCGCGCCGAACACGCCAATTTTGATCTTTTCCATTTCAAATCCTCCTTAAAAGCAAAGATTATATTGATATCGGCACGTCGTGCCGAAAAGAGAACAGTATCATCAAACGGCCGAAATGCAAACCGTCTGCAAGGCTATTATACCAACTCCCGGGCAAAAAAGCAACAGGAAAAAACAACATTTTATGGAAATATTCCAGCTAATCTTTGCAAAAATACGCCCTTGCTGTCTGCAAGGACGTATTTTTTATTTTATGCATTTGTTTTTTCGCAAACCTCTGCATTCCTCAGAACAAATTGCCGTTTTCGTCAAAAGGAAGCGAATAGGGCGAGGAGATGATCTCCATGTTCCCGGTAATCTCGGGGATGAGGGCTTCGGAAATCTCCATCTCCCCCAGTGCCAGCGTGTTCCGGATGCGAATCACCCGGGGTGCATCCTTGTCCAGCTTGTTGCAGGTGCGGATGCACAGGGCAATAGCGTCCCGGTCGGTGGGCATGATGAGAGGAATTTTGGAGAAGCCCAGGGAGGTGGAGGTAATGGAATTGGGGTAGATCTGCGCCAGATCCAGCTGGCGGAACAGGCGTTCGGTCACCGCATCCGCCGCCCCCATGCCGTACCCGTTGCCGTGGGTCTCCTCGGTGAGGGAGAGAATGCATCTCCGCTGTGCCCGGATGCCGCCGGTCATGCCGGGGAGGGCAAACACGCCGGAGATGTTGGGATCCATGCCGCAGCCGCTGATATTCTTGCCGATCTCATCTACGATCAGCACATCACATTCTGGGAAACCGATGCCGGGCATAAGGCGGAAGGCCTCCTGCAAAAGGATCGGCTCCCGCGCCTCAATCTCCTCCGGCATCAGCACATGAAGCTGCGCGGTGCGGTCATGGGCATTCTCCAGGATGCCCAGGCCAAACAGGATCGGGGCATTGCGCAGGATGGCTCCGCCAAACAGGGGCACCTTACGGTGCATCTGCCCGAAGCCCTCGGCGTGGCAGGTTTCCGCGCCTCTCTGCTTGCCCAGGCCGATGGCCATCATTTTCATCAGCCCGCTTTCATACTTCCCGCGGAAGGAGGTATGGGGCTTGATGCGATTGATGAGGATAATGCCGTCCGACTCGGCCGCGTGGCGGTCAATGTAAACCGGCTGACCTTCCTCGGTATGCCCGATCTGCACCGTTTCCATGGAGGAGTGGATGGGGCATCCGATGGTCTCTTCGGTGATGCCGAGGGAGTGCAGCACAGCCAGCTGTCCCTCCGCGGAAGCGCCGCCGTGGCTGCCCATGGCAGGAATGGCAAAGGGCAAAGCCCCCTTCTGCCGGCAATAATCGGCAACCGCCCGGGTAATGGCAACGATGTTGTCGATCCCCCGGCTTCCGCAGGTCAGGCAGACCCGCATCCCCGGCTTCAGGGCAGAGGCCGCACCGGAGTGTGCAAGCAGCTCCGCCACGGTCCCGGGAATTTTTTCGGAGGAGATGTGGTCATCGGGGAAATGCTGGCGTACCCGGACAAAGCGCGGAATGACAACATCCCTCAGCAGTGATTGAACAATCTGCATGGTGTTTTCAGATATTCGGTTCTCTATCACTCGGTGATGGTCTTCATGGTGGGGA
>SVTK01000022.1 GCA_015063805.1 Oscillospiraceae bacterium
CCACTATCCCCAGCCTGCTTCAGATTTATATGAAGAGCAACGTTGGGCAGGAGTATGCTGCAAAGCTGGGCGATACCTATGATGTACTGGCAATTTCTCAGGCAGTTCAGGCTTCCGGTTTCGACAGCGCAGCTGCTGCTCTCAACGAGGCATTTGGTGCACCCACCGGTTTGGCTGATGACAATGTAACCATGAATGCTGTTGAATGGCTGAGCAAACTGATCATCCCCACTGTGGTTGAGAGTGCAGACGAGCTCGCTGCCGCTATCGCTAACGGCGGCAGCATCGTTCTCGGTGCTGACCTGTCCGTGGATGCAGATACTACCATGCAGGTTGCAGCAGGTAAGACCGTTAACCTCGACCTCAACGGCAACACCATTACCGCTGTTTCTGATATGACTGGTGCCAATCGCAACCTCTTTGATGTCAACGGTGCAGGCGCGGTTCTGACCGTCTCTAACGGTACCATTAACTACAGCCATACCGGTGCTAACATGGCGTGGGGCAACAGCACCAATGTCTTCAACGTCACCGGAGGCGGTGTGCTGAACATTAAGGATGCTACTATCGTCAATGCCGGCGGTTCCGACATGGCATTCTGCGTACACCTCAACAACTGGGGTGAGGTAACGCTGAATGCAGATAATGTTGTTTTTGAATCTACCTACATGGCAGTCCGTGCATTCAACAGCGGCTATGATATGAACAATATCACCATTACCAACAGCACTCTGAAGGGTAACTATGGTCTGTGGGTACACAACTATACTGCAGCCGACTTTGGTAATGATCAGGCTAAGGCCGATGCAGCAGCTGCTCGTCTGAACTTCGATGTGTTCAACGGAACCAACACCTTTAATACAGCCACGGCTGCTGGCCGGCTTGGTTTCACCAACAGCATTAAGCTGGATGCCAATGGCGATCCTATTGCATAAGGCTTGAATCCACCATCCCCTCTCCTACGGGAGAGGGGATTTTTTACGAAAATTTTCCCGTTTTGGGGAAAACCAAAAGGGAAAAAGCGGAGTCGCATCACTGAAAATTGTGCAATATATACAAAACTTGGGGGGGGGTACCCCTATTTTCGTTGTATATAATAGATATGAAAAACTTGCTTGTGCGGAGAAGTTGTGCTATAATATAGGTAAGGCAATTTAATTGCATAAACTATTTGAGGAGGTTTCACACAGATGAAACGCAAAATTATCGCATTGTGCCTGATCGTGGCAATGCTGGGTGTGGCTGTCATCAGCGGCACCATGGCATACTTCACTGACACTGATGAGGCGGTCAACGTCATGACCATCGGTAGTGTCAAGATCGAGCAGCACGAGTACGAGCGTGTAGTAAAGGCAGACGGTACCTATGAGATGGTGACTTCTGCATCTGGAGAAGGCTACAAGCTGCAGGAATTTACCCAAGCTAAGCCCCTGCTTCCCGCAGTTGGCTCGATTACCGGTTGGAGCACCGAGCGTGTTTACTTTGACCAGCTTGGTAAGGGTGCATATGGAAGTCAGAGTGTATTCGTCGGGCTGAACAATGTCCAGGACAAGTTCGTTCTGGTAGAGAACACTGGCAGAAGCGACGCATATGTACGCTCGATCATTGCGTATGAGATCGGCGCGCTTTCCTATGCAGAATGGGATGCTCTCGTTGGTCTTTCCGTGGGTGATTTCTGGACGCGGAATCCTGTAGGAATTGTCGAAATCAATGACAATCAGTATTATGTTGTTGAGAACATTTACGCTGGTACAGCCGATCGCCACGTAGGCGGCATTCTCCCCGGCGGCGAATATACGCATATCAGCCTTGCTCAGATTTATCTGTCGAAGGAAGCAACCAACGAGGATGCCGAGGCACTCGACGGCAACAAGAATGGTACTTACGATATTCTTGTCCTTAGCCAGGCAGTTCAGGCCAGCGGTTTCGGTGATGCCAAGACTGCTCTCGATGCAGGCTTCGAAGAAGTAACCGCTGCAAAGGCTGCAGAGTGGTTCGGCGAACTGGACATCCCCGTTGTTGTGTCGAATGCAGACGAACTGGTTAAGGCACTGGAGAACGGCGAAGATGTTGTCCTGGAGGATGACGTCAAGATCGATCCCGCAGGTATGAGCAATGCTTACGGTACGACCGGTATCAACGTGAAGAACGGTCAGACCATTGACGGTAACGGCAACACCCTTGACATCAAGGGCGCTGGCGGTACTTGGGACTCCGGTATCAACACCACCGGTGGTCTCATCAAGGACATCACCGTTACCGGTTCCTTCCGCGGTATCTTCATTAACCACAACAGTACTCATTCTGAGCCTGTTGTTCTGGAGAATGTGACCATTGAGGGTACTACCTACACCATCAGCTGCGACCAGGGTATGAACCAGACTCTGACCGCAACCAACTCCACCTTCAAGGGTTGGACCAGCTTTGCTGCAACCCTTGGTAATGCCAAGTTTGTTGATTGCTACTTCGGATATGGCAATGGCTATAGGTTCTGCCGTCCCTATGCTCCCACTGAATTCGTGGGTTGTGAGTTCGAGGCAGGCTACACGATCGATCCCCGCGCTGCAGTGACCTTTGAGAACTGCACGATTGATGGAGTTCCTCTGACCGACGTTAACGTGGCAGACCTCGTTACCAACACCACAAACGTAACTGTAAAGTAAGATTCAACTACAGCCGCCCCGCCTTGTGCGGGGCGGTTTTTCTGAGACATGGCAATCCCCCGCTCCTGTGGGAGAGGGGGATTTTTCTGTATTCCGTTATCCCTCGGGGGGCGGATCGTTCTCCTCTTTTTCCTTGAGCTGGGGGATGAACTTTGCCGCAAAGACGCCGCGGCTTCGGCCGATGAGGTAGAAGTAACCCACCACCGAAAAGACTACCGCACCGATGCAGTTGACCACCATATCCTTGACGGTGTCGTACAGGCCCACGTCAAGGTACCCTCCGGCAATGACGGTGGTGCCGTCGGCGTGGCGAATCACCGTCTCGGTGATGCCCCGGAGGGGGACGGGGTCGTTGACCCCCGCGGGGTTGAGCTGCACCGAGGAAAAGGCGTGGAGGATGGTGTCCTTCTGCATATCGGTGGCGGTGAGGACGTCCATGCCAAACTCAAAAAACTCCCACACCACCCCCACCGTCATGGAAAAGCAGAAGGCGAAGAAGGCCACAAACACAGGGGAGAGGCTGAAGTGGAACTTGGGATGGTCGTTGAGAAAGTCCACCAGAGCAAAACCGATGGCGGCCATGAGAAAGCCGTTGACGGTGTGGAGCATGGTGTCCCACCAGGTGATATAGGTATAGAAACTGCCGATCTCTCCCAGAATCTCGGCGGCGAAGATGAAGAGCAGAATCACAATCTCCAGCTCCCGGGGCACGGTGACCCGGAACCGGCGGTCGATAATCAGCGGAACGTTAAACAAAAGCAGGGTCAGCACGCAGAGAAAGACCGCGTGGTAATCCCGGCGGAGAAGGCGGGCCACCAGGAGAAGAATGACCATGGCGGACAGGATGAGGTGGAGGAGACTACGTCGGAGCTTTTTCCGAGGTGTGGATTTTCGTTTCATAATGGTTCCTTTCAGGTGCGCGGAGAAAAAGACCCCTGCAGAAGAGATGTCCGCAGAGGTCTTTTTCTCGATTGGTCAGGTGGTGAGGGTGGGATTGAAGGTCACGGTGTCCAGTGCATAGTAGATCACGCCGTTCCGCATTCCCCGAGCAGAGTAGAGGATGCCGTAGTCCATGAGATAGCGGTATTCCTCGGTGCTGCCGTCCTCCCGCCGAGTGAAGGTGAGGATCAGCAGGCGCATGGCATCGGTGTGGGCAATCTGCGCTGAGCATTCGGAAAGCGGAGAGGTGTCAGGGTCCTTTTCGTAGGCCAGCAGCTGCGCGCAGAAAAGATCGGGGTCGGGCAGAAGTGCTACCGACGAGAGCGGGAAGTCGTCACCCCGGGGATAGGTCTGACGGTTGCCCAGGCTGTCCTGCACGGTGAAGTCGTTCCCTGTGGATTCGGCAGACCAAAGCACGCCGCGGGGATTGCTTTGGTCCCCGTCATATTGCACAATCCGGTATTCCTCACCGTTCCGGGTCAGGGACACGGTGCGGGTGGAGCTGCGGGTGCCGTCGGCGTAGGTGACGGTATACAGATGATCATAGGTCGCGGCAAAGGGGAAATTTGCAAATGCTTCGGTGAGAGAAATGCTGTCGATGGGGGTGGGCGCTGCGGTGGACGCGCCTGTGAGCTGCTCCAGAATCACGGCATAGTCGGGATCGTCTTTTTCGTAGGTGCTGTCGTTGTCCCGGTTGAACAGTGTGGCCAGCAAATCGGCGATACCGGTGGGATTCAGCTGTCCCAGACCAAAGATGATCAGGGAAAAGACCAAGGCGAGCGCGACGATCAGAATGATAGCCGAGATGCGGGGCGGCCGACGGTTCCGGGAGTCGGGTCTTGGCATGACAGCCATCCTTTCTGCCGCAGATCAGCGGCTGTTGATTTCCTCGGTGGAAGCGGGAATGGAGGTCTTATTCTCGGGAGTGGCGGCTCCCTTCTCCGGTTTCGGGGGAGGCGCTGACTCCTTTTCGGGGTGGTCCAGCAAGCCGGTCTGGGCACGGGTACGGGGATTGCGCATGACCAGGTAGATCAGGCAGAAGAGCACCAGCGCGCAGACGATGATGATCAGCGCGGGGTAGAGGACAGGGCGGGTGAGCATCACCGCGGCGATGCCCAGGATGCCGCAGATGGCATAGAGGGTCAGCACGCTGCGGCGGTGGCCGAAGCCCATGTCAATGAGTCGGTGGTGGATGTGTCCCCGGTCGGCATGGAAGGGGGACTGGCCGTGAACAAGACGGCGGATAACCGCAAATGCGGTATCAAAAAGGGGCAGACCGAAGATGGACATGGGAATCAGGAAAGCCAGTACGGTGTGAGTTTTGAAGACGCCGTTGATGGAGAGTACCGAGAGGGTATAGCCCAAGAACAGCGCACCTGCATCCCCCATGAAAATTTTGGCGGGGTGGGAGTTGAAGGGCAGGAAGCCCAGGCAGGAGCCAGCCAGAATAGCCGTGAGCAGGGCTGCCTCGCCTCCCGTCATCAGCAGAGTCACCA
This sequence comes from Oscillospiraceae bacterium, assembly GCA_015063805.1. Taxonomy (GTDB): domain Bacteria; phylum Bacillota; class Clostridia; order Oscillospirales; family CAG-272; genus SIG693. The sequence goes on from SVTK01000022.1 coordinate 5,099, forward strand.
CAAAGAGTGCGGTGGAGCAGATGGTGGAGATGCCGCAGGCCAGGCCGTCCAGGCCGTCGATGAAGTTGATGGCGTTGGTCAGGCCTACGATCCACAGCACGGTGATGGGAATTGCCCACCAGCCCAGGGGATACATGGTGCCACCAATGTTGATGAAGTCAATGGTCAATCCCTGGAGCACCGCTACCAGGGCAGCGAGGATCTGCACAAAAAGCTTGAACCAGGCGTTGAGGTTGAAAATGTCGTCAAAAATGCCGAGGATGACCAAAACCGTGCCGCCGATCCAAATGGAGATCAGCGCAGGGGAGAAATTGCCGAAGGCGAGGGTGGTCACGGTGTAGGCCAGGAAAATGGCCACACCGCCCATTCGGGGAATGGGGGTCTTGTGCATTCGCCGATTGTCGCGGGGAACGTCCACCGCACCGAAGCGAAAGGCCAGCACGCGAATCAGCGGCGTGGCCACATAGGCCAGCAGAGCCGCGCAGAGCACCGCGACGATGCCGTAAATAAGAGCAGAGTGGTACATATTCATTCCTTCCTTTTGCTGCACACTCGGTTTTGGAGACGGCAGTCATTGAGGGCGTCAGACGACAAAGCCCAGCTTTTTCTTGACTTTGTTCAAGGTTCGGTAGGCGGCGCGGGCAGCGGTGTCGGCACCGTTCTTCATGACCTGCTCAAGGCCGGCCTTGTCGGCCAGCAGCTCGGCAAAGCGGGTCTGGACAGGGGTGAGTGCGTCGGCACAGACCTCGCCCACCGCCAGCTTGAAGTCGCCATAGCCGCGGCCGTCAAACTCCCGCTCGATCTCCTCCACGGTTTTGCCGGTGAAGGCGGAGTAGATGGTGATGAGGTTGTTGATGCCGTCCTTGCCCTCGCCCATGCGCACTTCGCTGCCGGAGTCGGTGACGGCGCGCTTGAACTTGCGGATGATGGTGTCGCGGTCGTCAAGAATGTAGATGACGGCGTTGGCGTTTTCGTCCGACTTGCTCATTTTCTTGGTGGGATCGGCCAGGGACATGATCTTCATGCCGGTCTTGGCCATGTAGGGCTCGGGAACGGTGAAGGTGTTGGCGTGGATGGCGTTGAAGCGGCCGGCAATGTCCCGGGCCAGCTCAAGATGCTGCTTCTGGTCAATGCCCACGGGGACGATGTCAGTCTGATAGAGCAGAATGTCTGCCGCCATCAGGGTGGGGTAGGTGAACAGACCTGCATTGACGTTGTCCGCATGGCGGGCAGATTTGTCCTTGAACTGGGTCATGCGGGACAGCTCACCGAACATGGTAAAGCAGTTGAGGATCCAGCCAAGTTCGGCGTGGGCGGGAACATGGGACTGGACATACAGGGTGTTCTTCTCGGGATCAAGGCCGCAGGCCATGTAGAGCGCCAGGGTCTCATAGGTGCGGCGGCGCAGATCGGCGGGCACCTGTCTTACCGTGATGGCGTGCTCGTCCACCACGCAGTAGAAGCAGCGATACTCACTGGAAAAGGTGGAAAAATTCTTGATGGCACCCAGATAGTTGCCAATGGTCAGATTGCCGCTGGGCTGTACGCCCGAGAAGCAAACTTTTTCGTTCTGAAGCATGGTATGAATGTCCTTTCTTGTGGGGGGAAACCCCTTTTTGCAAAAAGGGGTTTCCCCCCACGCCCCCTTTTACCAAAAACCTTTGAGGCATTGGGGTGGGCTTTATTTGTTTTGTTAGTGTTACTTGGTGAGGGAAGCGGTCGCCGGCGATAGCCGGCTGCCGTAGATGCGCAGATGCGAGCTGTGATGTTCGTCACCCTAAGCCAAAATCCGCACCGCACAAACAATCAGGCCTGATTTGGAAAGTTTTTGGGGGTTCTTAGGGGACTTTTTTCAAAAAGGCCCCTAAGTCCGTTTCCCCCTTACAGCATCTCCCGTGCGACCTTGGCCAGACGCTTCACACCTTCCACGATCTGCTCGTCGGAGGGGGTGGAGTAGTTGAGGCGGAAGGCCTGGAGGGGCTCATTTTCCTCCGGGTTGAAGGCGGAGCCGGGCACGACGGCCACTTTTTCTGCCAGGCAGCGCTGGATGAAGTCGGACACGTTCACGCGGTCGGGGAGGGTGCACCAGATAAAGAGACCGCCCTCGGGACGGGTGTAGGTGATGGCTTTGGGCATATGCTCGTCCAGGGTGTCCAGCATCAGTTTGCACTTGCGACCGTAGAGGGCGCGGATGCCGGCGATGTGGGCATCAAGATCATACTCGGTGATGTAGCGATGGCAGAGCATCTGGAAGAAGAGGTTGGTGTGCACATCCTCCACCTGCTTGGCGACCACCATCTTCTGTGCGATGGCTTCGGGCGCGACCACAAAGCCCACGCGCATCCCGGCGGACAGGATCTTGGAGAAGGAGGAGCAGTACACCACAATGCCGTCCTCGTCCATGGACTTGATGGTGGGAATGTCCTCGCCGGCAAAGCGGAGCTCGCCGTAGGGGTTGTCCTCCAGGATGATCAGCTTGTGGCGGCGGCAGATGTCGTAGATGCGGCGGCGGGTGGCTTCGTCGGTGGTGCTTCCCGCGGGATTCTGGAAGGTGGGAATGAGGTAGAGCATCTTCGCCCGGGGATTGGCGGCGATGGCGGCCTCCAGGGCGTCGGGATCAATGCCCCCCTCGGTGCGGAGGGGAATGCCCACGGGCTTGGCGCCCAGGGAACGGAAGGCATTCAGCGCGCCGATGAAGGAGGGATTCTCACACAGAACGGTGTCCCCCTCATTGCAGAGCACCTTGCAGCAGAGCTCGATCCCCTGCTGGCCGCCGGTGGTGATGAGGGTGGTGTCAAATTCCCGGCCGATGCCGAAGCGCGCCTTCTGCCGTGCGGCAACTGCCTCGCGCAAGGGGCCGTAGCCGTCGGTGATGCCGTACTGCAGGGCAAAGGCGGCAGTGTTGGCGAAAATGTCAGCGGAAATGACCGAGAGTGCCTCCACAGGGAAGGACTCAGGGGCGGGATTTCCCGCGGCAAAGGAGATGATGGTGGGGTCGGTGAGGCTCTTGAAGATCTCACGGATGGCGGAGGGCTTCAGCGCCGCCAGTTTATCGGAAAACGTGTATTCCATGACTTGTCCTTTCGATAGGTATACTTACTACCTATTCTATCATATTATTGCCGCAATTGCAAGAGAAAATAGGCAATCGGGGAGGGGCTTTTTGAAAAAAGCCCCTCCCCGAACCCCTCTGCAAAAACTTTCAAACACGCCCTGGGTGAAAGTTTTTGCGGGATTCTTAAGGGAGCTTTTTTCAAAAAGCTCCCTTAAGTGGGGTTTGGGGCGAAGCCCCATGTCCTTACTCCACCACCGGCAGCTGTGCCAGCGATGCGGCGATCTCCTCGTCGGTGGGGATATAATCGGTCAGGGAGCCGTCGTTGTGGCGGCCGTAGGCGGCCATGTCAAAGTAGCCGGTGCCGGTCAGGCCAAAGAGGATGGTCTTCTGCTCCCCGGTTTCCTTGCACTTGAGTGCCTCGTCAATGGCGGCGCGGATGGCGTGGGAGGACTCGGGGGCGGGGAGGATGCCCTCCACCCGGGCAAAGGTAACGGCGGCATCAAAGACCGAGGTCTGGGTCACCGAGGTGGCCTCCATCAGCCCGTCGGCGCAGAGCTGGGACAGCACGGGGGTCATGCCGTGGTAGCGCAGGCCGCCGGCGTGCATGGGGGCGGGCATGAAGGAGGAGCCAAGGGTGTACATCTTGGCCAGGGGGCAGATCATCCCCGTGTCGCAGTAGTCGTAGGCGTACACGCCCCGGGTCAGGGTGGGGCAGGAAGCGGGCTCCACCGCAATGAAGCGGTACTCTGCCTCGCCCCGGAGCATCTCACCCATGAAGGGGGAGATCAGACCGCCCAGGTTGGAGCCGCCCCCCGCACAGCCGATGATGATGTCGGGCTTGACGCCATATTTGTCCAAAGCCGCCTTGGTCTCCAGACCGATGATGGACTGATGCAGCAATACCTGGGAAAGCACGCTGCCCAGCACATAGCGGTATTTGCCCCCCGAGGTTACCGCAGCCTCCACCGCCTCGGAAATGGCACAGCCCAGGCTTCCTCCGGTTCCGGGGTGAGCGGCGAGAATTTTGCGTCCTACCTCGGTGGTGTCAGAGGGGGAGGGGGTCACCGACGCACCGTAGGTGCGCATGACCTCCCGGCGATGGGGCTTCTGATCATGGCTTACCTTCACCATGTAGACCCGGCAGTCCAGGTCGAAGTAGGAGCAGGCCATGGATAAGGCGGTGCCCCACTGGCCGGCACCCGTTTCGGTGGTCACGCCCGCCAGGCCCTGCTGCTTGGCGTAGTAGGCCTGGGCAATGGCAGAGTTGAGCTTGTGGGAGCCGGAGGTGTTGTTGCCCTCAAACTTGTAGTAAATGTGGGCGGGGGTGTCCAGCTTCTGTTCCAGGCAGTAGGCCCGCACCAGGGGGGCGGGACGGTACATCCGGTAGAAGTCGATGAGGGGCTCGGGGATATCGATGTAGGGATTAACATCGTCCAGCTCCTGGCGGGCCAGCTCCCGGCAGAAGACGGCAGACAGTTCATCCTCGGTGATGGGCAGGCGGGTGTCGGGATTGAGCAGGGGGGCGGGCTTGTTCTTCATGTCGGCCCGCACGTTGTACCACTGGCGGGGCAGCTCATCCTCGGCGAGGTAAATCTTGTAGGGAATCTCTTTGCGCATGGTTTTTCTCCTTTTTCGGTTGATATTTCGGGTCCGGGGGAAAACAAAAAAACACTCCCGTCCCGACTGCTGTCGGGACAAGAGTGCAAAAAAGCTCTTGCGGTGCCACCCGGCTTGACGGCAGATGCCGTCCTCTCGCTGTGCGCCCGTGACGCACCCGATTTTGATAACGGAGATCTCACTCCGGCGCCCATACTGTGCCGGGGTGCACCGACCGTTCTGCTTGCCCTTGGCAGACCATATTGTTCAGTCGGTCATCCGGGGCTCGCACCGCCCCCCGGTCGCTGGAAAATCCCTTACCCTGATTTTTCTCTGCCGCATCGGTTTGTGGGGATAGTATAGCACACCCGTGTGGCTTTGTCAAGGGCTGAGGATTTTTTTATTTTTCCGCGCTGTCCAGTGGCTCCTCACGCCAAAGACCGATGGCGGAACAGATTGCGGCAGTGACGAGGGGGATGAACTTCAGTGACCGCAGAAAGAGATCGAAGCTCTCCGAATTTTGGTAAAAAATCTCGTGGAAGAAGGAATAGCGGTAGGCGAGGAATTCAAAACGGTACATTTGGCTGCTGACCTCGGCGGGCAGAATAAGCAGGGTGACGGCCGCCAGCAGACAGCCCCCGAGTCCTGCCCAAAGCCAGCCTCGTCCTCTGCCGGTGAGGTGGACGAAGGTGCAGACCAGCGCGGCGAGGATCAGCAGCGGCGCGGCCAGGCTGAAGAGGACGAAGGGCAGGTCGTGGGCAGCGGCGGAAAACTTGAGGTCAAAGGTCCCGCCCTGTGCCAGGGCGATCTCGCCAAAGGCGGTTTTGTGGGCGATGGGGATGAGACAGACAGCGCCGATGAGCATGGCCACAAGGGCGAGCAGGGACGGGATGCGGGCGCGGATGATGCGTTTGATGTCATGCAGTGTCATGTGGGTTTCCTCCTTGAGTGGTTTGTTGGAGGGAGCGGATGCACGCAGATGACGGGCCAGTGCGGCAGGGGAGGTCAGGTCGGCTTCGTCGGGGGTCTGCAGGGATGCCAGCACCTCTTGCTTTGCCCGGATCTCCTCCCCCAGCTTTTGGCGGTGGAGGTCGAGCAGGGTGGAAACGGTGTCGGGATGTTCCTGCATTTCTCTGATGTCGGCGATGGAGAATTCGGCACGTCTGAGGGTGGCCACAACCTCAAGGGTGCGCAGATCCTCCTCGTCAAAAATGATGGAATCCCGCCCGGAGTAGCGCTGCTCCCGTTTGGGGGAGAGCAGACCGTTCTCGATGTAGAGGCGGACGGCGCGGTCGGTGAGTCCTGTTTGGGCGCAGATGTCCTTCATCCGCATGGCAGATCAGCTCCTTTCGAGGGCAGTATAGCATTTGACCCAAGGTGAAAGTCAAGGGGGAGGGCAAAAAATTTTGCGGCTGCCCCGGGCAGAGGAAGAAGATTCTCTCTTTTGCACAATCGGGGTGCGCGCGTTTTGTGGAAAACGCCAAGGCCGCCGCAGAGGGTTTCTGCGGCGGCCTTGTATCGGTCAGCGTGCTCCCATCAGCATCGCGGCGGCGGTGAGGATGAAGAGAAAGCCGAAATTGAAGAGGGAGAAGGACTTGATGTAGCTGCCCACCTTGTGGGGATTGTGGGTGGTGTACTCTCTGAAGGTGATCAGGCTGGCCAGGGAGGCGATGAGGGTGCCTGCCCCGCCGATGTTGACACCGATGAGCAGATCGCGGTAGTTCTCGGTAAACTGGGAGAGGAGAATGGCGGAGGGGACGTTGCTGATGAACTGGCAGGAGATCACGCTGAAGAGCAGGGTGCTCTTCTCCATCAGAACCGAGAAGGCGTTCCGAACAAGCTCGATACGCGCCATGTTGCCGGCGAAGATAAAAAAGAAGACGAAGGTGAGGAGCAGGGGATAGTCCACCTTGCGCAGGGCATCTCTGTCCACAAAGAAAAGGACGGCGGGAATGACGATCAGCCCCAGCACATAGGGGATCCCCCGGAAGACGATGGCGATGGCCAGCACGAACAGGGCGAGGTAGAGGGCGGTCTTCCCGGCGGGAAGGCGTACGGGGGTGTCGTTGAAGGTCAGGGGCTCGGGGCGGACAAAGATCAGACAGCAGAGGGTAATGAGGGCGATGGCCAGCAGGAAGGGCGGAAGCATAATGCCCATAAACTCCGGGGTGGGGATCTCAAACTTGGAGTAGAGATAGAGGTTCTGGGGATTGCCGAAGGGGGTGAGCATCCCGCCCAGGTTGGCGGCGATGTTCTGCATGATGAAGGTGAAGGCCATGTATTTGGTCTGCTTTGCGGTGGAGAGGACAAAGTAGCCCAGGGGCAGGAAGGTGAGCAGAGCCATGTCATTGGCGATGATCATGGAGCCGATGAAGGTGATATACACCAGGGCCAGCACGCAGAGGCGAAGATTCTTGAAGCACTGCACGATCTTCTGCGCCAGAGTGTAGAAGAAGCGGATGTTCTTGAGGGCACAGACCACGGCCAGCACGCAGAAAAGGCAGGTGAGGGTTTTGAGGTCGAAGTAGCCCAGATATTCGGCATCGGGGGGGACGATAATGGAGGTTAGCAGCGCGGCAATCAGCGCCACGGTCATGACCACATTTCTATGGAAAAACTCAAGGACAGTGGTAAAAAAATGGTGTGGCTTATGGGCGAAGATCACATTCCCTGTCATAGCGGTACATTCCTTCAAATAGATTCGGCGCAGGCCGTAGAAAAACCGCCCGTGGGCGGTGGATGTTCCATGGATTTGAGCGAGCTCGCACCAAATGCGCAAGCTTACTGATTATAGCAAAACTGCAGGGGCTTGTCAAGAGAAAAAACCGACAAAAAGAAAGGGGGAAACCGTGCCTGTTTGCACGGTTTCCCCAGTGGGATCGGGTATGATGGACTCAGCCCTGCTCGGCGCGGAGCTTTTCCTGCTCAGCCTTCACCTTTTCCTGGACGCGGATGGCTCTGGCCTCGCAGTGATCGAGGAATTTGTGGAAGAGGGTGTCGTCAATGAAGGGGTTCTCGCCGGTGGTGCGGGCGATCTCACCCTTGACGGCGGTGTCGTTGTTCCAGACGTGGTTGCCGATGAACACGTCAACCTTCTCCTGTCTGAGGCGGTTGAGGGAGCGGAAGTAGTCCTCCACGCAGCCCTCGTAGTCGTAATGATCGGGGACGAGGGTGTTGGCACCGGCGCCGCCGAACATACCCACGCGGTAGGTCTTGCCGTTTTCGGTGACGTCAAAGAAGGGAGAGATGGTGCCGCGGGTGTGGCCGGGGGTTTCGATGATGTCGATGGTGGTGTTGCCCAGCTTGACCTGGTCACCGTCGTGCAGGAGAATGTCGGGCTCAAAGTATTTTCTGGCATTCTCGGCATCCTTCTCGCAGATGAGGGTCTTGGCGCCGCTGAGGTATGCCAGGGGGGCGGTACCTTCGGTGTGGTCCCAATGCCAGTGGGTGTTGAGGATGTAGCGAATGTCCTCGGGGCGGAAGCCGAGACGGTAGATGGAGTCGATGAGCAGGAACAGGGTATCAGTGTAGCCGGTATCGATGAGAATCAGGCCGTCCCCGGTGTCAATGAGGTGGGAGGAAGCGGGATAGCAGCCCACAAAATAGACATTGCCAATGATTTTGCAGGGGGGGATGGCACCTTTGTAGCGGGGAGAAAAGGATCTGTGTTTGAACATGGTAAAACCTCCTCAAGTCATTTTTGGTGCGCCGGGATGCGGGGCGACACCTGTGTCGGTTATAGTATAGCAAAAAGCTGCCGCTTTTTCAAGTCCTATTTTTGAGAAAAGTCAATTCGGTGCAGCAGATACTCCACGAGGAAGAAGAGGGCACAGCCGGCGGCATAGCAGAGCAGATCGGCCGCCGAGAAGCTTCTGCCCAGCAGCACCGAGAAAAAGGGAATGTCCGCAAGGCCCAGCATTGCGGCGAAGTCGAAGTACTGGCCGACCTCCACCAGCGCGGCGAAGGCGAAGACGAGGAGGGGCATCAGCCGCAGCTTCTGCGGGATGAAGATGCGCGCAAAGCAGCAGAGCAGCAGGGTGACGAGGATGTCGCCGCCGTAAGGGCGGATGAAGCGATCCCGCACAAAGAGGGCGATGCAGATCTCCATGAGGAGCAGGGCTACGAACAGGACGGCGTAGATCTTGCGGAGCCGGTGCGGGGGAGGGGATGGTTTCACTTCCGTGTGCGGCGGACGCTGAAACAGAGTCACCTCGCCGATGGGGTTAGTTTCCCCTTCGGCAAAAATGATGGCACCCTTTCCGTGACCGAGAGCATATACCGGTTTGCCGCGTTCTGCGATGACTTTTTCGATGGAAGACAGCTGCTCTGCCGACCCGGTATAATGCACTTCGAGATAGAAATCGTGCAGATAGGGGAGTCCCTTGTAATAGTTGAACGAAGGATAGTCATCGTCGGGGGTGAGGTGGTATTCGGTTAGCTGGATCACGGCACCCGCGCTGTAGCCCATCACAATGCCGTCGTGTGCCATCAGGGTTTCGGTGAGATCAAAGGCATTGATGCGTGCCATCATTTGATCGGGCAGGCCGCCGAGGAAGTAGACAATGTCGGCGGATTTGATCTTGGCTTTGGCGGAGTCCGGAGTGTCGGTGAAATAGTTGAGGAAGGAGATTTGCTCCTCGGGGATGCCGTATGCGGCGAACCCGCCAACAATGCCGGCATAAAATTTACCGTGGCCCGGACTGTACAGGGCATCCCAGTCGGCGAGGGATTTTACCCGGTCCTCACGGAAGGAGAAGGCAACCACGGCGACGCGGTGGTGCGGTTGAATGTAGGGCTTCAGATCGGGATAAAGCCACGGGGCATTGATGTCATAGCCTTCGAGTAAAATATTAACCATGTTTTCACCGCCTTTGGGATTATTATAGCATATCGTGGGGGAAAATGCAAAAGAAAAACGCCGATGCGATTGCATCGAGGTTTGGTGATGTAGGAAAGTGCGTCGTTCGGAAGGCAGGGAGCGAACACAGATCAGGTCCACGGCGTAAAAAACAGTCCCCCGGACTGTTTTTTACGCTTCAGACGAAGCGCCGGCCTTCCGAATCCGCCTTCCCCCATCTTTTTTCGCGCGGCGAAAAAAGAAAAACGCCGATGCAGTTGCATCGGCGTTTGGAGCAGAAGGAGGGTGCGTCGCTCGGGAGTATAGGCGCGAACACAGATCAGGCCCACGGCCTAAAAAACAGTCCCCCGGACTGTTTTTTACGCTTCTGACGAAGCGCCGGCCTTCCGAATCCACCTTCCCCCATCTTTTTCGCGGAGCGAAAAAGAAAAACGCCGATGCGATTGCATCGGCGTTTGGTGGGGGAAGGTGGATTCGGACCACCGAAGTCAGTGACAACAGATTTACAGTCTGCCCCCTTTGGCCGCTCGGGAATTCCCCCATATGGAGTCTGCCATAAGACCAGACCCAATGGAGCTGGTGACAGGAGTCGAACCTGCAACCTGCTGATTACAAATCAGCTGCTCTGCCATTGAGCCACACCAGCGTGTCTCATGCGACTGTCATATTATATCACAGTGTTTTTGTTTTGTCAATAGGTTTTTGAAAAATTTTTACCCCAAAAATATATAGCGGGGAAAGGCGGTGCCATGCTGCGGCAAAGCACCGCCCCCCGCTCATACAGCAGTCCCTTGGGGGGGATGGAACTGCCGTCTCGCGGCTTGTTTAGAAATCCTCGCGGGTGAAGGCTGCCCAGGGCACATTCACCGTCTTGCCGCCGTTGACCAGCTCGTCAATGTGCAGCAGGAGAGGGAAGCTTTCGGCACGGACCACACCGCGGTCGATGAGACGGCGGACGGCCTGTGCGGTACGGGTGGAGATCACGATGGACTCCAGGGTAACGCCCTTCAGCACTTCCATGGCTTCCTCGAAGCGCATACCAGTGCCCAGCAGGGTACCGATCTTGCGGGTGCGGCCGCCATAGACGGTAACGTAAAGGTCGCCTGCGCCCAGGGGCAGCTGCTGGGGCTTGCCGCCGCAGAGGTCCAGCAGAAGGGTCATCTCGCGGACAGACTGGCCGAAGAGGGCAGCCTGGGAATTGTAATGTTCAAACTCGCGGCCTTCGCGCTTGTAGGACATACCGATGGCCAGGGAAATACCCAGGGCATAGGCGTTCTTAAGGGCAACGGCGCATTCCACACCGCGCACGTCGGTGGAAAGGCTGACGTGGTAGTACTCCTGATTGAACAGGGACTTCAGCCAACGCAGGGTCTCGGGATTACGGCCGCAGAAAGTGACCTCGGTGGGGTCAAGATCAGCCAGCTCGTAGGAGGTGCAGGGACCGCCCACAGCGTTGAAGTCAATGTTCTTCTTGCCGAGAGCAGCGGCACGCTCTTCCATTACCTCGGGGTAGGAGATCATGGAGCCGTCCTCCAGGGCGATCATACCCTTGGTGATGGAAAGAACCTTTGCACCGTCGGGAATCATGGGGATGACGGTGTCAAGGAACCAATCCAGACCGAAGGAGGAAACGCCGCAGAGCAGCAGGTCAGCACCTGCCATAGCCTCGGTAACCTCTTCAAACTGGTAGAAGTGCAGGTCGCCCTTGGGGAAGGGACGCTTCAGGGTGAGATGCTCGCCGGTCTCGCGGGCATGATCAATAATGGCACGGTCAAGAGGCGTTCCGACGTAACGAATGGTGTGGCCGTTGTGGATGGCGGGCCAGGAAATAGCCGAGCCCATCATACCGCAGCCGATAATGGTAATGATAGCCATGGTGGTCTCCTTCTTCGGAAATGATGTTTTCTTTTTACACGATAAGAATAGCACAAATGTGACAAAAGCACAAGATGCGGCGGGAAAATTGCAGGAAAATCACATTTTCTGCAAAAGATGCGCAAACTCTTCCAAATTTGATCAAACGAGAAAAAGAAGGTCGAAAATTGGCAAACTAAGGGGCAATTTGCGAAATAATTCCCAATTTATGCAAAAGTGCTATTGCATTATTGCAGGAAATGCGGTATAATAAGCATCACAGACGAACATTCTCCTCAAAAAATGAAATCGAGGTGACAAAATTATGCAAAACAACGCAAAGAAAGAACTAGCAGAGGTTCGGGTGGAATTTTCTCCCGAGACCAATCTGATCGAACAGTCTTCTTTTCACTATCATCTGCAGGAGCGGGACACGCCCAACCTCTACCGTTATCTCTACGATTATGAATCCATTCCGAAGGTGTCCTTCAACCACCGGGTAGTGCCCATGAATATGCCCTCGGAAATCTGGATCACCGATACCACCTTCCGAGACGGTCAGCAGTCCACCTCTCCCTTCACGGTGGAGCAGATCGTGCATCTCTTCAAGCTGCTGCACAAGCTGGGCGGCCCCAAGGGGCTCATCCGGCAGAGCGAGTTCTTTGTGTATACCGAGAAGGACCGCCGTGCGGTGGAGGAGTGCATGGCTCTGGGGTATGAGTTCCCCGAGGTCACCAGCTGGATCCGCGCCAGCGAGAAGGATTTTGCCCTGGTCAAGTCCCTGGGCATCAAGGAGACGGGGGTTCTGGTATCCTGCTCCGATTACCACATCTATAACAAGATGGGGCTGACCCGCCGCTCGGCTATGGATAAGTACCTTGGCGTTGTCCGTCAGGTGCTGGAGCAGGGCATCCGTCCCCGCTGTCATTTTGAGGACATCACCCGTGCCGACTACTACGGCTTTGTGGTGCCCTTTGCCGAGGCACTGGTACGGCTGGGCGAGGAGTACGGTGTCCCGATCCGCATCCGTGCCTGCGATACCATGGGTTACGGCGTGACCTATCCCGGTGCGGCACTTCCCCGAAGCGTTCCCGGCATTATCTACGGTTTGCAGCATTATGCCGGCGTCACCAGCGATATGCTGGAGTGGCACGGACACAATGACTTCTACAAAGTGGTGACCAATGCATCCACCGCATGGCTCTATGGCGCGTCGGGCATCAACTGCTCGCTGCTGGGCATCGGTGAGCGCACCGGAAACTGCCCCCTTGAGGCCATGGTGGTGGAGTATGCCTCCCTGCGGGGCACCACGGATGGGATGGATCTCACCACCATTACTGAAATCGCCCGGTATTTCGAGGACGAGATTGGCTACGAGATCCCGCCCCGCACGCCCTTCACCGGTCGAAACTTCAACGTGACCCGCGCCGGTATCCATGCCGACGGTTTGCTCAAGGACGAGGAGATTTACAATATTTTCAACACAGCCAAGCTGCTGGGCCGTCCCGCTACCGTGGCGGTGGATTCGCACTCGGGCCTGGCCGGGATTGCCCACTGGGCAAACGGTTACTTCCGCCTGACGGGGGAGGATTGCGTGGACAAACGTTCCCCGGTGATCGCCGCCATGAAGGAGCGGGTGGATGCCGAGTATGCCGCCGGCCGCAACACCGTCATGGGCGACGGCGAGCTGGAAGAGATCCTCAGAGAAGTGGACTACGACGAGTATTACCGGCTGGCCCACATCCATACCAAGCCTACCCATTGAGAATAGAAAAGGTGCCGCGCAAAGGATAATATCCTTAACGGAGAAATAAAGCAAACCGAATAGGAAAGAAACAACCAAAGGGTTCGTCCGAATATGGATGTTAACCATACTAACCGCTGTAAAGCAAAAGAGCAGCACCGAGTTCAAGAATGAATATCGGTGCTGCTCTTTTGTTGCTTGAAAAATTTCGAATCTGAAAGCCGAAAGCCGTCACAATGTTAAAGCCTCAAAAATACCAATAAAAACTGTACGACAAAATCAATGTATTCTTGTGTACACAGTTAATGTATACAGTAAACGAGCAGCACATATTACCTTTCCTATGCATTGCCCGTTTCATTATTTGTTAGAGGATCAAATGACAATAAAAGTACAAGTGCCCGGTACCAATTCGACAACACCGTTTTTTTGATACTTGCCTCTAATTTCAGGAAGTTCGCCATCTGTCTTTATATTGAGCGGCTCATCATTCAAATACATCACTCTGCTACGATTGTCACCGTTTCCGGAAAGCGTATAGACTGTTGCTTCAAAGGGCAAATCCACTGTTGTATCGGTCAGCGAGTTATTGATCACGAGATACACACAGCCGTCTTTCCCGTCTCTGCGGGAGTGGCAATAAACGTGTGCTCCTTCGGTATCGGGATTGCCGCAATCATAGACGGTCGTACCCATCAGCGTGTTCCATAAATGAACGGCGAAATAGTTGGGACGGGGTTCAAAGGTTCCGTGTAGCAGGAAACCGTAGTCGGAGGATGCCAAGGTGTTGTGGAAGATCACACCGTCGGTTATGGTTGCAAAGCTGCCAAGCTCATTGAGAGTACGGAATACGTCAAGATAGGTCGATGCCCAGGTGTCACCACCGCCGCCTGCATCACCCGATTCCGTTACCCACATCTGACCGCCCGGAACGTACTTGTCTCGGATCGGAACGTATATGTTGGCATTCGTGGATACAACGGCCAAATATTCGTCGGTGTGCGCCTCGCTGCCATTCCAATGACCTGCAGGCATCATAGAGGCAAGGCGTTCAGAAACTCCATTGTAATAATGATAACTGAAAACATCAAGCGGAATCTTTGCGCCGTCCATCAGGTCGTGTGCCGTGCAGATCTGCATCATCATTCCGATACCTGCACCGGCATTTTTTACGTCCATTTTGCCCATAGCACCGTCGCCGAGAGAACAAGGCCCTACAATCAGGCAGTTCGGATAGTTTTCACGAACCCACCCGTTAAATATGTCTTGGTCTCGCACAAAATCTGCGGCGGTATAGCCTTTGGGAGCACCGGACATTTCAAGCATATTCGGCTCGTTCATAAATTCGGCGGCATCAATATCTACGCCGTATTCATGGCTGAGATTAAATATCTTCTTGGTCTGTGTGAGGTCAAGCGAACCACCGTTCGGATGATCGCCGGCACAGTTGCTCACGGAGATAAGCAGTTTGCCATTTACGGCTTTTACAAAATCGAGAACACCGATCCATTGTTCCTTTGTCAGCACGCTTGCATAGCCTTCAGGTGCTTTGCCGCCTGTTGTTCCGTCGAAATCGTAATAGGTCTTGGTAGCCCAAGAACCGGATACGCGGATCCAAGCGGGGCCGAGTTCATTTGCACGCTTGCGGAGCGTCTCGTCATACAGATTGATCGGTGGGTAATACTGCATCAGGTCAGCCATTGGATGAAATGTTTTCTGATTTCGACGTAAAAGAGGTTCTTCCAATCGATTGTGTTGACAGCTTTGAACAGCAGATAAGACTTAATCGAAAGGCGGCATACGAAACCTGCAAGCGCACCGTCGGACGTCCTAATCAAGAGCACATTGACGATGCCTGCGATTTTGTTTGTGAGAAACTAAACATAAAATATAAAACTTAATTTGGAGGTTAATAAAATGTCAGAAATCAAATTCTTTGTGTGCGAGCACTGCGGTAATCTGATCGGAATGATCAACGATGCAGGAGTACCGATGATGTGCTGTGGTCAGAAAATGACCAAGCTTGAGCCAGGTACGGTTGA
>SVTK01000010.1 GCA_015063805.1 Oscillospiraceae bacterium
GAACAACCACCCCTCAAATATTGGTACGCAGTAAACAAAGAAAAAGGCTCAGGAACGTTGATTCCTGAGCCTTTTTGGTCGGAGTGACAGGAATCGAACCTGCGCCATCTTGGTCCCAAACCAAGCGCCTTACCATTAGGCAACACCCCGATAAAATATTCAATTTTCTCTCAACTATGGTCAAACCTGTGGTCAAGCCGCTATTTTCTCCGCCGCTCGATCACGATTCCCTCGTGTTTCCGCCGTTTTTCGCCCGATTGCTCGCTTTTTTGAAAACCGCAGCCGAAAACCACTGCATGCTCCCAAACGTCGCACGTTACCTGCTTCGTCACATCCCAGCGCAAAATATTATACCAAATCTGCGAGGCGTTGTCAAGGTTGAATCGTTCAAACGTGTACGATTGTTTTGCGAAGAGACCTCTCGGTGTTTTGGTGGGGAATGGATGTGGAACGGCATAGACGAGCAGAGAAATGCCTCCCGGGCACGAGATGAACTCGTGTGCCGGGAGGCATTGGTTTTAGGGATTATTCTTCAAATTCTTTCCAATCTCTGTTGGGCTGAAGTGCAAGCCAGATCTCAAATCCGTCGGCTTCGCGGCGGTAGTCATGGCTGTTGGTCGCTTCCTGTACGGCAAGGTAATACCACTTTGCCGGATCAAGATTGTCGCTCCAGGTAACCATATTGGGAAGAAGGTTTGCGGGATCCTTGACGATTCTCTGCAGTACGCGGTTGATTACCGTCATGGCCTCCGCGCGGGTGATGTCCTGATCGGGACGGAACAGGTCGTCGCCGTAACCGAGGAGCCAGCCGTTGTTGGCTGCGATGCTGACTTCTTCTGCACTCCAGTGGTCGTACAGATCAGTGAAGTTGGCCGGCAGGGTGTTGCCATTGGTATCGAAGCGTGCTGCAATTGCGGCAAACTCTGCTCTGGTGATGAAGCTGTCGGGACGGAAGGTGCCGTCGGGATAACCGTTGACGATGCCCATCGCAGTCAGCGTGGAGATGGCCGTGTTGAACCATGCCTTGGGTTCCACATCTGAGAATGCATTTTCCTTTGTCAGGTAGTTGTTCCGGACATCATCGCTGAGCAGGCGGAAGAAGATGGTAGCAACTTCTGCGCGGGTGATGGGGGCCTCGGGGCGAACAGTGCCGTCGGGATAACCGATGACATAGGCGAAGTGATCCAGGCTGAATACCGGAGGAACGGGCGTTCTTACGTTGGTAACGAGAACTTCCACATGGTCGCCGGCGCTCAGCGTGAAGTAATGCTTCTGCGTATCGAGCATATATCCTTCAGGTGCGACGGTTTCCACCCAGTAGTATACGCCTGCCTTCAGGTTCGTGACCTCAATCAGACCGTTGACATCGGTGCTGTAGCTCTCCATCAGAACATCGCCGAAGATGCCCGTCTGATACAGGGAGAAGACAGCATCTTTGAGCGAAGTGTTCTGATCTTCAGAATCCACTTTATGGAGCGTTACATTACCGGTCGCCAGAAGAACTTCCAGCTTGCCGAACATTGTGGTGATGATGTAGTTGTCGGCCTTGGTGCCGCTGCGCAGGGTATACGAGAAGGTATTGTCGGAAACACCAATTTCGGTCTGCGAACCGGTCACATTGAAGTCTGCGCCTTCTCCCTGTGCAAAGCCGTCACCCGTAACCTCAATCTGATGATTCACCAGGGGAGTACCGTCATAATCCTTCATGTCGGATGCGGAGGTGAGGAATACGCTTCGCTTGGTGATGGCCATCTTGCCTTCCACGGTAGTGATCTTGAAGAGGGAAGTAAGATCCTTTCCGTTTTCGTCGCGGACCACGGGGGTACCGCTGACGGCTACGGTGTATTCACCGGCATCGGTGGCGGAAGCAGAAGCACTCACGCCGCTCACCTGATAGGTGATGCCGTTGAACGTAAAGGTCAGGTTCTTGAAGCCTTTCACTTCCTTGGCGGTTCCGTCGTATTTGAAGGAACCGGATTTTGCTTCAAGGGTGATCTCGTACTTATCCAGGCGATCGGTTACTGTGAGCTTGCCGTATTCCTTGGTGATCTCATAGTTCTCTGCACGCGTGCCCTGATTGAGGGTGTAGAAGAAGGTGTTGGGGCTTTCGCCGACATGAGTCTGGGAGCCGATCTCGTTGTAGGTCGCACCCTCACCTGCCGCAAAGCCATCGCCGGTTACGGTGATGCCGTGGGCAGTCAGCGGATAACCGTCATATTGCTTGGTGGCAGTGGGAGAGGTCATGGTCAGCGTGCGCTTGTTGATGACCAGCATGCCTTCCTTGACGATAACGGCGAACTGTGCGGAAACATCCTCGCCTGCGGCGTTCTTGATCACCGCAGTGCCGGAGGCGCTGACTGCATACTCATCTGCGCCGGTGCCCTTGCCGGAAGCGGTGAGGCCCGTGAGGGTGTAGCTGATGCCGTTCCAGGTGAACTTGACCTCATTCGATGCGGAAAGATCAAACTCAGCCTTGGGCTCGTTGGCCTCGAGAATATTGTTGTTGTTCGAGTCAACACCGACGACCAGCGTCTTGAAGCCGCTCACCGTCTTTTCGGTGCCGTCATATTTGAAGCTGCCCGAGTTGGCGGTCAGGTAAATCTTGTATGCGACGTTGCGGTTGGTAACCGTCAGCTGACCCTCTTCCACGTGGATGTGGTAGTTGATGGCCTTGGTGCCGGACTTGAAGGTGTAGGTAAAGCTGTTGGCGGAGGTGCCGGGCAGGGTCTGGGAACCGGTGAAGGTGATATCCACGCCTTCGCCGTCCACAAAGCCGTCACCGCGGTTTGCGTTGACCAGGGGCGTCTTGCCGTTGGTGAGGGGAGTGCCGTCATACTGCTTGGTCAGATCTGCGGAGATCAGGTATACCTCGCGGTGCTGAATGTTCAGGGTGCCGCGAATGTAATTGATCTTGAACTGATCGGTTACAACGGTGCCGTCCTCAGCGGTGACTACGGGGTCGCCGGTGATGTTGACCGTGTACTTGCCTGCATCCACGCCTTCGGCAAAGGCCTTAACGCCGCTGACGGTGTAGTTCTTGCCGTCGAAGGTGAAGGTCAGGGTCTTGAAGCCGTTGACGTATTCGATCTTGCCGGAGTAGATCAGATCTGCCGAGTTTGCGATAAGGGTGATCTCGTACTTGGTTGCGTCGCTGCGGTTGATTACCTTCAGCTGGCCTTCGTTGACACGGATCTCATAGTTCTTTTCGTTGGTGCCGGACTTAAGGGTGTAGGTGAAGGTGTTGGCGCTGGTACCTACATTGGTCTGAGAACCGGTGAAGGTTACATCCACGCCCTCGCCGTCAGCGAAACCGCCTTCGGACACGGTGAGGGGATGGTTGCCGTTGGTCAGGGGAGTACCGTCATATTCCTTTTCCAGGCTGGTAGAGGAGAGTACCACACGGCGCGGGTTGATGGTCATGCTGCCGTTTACGGTTCCCACAATGAACTGGCCGGTAACATCATTGCCTGCTGCGTCGAGAATGACCAGCTTGTCGAGATTCTGAACCGTGACGGGGTAGGTACCTGCGTTGGTTGCGGCAGCCGATGCGGTGACACCCTCTGCGGTGAAGACATTGCCGTCGAAGGTGAAGGTCAGGGTCTTGAAGCCGGAAACCTGCTTTTCCTTGCCATCGTAGGTGAAGGTGCCGGAGTTGGCTTCCAGAGTGATCTCATACTTCTGCGTACGGTCCTTGACGGTAAGCGTGCCGTATTCGGTGGTAATGATGTAGTTGGCGAGCTTGGTGTTGGCCTTGGCCGCATAGGTGAAGAGGTTTTGGCTGGAGCCCACCAGGGTCTGGGTACCGCTTACGGTGTAGACAAGACCCTCAGTGCCCACGAAGGAACCCTTCGTCACCGAAATCTGATGATTGGTGAGGGGAAGGCTGTCATATTCCTTTTCGTCACTTGCGGAGGTAACGGTGACAGCGCGCTTCTGGATGACCAGCGTGCCGTTGTCAGTGTGGACGGTGAACTGTGCGGTGACATCGTGGCCGGCGTTGTCCCAAACCACGGGGGTACCCCATACACGGACGGTGTACTCGCCCGCGTCGGTGCCGACGCCTTCCACGTTCAGGCCGGTGACGGTGTAGACATTGCCGTCCACGGTGAACTTGGTCTGCTCAAGCTCGGTGATGGCGTGGGGCTGGCCGTCATATACGAGAACATCCGATTTTGCCTTTACGGTGATCTCGTACTTGGCGCCGCGGTTGTTGACCGTCAGGTTGCCAAAGTTCTTGGTAATGTTGTAGTTCTGTGCCTTGGTATTTGCGTTCAGCGTATATTCAAAGTGGTTGGTGCTGGTGCCGGGGAGGGTTCTCTCGCCGGTGACCTGGTAAGTGGCACCTTCCCCTGCGGCAAAGCCGTCGCCGGTGACGGTTACGGTGTTGTTGGTCAGAGGCAGACCGTCGTAGATCTTCTCTGCGTTTCCGGAGGTCATGGTGATATTACGCTGGGTGATCTGCATGGTGCCCTGTCTGTAGTTGACAGCGAACTGGTCGGTGACATCGTTGCCGCGGGCATCCTTGACGATGGCGTTGCCGCTGATCGTGACGGGATAGTAGCCTGCGTCGGTGCCCTTGGCCTCGGCGCGGACACCTTCAACGGTGTAGGACACGCCGTTGATCTGGAAGGTCAGGGAGTTGAAGCCGCTGACGGACTTTTCGGTGCCGTCATACTGGAACTGGCCGTTGTTGGCAACGACGGTGATCTCGTATTTTGCCTGTACAGAGAAGACAGTCAGCTTGCTGAATGCGGTGGTGATGTTGTAGTTCTCCGCCTTGGTTCCTGGGATGAGGGTGTAGGTGAAGGTGTTGTCGCTTTCGCCGGGGAGGAGCTGGGAACCGGTCACATGGTAAGTTGCGCCCTCGTTGTCGGCGAAGCCGGCACCGATGATGGAGATATTGCTGTTGGTCAGGGGCGTACCGTCGTAGAACTTGCTGTCCTTTGCGGAAACAAGGGTCAGGGTACGCTTGTTGATGGTCAGCGTGCCGTGATCAATGTGCACGATGAACTGGGAGGTTACATCGTTTCCGCTTGCATCAAGAACAACGGGAGTACCGGTGATCTGAACGGGATAGCTGCCTGCATCGGTGGCAGAAACCGAAGCGGTTACGCCGGTGACGGTGAAGTCAAGGCCGGCTACCTCAAATTCGGTGTTTCTGAAGCCGCTGACGGTCTTTTCCTTGCCGTCGTAGAGATACTCGCCGGAGTTAACGTGCAGGGTGATCTCGTACTTGGCGGCGCGGTCGGTGACCGTAAGGGTGCCGTAGTTGATGGTGATGATGTAGTTATCGCGCTTGGTACCGGCGTGGGGTGCAAAGGTGAAGCGGTTTTCGCTCTCGCCGGGGAGGGTCTGGATACCGGTTACGGTGTAGGTTGCGCCTTCGTTTTCCGCGAAGCCGTCGCCGGTCACGGTGATGGTATCGTTGGTCAGGGGAGAGCCGTCATATTCCTTGGTATCGGTTGCCGAGGTCAGGATGAGGGTTCTCTTGGCAATGGTGATCTCGCCGTGTACCACGGATACGTCGAACTGGTCAGACACGTCGTTGCCTGCCTTGTCGCGGACAATTGCGGTACCTGATACGGTGACGGAATAGGTGCCTGCATCGGTGCCCTTGCCCGATGCGGTCAGGCCTTCCACGGTGTAGTCAACATTGTTCACCTTGAAGGTCAGGGTCTTGAAGCCGCTGACGGACTTTTCGGTGCCGTCATACTGGAAGTTGCCGGAGAGAGCCTCTACCGTGATCTGGTTGGGAGCGGAGAGGTTGCGTACGGTGAGCTGGCCCTGGATCTTCTGGATGTTGTAGTTGCTCAGAAGCGTGCCTTCCTTGGGGGTGTAGGTGAAGCTGTTGGGGGTGGTACCAACGAGGGTCTGCGCGCCGGTAACGTGGGTGTTTACGCCCTCGCCTTCGGCAAAGCCGTCGCCGGTAACGGTTACGGTGTGATCATAGAGGGGTGTGCCGTCGTATTCTTTGTCACGGGTTGCGGAGGTCAGGGTGACATCGCGCTTGGTGATGATCAGTCTGCCGGGGAATGCGTCAACATCGAACTCGTTGCTCACATCATTGCCCAGTGCATCCTTGACCACAGGCGTGCCGGAGACGGTGACAAAGTGCGTACCTGCATGGGTGGCCTTGCCTTCTGCGGTGAGACCGGAGATGGTGTAAACCTTGCCGTCAATGGTAGCGGTGAGGGATTTGAAGCCCGTCACGGTCTTTTCGGTACCGTCGTACTTGAACTCGCCGTCATTGGCGTAAACGGAAACCTCATACTTGGCGTCTCTGGTGACCACGCGGAGCTCGCCCTCGATCTTGGTGATGGTGTAGTTGTTCGAGAGCTGTCTGCTGGTCAGAACATAATCAAAGGTGTTGGGGCTGACGCCGACCAGGGTCTGGGAACCGGTTACGTTGAAGGTGACCAGGTTGGCATCCTTTGCGGCAAAGCCATCGCCGCCCACGGTAACGTTGTTGTTGGTCAGGGGTGTGCCGTCGTATTCCTTCTGTGCGCTGCCGGAGGTAAAGGTGACGCGGCGTGGGTTGACGGTCAGCATACCTTCAACTCTCTGTACGATGAACTGCTCGGACACGTCAGCATTTGCTGCGTCGCGGACAGTGGGCGTACCGGTAACCAGCGAAACGTACTTGCCTGCGTCGGTGCCGGCAGCAGAAGCGGTCAGGCCTTCCACGGTGTAGGTTGCGCCGTTGACGGTGAAGGTGGTGGTCTTCAGGCCGCTGACGGATTTTTCTTCGCCGTCATAGAGATAGGTAGCGGAGTTGGCTTCCACCGTGATCTCGAACTTGGCATCGCCGCGGTCGGTGACCGAGAGGGTACCGTATCTCCGGGTGATGGTGTAGTTCTGTGCCTTGGTGCCTGCGTTGAGGGTGTAGGTGAAGGTGTTGTCGGTGGTACCGACATAGGTGCGGGTACCGGTGACGGTATAGGATGCACCCTCGCCGGTGACAAAGTCGTCGCCGGAAACGGTGACGGTGCTGTTGGTGAGGGGCGTGCCGTCATATACCTTGGTGTCGGAGGCGGAGGTCAGGGTGATGGCACGGGGCTGAATGGTCAGCGCACCGTCCTTCACGGCGGAGACGATATACTTTCCGGTGGCGTCAATCGTGCCCACCACCGTGCTGCCGAATGCTGCGGGATAAACTGCCGCATCGGTGCCGGCAGCACCTACGGTGATCCCGGCAAACACAGCGTTTGCGTCATCTGCGGTGTAGCCGCTGACGTGTTTCTGGCTGCCGTCATACTTGACGGTGGAGCTGTTGGCGGTCAGGGTGACGTTCTTATAATAGTAGAAATTGATGACATTTTTCGATGCGTCTGCATCCAGGGTAAGGTTTGCGGTCTGGCCATCCACGGGGGTGTAGCCGGAAACCGAAACGGGGGCCTCATCGGTGACGGTGGTGCCGATCACCGCATTGTCAACCGTCTTGGAGGTGGCCAGGGAAGTGGTAGTGCCGTTCCAGTAGTAGTTGACGGTGTAAGAGGTGAACTTAGCTTCCCATACCGCGTAGAGGTCGTTGCCGGCCGTGCCGGATACGACTACCGTATCGCCGGGCTGGTAATCCGCTGCTGTAGCGGCGGCATTGGTGCTCCAGCCGAGGAAGTCGTGGTTTGCATAGGAGAAGCCGGTATCATCCAGGGTGAGAACGGTGTGCTTGGTGTTATTGGGGAGATTGTTCAGCACATGGGTGTCGCCGGAGCCGTTGTTGGCGTGGTAGGTGAGAGCGGTGTTTTCCGGTGCGGTGTTGCCCCACTTGGCATAGAGTGTGACATCGGACAGGATCTGTACCCGCTCGTTGGGCTGGTAAGTGGTGCCGCTTCCGTCGGCAGCAGTATTCCAGCCGAGGAAGAACTGGCCGGCCTTGGTCAGACCTGCAGCGGACTTCGCCACAGCCTCACTGTACTCCAGGTAGGTATTGCTGTCGGTGGGGACTGCACCCGTACCGCCGTTGGCGTTATAGGTTACGGTGAAGGTGGTCTGGCTCACATAGTAGGGGTAGAGCTCGATACTTTCATACAGCTTGGTGTCAAAGTTGAACATGGCACCGTCAGCCGTTACCCAGCCGATCCAGTCATAGGTACCGGTCAGGGGGTAGGCGGGGATCTTGTCGTTGGGAATCATGGTGCCGTAGTCCACATTAAAGGACTGCAGGATGGTGTTGTTATCGGTGCCGATACGGCCCGAATAGAAGGTAGCGGTTACGGTGGGTTCTACCCATTTTGCATAGACGGCAAGATTGCCTGCCGGCATGGTCTGTCCTTCGAAGACCACGGGAGAGCCGGCCAGCTCTGCGTTGTCATACCAGCCTGCAAAGGTGTAGCCGACGGGAACGGTGTCGGGACGTGCGGGGGTGTGTGCGACGTCATCCAGGCTGGCAGCGAACTGCTTGGTGATGGTGGACTCGGTGTTGCCGCCGTTGATAAACACGATGTTGTAGTCGTTTCTGGTGTAGAAGAACTCAACGTAGTAGGTATTGCTGTTGCCCACACGGGTGAAGCCGGAGTTGTCGGGCAGGTTGTTGGTGTAGGTAAAGCCGATGATGGGGTAGTGGTCCTCTTTGGTGGTATTCCAGTTGTTCATGGAGCTGGTGAACACGTCCTTGTGATCCAGGGCGTAATTTTTTCCGTTGTAGGTACGGGCACCGGGAGTGCCGTCAAGTACCTCGGTGAAATAGTAGAGCTCCATGGTATATCTGCCGCCGTCCGAGGAGGGCTTGTAGAAGGTATCGCCGCCCAAAGGCATGGTATCAATACCGCTCTGCCACGGTTCAGATGCGTCATTTCCCTGCCAGTTGGTGGTTGTACCCCAGATGGACGAGGTGGAGGAGGGCCAGAGATTGCCGATGTGTGCACCGTACTTGGCGGTGATGGTCAGGCTGTCAATGTTGCTCCATCTGCGGGAGGAATACTGCTTGAAATAGATGGAGTATTCATTGCGGTCATAATACACATCCACGATGGTGGAGCCGTCGGCGGCGATGGTTTTCTGGGTGATGGTCTGTGCGGTGAAACCGTCGTATCGCTTGGCGGATGCATTGGTGGATGCATTGGTGGTACCGGTTTTTTCCTCACTCTCGTGGTAAGAGTAGCCGTCGTCATCAGCGTTCTCCCACCAGTGAATGACCAGGTACTCGGTGTTGGTTGCATTCTTCCAGACTGCGTGAAGGGTGATGCTCTCGGTCAGGGAAGAGCCGAAGGTATAGGCGGTACCGTTCTCGGTGAGGGACCAGTGCGAGAAGGTATAGCCGGGACGTACCGGAGCATCAGGGGCCTTGGTTGCCGTCAGAGGGGGAACAAAGGTGGGCCAGATGTACGAGGCGCCGGCGCCGGACTCATAGGTGATCCAGTAGCCAGAGGAAATGATGGGGGTGAGGACGATGTCAGCGCCGTTGATGGTTACGCTATCGCCCACGGTGTTGCCGGCCTCATCCTTCCAGCCGGTGAGTGCGGTGTCGGCATAAAGATGCAGCGAAACGTCGGATACCGAGATGGTGTCGCCGGTCTTGCCTTCCTTGGTGACCAGCACCGAGCCGTTCTCGGCGTTGAGGAAGTATACATAGTATGCCTCCTCGAATTTTGCGGTCAGTTTGATCTCTTCTTCAGCAGTGACCGCCAGTGCCTGGTTGAAGGAAGTAAAGAGGGTGTTGTCTTCAGTATACCACCCTGTAAACTTCATGGAATCCTTATAGGGAGCGGCAGGTTCCGTCAGGGCTTCACCGCTCTTTACGTTCTGTCTTGCGTATTCCGTTCCGTCGACATAAAACACGAAGGAAAGGATTGCGCCTGCCTCATCCCCGGGGGTCAGGGAAAGGGGAGTGGGCGAAGCACTTTCTGCCGCAATGTTGATGGGCAGAAACGATACGACCATGCACAGCGTAAGAAATACGCTGATCAGTCTCATCCAGTTCTTTTTCATTGGTTACCTCCAAGTGTGTGTCAAAAAATGGTCTATCTTGTGGATCTTTCTTTCAACTTCCGATTGCGCCGGTGTTTACCTGCGTGGACTGCATTTGGGGCTGCTGGGCCAGATGGCGTTCGATTCTTCTGATGGTGGATTTCAGTTCCACCAGTGCCGATCTGCAGCAGGGTTCGTCCAGGAGCCGTATCGGAATGCTGTGCGTTCCTTCGGAAAACAGGTCGTTTCGTGAGTACTGCGTGTTCAGCAGTCCCTCGGCGTTTGGGGCATAGATTAAGATCAGATGGTAGGCAGTTTCGTTTGCGATCTCTGTCGCATCCAGAAACTGATCGATCTGCACCACACCGTTCTGCAGCAAATAATCACAGGCTGTGGGAAGCTCTCCACATACAGCGACGCGTATATTTTTTTTCATGCTGCCTTAGGTTCTCCTTTCTGGGGATTTGGATTGTGTAGGAAGTATACCATAAAATTTCCTACTGTGCGAGTATGTGTAAAATTTGCCGTTTTTGCGCATAATTTTCCCTCGCTTTTTTTGAAAAAGTCAAAACAAGTTTTGGAAATTTTATCGACAAAATCTGCATTCTGTGATATTATATAAATTGTAATATATACTGCATTGGGAATATCGATCGAGAAGTGGGGAGGAACCATGAAAATTGCGATCTGTGATGACGAAGCCTCCTGCAGAGCGCAGGCAATGGCGGCTGTGGAGCAGTACGTCGAGAAGAACAAAGACAAAAATATTAGCTTTACGCCGTTTTCGCACCCGGAGGATCTGCTGGAAGCAGCAGAAAAGTGCGGCGGCTATGATATCTATGTCTTGGACATCGTGATGCCGGGGATGAACGGCATTGCACTGGGGCTGAAACTGCGGGAAGCAGGGTATGACGGGAAGATCATCTACCTGACTTCCAGTGAAGAGTATTCTTTGGACGCCTTTCGTGTAAAGGCATTTGATTACATTCTCAAGCCCATCACCGATGAATCCTTCTCTCGGGCAATTGACGAAGCAGCGGCGCAGATTGCGGAGAAGAAAGATAAATATGTGCTGGTTAAATCCAAGGAGCGGAGTGTCAAGCTGACCTGTGAGAGCATCATGTATGCCGCCCTGAACCGCCGCTCTATTTCGTACTATCTGGTTGGCGGGCGTGTGGTGGAGTCGGTGTCTCTGCGGGGGACATTTTCGGACGCCATGGCGGAGCTTCTTGCTGACCGTCGGTTCTGTCTCTGCAGCGTCGGCATGGTGGTGAATCTCGACCACATCACCGAAATTGAAAATGAGGCCGTGGTGTTTGGCAATACATATCGCCCTTTTCTGGGAGAGAAATATTGCCGCAAGCTGCGGAATGTGTGGTCAAATTATCTGTTTGACGGGGAGGGATAAGGTCTGTGGAAGTTCTGAAGGAGATTTCTGTGATATGGTCATTGCTCCATGCGCTGATCATTTTCCTGTTTTTGTTTGAACCGCGTTACGCATGGAAAAAGACCATGACCGTTATCCTCGCGACCATAACGCCCCTGATTGTCATCAATATGGTGCTCTTTACGGTGCTGGAAATCAATGGGTACGGCACGCTGATGCTGGTTACCCTGTCATTGCCAAGCTGTATTGTGTTCTGGTTTCTGTCCAAATATCGGGACGGTCGCTTTTTTTTCACCTTCTGCATGGTGGATACCACGGTGCTGGAGATCGTCTATATTACCAACATTCTGAATCATTACTTCACCCCGGATACGTATATTGTCATGTTCGTGGTGCGTCTGTTGGCGTATCCGGTGCTGGAGATTTTGGTTTATCGGAAGCTTCGCCCCATTTTCATCCACGTACAGGCACATACGAAAAGAGGCTGGGGACTCTTTGCTGTCATTGGTTTTCTGTTTTATGTAGCCATTACCTTGATCATGACCTACCCCACTTCGGTGGTAGAACGCCCCCATCAACTGCCGGTATTGATCATTATGTTTATTCTGATGCCGGTGATCTATCTGCATATCATCTCAACACTGCGCCGCCAGCAAATGGTTTATGAGCAGAGTCAGCAGGAGAGCATCATGCGGCTGCAGGTTTCCAATGTGACGGCACGCATGAAGGAGATTGCGGAGGCGAACGACCGTTTTCGCGAAGAACGGCACAATTTCCGCCACAAGATGAAAGCCATTGCCAGCCTTGCGGCAGCGCATCAGTACGAGGAGCTGTTTGCCCTGATTGAGGAATATGAAGAGGATCTTCAGAAAACCAAAATTGTGCGGTACAGCCAAAATGCCATTATCGACGCGGTATTGGCCATCTACATCAAGAAGGCGGAAAAGGCGGGCATTCCGGTCAAGCTGGGCTTTGCCTTCCCGGATACTTTTGAAGCGGGGGAAAGTGAGCTGGCTACAGCGCTGGCCAACGCCATTGAAAATGCCATTCATGCCTGCGAGAAGCTGCCGCAGGAGAAGCGCTTTATGGAAATCAAGGTGCTGTGCAAGCCCAAGTTCATTATCATGGTGAGAAACAGCTTTGATGGGACGGTCACGTTCGACGAGGAGGGAATTCCGCAGAATCCGGAGGAAGGGCACGGTTTTGGCACCCGCTCCATTGCCGCATTCTGCAAAAAAATCGGCGGGCAGGCCGAGTTCCACGCCGAGGGCGGCGTGTTTACCCTGTTCATGCATCTGAAATAACGGAGAAAAAGAAGGCCGCCTGACGATCAGTCAGGCGGCCTTCTTCGGAATAAATCTTAGCTCAAAGCACCTTGGACAGGAACTCCACGGCGCGGGGGCATTGCGGATTGGAAAAGAACTCGGCGGGGGTGTTTTCCTCCATGATTACGCCCTCGTCCATGAAGCAGAGGCGGGTACCCACTTCGCGGGCAAAGCCCATTTCGTGGGTGACGATGACCATGGTCATGCCTTCGTCGGCCAGCTGTTTCATCAGCTCCAGCACCTCGCCCACCATTTCGGGGTCCAGTGCTGAGGTGGGTTCGTCGAAGAGGATTACCTCGGGGTTCATGGCCAGGGCGCGGGCGATGGCCACACGCTGTTTCTGGCCGCCCGAGAGGGTGGCAGGATAGACATTCGCCTTATCCTCCAGGCCGATGCGCTTCAGCAGGGACATGGCCTGCTCGCCGGCTTGTGCGATGATCTGCTTTTTATTTGTGGTAATGGCGATTTTCTCCTGCTTCTTCGCTTTGCTGCGGAAGAGATTGGTCAGGGGCAGGAAGAAGTTGTGGGTCCGTGCGCGGCGGAGATCGGTGGTGCCCACATAGACGGGGGAGAGCATGATGTTCTGCAGCACCGTCTTGTTGTTGAAGAGGTTGAACTGCTGGAAGACCATGCCCATCTTGCGGCGGTGGATGTTGATATCCACCGACATATCGGCGATATCGGTGCCGTTGAAGATGATCTGTCCGCCGGTGGGATCCTCCATGCAGTTGAGGCAGCGCAGGAAGGTGGACTTACCGCTGCCGGAGGGGCCGATGACGCAGACGATATCCCCTTTGTTAATGGTGATGTTGATCCCCTTGAGCACCTCAAGGCGACCGAAACTCTTTTTCAGATCAATGACGTCGATCACTCTTCTGCAGCCCCCTTTCCATCACTTTGATGCCGAAGGAAATCAGCATGATGATGACGATGTAGATGATGGCCATCACCAGATAAGGCACCATGAACTCGTAGGAGTTGGTACCGATCATGTTGAAGGCGGTATAGAGGTTCGCCGCGCCCACGAAGGAAACAACCGAAGTTTCCTTAATCAGGGCGATAAACTCATTACCCATGGTGGGGAGGATGTTCTTCACCGCCTGGGGAATAACGATCTTGAGCATGGTGGTGGAGAAGGGAAGACCCACCGCACGGCCGGCCTCCATCTGTCCGTCGTCCACCGACTGAATGCCCGCGCGCATGATCTCGGAGATGTAGGCGCCGCTGTTGAGGCCGAAGACGGCCACGGAAACGTGGAGTCCCGGCATATTCATGCCCATCATGGGCAGCATGACGTAGTAGAAAAGCAGAAGCTGTACCACCATAGGTGTGCCCCGGAAAAAGCCCACATAGAAGGAGCAGAAACCGTTGAGCACGCGGGGGAGCAGCTTATATTTTGGCACCACCCGCACGGTGGCGATGAGGGTGCCGATGACGATACCGATGACGAGACCCAGGACGGCGATGATGAGGGTGTTTTCCAGGCCCTCCAGCACCTTCACATAACCCCGGCGATCGATCAGTACCTCAAGAAATTTATCAATCTTTAACCCAAAATTTCCCATGATACCTCATAATAGAGCCGCTCTCCCGCCCAAGGCGGAAGAGCGGTCGTTTTGTTTGATTGAATCGCAGAGCGGCGGATCAGCCCAGCTCGTTGAAGGCATCCACGATGCACTTCGCGGGAGCGGAGTCGATGACTACGTAGTTGAGGTTGCCGTTGATCATGTCCTGAACAGCCTGGGTACCGTTCTGGTAACCGGTGCAGGTAACCTTGAAGCCGGCAAAGCCCCACTCTTCGTCACCCTCGACGTAGAACTTACCGGTGGTACCGTTCTGTACGCCGATCTTGGTGGAAGCATCCATACCGTTCAGAATAGCCTCGACAGCGGCTGCGTCTGCGCAGGCATCGAAGGTGGTGTCATCAGCCATAGCGATGAGCTTCTGGGAAGCGCTGTAGTAGGAATCGGTGAAGGTAACGTACTCTTCGCGCTCGGGCTTAACGGTCAGACCGGCCATAGCGATGTCGCACTTCTGCTGGCCGACGGAGAGGCAAACTGCGTCGAAGTCCATGTTGTCGATGACCAGCTCCATGTTCAGCTCCTTAGCGAGCAGAGCGGCGATCTCCATGTCGATGCCCAGGTAGCTCTCGCCTTCCATGTACTCGAAGGGAGCGAAAGCGGCGTTGGTGGCTACGACTAGCTGATCCTTAGAGGTGTCACGGGCAGCCGAGACCACGGGGGTGGGGGTGCCGTCGCCGAAATACTTGTTGCAGATCTCGTCGAAGGTGCCGTCTTCCATGATCTTCTTGATGAATGCGTTGGTCTTTTCCAGCAGCTCGGGCTGGGTCTTGTCCACGCCGAAGGCGTACTCTTCCTCGGTGAGGTTGATCTCGATCACCTTAACCTTGGGCGAAGCGGTGCCGCCGCAGGCAGTGAGAAGAGAAACCAGCATCAGGACAGCCAGAGCCAGGGAGAGAATCTTTTTCATGATGTGTTTTCCTCCAAAATGAAATATGATTTGATTTTGCACCGCCGCAGAATGCAGAGTGCAAATGAATAAATACACGGCTATTATACATCATCTGCTGTCAAAAAGCAAGTGCTTTGGAAACATTTCTGTACAATTTCCGATAAATTTATCTGCAAATATGCATATTGGAGGAAATATTTTTCTGTGCTCGGTTATCTGGACGGCACCGAGGGGGATTGGAATTTCAGATACTCACTTGGGGGAACTCCGTACTGTTTGCGGAACAACTTGCCGAAGTAGAGTGGATCGGCGTATCCCACCGATTCGGCGACTTCATGCACCGAAGAGAAATCTTTGCTGTCAAAGATGGCTTTGGCCTGGGAGAGCCGCTTGCTCTCAATATACTTTTGGGGGGACATTCCGCAGACACCGGAAAAGATTTTCCGGAAATAGGTGCCGGACAGCCCGGAGATCTCGATCAGCTTTCCCACGGACAGCGAGCTGTCAAAAATGTGCGTTTCGAGGTAATCACAGCTTTCCCGGATGAGGGCTTTCTGCGCCGCGGTCTGATAATGCAGCTCGGAGAGGGAGGCGAGGGAGGCCAGCAGACTGTAGAAGTGGGAGATGCAGCGGTAATATTGCTGAGGTGCCGAGCGGAAGGCCCAGGTACGGTAGAGCTGTTTGAGGGTATCATATCCGGCAGGAAGGGTGGTATAGGGAAAGAGCTCGGGTTGGGAGCGGAAGGGGGTGCCGGAAAAATTGATGACCAGGTAGCGGCTGTCGTGGGGCGTGAGGCTCTCCACCGAGAAGCTCTCCCCTTGCGGGATAAACAGGATGTTTCCCTGACGGAGGGTAATGGTTTTCCCTGAGAATCGGTAGAGGCTTTCCCCGTTGATCTTATAGATAAAGGCATGGGAAACACGGTGATGGTAAACAGCGTGTCGGGAAGAGGGGCGTTCGTAGATGCTCTGCAGACTGAAGTTTTCCATTTGAAAAATCTCCTGGTACGAAATCGGAAGTTTTTATGCTGGGATAAGCATAAATGATGTCAGCACATATGTCAACCTTTTGGGGGAAAAGACTGTGTCAAAAAATCGATGTGTTGCGTTCTATTTATTTACAAGAGGCCGGAAAATATGATAAGCTTTGCACGGACGAAAAACGCAGAATTTCTGCGAGAAAGAGGACATGATGGGAATCGTGATCAACAATGTGGCGATGCTTCTGCTGTTTGCGATGATCGGCTGGCTTCTGGCTGTGGGGGGGCTGGTGAAGCACGAGCACGCGGTGATGCTGTCCCGGCTGCTGGTGTGGCTGTTTTTGCCGGCGAAGGTGTTTGCCAGCTTTGCCTCCCGGTGCACGCCTGCCTACCTGGCAGAGAATTATTCGCTGCTCCTGTTGTCGGTGGCTGTGCTGGCGGTGATGGCACTGATCGTTTATCTGGCCGTTCCCCGGTTTGTGAAAAATCGGGATGAGCAAAGTGTGTACAAATACTCCCTGCTGATCGCCAATTACGGCTACATGGGCTATGCTCTGGTGGAGAGCCTGTACGGACAGGCGGTTCTGCTGGATATGATGATGTTTGCCCTGCCCATGTCGGCCTATGTCTATACCGAGGGGTATCGGATGCTGACGGCAACCTCCAAGGTGTCCCTGCGCAAGCTCATCAATCCGGTGTTTGTGGCCATTCTGCTGGGGTGTACGGTTGGGCTGTCGGGACTGCCGCTGCCCGATGTCATCGAAAAAACGGCGTCCAGCGCATCCGCCTGCGCGGCCCCTATCAGTATGCTGCTGACGGGAATTACCGTCTCGGAGTTCCGCCTGGGAGAGCTGCTGCGGCAAAAGGGAGCCTATGTGGTATCCGCGATGAAGCTGATTCTGATCCCGCTGGTGCTGTGCGCCGTGCTCAGCCGCTTCTGCACCAAGGAGACGGTGGTCATTACCATGTTTGTTTACGGTCTGCCCTGTGGCATGAACCCGATCATTTTCGGCAAGCTGGCGGGCAGGGACTGCCGGAGCAGTACGGCTATCGTCTTGATCTCCACGCTGTTCTCTCTGCTGACCGTTCCGCTTTGCCTGGCCATGGTTGACTTTTTCTTCACAATCTAAAACAAAGGGGCTATCGTGCGAATTTGCACGATAGCCCCCCAATTATTTGGTTTTATTTGCTTTTGAGCAGGTCGCGGATTTCGGTCAGCAGCTCCTCCTGAGTGGGAGCCTTGGGCTTGGCGGCCTCTTCTGCAGCCTTTGCGGCGGCAGCGGCAGCCTCCTCTGCCTTCTTCTTGGCTTCCAGCTTCTCGCGGCCCATGCTGATGAGCTTCACGAAAAGGAAGACCGAGATGGCGATGAGGAAGAAGTCAACGATATTCTGAATGAAGGCGCCGTACTTGATGGCAGCCTCTGCGACGCCGGCGGCTTCGTCGGCGGGGGTGATGATATACTTGAGGTCGGCAAAGTTTGCACCGCCGGTCAGCTTGCTGATGGCAGGCATGATGATGTCGTTGACCAGGGAGGTCACGATCTTGCTGAAGGCTCCGCCGACCACAACGCCGACGGCCATATCCACAACATTGCCCTTAAATGCGAATTTTTTGAAATCTGCCCAGAGTCCCATAGTAATGTTCCTTTCTTACGACAAGATTTGATGAATTCATTATAGCACGGCCCGCGGCGGGGTGTCAAGGATTTTTTACAACTTTTCCTCTCTTCCCCCTGAATTTTCCTGCAATTCCAGGTATCGGGTGAAGAGGGCGGTGAGGGTTTCGAGGACATTCTCCCCCGACCGCAGACGCAAGCTGATATAAGCCTCCGCTGCGCTGACAAAGCGCAGGCGGCCGGTGTATTCTCCCGCCAGCTCGCTCCACAGGGCGATGTCGGTTTCGGCGGGGACGATCTGTACCTCGCCGCTGCGCTGCATGACCTTTTTCATCCCCGCCTGCTGTGCCAGAGCGCGGATGAGAGCGATTTGCAGGAGGTTGTTGGCGGCGCGGGGGGGCTCACCGAAGCGGTCGATGAGCTCGTCGCCCAGATCGTCCAGGTCAAGCTGACTTTCGATGAGGGCAATGCGCCGGTAGAGGTCCATGCGCTGTGCCGAGGATTTCACATAGCGCTCGGGCAGGAAAGCATCGTAGCTCAGGTCCACCGTGCAGTCCACCTTGGGTTTGATCTTCTCGCCGCGTTCCTCCAGCACCGCTTCATTGAGGAGCTTGATATAGAGATCATAGCCCACCGCATCCAGGTGACCGTGCTGCTCGGCCCCCAGCAGGTTGCCCGCACCCCGGATCTCCATGTCCCGCAGGGCGATGCGGAAGCCGGCACCGAACTCGGCGTTCTCCCGGATGGCCTCCAGTCGCTTGGTGGAGATCTCCGAGAGGGTCTTCCCCTTGCGGTAGGTGAAGTAGGCATAGGCCCGGCGGGAGGAGCGTCCCACACGGCCGCGGAGCTGGTGAAGCTGGGACAGACCGAAACGGTCGGCGTTTTCCACGATGAGGGTGTTGGCGTTGGGCACGTCCACGCCGGTTTCAATGATGGTGGTGCTGACGAGAATATCGGTTTCTCCGGTGAGCAGGGACTGCCAAATGTCCTCCAGCGTTTCCTTGTCCATTTTGCCGTGGGCCACGGTGATGTGGGCATCGGGCAGGGCATCGGCCAGCCGTCCCGCCACCTGATAGATGGATTCGATGGCATTGTGCAGGTAGAAGACCTGCCCGCCGCGGCGAAGCTCCCGTCGCAGGGCCTCCAGGATGATCATGTCGTCATGCTCCAGCACGTAGGTCTGCACCGGCAGACGGTCCCCGGGGGCTTCGTCCAGGATGGAAATATCCCGCAGGCCGCCCATGGCCATGTTCAGGGTCCGAGGAATGGGAGTGGCAGTGAGGGTCAGCACGTCCACATTGCCGCAGAGCTGCTTGAGCTTTTCCTTCTGGGCCACGCCGAAGCGCTGCTCCTCGTCCACAATCAGCAAGCCCAGGTCGCGGAACTTCACATCCTGGGAGAGCAGACGGTGGGTGCCGATGATGAGGTCGGTTTCTCCCCGAGCCAGGCGGCGCAGGGACTGGGCAATCTGCTTGGGGGTGCGGAAGCGGGAGAGCATATCCATGCGTACCGGGAAGGCGCGCATCCGGGAGAGGGCAGTTTGATAGTGCTGGAGCGCCAGGATGGTGGTGGGAACGAGGATAGCCACCTGCTTGCCCGCAAGGATGGCCTTAAAGGCGGCGCGAAGGGCAACCTCGGTTTTGCCGAAGCCTACATCGCCGCAGAGCAGGCGGTCCATGGGGATGTGGTTTTGCATATCCCCCTTGATGTCGGCGATGGCGCGAAGCTGGCAGTCGGTCTCCACATAGTCGAAGGACTCCTCAAATTCCCGCTGGCACTCGTCGTCGGCGGGGAATGCATAGCCGGCCTTGCGCATCCGGGCGGCATAGAGGGCGATGAGGTCCTTGGCCATGTCCTTGACCGCGGCCTTGGCGCGGGATTTGGCGCGGTCCCACTCGCCGCCCCCGAATTTCGAGAGCTTCAGCAGGCCGTCATCGGCGTGGGCGCCGATGTATTTGGACACCATGTCCAGCTGGTTGACGGGCAGGAAGAGCTTATCCTTGCCCGCGTAGCGGATGTTGATATAGTCCCGGGAGACCCCGTCCACCGTGAGGTTTTCGATGCCCATGTACTGGCCGATACCGTAGGCGGCGTGGACCACATAGTCCCCCACCTGCAGGTCGGCATAGGACATGATCTGCTCCCCGGCGTTTTTGTGCTTCTTGCGGCGTTTGAGCTGACCGGGCAGCCGGGATTTCCCGCCCCGCAGCTCGGGATCGGTGGAGAGCAGGGCAATGCGGGGCGTGGGGAGCTCATAGCCCCCGATGAAGGAGCCGCGGACGAGGACTACCCGCCCGTGAGGCAGGGAGGGGACATCCAGTGTACTGCCGTCCCCGCCCATGAGGTTGGGAATTTCCCGCTCTTCCAGCATGGTGTGGAGACTGCGCATGGCGGCATCGTTCTCGCAGAGAAGAAGAATGCGGTAGTCGGCGGCAATGTACTGGGTCAGATCCTCACAGAGGAGGGGAAAGTTGTCGGCATAGGAGACGGTCTGCTTGGAGCGGAAGCCGAAGAGCCCCCCCAGCCGCTTGCCCGCCATGCCGCCCCCGAAGGCATCGAAGTGCACCGTCACCGATTTGGCGCAGAACTCGTCAAAAGCATCGGCATCGTGGCCGTAGTCGGCGTATTTGGGTGAGATCAGTCCGTTCTCCAGCAGATCCAGGACGCTTTGGTCGTTGTGCCAGGAGGTGGCGTTCAGCCGATCCTTGACCCCGTTGGTGTCCCGGATCAGGCAGATTCCCGCCGCGCCCCCGGGGTCGGCGGAACTGCGGTAGGAGAGGTGATCCAGCAGGCAGGCCCGCTCGGGGTAGACCAGGGAGATATATTTGTCCAGAAAGTGCAGCTCACCGCCTCCGTCGATAGCGGCAAGCTCCCCTGCGAGGGAGGTCTTGGCCGCTTCATCCTTTACCTGGGCCGACAGTGCCAGCACGGCACGGCGCAGGCGAGGACGGAGATTTTCATCGCAGAGCAATTCTCGGGCAGGGGGAAGCTCTGCCGCCACAATATTTTCGGTGATGCGCTGGGTGTCGGGGTCGAAGATCCCCATGCGGTCGATCTCGTCCCCGAAGAGCTCAATGCGCAGAGGATGCGCGCCGTGGATGCGCTCGCCACCCGCCGCCGTAAAGCGCCCCCGGGGCGGGAAGAGGTCGAGGATTCCCCCGCGGACGGCAAACTGTCCCGCGCTCTCCACCTGCTCCACCCGGGCATAGCCCGCCGCTACCAGTGCTTCAGCGATCTCCGCCGGTTCGATGCGGGTGGAGAAGTCCAGCCGCAGGGTGGCGGAAAGCAGGCGCTCGGGGGGAATGGTGTAGCCGATGGCGGCATCGGGGGTGGTGAGAATCACATCGTAATCCCCCGCGAGAATGCCGAAAAGAACCCCAACACGCTCCTGCTCGGTTTCGTGGGAGGCCACAATGTTATAGAGATTGAGATCCCGGGCGCTGTAGAAGGCGGCCTTCAGATCAAAGGTGGCGAAGAAATTGCGCAGGCGCACCGCCTCCCGTTCCTCGGCGCAGACCATCAGCACCGGGCAGGAGAAGCGATCCCGCAGATCGCGGATCAGCGAAATGTACAGCGCACCCGCCGCACCCTCACACAGACCCGTGACAGCGATGGGCAGAGGCTTGGGCTTCCACTGTGCCTCCACCGCATCGAAAAGCTGCATATATTCCCGGTCGGCCCGGATGAGATCGCAGAGGATTGCACTCATGCCTCTACCTCGGGACGGAAGCCGTTGCAGGCCTGCATGGCTTCATCGGTTTTGCCCTGCAGAAGCAGCTCGATTCCCCCGCAGACGGTGGGAAAGGCCGAGAAGAGGGCCTTCTGCTCGCCGGGCGTAAAGTTCGAGAGCACCCACGCGGCCAGGTCGTAGTCGGGATGAGGCTTCTGCCCGACCCCCACCTTGATGCGGGGGAAGTTGTCGGCCCCCAGCTGGTAGATGATGCTCTTGATGCCGTTGTGGCCCCCGTCGCTGCCCTTGCCCCGCACCCGCAGACGACCGACTTCAAGGGAAATGTCGTCAAAGACAACGATGATGTTCTGGGGAGGGATCTTGTAGAAGTCAGCGGCCTCACGAACTGCCTCCCCCGAGGCGTTCATGAAGGTCTGGGGGAGCATCAGCAGAGCACGGACTCCGCCGATGGTGCACTCGCCCACCAAGGCCTTGAATTTGGCCCGGTCGATGCGGGTGTTCTTGGTCTGCCGCAGGTATTCCAGCGACAAAAAGCCCGCGTTGTGGCGGGTGTTGGCGTACTCGGCTCCGGGATTGCCCAGTCCCACGATGAGGTGGGTGATGGGGGCAGTCGAGGTTTCGCGGGGCTGTTCGATTTGCTTGAACAGATCAAAAATGTTGGCCATGGTATCCTCCGTAAGTGTGCAGGCTGTCCGGCGAACAGCACAAATCGACGGGAACGAAGGGGGACTCCCCCTCCGCGCCCGCCGCGCTTGGTTTGATTGGGTATATTTTAGCACAAATCCGCCGCGAAAGCAAGGGCTTTTCGCGGCGGATGAAAGTTTTTTGCGGGCCAAATAATTGAAAAGATCGGATCAGCGAAGACGCAGAACGCCGCGGGAGGGGAGGGATTTGACGGAGCTTCGCGGGGCATTGGGATCGGCCGATCCGCAGGCGGAGCATAATCTCCCCTGATAGAGGTGAGTGCATTCGGAAACGTGGAGAAATTCCAGTCTGCAGTTTTTGATCTCGTGTCCGTCGGCACCGATATAGGAAAATTCAAAATCCTGTCCGCCGGCCCAGTTTACGGAGCTGTTCTGATCCTTGGTGCCGCCGATGAAGAAATGATTTGCTTCGCCGTACGCTGTGCCGTCCACAAACAGAAAAACAGAATTGGTGCCGTCGGCAGCGATTCGGTTTTCCAGGCGGTAGGTGTGGGACGCTTTCGTATCTACACCCAGGCCCTCCAGCGCAACGCCGTAGTTTTCATACTGTTCGTTTGCGCGCTCACCCAGACCGATGAGGCCGGAATCGGAATTGGTTTTGAACAGATAGGTGTTCCCGTTTGTGGATGCTTTTTCCCGGGCGGACAGCAGCATACCGCTCCATTTTCCCCCGGCACGGAATTCAACGGCCCAGGGAAGATCGCTGCGAAGCAGAACGGGCTTCTCCAGCCGGTATCTGATATTCTGAAGGACTCCGTTGCTGAGCGTACCCTCGATTGCCGTCAGCGAATTGTTCTGTTCCCCCACGGAGACCGCATTCTTCCCTTCAAATTTCCAGCGGTAATCGGCCGGGGGATACACGGCTCTTGCGGTGATTTTGATGTCGCCCGTTACCCTGGCAATGTTGATTTTTCCGTTGGCGTAGCAGGTATCGGTGATATCTTTGCCGCCCATGGTTACCTTTACCTCTTGCTTCAGATCGGATTCAGTCTGCAGAGCGGCGGTGAAACTGCCGCCGGTCAGGACGGATGCACGTTCCGTGGTGCATTTCACATCGGACAGGGCATATTCTATGCGGCTTGTGGTTGAAGGGGTGCCGAGCATAACAGAGACCAGTGCGTTGGTGATGAGATCCATTCCCTGCGGATTGGGATGTACGCGGCCGTCTCCCATATAAGTGTCAAAAATTTTGGCATCCTTGACGATCCCGCAGTTCTCCAGATCCACGGGTGTGCATTCGAAATGTCGGATGATCCTGGTCAGTTCGGCGTTGAAGGCGGTGGGTTGTCCCACGTCGGCATAATTGTCCTTTTTGTCGGGGTAGCGGCGGGCCGTCGGGGTCATGCAGTAGATTTCGGCATCGGGATAGCGCGTGATCATTTTGTGGAGCATGACGGCATAGGCTTCGCAGGTGGTTTTGGGAGAAGCGTAATGGTAGGTGCCGTCGTCAACGGTCTTGATCAGCGCATCATAGTCGATCTCTGCGGTGCCCAGGGTGGATTGATAGTAGCTGAAATCGTTGGTGCCTATGAATACGATGATCACATCCGGTTCTTCGCCGGTGCGGTCATTGTGCAGATTGACACAGCGAGTCCGGTAGCCCACAGAATTGGCGCCTTTTCGGGGGTAAAACACCGTTGAGCCGCTCCATGAGTTGTTGACGAGGAGCTTCATATCCAGCGCATCAATGGTCTGCCGCCACCAGGTATCGGGGAGCTCGACCCCAAGCCGTCCGTCGGAGTAGTAGATCGTGTTGCTGCCGATGGTGGAGTTGTATGCGGTGTTGTTGGAAAAACCTTCATAAGTGGAGATGCTGTCGCCCAGAATGGAGACGGTTTTTCCGGAAAAACGGTTTTTGAGTTCCGGTTCTTCTGCAAAGATCGTGGCGGGGACAGGGGAGAGAATCATGAACATAACTGCAAGCAATGCGGCAAACGCTTTTTTGATCGTTTTCATGTGTCATCCTCATGTGTATGTACTTTTGTGAGAGGTTCTATGAGATAATTATAAACTGGTGTTGCAAGAATGTCAAGGAATTTGAACAGATAGGCAGGCGACGGTCGGTGGATGATGTGCTTTTCAGTCGTTGGTTTTTTGTGGTAACGTCTTATCGGTATGTGGATTTAATTTTTTTGAGCATATTGGGGGCGTGAGGCAGGGAAGTCGGTGAAAAGCAGATACTGTGGCAGAGGATAAGTTTTGTGTTGTGATGCTGGGAGTCATCTTGCATTATGCGCCGTACTGCGGTTTGGGTCAGAGGTCGTGGGGCGAAAAGCAAGAAACTGCAGCGGAACGGAAAAGGGGAGCGCATATGCACTCCCCTTGAGGCTTATTCTTCGTCCTCTTTGCCGATCGGATCTTCAATCGGTGTGAAAATGACGGAGATATCATGTTCCCGACGAATTTTTTTGAATGTATATTCATTCACTGCGCCTACCGACTTGCCGTCTACCAGTACGTCAGCAATCACATATCCTTCGTTGGGGGCGAAGGAATAGGTGATACTTTTTCCGTACTTTACCGTGGAAGTGCCGGCCGGTGTGATTTCACCGCCTTCCGTGGCAGTTGCGGTGATATCAAGCTTTTGGTTGTACCGATTCCACAGAACCATCAGCCAATAATCGGGCTGAGCCTCGTTTTGCGGGCGCTCTTGTACAATGAGTACGTCTGTTTTCGCCGTTCTGCCGCCATAGCTGATGTCAATGGCCGTGTCATGATGTGCCAGCTCCAGCGCGGCGCCGTGGGGAATTGACGCAACCACTGCGGTATAATCCAGCGGTGTCGTGCTGCCGTCGGCGTACAATGCGGTTACCACCATAGCCGAAAGGTCGAGCGAGTCGCCCTCGGTGTAGCTCAGCTTGGGCTGGGTTGTGACGGTAATTCCGGAGAGCATCTTTGCGGGATCTGCATTCATGACGGTGTAGGTGCCGCCCATCGTCACCTTGAAGCCAACTTGGCCGTCGGCAACCGTCCCGGCTACGCAGGTGCCGTCGGGCAGGACGATCGTTACCGATGTATAGGTGCAGGGCAGGCGCAGGGTGGGCTGCTTTTCTGCCAGAATTGTGTTGTTCTCCACTGCAATGGAGACGGTGAAGCTTCCGGCGGCCTCGGCCGTGCGATCTATCGTCAGCTTAGGGTTGAAGGCGGTTTCTTCAGCCGCAGCGGGCAGACAGAGCAAACAGCAAAGAAGCATAAACAGAATAGCAATTGTAATTTTTTTCATCTTCATCTTCCTTCCTTTCCTCAGTCAAAGATCCAGGTGCCCAGCGGTTTTTCCTTTTCATCCACGATGTCAATCTTCTTTTCTCCGCTTTCCTCAAAAGCAGAGCCGTCGATGAGCAGATTTTCGGCATCAATATCGGTATTGATGATCTGCGTGGCGTTTTCCCAGTCGGCGACCAGGATGTTTTCGTATTCCGCTTCCGCGCGCGCGCTCATGAACATTGCGGCGGGGTTGACGGCAACGTCCCGGTCAAAGAGGAGTGTCTCCAGCGAAACGCCGTTCCACCAGTTCATGACGGGATACTTCCAGCGCGGGTTGGTGACGACTTTGGCACCATTGGTTGTTTGGATCTGTGCGGGCCGACGCTTGAGGATCAGATCGACCTTTCCTTCGGTCTTCGCGCCAAGCAGATCGGACAGACGAAGCTCATCGCGGCCGTTGTGCTTGTCGTGACCGGGACGTCCGGGATTGGGGTAGTGGCCGTTGCCCAGGGCGCGGTATTCGCCGAAGTAGTTCTTGTACATATAGATGGTGCTGCCGTCGCGAACATCAAAGTCAGTGCCGTTGTTGATGAAATTGCTGTCGGTGAAACGGAAGTAATACGAACTGGCATATTTGTTGAGTGAAAGGACCTGCACAGCCGTGCCGTTGTTGATGAAGGTGTTGTTTCTCCATGTGCTGAGGATTTGTGATCCTGTCAGCCGCATACCGATGTCAAAGCGGATTGCGATGGTGTTGTTGATGTAAATGTTGCCGTTCATGGAGGAGACGAGCCCCTTCCAGGATGTGTCAAGTGCCACATCGTAGTCGTAGAATACGCAGTTGTTGACGGTTCCGGCACCATTACGGACCGCAATCATCTCATCACTGCTTCCGCTGCGATCGGGGGCGATAAAGCAAATATTGGACATTTTGGGCCCCTGTGCTTCGTTGAGATCCACACTGCCGATCAGACGGGTGTTTGTTCTTCCGTGCAGATTCAGCCTTGTGCCAAGTTTGGTGGGAATTGTGATCGTTCCCACGTAATCGATATCAGCCAATCTGATGGAGATGATCGAGCTTTTATCATTTTCCACGATCTCCTGCAGGAGGCTGTTGAGTCCCTGGTGGAATTCGCCGTCTTCGTCGATATAGTCTTCCACGCTCAAAATGTCAAGGAGCGCACAGTCATATTCTCCGATCGACCGATAGTCACTCATACAGGTAACGCCGATATCTCCGGTGATGGTCTGGCCCTCGATCGTTGCCGTTACGGTTGCCCAGAGGCGGACATAGGCATAACGTGCCGGCTTGAAGTAGAGTTCCCAGTTGCTTCCGTTTGCGTTCGGAATGACCTCGGTTACATAGGCCTTATCGCTGAGGCTGAAGACCGCTTCCGTACCGTATAACGGCTCGATCCAGACCTTCGACACCGTGATCTTTGCCTTGTTGCCCGGCAAGACTTCATAATATTTTGCGCCTTCACTGTCGGTTTTGATCTCGGCTGCCGTAATGTCGAAATCCCTGAACAGCTTGTAGGGGTCATTTTCGGAGGGAGCGGCAGCTGACGTACTGCCCATCGACCCCGTTCCTCCTTCGATGATGTCGATGATCTCCCCGCGCGCAAACGAAAAACCAACCACATAGTCGCCCAGATAGAGCTCATGGATATGCATTTTCTTTGCTGCATAAATCCGATAATCGTTGATCAGCAGCTTGTCGTTCTGTTTGATTTGCAGCGAATAGTTGAGTTCGCCGGACGGAGGCTTCGGCAGGGTGATCTTCAGATCGTATCTGCCGGCCGCCCCGGGGCGCTCTGCCCAGGCAATCGAGAAGTTGGAAAAGTCAGTTCTGTTGTAATTGACTTTAACCTCGATCCCGGCGCGTTCTTCGGCGGTGAATCCATCCTCGGATAGGAACCAGATGGAGCCGTTTTCCAGATCAAACCAGGAAATGTCGGGGAGATAATTCTCTGTGGTGCGCGCCTGTGCGGAGAAGAATGCATATTCGGGGATTGAGACCGACAGCGTGTGTGCACCGGTGATCGACTTGCCGTTGCTGAGATAGCGGTACTGCAGGACGGTTTCGCCCGGCTCGACATATTTGAGATCCCAGCACAGGCCCCCGTCGCTGGCCATTTGCGTGACAACCTTCACACTCTTTCCGGAGAGGACCGTCAGGTCGGTTACCGGGACATGGGCGTCAATCGTGCCGTAGTAGAGACGAAGCGTCGTTGTGTGCTCAAGCTGGATTGGCAGCTGCTCAATCGAAAGCAGCTTTGTGTTGGGATTTTCCTGGGGGGTGTTGCTGACCCAGGTTAACGTGCGGAACAGCAGACCGGGTTTCGGTTCCATTTGGAGGGAAAGCGCTCTGCTCTCTGCCATGCTGCTGCCGTTTGCATTCGTGTAGCGCAGCCGGAAAGAGGTGCTGGAACTGGGCAGTTCAAGGATCGCGCTGTCAAAGGTCACTTTGAAATCGTATCTTGCGGTTGCATCGGGGGCGGCAGGATCCCGCTTGACTGCTTCAGCCTTGACCCCGTTCCCGAGCCAGTTCGTGGAAAGCCCCTGGATTTCGGTATATGTAAACCCGTTTTTCGACATAAACCACAGCGTAGTCTGCCCTTCAAACGGCAGGACGTAGCTGGTGATGAAATTCGCCTCGCTGCGTGTCTGCGTGGTATGCCAGCTGCTTGCGGGGAGGCTGACGGTGACTTCTGTGGTGTAGACGGTGCTGCCGTCGGTGTAGGTCAGGGTAACCGTGCCGAAGGTCTTGGGGGTAAGGCGATAGCGAAGGCCATCGCTGGCCTTCGCGACCGTCAGAATTGTGGGGTCGGACGAGGTCAGCGTGCCCGATGTCAGAGCGGTCTGCGTGCCGGAGGAGGTGCCGTAGTAGAGATAGAGATTCGGCGTAGAGCCGGGCGACAGCGGATACGACGACAGCGGCTGAGCGCTGTTGTTGAGATTGGTTTTATACAGCAGCGCCGGCTTTTCCTGCATCTTGAGGAAGAGGTTGCTGCTGCTCATCGAATCACTGACCAGTTTGAGCGAGGAATTCGTCTGGGGCAGCTTGACGATGCTGCTGTCGATGGTTACCTTGATGTCATAGCGCGCGGTGGTATCGGAATCGGCGGCGTTGCGCTTGACCGGCGTGACGGTGACACCGTTTCCGCAGGGAGTACCGGTGTTGTTCGCCCACCAAACGGCCGAAAGGTTCTGCAGCGTATTGTAAGAGAACCCGGGTTCCGACAGGAACCACAGCGTGGTCAGGCTTTCCCGCGGCAGGGTGTAGCTTGAGCTGATAATGTAAGTTTCAGCACTGCGTGTCTGCGCGGTGTACCAGCCGCTGCCGGGCAAGTTGACGGTAACCTCTGCCGTGTAGGCCGTGCCGCCTTCGGTATACGTCAGCGTGACTGTGCCGAGGGACTTTGTGGTAAGGCGGTAGCGCTCGCCATTTCGCGAGACCGTCAGGATGTTCTCATT
The DNA here is from genome assembly GCA_015063805.1 of Oscillospiraceae bacterium. GTDB lineage: Bacteria > Bacillota > Clostridia > Oscillospirales > CAG-272 > SIG693. Next base: position 28,762 of record SVTK01000010.1, read on the forward strand.
GGACGAGGTCAGCGTGCCCGCTGTCAGGGCAGTCTGCGTGCCGGAGGACGTGCCGTAGAAGAGATAGATATCGCGCGTACTGCCGAGCGACGGATTGAACAATGCCAGCGGGGATGCGTTCTTTTGCGTTGTACTTGTTTTGTACAGCAGCGTCGGCTTTTCCTGCATCTTGAGGGAGAGGTTGCTGCTGCGCAACGAATCGCCAACCAGTTTGAGCGAAGAAGTCGTCTGAGGCAGATCGACGGTGTCGCTGTCGATGATTACCTCGATGTCATAGCGTGCGGCCGTATCGGAATCAGCAGCGTTGCGCTTGACTGTCTTGACGGTAACGCCGTCCAAGCAGGGGGTGTCAACTCTGTTCACCTGCCAAACGGCAGAAAGGTTTTGCACCATGTTGTAGGAGAACCCGGATTCCGACAGGAACCACAGCGAAGTTTTTCCTTCCGTGGGCAGGGTAAAGCTGGTGATGTAATTTGCCGCATTGTACGCCCGTGCAGAGAACCACGCCTGTGTTGGCAGGACAACGCTTACTTCTGCCGTGTACTTAATGCTTCCGTCGGTATAGGTCAGCGTTACCGTACCGGGGGCCTTGTAGGTCAGGCGGTATATGTCGCCATCCTTCTCAACCACCAGCAGATTGGGGTTGGAGGAGGTCAGTGTGCCCGCCGTCAGCGCGGTCTGCGTGCCGGAGGCCGCGCCGTAATAAAGGTAGATAGACGAACTGTTACCGAGTGTAAATGCACATTCGGCCAGCGGCTGGGGGGCGTTGCTGGGCTTGGTTTTGAACTGCAGTTCGGGAACTTCCTCCATGCGGAGCGTGAGTCTCAGCCCGGACGTGGTGTCGAAGTGCAGCTGCAGAACTGTGTTATTGGGGATATCTACCACAGCGCCGTCGAAGGTCACCTTGACGTCGTACCGTGCAGCTTCATTGGGGTCGGCAGCGTTGCGCTTGACCGCCTTGATGTCGACACCGTCGGCAGTTCCGCAGGGCGTATCGATGTTGTTCATTCGCCAGCTCGCGGTAATGTTCTGTGTTATATTGTAAGAGAAGCCTTCCTCCGACAGGTACCACAGCTCGGTTTTGCTGTCACGCGGCAGCGTGTAGTCTGCGACGTAGGTTTTTTTGCTGCGTTCCTGGGCGGAGTACCATCCCTCGAAGGGAAGTCCGACGGTGACTTCTGCCGTGTAGGTGGTGCTTCCGGCAGTATAAGAGAGCGTCACCGTGCCGAATTTTTTGGTGCGGAAACGGACACGGTCGCCGTTCTGCTCGACCGACAGCACTGTCTCATCGGAGGAAGTCGGCAGCCCCGTCAAGCGAGTCTGTGTTCCGGAGGCCGTACCGTAGTATAGGTAGAGATTTGTATTGGAATAGGCGGAAAAAGTATAGGTCGACAGCGGCCATGCTTTGCCGGCATCTCCGGTTTTGAACAGCAATGTCGGTGTCTCTTCCGCGGCTTTGGAGGTATCGAGAGATTCCGCGAATGCAGGTGCAGCGAACACACCCTCCATAATCAAAAGCATGGCAAATACAAATGCCAAAATACGTTTTTTCATTTTTTCTCCTTTCGATGATGCTTAGATGAAAACAGTCTTTATCCTTTTAATAATAGTGGTAGATCTTCTGTGGCTGTCTCACAAGAAAAGCCCCCTTTTCCCATTTATCGTTTTTAATTTCGCTTTCTTGGGTAAATCCCCCCGATAATAAAGACTTCAAAAACAGGGGGAAGGTTTTGTTTTTTGAAAATTTGAAAAAAGAAGTTTGGGGCGGAGATACAGAAATGAGAAAAAGAAGCAAGAAACGGGTGTGTTTCTTGCTTCTTTTCGGTTTACATTTGATTGATTGTTCAGATAATTCGCCCTCGCGCAGGGTGTTGATCCAGTCCTCGAGATCATGCCGGGTCAGCTCTCCCAGCGGCACATTTCCGTCGCAGCGCTTGAATAATGCCCGACTGTGGTGCTTGTATGTCTGGAGTGTCTTGTCGGTTACTCCTCTCGCGGAAGCTGCCCGAAAGAACAGGGAAAAGGCCTGTTCTACGGTGATTTCGTCTGTCTTTTTCATCGTGATTCTCGCCATTTCTGCACCTCTTGAATGATCGAAATTTCAGAAAATTCAAGCGCTGCAGTAAAAGGCTCGAAAGCACGAAAAAAGCCTTGAAATCCAAGGATTTCAAGGCTTTTGGTGGAGATAAGGGGAGTCGAACCCCTGACCTCTTGAATGCCATGGGCGGCCAAGCGAGTTGGCCGCTTGAAACATCCAAAAGTGTTGAAATCCAAAGAAAGAACTTCTTTATACACTTTGCAATCGTATGCTGTGTATGCTTGATTTTTAGTTTATTGTTTCATTCTAACAGATGCAATTCACATGGCTTTATACCGTGCAAATTACAGCCCCATTTCTTTTACCCGCCGATAGAATGTATTCGGCTTCAAACTTACTTCATCCATCGCGGCTCTTGCGGTAATCTCTCCCGCACGCCACCGCGCACAGACAGCCTTAAACCGCGCCTCGTCAACGTCAACTGGTTTGCGGCCTTTGTACTTGCCTTCGCTCTTGGCAATCTCTATACCCTCTCTCTGCCGTTCCAGAATGCTTTCTCGTTCAAGTTCAGCCAGCGCACCGAAAACGGTCAACATAAACCGTCCCTGCGGCGTCGTGGTGTCAATACTTTCTTTCAGCGAAACAAACTCTACACCCTTTTCGGTTAGTTCAGCGACTATTGAAAGCAAGTCGCGTGTGTTCCTTGCAATGCGGGAGATACTTTCTACAATCACCATATCTCCCTCTCGGACATACGCCATCATTGCCCGAAATTCTGTGCGCTCGGTGTTCTTGCCGCTTGCTTTGTCGATGAACAGCTTTTCTACTGCTTGCTCTTCCATCATTTTGAGTTGTCGCGCTTCGTTTTGTTCAACTGTGGAGCATCTGACATATCCTACCCGCATATACTGCACATCCTTTCTTTACTCTACCAATAGTATACCACAAAAAAGAAAGAATGTCAATAGGGTTATTGTTTTATTTGAAATATTTCAAATGTTGTTTTGCATATGTGTGACACATAATTTCGTGCTTGTTTATATTGTCAAAAGGGTATAGTCTATTGAAACAGATATCCAAGGAGCGGGAATTGTCCCGCTCCTTGGATATGTGTGTTTATTGGCCAAGCAATTGTTTTTTCTTTGCGTCAAATTCCTCTTGTGTTAAAATACCGCTGTCGAGAAGCTCCTTAAATTTCTTAAGCTCATCTGCGGAAGAGATAGGAACGCTTATAGGCGCATGCTTTGCGCTTTTGGCTTCGTCCACCTTTTGTTTAATATAATTTGCGACTTCTTTCATTTTTTCGTTGCTCACATTGTATTTCTCAAAGGTGAAGGTGTTTTCGTTGAAAAAATTGCTGTGGCGATTGTTCATCATGGTAGAAGCGGTTTCTAACTGTAAATAACCAATGGTAAAACCGCTTTTCTTAAACTGAACGCCGATGCAGTCAACATAATAAATTGTTTTTTCTCCATCCGTGATATTGCCCGTAATGAAAGAGCCGACACTTGCATTTACACGAATTACACATTTTTCTTCGTATACGTCAATATGTCTTCCACGCGCACCGCTGATACTATAAATTGCTGTATTATTGCCCCCCGTACATGGTGCACTATCAGAATAAATTTCTTTTGGCTTTCTACGTTTGGAGATAAGTAAAATGATGACAATCAATATAATTCCTATTATTGGTATTAAAATGGTAGGTCTGAAGATAAGTGAAATGATGACAATCAATATAAGTGCTATTATTAGTACTGTAGTGTTACGCATAACTTTTTTCCTTTCTTAATACAGTTCTTAATACAGTGAACTCAATTACGTTGTCTTCATCAATTCCTGCACCGCAATCTGTAATGCACGCGGCACGCCGTCCATTTTGATATACTTCGCAACCGTTGAACCGCTACGGCCAATTTCCCGCCCAACAGCTGAATAATTTCCGAGCTGTGCGTACAGCCGGTGCATCTCAACGATTTCTGCGGGGGTGACCCTTGGCGCACCCATTTACTTAACAACCTTGTCCTCGGGACGGAGAATAGTTTCTTTCATTGCCTTCTCAAACTGTTCTTTCACATACTCCTCAGGCATCCATTTCTTGTCTGCTCCTGCTTCAGCCAAAATCTTGTTCATCTTGTCCAGTTGGATAAAAAAGTTTTTCGGAACAACAATTCTGCCTTTTTCGGTGTCGATGATGATACGCATAATAGCGTCCTCCTAAAATAAAATATTTATATCCTGTGCTATCCGCACAAAACATCACAATAAACACTTTGTTTTCGCCAAATTTCAAGAGAATACAGATATAATCAACTCGAATATGACTTGAATCAACTGCAATTCAATTAAAATCGAATGCAATTCACATGAAATCAAACTGAAACAAATTGAATTCCATTAAAGTGCATATGAATCACAACGATAACGGCGAATTTTATCCGCATTTCAGCGCGAAACAGGTCAAATCATTTTGGATACGGCCATTTTCTTTTTGATTTTCCCGAAACATACCCGTACTGCGGAATTTCCTTGTGTTTGCATCTCTTTCTATATATAAAGACCCCATGCAGAGATGAAAGGTTTTATATTTCGTGAAAAAATTCAAAAATTCGCGAAAAAAGTCTTTTTTTTGCTCCCTCAACCGACCTTATTTGATTTTTTATAAAAAATATTGTATAATATTTACAGAAAGTAAAAACTTTCTAAATTTAAAAAATGTGAAAAAGGAGTATAATTATGCAACTCACCATAAGTACTTTGGTAGAAAAATTATTAGATGCTATCGATAAGGATTAGAACCCCAATTTCCGGCTTTCGTTCTATGATTCCGTTCGTCAGTTGGAATTTCAAATCTCACGAGAAAGAAAAAAGATGGTGGACGAGATTGTAAATGAGGTTTTGTCGAGACTCAGTATATCAACCGACACGACGGAAGCAGTCCAAAAGATAGAACAATTATCAAATACAATTCAAAATCTTGGAAAGGAGAGAAAATAAGATGCCGCAGACCTATCCCCATCAGCGGACGATAACTATACATCGTGAACCCGCAAAGCACAACTTCCTCGGAATTCAAAATGATAACTGGTAGGCTGCCGCCCGCGATCTGGGCGCGCACGCCACTATGTTATATCTGTACCTTGCATCCAATGCGAACGGCTTTGAATTAGCCCTCTCGCAAAAGGCAGTCACAGAAGCAATTGGGATGCCGCGCTCAACCTATCATGACCAATTTCACAAGCTGGTCAGCAAAGGTTATCTGGTTTTAGAGCATGGGAACACCTATGCTTTTTATGAAACGCCCCAGCCGCGTCCCGGAGAAGAGGACAAAAATGCCATGTCGGGCGACGGTTTTGAAGCTCCGCAGGAAAACACCCCTATATCCTCTGACGGACAAACATTACCGCCCATGGATAGAGAAATAAATAATATAAATAATACAATAAATAAGAAAAATATTTAGGAAGCCCCCTTAAAGGGAAAGTATCATGTAGAGACGACAATCAGAGAAGTTGTTATCCCCAATCCGGATGAGGAGAGAAGAAAAGAGAAATCAACCCCAAGTCCATGGCAGAATGAGAAAGGGGAGTTTATATTCTGATGTGTCCAAGAGCAAACAGCTATGTGGAAAACTTCTGCAATCACCTCCGACGCAATGGGTATAGTGAAAAGTATGAGCAAGCGGGAATATACAGCATCAGCATTGACCAGACGCTTGTTTACATTGGCAAAAGCCATAATATGCTCGTTCGTGTGGCATAGCATTATGTCAATATCAAGAAGCAAGAGGAATGCAAATACCGTATCTTGGCAGAGGCTTGCCGTAAACATCACAGCATCAATTTTGACGTGATGTATTATGCAAAAGAAATTGATGAAGATGCCGTTACAGAAGAAATCGGCCAGAAGGAAGGGGAATTGATACGGCAATACCGTCCTGCGTTGAATACATAGATACCCCATGAGGACAATTGGCGTGAGTATGATTTCGTCCCCATCGACGTTAGAAAAGTGCGGAAAACGCTGTTGTAAATAAAGAGAAGCGGGAGCAAATTCACTCCCGCTTCATTCGTTTGTTTATGTTATTTCCGTCTCGTGTCTATCTTGATTCTTTGATTATTGGATTTCATCTGCGCAAGGGGTGAAAAATTATCATAATTTTTCGTCAAATCTGCATCGAAAATTGCGCAGTAATGTTTTGTCATAGCAAGCGTCGAATGCCCCAAAAGCTTCTGCAAAGTAAATGCATCGCCGCCGCAGTCAATGAGATACTTTCGCGCGAACGTGTGTCGGAAGAGATGTATACTTGTCTTCTGGACACCGCGCCGCGTATTGTAGCGTGCAATGGACTGCCGTAGACCGTTCTCTGTCATCTGTGAGCCGGTCTCGGTGCAGAATAGATAGTCCGACTCGCCGCCCTCTCGATAGCGCAGATATTCCCGCAGAATGGCAATCATCGGCGTGCAGAGAGGAATTACCTGCACCTTGCGGTTTTTTGTGTGGCGATAGAAAACCGTCCCGCTGTCCAAATCCACATCACGGATTAAGATAGCACGAACCGTCGCGGCGCGGCATCCGCAGTTAAGCAAAAAGTTAATAATTACCCAGTCCCGGTATTCCGCAAAGGTTGTCTTGCGGATATCGGGCTTTTTTAACAGCTTCTCCAATTCAGTATCGCTGTAAGTTTCCTTCACGGTTTCCTCGCTCTTGTAGAGCCGCACATTGAGTCGGGTTATTCCTTCCTCATTGCACCAAGAAAAGAATGATTTCAGCACTCGTGTATAGCTGTTGATACTATTGGCCGCAAGTCCGCTGTCCCGCATACTCACAATCATATCATCCAAGTCTGCCTTTTGGAGCAGGGAAATATCCTGCTTAATATCCAGATGTTTTGCAATGGCTTGAAACTGGCTTTGATAACTCACCAGCGTCTTTTCGGCAAGCCCTTTTATCTTGCGCGAAAGCATAAATTTTGCGAAGGTTTCCTCGACCGACTCGGTCAAATTCAACTTGATTTTTGCCATCTTTCTGTCCTCTTGATTTCATAAATTTATGCCAAAAATCAAGCGCACAGGCAACATTGTCAAGAACACGAAAAAAGCCTTGAAATCCAAGGATTTCAAGGCTTTTGGTGGAGATAAGGGGAGTCGAACCCCTGACCTCTTGAATGCCATTCAAGCGCTCTCCCAACTGAGCTATACCCCCATATGCGGTGCGTGCGTGTCTGTCATCCTGACTGCACGGGACGCCCCGCGATGGTCGAGATGACAGGATTTGAACCTGCGGCCTCTTGGTCCCGAACCAAGCGCTCTACCAAGCTGAGCCACATCTCGTGGTCGTAAACAGCTTGTTTATTATATCACGTTCCGGGGGATTTGTCAAGTTGTTTTTTCGGAAAATACAAATTTTTTTCTTTGCCGGTGAGAAGAGGAGCGAAAGGAAAGAAAAGGAGAATTTTGGCGAAGGAAAAGAAGGGAGTGCCAGCGGAATAGGGCTTGACCTTTGGAGGTAAATATGATATACTTATCTATATATACCCATTTTTGCCCCCGCGCGTTTTTTTCGGGGAAAAAGAAGGCTGCTACATGAAAAAGATCACTGCATTTTCCTACTTGTATCAATACTACGTCCTGCCCGAGGAATATTCCTCCGGTGAGGCTTTTTTGACTGCTGCTGCCCACCGCCCCACCCTGACTTTGGTTCACCTGCGGGAGACCGATTGTGTTGCTCCCTACTTCATTGAAGAGAATACCGAGTCGGTGCGTCTCAAACTGGCTCGTCCTCAGCGCATTCATCTCATGGAGGTGTACCTGCTTTCTGCTGAGGAATACCGTGCGCGTCTTGCTGAGATTACCGCGTCCCGCTGCCCCGGCTGCTACTACCACGATCATCCCGATGCCGAAGGCAGTCACGGGAGCCGGGCAAAGGAAATGACCCTGGACGGGCTTTGTCTGCTCCGCACCGAGGAGGAGAAGCCCTATTCCCTCATTGACGCGGCAGACGCTTTTTGGTCTGACTTGCTGGATGGGGAGGATGCCGTGCGCAAGCCCCTCTTTGACGGCAATCTGACTGAGGCGGCGGATGCTCTATCCGTACTTTACGGGCGGCACTTTGCCTGTGCCTCCCACACCCTGTTTGCGGTCAACCGCTCGGTTGGACAGCGGTATCTCATGTTCGGTGCCCTCTCTCCCGAGGCGCGGGTAATCAACCGCTATGTCATTACCCGTGCGCCCAAAGAGGTGACCGAGTATTGGATGCTCTTTGATCAGCTTCCCCGTGGGCTGAGCCGTTACATACCTGTTCCGGGTTATGATCTCAATCAAAATCCTCCCACCGTGGATTTCGTTCCGTTGGAGGGGTCCTCCGATCGCTGGCATCTGAAGGTGTATGCACCGCCTGCCGCGGGTGGCGTGCAGGCACCCCGCGAGGTTTACCGCTGGCTTTGCGCCTACCTGGGGGAAGATCTGCTCTTCACCCGTGCGGCTGAGCTGAACATTGAAGTGACGGCCGACTACGCTGAGCACCGCCCCATCGCTGATTTTATCCGTGCCCTCCGTCGGGCCGAGGGATTCTTCTTCCAGCACCGGATTGCAAAAGCGTTCTCCCATCCCATGGAGCTGATCCTTCCCCCTGCAGACCGGGGCAGCCGCACCACGGCTGAGCGGATCAGTACGGTGGTGCCTGCCTTATCGGTGGAGCTGACCGGGCGAATGTTCTCGGGCTATCTCGCCCGGGTGATTGATGAATGGCGCATTCCCGTCTGCACGCTGACGCTTGATTTGGCCGAGCCGAGCCGCCGGGAAGCACAGCTGGCGCTGGTCTGCGGTGAGTTGATCCGCGATCTGCAGCGGGACGGGCTGATTGCTCTCCTGGACATTGCCCAGGCCGAGGATAAGCTGTATCTGAATTTTTTCTCGGCCGCCGGTGGGGAAACGGTAGAAGCCCTGCGGGATCTTGCGCCTGAGTTTGAGGGTATGAATCCCACCCTGACTCTGCGCACCCACAAAGAGACCGCCATGATGCGGCTCAACTTTACCCTGGAGCCCATCCGTCGGGTGGGGGTAGAACGGGAGGTCGTTTATGAAAGCTAATCTGTGCCGCATCTATGTGGGGCTGATTTTGGCGTTTTGCCTTTTTTTCTCGGTGGGTGCCTTCTTTTTCGGCCCCGATGCCGACGCCGAGGGCAGGGAGCTCTCTCCCATGCCGGCCCTGCGCACCGAGGAGGGAAAGCTCAACCTGGCCTTCACCACCCAGCTGGAATCGGCCTTTGCCGATCGCTTTGCTCTGCGGAGTGAGCTGGTCACGGCGCAGAGCATTCTGCGGGCGGGGCTCTTCGGTACCGGAAACGAGAAGGTGATCGTGGGTCGGGGAGGATACCTCTTTTTCGGCGACACCCTGGATGATTACCTGGGACGCAATCCCATGACCGATACCGAGATCGAAGCTGCTGCTGATGCGCTGGCGCAGATGAGTCGATTTGCCAAAGAGCAGGGGGCGAAGTTTATCTTCACCGCCGCCCCAAACAAGAACACCCTCTACGGCGAGTATATGCCCGCCCGCTACCTGCCCCGTACCGGGGAGAGTGACATGGACCGCCTCTTTGCCGCCCTGGATGTGCGGGAGGTGGACTACCTTGACCTGCGGAGTGTCCTGACCGCTGAGGACCTCTACCACAAGCGGGATACCCACTGGAACGGCGAGGGGGCCCGTATGGCCTACGGTGGACTGATGAGTGCTCTGAATCTGCCTTATGACGATTATGTGGATGCGCCGTACCAAACGGTGACCGACTTCCCCGGGGATCTGGATGCTCTCCTCACCCCCACCCTGAGCCGCACCGATGAAAATGTGGTGTACACGCTGCCCGAATTTGCCTATACTTCAAATTATGTCACGCCGATGGATCTGATCATCTCCACCCGCTGCGATACCGCACCTCAGCGGAGTGCGCTGATTTTCCGTGATTCCTTCGGCAGTGCACTGATCCCTTATTTTTCCTCCGCTTTCTCGACGGTGACCTATGAGCGTGCCAATCCCTACCGCATTGATCAGCTGACACGCAAACCCGCCGATGTGGTGATCGTGGAGATCGCCGAGCGAAACCTGCGTGATCTGGTAGGGGCTGCCGAACGTTTGGCAGGAAAGTGACACGGCGGAATATCCGTGAAAGGAGCTTATGCAATGGGAAAATACCTTCGCTTTGCCGCGCTGGGACTGACAGCCCTTCTACTGTCGGGCTGCGGTCGCTTCGACGGTACCTACTACTACAATCACGCAGTCTACGCTGACTTTGACCCCGCTTCCCTGGCGGGGGAGCAGCCCTCCCCCATTACCCTGAATGTGGGGGCTGCCACAACGCAGGCCCCTGTGACCGAGGCACCTGTTCCCGGTGGGGATCTGCCCGATGCGGCACCCCGTTTTTTGCCCATGACGGTGCTGGAGGAAACGCCGGTTTACGTTTCCGCCAATGCCGGCTCGCGGCAGATCGGTACTCTCTTTGCCGGCGATGCGGTGGAGATGAGTGAGGCCGAGAACGGCTATCTGTGTGTACGGGTGGACGGCTCGATTCTCGGCTACTGTGAAAAGGGCTCTGCGGTGTCCGGCGAGTACAAGATGTACGGTGAGCTGCCGGTGGAGTACGGACTTGCCCGGAATGAAAAGTACGAATTTGTTCCGGCCAGCTCCCACCTGGTGGACATCACCCGCTACACCGATAAGGTGATCGTTGCCATGCAGCTGTCCACGGAGGATACCTCCATCGGTGAGCCCTTCTACAACCGCAATCTCTGCATGATCCAGTATGATACGGTACAGAAGCTGCTGAAGGCGGTGGAACTCTTCGAAGCAGACGGCTACTACATCAAGATTTACGATGCCTACCGTCCCACCTCGGTACAGCAGCGCTGGTTTGATGTGATCGGCGTGCACAAGTGGGTGGCCGACCCTTCCATCGGTATGGGAGGCCGGCATGACCGGGGCTGCGCCATTGATATGTCCCTGGTAGACGCCAACGGCAACGAGCTGGAATTTCCCACCCCCATGCACACGCTCACCGAGGCCGCCTCCCGCTATGCGTACATGACCGATGCGGCAAAGAAGAATGTGGAATACATGACCCAAATTATGGTGAAGTGCGGCTTTGATTACATCAATTCCGAGTGGTGGCACTTCCAGGACACCGAGATTGAGTCCTATCTGCCCACCGATCATCCCATCGACGAGATCCCGCTGGTGGCGGGAGAAGCGTAAAGGAGGGGATGAACATGGAACAGACACAGAACAAGAACTTGAAAAACCGGTTTCGCACGGTGGCAAAGATCGAGAACCGGATGCTTTGTCCCGCCTGCCCGGTGGTGATTGAACGGGCGGTTTTCGTATATGACTATGAGCTTGGCAACAAGCTGATCCAGTTTGTCCTGCGCAACACCGGTGAGAAGGTAGTGACGGGGGCGGTGGTCCGCTTCCGGTGCTACGACGGGGCGGGGAACTGCCTCTACCCCGGTGATGTGCCGGATTTCAGCATTACCTTCACCGATCAGAACTGCCCGCGGGGGGAATATTTCACTGACCGTCGCGCGGTGAAGCTTTTCTCCTATGACATTGTCAATTACCGTGCCTGGGTGACTCGGGTTACTTACGCCGACGGGAGTGCTGAGGATTTTGCGCCCGAGCAGTACATCGAGCGGGCACCCCGCATCCTGTTCAGCACGCTGCTGACGCCGAAGGAGGAAAAGGCCCTCAAGAAGGCCTGGGGCAAGCAGGCTCGCTGCGTTCCCGTGGCTATCCGCGATAAGATGTGGATGTGCTGCTGCGGAACCTGTACCGAGGAAGAGGTTTGTCCCGAGTGTGGGAAAAACAGAACCCTCCTCTCCCCCTATTTCGGCGAAGAGGCAACCTACGCCTATGCCGTGTCCCGGGCGCGCCGGGGAGGACTTCTCCGGGGAATCGTGGCCGCGGTCCTGATTCTCTGCCTGCTGGGGGCCCTCGGCGCCGGCGCATGGTACATGATGAAGGTGGCCTATCCCGCCGCTACGGTGAAGGTGACCGACCTTTATTTGGCGGAGGGGCGTTACAATGAGGCCCTTGCCTTTGTCCGGAAGCGCAAGGATGCCGCCCAGGAGGCCAGGGTGCTGGCAGCGGGACGGGATGCCGCCCTTGCCGCGTTGGACTATGAGACTGCCCTCCTATACGACAGCCTGACCGACACCCCCGATGCCGAGGCCATCTACCGCCGTGCCGCCGCCGATGCCCTGACGGCCATCCGGATGCAGACGGTGGATTTCACCGCCGCCGGCTACGGTCTGCTGACCTCGGATGAGGCACTGTACGATGAGCTGATTCACGGCCTGATCAATTACTGTGAGGAAAACAGCCTGTACCGCCAGGCGGCAAGCTATACCCGTATGCTCCATAATATGGAGGAGGAAGCCCTGGTGCAGGTGTTCAACGATGCCGTCAACACTTCCCTGGAGCGAGGCAATTATGAGGAAGCCCTTTCCTGGGCGGAGCAGCATCCCAATGAGGAGTTTTACCTCGGCCTGGTGGATACTTTGTTTGAGCAGTATTTCTCGGCAGGAGATTATGCCCGGGCGCTGGAGTTTGCCATCAACTATGCTGAGAGTGAAGTCTACTTCTCCCGGATTATGGAGGCGGCAGACGACCGCTTTGTGGCTGAGCATATTACCGATATTTACTTCAAGCTCTCCGAGGAAGACCGGAGAATTTTCCATGCCTCTCCGCTGGCTCTGTCCAAGCAGGTGGCTTACATTGACGCAGAGGGAAATGTCAAAGGGCTTGAGGGCGTCAGTTGGAGCGATGCGGTCTCCCTTTCCATGAACGAGTTCCACACCCTCTGTCTCTTCTCTGACGGCAGAGTGGAGGCCGCGGGCAATTCAGGCTATGGCCGCACCAGCGTAAGCAGCTGGAAGAACGTGGTGGACATTGCCGCAGGTGAGCGGCACTCGGTTGGACTTCGTGCCGTGGGTAAGGTATCCGCGGTGGGCGACAACAGCGTGGGACAGTGTGATGTAACCGGTTGGAGCGGCATTTTGGATGTAGCCGCCGGTCGCTATCACACGGTAGGATTGCGCTTCAACGGTACGGTGGTTGCCACCGGTTCCAATACCAGCGGTCAGTGTAATGTGTCAGGTTATGCCGACATCATTGCGGTGGAGGCGGGAGACTGGATGACGGTGCTTCTCCATCGGGACGGCAGCGTGACGGTGCTGGGCAACACCGCTCTTGGAGTGGATGAGGCCAACAGCTGGACCGATATTGTGGCCATCTCTGCAGGCAGTTCCCATGTGCTTGGGCTGACCTCTGACGGCCGCGTGCTCATGGCGGGACGTCCCATCTCCGGAGACGCCGGTTCCCCCGAGGGCTGGCCTGCCGTCACCGAGATCGCGGCGGGCAGCGTGTGTATCGCCGGCCTGACCGCCGACGGGCAGCTTTACCTTGCCGGAGACGGTGCACCGGCTGTGCATTGATCAGACCGAGACATTGAAAAAGGATTCTTTGGAAACTATGAAGAAAATATTGCGTCCCACTCTGCTTGTGCTGGGGATTGTGCTGCTCCTGTCCGCCGCGGCCCTGTTTGCGGCGATGACGGCTCTGCAGCCTGTGACGGTAGAAGCAGGTGGAACTGTTCCGGCGGCGGAAGCCTTCTGCCGCTATCCCTTCCTTCGCTGGGGGGTGTCGGGTGATCCGGAGGACAGCCCGGCAGACCCCGGCGTTCCGGGGGAATACCCCGTGGTCCTGCGGGTGCTTGGCATTCCCCGAACTGCAGTGCTGACGGTGGCTGACACCACGCCGCCTCGCCTGACTCCCGTTCCCCACAGCTGTTTTCTGGGAGATGAGGTGACCATTGACCGCCTTGTGACGGTGGAGGATGAAACCGACACACGGCTGTCCTATGTAACCCCGCCCGATTTTTCCCGTGGAGGGGCACAGACGGTGACCGTGTGCGCTGTGGATGCGGGCGGAAACCGCACCACAGTTGATGTGCCTCTGTCGGTGTACGCCATCTCCCAGGATGTGACGGTGGAGGCGGGGGCCTCTGTGGAGTATGTGGAAGATCTGATTACCCGCGCCATTGCCGGAGAAATTGTCTTTGGTGATGCCCTTGATGGGCTGGATACCGCCCGGGTGGGCGAACACGAGGTCCGCTTCCTGCTGGATGGCTGTGAGATCAATATGACCTTGACGGTGGCCGATACCGTCAGCCCCACGGGGACTGTCCGGATTGTGTCGGTTCTTGCGGGGGGTACGGCTCGTCCTGAGGATTTCCTGCGCAGCGTGACCGACAAAACCGAGGTCACCGTGGAATTTGCCGTGGAGCCTGATTTTTCGTCCAAGGGTGTCTGTCCGGTGGAGCTTCTGCTCACGGATGCAGGGGGCAACACCACCACGCTGCGCAGCTCTGCACGGGTTTATGCAGCTCCGGCTGACTGCACGCTGGAGATGGGGACCTTCACCCCCGATGACCTGTGGGAGATCCTGCTGGGGGGAGATGTGCTGACGGTGGATGAGGCTCTGCTGGCTGATCCCCGCCCCGGGGTGTTTGAGCTTCCCCTGACCACCTCGCGAGGCGAAGTGCTGACACAGACCGTCACCTTCACCGATTCCTATGTCCCCGTGGGCAGGTCCCAAAACCGTGCCGTTCTTGTGGGAGAGGTGCTGGATGCCGAGGCCTTCATTGCCTATGCTGCCGATTCTACGCCTCTGACCTATACCTTCACCGACGGCAAGGTTCCCGATTTTTCTGCGGTGGGAGCGCATTCTGTCTCAATCACCGTGACCGATCTGGGCGGAAATTCCATCGAACTTTCCGCTCAGCTCACCGTACTGCCGGATACCGAGGCCCCCGTGCTTCACGGGGTGACAGACCGGGTGATCTACCTCGGTGAGGGGATTTCCTATTTGCGTGGCGTTTCGGCCAGCGATAATTGTGACGGTGAGGTGGAGGTGAAGGTGGACTCCTCCAAGGTCCGCCCCAGACAGGCCGGCAGTTATGCCGTAACCTATTCCGCCGAGGATCGGGCAGGGAATGTCACCAGCCGCACCGTGACTTTCACGGTGAAGGCGGCCGACCTGGATGCCCTGAACGAAATTGCCGACGGCGTGCTTGCTTCCATTCTCAAGCCCGGCATGACCGAGCGGCAGCGTGCCCGTGCCATCTACGATTGGGTGACCTGGAATATGTCCTATACCGCCTATGCCGATAAGACCGATTATGTGGCTGCCGCGTTCTATGGCTTCAACAACCGGCGTGGGGATTGCTTTGTGTACTACGCTATGTCCCGCGTTCTGCTGACCCGGGCGGGATTTGAAAATCTGGAGATCCAGCGCGACAAGCCCAACCAGCCCCATTTCTGGAACCTGGTGAAAATGCCGGAGGGATGGTACCACTTTGATACCTGTCCCCACTACGCCGCACATCCTCTGGTCAGTTTCCTTCTGACCGATGCCCAGGTGAAGGCCTATTCCGAGAACCATGTGGCCGATTATTACAGTTTCGATGCCTCACTGTATCCTGCCACCCCTTGATCAATCCGAAATCTGCAAAGGAGAACGATGATGAATACCTTCAACCGCTTCCTTGTCTTGCTTGCCGTCCTGCTGGCGGCGCTGGCCCTTTCCGCCTGCGGGGAAACCCCGGCTGTGGTGGACGGAGAAAGCAGCACCACCCCCGCCGAGACTACCGCGGCTCCGCAGCCTGCCGAACCCCCTGCCGTGTACGGTCTGACGGTGGGCGAGAGCCTGCTTTATCCCGGTGCAGACCCTGCCGCTCTGCTTCCCGCCCTGGGCGAGCCCCTGGACCGCCTGGAGGCACCCAGCTGTGTCCATGACGGGATGGACCGGGTGTACTACTACGCCGGATACGAGATCAATACAAACCCCACCGCTGACGGCGGCGAGGTGATCGTGTCCATCTACCTGTCGGATGACAGTATCACCACCGACGAGGGCCTCCGCATCGGGGACAAGGCCGAAAAGGTCACCGGACTGTACGGCGAGGCCACTCCCAAGGATGGGCTTTACATCTACACCAAATCCGACCGCGGCGTGTCGGTGTCCCTGAACATTCAAACCAACGGATCGGGGGAAGTGACCTCGATCTTCTACAGCTGAGGAGGATATTATGCTGACCTGTGAACGCACTTCTGTGATGAACCTGGAAAACGCTGTCCGCGGGATGCGGAATCCTCTCAACAGCTGGGACCGATCGGACAGTTATTACACCGAGGACGGGTATGTGCTGGGGGAATCCGACCTGCAGCTGGCCGCCAAACTGGCCCGGGCCGGCTCGGACCACCGCAAATTCCTGCGGCAGATCTTGGTATCGGTGGACATCACCGCGCCCCTCTACTGGTGGAAAGAATTTGATACCTACAAGGTGGGAACGGTGGCCAACTCCTGCTCCACTATGCACAAGATCCATGCCGCTCCCTTTACCCGTGCAGACTTTTCCTGCGACCGCATGACGGCTCCCGCCCTTGCGGTGCTGGATGGCGTGATCGATTTCCTCGAAACCGAGCGCCAGGCCTTCTGCGAGACCAAGGAGATCGGCCATTGGCATAATATGATCCAGATGCTGCCCACCTCCTATAACCAGATGCGTACCGTCACCCTCAACTATGAGGTGCTGGTGAACATCTACTATGCCCGCCGCAACCATAAGCTGGCCGAGTGGCATACCCTCTGTGCCTGGATCGAAGCGCTGCCCTATGCCAAGGAACTGATCTGCGTCAAGGACAAGGAAGCCTGACCGCAGAAAGGAGTACATAACGGTGAAACATTCGCTGAAATTTGACGTTGCCGTAATCGGCGGAGGGCCGGGGGGCATCCCCGCGGCATTGGCCGCCGCACGCCGGGGGGCAAAGGTGATCCTGGTGGAGCGCAACGGCCATCTCGGGGGCAACCTGGTGATGGGCCTCCCCCTGTTGGGATACCTGGATCAGAACGGCCGACAGATCATCGGTGGCATTGCCCAAGAGTTTATCGACGATATGATGGCCGCAGGGCACAGCTGGGGACACGCCCGCTGTCCGCTGCACAACTCCATCACCCTGGTGCATCCCGAGCATTTCAAGCTTATGCTCCTGCAGAAATGTGTGGACGCGGGAATCGAGATGCTCTTCCACAGTGAGCTGACCGGCGCGGTGGTGAACAACGGCCGCCTGCAGGCGGTGCGGGTGATGGGCAAGGGAACCGAGGTGGAGATCTCTGCCGATGTTTTCGTGGATGCCACCGGAGACGGCGACCTGGCCTACCTTGCAGGCTGCCGCTATGAGAAGGGGGCCGAGGACAGCGGCGTGCTGCAGCCGCCTACGGTCATGTTTGCCCTGACGGGCTTTGAAGAGGAGAAATTCTTCGAATTTCTCGAGGCCCATCCCGAGAATCTGCGTCAGCTGGACACCATGGAGATCGGGCCGGGCTACGATACTTCGCTCTGGCGCCGGGAACCCACCCATGTCTTTGTGGGAATGCAGGCCTACCTGGAGGAGCTCCGTCAGAAGGAAAATATCCCCGTTCTGCGGGAGAATATCATCTACATCAATTCCACCGTACCGGGGAAGATCTTTGTCAACACCGTCCGGGTGCCGGGCTGTGACGGCAGCGATCTCTTCAGCCTGAGCCGCGGGGAGATCGACGGGCATCTGCAGATCCCGGGCATTCTCGATATGTTCCGCCGTTTTGTCCCCGGCTTTGCGCACGTGGTGCTGGACTCCATCAGCCCTGCCATCGGTATCCGCGAATCCCGCCGGTTTGCGGGCCTGGAGCAGCTCACCGTGGACCGCGTGCTGGCCGGCGCTGTCCCCGCCGACACCGTCGCCCTCGGGGGCTATAAAGTGGACATCCACAACGGCGAGGGGAAGGGAACCATCCTCAAGCAGGTCAAGCAGCCCTACGGCATTCCCCTGGGATGCCTGATCTCGGCTGATGTGGACGGCCTCCTGCTCAGCGGCCGGTGTATTTCCATGGACTCTCCCACCCTCGGTTCCATGCGGATCATGCCTACCTGCATGGCCATCGGCGAGGCCGTAGGCGTCTGTGCCGCCCACGCGGTGCAGAAGGGCGTGTCGGTCCGCGAGGTGCCTGCCGACACCGTGACGGCAGATCTCCTTGCCGCCGGCGCAATCCTGAAATAATATAATACAGCACGAGCCGAGCGTCAGAATGCTGACGCTCGGCTCGCACTTTTTATCCCCCGGCCGCGCAGGAAAGTTTTCGCGGAGGGATGGTGAAGGGAGTGGCGCACCGATGGTGCGCCACTCCGTCGAGTTTGCCTGTTTGGGGATTTTCAATCCCCAAACAGGCAAACATCGCATCAAATTTCTTCGAAATTTTGCCAAAACGTCTTGCAGCCGTTTTGGCCGTGCTGCCGAGTGCCCGGCAGCACGGAGGAAGGGAGGAGCCTTTTTCAAAAGGCTCCTCCCTTCCTTTTACCCCTCGTAGGCTACATCCGCGGTAAGGCTTGTCTTGATGCTGTCCGCCAGATAATCCAGGGGATCCGCATACTCGTCGCCCACCATCAGCTCAAAGTGCAGATGGGGCACTTCGGCAATCTCGATCATGGCGCTCTCTCCGATGTTGGCGATGAGCTGGCCTGCACGAACCTCAACGCCCTCTTCAATCCCCACGGGAATCACCTTCGACAGGTTGCGATAGACCGTCATAGCGTCTCCCTTGTGCTTCACCGAGATGCACTGCCCCATCATGGGGTCCTCCCAAACCTGGGCAATGACACCGTCCGCGGCAGCACACACCGATGCCCCCATCTGGGCGGCAATGTCCATGCCGCAGTGGGTACGGTAGTCAGCCATGGTGTCCGACCATACGGGAACCTCCAGGTCATGGCCCTGCAGGAGTTGTCCGCTGACGGGAAGCAGAAGCTTCAGGGGCGTGGCGTCCACAGGCGCGGAGGTCTGAGTTTCGGGTGCTTTTGTTGTCTCGGGTGCGGTGGTGATGGGTGCGGGAGCCGCGGTGGTTGCGGGAACGGCGGTGGTGTCAGGGGTGGCAGTGCGCACAGGATCCTTGGTGTTCACCGGCGGGGTGGTGCGCAGGGACTCGGTGGTGACGGCGGGGGGCTGGGTCTCGGTTCCCTCCCGGCGGGCGCGGTTTGCCGAAGAGGTGGCAATGGCCAGCACGGCCAGGACGGCCAAGAGGGAAAGGATGATCAGATATGCGGCGCGGTTGATTTGGGGATTCTTTTCTTTATTCTCCATAGTTGTACTCCTTCGTGTGGAATTTGGCAGCCGTTGGGGCTATCTCCTGGGGTTATTTTTGCCCCATTGGGCGGTTTTATGCAGAGAAGATAAAAAAAGAAGGTGGGGACGTGTTCGGGATCTATGGGGAAGTTTCCTTCTCCCGGCGGAAGAGAACCACGCATCCCGAGAGCACCAGCATCCCCCCGAACAGGCGGCGAAGCAGATCAGGGTGAAGCTGGGGGGCCAGAGCAGAGCCAAGCCATGCCCCCACCGCACCTGCACCGGCCAAAATGGCGATCAGCGTCCAGCGGATTTTGCGGCGGGGAATGTGGTACAGAAGGGCCCCGCCTCCTGAGGAGAGGAAAAAAAGTAGATTGAAGCCCTGGGCGGTGAGCTGCGGGAGATGGCGGATAAGGGTGAGGTAAATGACAAACAGCCCGCCGCTGCCCACCCCCATCCCTGTGAGGAGCGCAATCACCCCTGCGGCGGCAAAATCCAGCAGTTGCATAGGTCCTCCTTCAGCGCAGCAGCATGAACGCCCCCGAGAAGATCACCAGGGCAGCGAAAATGCGGCGGGTAATTTTGGGGTGAATGCGATCCAGCAGCAGGGCACCCAGCACGCCGCCCACGGCGGCGGGAAGGGCCAGGGGGAGAAAATCCCCCAGGGGAAGTGCTCCCACCCCGCCGTAGCGCAGGGCGGAGATCAGCGTGATGGGCAGGGTGGTGATCAGGGCTGAGGCATAGATGTCCCGACTCTCGGCCCCGGGGCCGAGGGCTGCTCGGAGCAGGAAGACCAGGATCACCCCGCCCCCGGCCCCCAGCAGGCCGTTGATCACCCCCGCCGCCAGTCCCCCGAGGATCAGCCCCCATCGGGGGAAACGGTTTCCTTCCATGTTTGCCTCCTGCGGCCGACTTCTTTTGCGGCCGGCAAATTTCCTCTTGTAATTTTCTTTCATTAATGGTATAATAAAATGGAGCGGTGCCTGCCGTTCTTTTTGGCGTGGCCTTTTGTGGGTAGTATGCCCCCCGAGGCCGGTTTTATGCCCCCAATTTCACCGAAAGGATATGTTTCTGTGGCTAATCAAAAGAAGACGCCCGCGGCGTCCACGCAGAAGAAAAAATCCGCCGCCCCGCAAAAGGGACACGGCGGAAATAACCGCACTGCCAAGCCTTCCCCTGCGGCAGAGAAAAAGACAGCCAAGGCCGCCCCCAAGTCTGCGCCCACGGCACAGGTGCGGGAAAAAACGCCCCCCAATCCCGATCGCATTCTGCATCAGGTGATCCCCTATATTTTGGCCGTTGCCGCCCTCTTCCTCCTGGTTTGCTTTATTCTCACCGATGTGGTGAGGCTGGAGCAGCCCATGGGCGTGGTGGGGCATTGGCTGCACAGCCTGCTGTGCGGGCTTTGGAGCTGGGGCGCTTTTTACATTCCTTTGCTGCTGGTCTATTTCGCCATTGTCTGGCGTCGCTCGGTGGGAGACGGCAGCTTGGGCTATAAGCTTTTGTTTGCTTTCCTTTGTCTTACCTTCTGCTCTTCCCTGGTGGAGGCATTTGCCATCCGCGGGGGCGGGGAAGTGCCCGGGATCAACCCCGTGACCCTTTGGCAGGCCGGCTGTGCCCTGCGGGGAGGCGGCGTGATCGGCGGCACAGTGGGCAACCTCTGCTTCCGCGGCTTCGGCTTTGTGGGAACGCTGATTGTGGTGATCGCCCTTCTGTTGGTCTTCATCATGTTTCTCTTCGGCCTTACCCCCTCGGCCATTGTGCTGTATGTGCGCTACTGGCTCAAGGTGCGGGAGGAAAAGAAGAAGGAACAGGAGAACCAGCCCCCCATTTTCATCAACCCGCCGAAAATTCCTCAGCCCACCCCCTCGGCTGAACCGCAGCCCGTTTCCGAAAAGCCCGGGAAACGGCGCAAGAAGTTTGATGTGGATGTGCCCATCAATTCCACCGGAAAGATTGAAGATATCGACCTGCCCATTCCCGATCTGCCCGAGGCGCCTTTGCCCGGTGACGGTGATGTGCCGGAGGAAAACCCCATTGATCCCGCCATCTTCGACGAGGTGCTGTCGGAGACGTCCGGCGGACAGGCCCCGGCGGCGCAGGACGATCCCTTTGTGGGGGACGTGACCGCCATTGCCACCGAAGGGGTTGAGGAACGGGAGAAGCTCAAGCCGACCCGCGGAAAACCTGCCGCCCGTCAGCTGGAGGAAGCCGCCGACGAACAGTTGGATCTGCGCAAAATTTTTGCCGATCCCACCGCATTGGACAAAGCGGCCGAAGCGGCGATGAATCCTCCGCCTGTCCCGGAGGGAGAGGGCTTTGCAGCCGACGGAGAAATCGTGCTGGATGTGGAAAGAAGTGCCCCCTTCGGCACCCCCTCTCCTGTGGCATCTCCCAATTTTGTCATGCCTCCTCCTCCCTATGTGTTCCCTCCTGTTACCCTATTGAAGGTTGACCCTGCGCCTCCCAGCGGAGACGTGCGTGCCGAACTGCAGCAGAACGCCGAGAAGCTGGTGGATACCCTGTCCAGCTTCAACGTGCGGACCAAGATTGTCAATGTATCCCGCGGACCCACCATTACCCGGTACGAGCTTCAGCCCGAGGCTGGTACCCGTGTCCGCTCCATCGCCAACCTGGTGGATGACATTGCTCTCAATCTGGCCACTACGGGTGTGCGCATTGAGGCGCCCATCCCCGGAAAGGCCGCAGTGGGTATTGAGGTGCCCAACAAAGTGGTTGCCACCGTTTACGCCCGGGAGCTGATCGAATCGGATGCCTTCCAGTCGGCCAAGAGCCGCCTGACCGCCTGCCTCGGCCGGGACGTGGCGGGTGCCCCCATCTTCTGCGACCTGGCTAAGATGCCCCACCTGCTCATTGCCGGTACCACCGGATCGGGTAAGTCGGTTTGTATCAACAGTATTCTGCTCAGTATTCTCTACAAGGCTTCTCCCGACGAGGTGAAGCTGATCCTCATCGACCCCAAAAAGGTTGAATTGAACGTTTATAATGGCATTCCCCACCTGCTGGTGCCTGTGGTGAGCGACCCCAAGAAGGCGGCAGGCTCCCTGAACTGGGCGGTGGGCGAGATGGAACGCCGCTACGAGCTCATTGAAGAGGCCGGTGTGCGCAACCTCCAGGGCTACAATGCCTATATCGAAAGTCACCCCGAGCGGGGGGAGAAGCTGCATCAGATCGTCATTGTCATCGACGAGCTGGCCGATCTGATGATGACGGCCAAGGACGATGTGGAGACCTCCATCTGCCGCATTGCCCAGAAGGCCCGCGCCGCAGGGATGCACCTGGTCATCGGTACCCAACGTCCTTCGGTGGATGTCATCACTGGTCTGATCAAGGCCAATGTGCCCTCCCGAATTGCATTTACCACCGTGTCTCAGGTGGACTCCCGTACCATCATCGATATCGCCGGTGCCGAGAAGCTGATTGGACGCGGCGATATGCTCTATTCCCCCGTGGGTTCTACCCGCCCCATTCGTGTGCAGGGTGCCTTCGTCAGCGACAACGAGGTGGAGTCGGTGATCGACTTCATCAAGAACAACTCCGGCGAGGGCGAGTACAGCGAAGAGGTGATTGAGAGCATCGAGAAGGAAGCTGCACGCTGCGGCCAGTCCAAGAAGGGCGGCAGCAACAGCCTGGAGGACATTGATGCCGAGGCGGCTGACGAGCCTGCCGATCCCATGCTCCGGCCCGCCATTGAGCTGGCCATCGAGTGCGGAAAGATTTCCACCTCCCTGATTCAGCGCCGCCTTTCCCTCGGCTACGGTCGTGCCGCCAAGCTCATTGACCGCATGGAGCGGCTGGGCTATGTCAGCGCCCCCGACGGGCAGAAGCCCCGCGATGTCCTGATTACCCGCCAGCAGTTCATGGAAATGGTGATTCGGGATGAGGATCTCGGATAAATTTTTGTTTGACTGTGAATAAAGGAGAATTGTGATGAAAAAGATTGTTGCCCTTATGCTGCTGCTCTGCCTGGTGGCTATTCCCGCCTGCGCCAATGAGAATGCTAATGCCCCCGATATGCCCGAGACCCACGCCGCCGCCATTGACCCCGATAAGGTCAAGACGGTGAGATTGGTTCGTCTCAATGAGAACGGTGAGGAAGACTATACAGCACTCCTGCAGGAAAACAACCTGGCGATTCCCCTGCTTGCCACCGTATTTGATACCGCCGCCGAGGCAAAGCCCGCGGCCGAGCGTCGTTGTGATATCCGCGGCACCATGCGGATGTCCGATGGCAGCGAGATTGTGTTTGAGGTTTTCACCGATGACACCATGGAAACCGGCGGTGCTGTGCTGGAAGGCGCGAAGATGCGCCAGTTTATTTACTCTTTTGTTCCCGGCTTTGCCTCTGTGCCCGAGACTACCGATGCCGCCGATGCTGCGGAGGGGGCAGAGGGCTGATGGGACGCTTTATTGTGCTGGACGGCCTTGACGGCTCGGGGAAGGGAACCCAGGCCGAGCTGCTTCGCCGCCGCCTGACCGAGGAGGGCCGCGAGGTGATGCTCATCTCCTTCCCTCACTACGGCACCCCCGGTGCCGCCGCGGTGGAGTTCTACCTCGGTGGGCAGCTGGGCAGTGACCCCGCCGGCACCAATGCCTATGCCGCCTCCACCTTTTACGCCGTAGACCGTTATCTGTCCTGGCGCACCGAGTGGGGTGATTTCCTCACTCGCCCCGATACGGTGGTGATCGCCAACCGCTACACCTCGGCCAATGCGGTACATCAGCTGTCCAAGCTGCCCCGGGAGGAGTGGGATGCATTCCTTGACTGGCTGGGTGACTTTGAATTTGATCGGCTGGGGCTCCCCCGTCCCGATCTCACAGTATATCTGGAGATGACGCCGGCCATTTCCATGCGCCTGGTGTCCCACCGCTCGGCCGAAACCGGGCAGAAGAAGGACATCCATGAGTTGGATCCCCACCACCTTGAGGCCAGCTACGGGGCGGCGGTCTATGCCGCATCCCGCTGGGGCTGGCACCGCCTGCCCTGCTACGCAGGGGACGAGCCCCGCGCCATCGAGGACATCGCCGGGGATGTATACGCGGCGGTGAAGGGTATACTTTAAGTCCGGACTGTAAATATTGCGTCAATTTTTTGGTACGGGCGTGTATTTCGCCCAAAATTTGATATAATGTGATTAGGTTGGAGAATAACGGTATGGTTTACCTTTTTTTAGCAAACGGATTTGAGGAGATTGAGGCACTTTGCCCCCTTGACCTGCTTCGCCGCGCCGGCGTTGAAGTCAGGACGGTGGCAATTTCCACCGGTGGCTTGGCTGTTACCGGTGCCCACGGGATTACGGTGATGGCAGATATGGCCGAGGCGGATTTCGATCCCCATGCCGAGGCTGAGATGCTGATCCTCCCCGGCGGAATGCCCGGTGCCGCCAATCTGGATGCCTCCACTGCGGTGGATGCGGCCATTGCCTGCGCGGTTGAGCGGGGCAGCTTCCTCTCCGCCATCTGCGCCGCGCCTATGATTTTGGGTCGCCGCGGCCTGCTGGCAGGACTTGAGGCCATCTGCTTCCCCGGCTTTGAGGATGAGCTGAAGGGTGCCGAACTGTCTGCATCCCGCGTGGTGCGGGACGGACGCGTGATTACCGCTGCCGGAATGGGTGTGGCTCTGGACTTCGGCCTTGCGCTGGTGGCCGCCCTGAAGGGCGACGAGGCCGCCCGTAACCTGCGCTGTGCTGTGCTTGCCGACCGCTGATGTGGCGCCGCGGAATTTTCACCGCCCCCGCCCTGGTGCTGGCGGTTTATGTTCTTCTGCTTTGCTCCCGCTTCTTGGATACCTCCCTGTTTGCCGACGGAAACAGCTACCTGACGGTGGTGGTACTGCAGCTGCTGATCTTCCTGCTCCCCGCTGCCATCTACTGTAAGCTGCGGGGGGATCACATCCGCGGCCGTCTGCGGATCCGCTTTGTGGGGCTGGAACAGCTTCTGCTGGTCCTGGCGGCGGCCATGACCTTGATCTGCGGGGCTTTGGTGATCAGCTTCGCCATGGGAGGCGATCAGAACGATCTGCGTTTCTCCCTGTATGAACAGTTTGCGGCCATGACCGATGGGGGGGCGGGAAATCTGCTCTATGCTGTACTGGCCTTTGCCGTGCTTCCCGCCGTCTGTGAGGAGTTTGTCTTCCGCGGGGTGCTCTGCGCCGAGCTGGAGAAGAACGGATTACCCGCTTCGGTGCTGATCAGCGCACTTTTCTTTGCCATGCTTCACTTTGATCTGCCCCGGTTTCCCCTCTATTTTTTTGCAGGGGTGGTGCTGGCCATGGTGCTCTATGCGACCCGGTCGGTTCTCGGGCCCATCTTCGTGCACCTGCTCTACAATCTTTTCGGACTTTTCGGCCGTCCCTATATGACCGAGCTCTATGCGCGGACGGGCAGTACTTCGCTGTTTGTTTTTCTTTTGGCGGTACTCCTCCTGCTCTCCCTGATCCTCTTTTTCGGGGAGGCTTCCCGCAGCTACAGCGGCTATGCCCGCCGCGGCCTCCGGGCTGATGACTACCGCCCCGACTCCCCCAGGGAGAAGGGAAGCTCCCCCTTCGCCGAAGCCCTGCTGACTCCTCTGGGCCTGCTGGCGGCACTGTTTTATGTGATCGTGATTATTGCCGTTTGATGCGGCCTATCCCATCCGAACCGATGAAGGAATAGAACCTATGAACAATACACCAAGTCAACCCAACAATTCTCCGCGTCCGACGGTGAAACGGCCCGTGCGGGCCATGCGCCAGCCGGGAGATGTTCCGCAGACTCCGGGAATTCAGAACGCCGCTCCGCCCATGGGGCAGACCCCTGCCGTTCAGCGTCCTGTACCCGCCCGTGCACCCCAGGTGCAGAACGGTCAGGCTCCTGCCGTTCAGCGTCCGGTACCTGCCCGTGCACCCCAGGCGCAGAATGGTCAGGCTCCTGCCGTTCAGCGGCCGGTACCTGCTCGTGCATCCCAGGCACAGAACGGCCAGGCCCCTGCAGTTCAGCGTCCTGTACCCGCCCGTGCACCCCAGGCGCAGAACGGCCAGGCCCCTGCCGTTCAGCGTCCTGTACCCGCCCGTGCACCCCAGGCGCAGGGTGGGCAGGCTTCTGCCGTTCAGCGTCCGACACCCGCTCGTGCACCACAAGCGCAGAACGGTCGGCAGTCTGCAGGTGTTCCCCCCAGAATTGATCCGATACAGGAGGCTCCCACCACCCAGGTGGATCTGACCGCCCCCCGCACGGTGACCGACGATAATTCTGCCACCCGCCGTATGGATGTGTCCACTGACGAAGGAAAAAAGAAAAAGCGTCCCGAGGACACCGAGGGCAAGAAGAAAAAACAGATGTCCGAGGGCGCGGCCACCCTGCTCAGCATTGTCAAGGCCATCACCTATATCGTGTTTGTCATTGTTCTGGCGGGCTTCCTTTCTTACTATATCATCCGCGTGGCCAACGATATGTTTGCCTTTGTGAAATCGGATGAAATGGTGGAGGTCGTGATCCCCGAATACGCCACCATTGATGATGTCAGCCAGATTCTGTCGGAGAACGGGATTATTACCTATCCCGACGTATTTAAGATCTACGCTAAGCTCAACAAGGACAACGGCGAATTTATGGCGGGCAGCTATACCATCAATGCCATGATGAACTACGACGAGCTGCTTATGGCATTCAAGGAAAAGTTTGTGCGCGGTACCATACGCCTGACGATCCCCGAGGGGTATACGGTGGACGAGATTATCGATCTCTTCATCGAAAACGGTGTGGGCATGGTGGAACGGGAGGAGGACGTATTTGTGTCCGCCACCCGCGAGGATTATGTAGCGGCGGTGAACAACCTGGAGCTGTATGCCGAATATTTCGAGTTTGTCCGCGCCCTAATCGGCAATGTGTCGGAGGATCGGTTCTACCCCCTGGAGGGATATCTCTTCCCCGATACCTACGAGTTCTACACCGACTCCAAGCCTTCTCAGATCGTGTATAAGCTGCTCAACCGCTTCAATAACGTCTTCAAGAGCGAGTTCTACGACCGGGCAGATGAACTGGGCTATACAGTGGACGAAATTGTCACCTTGGCTTCCATGATTGAGAAGGAGACCCGCCTCTATCATGAGTTCGAGTCGGTTTCCTCGGTCTTCCACAACCGTCTCCGGGATCCGGCAAACTTTGCTTTCCTGGAAAGTGATGCCACCATCATGTATGCTATCCATCATGATACCGGAGAGCGCAAGGAGGACATGACCCACGAGGATGTGTCCTATGTTTCTCCCTACAACACCTATACCAACCGCGGTCTTCCTCCGGGCCCCATCGCCAACCCCAGTTACCAGGCGCTGACCTGCGCCCTTTACCCCGAGGACACCGATTATTACTACTTTGTCTCCCGCAAGAACGGGGAGACCGTCTTCTCCCGCACCCTGGACGAGCACAATGCTGCTGTGGCCGCTGCGGCTGCGGAGGGATAAAAACAGACCCGTCGGATCTGCACAGTGTGCGGATGCCGACGGGTCATTTTTACTTATTCGGGAAATTACTTCTCAGACTTTTCCTTGCCCAGAATCGCGTTGGTGACGATACCCAGGATCAGCGCGGTGGCGATGGCGGTGATGGAGATCTGACCGAAGTTGAGGGTCAGGCCGCCGATGCCGGGGATGAGGATGGCGGCAACCACGAAGAGGTTGCGGTTCTCGCCCAGGTCAACCACCTGGAGCATCTTCAGACCGGAAACGGCGATGAAGCCGTAGAGGGCGATGCAGATGCCGCCGATGATGCAGGAGGGAATGGTGTTGACGAACTGTACGAAGGGGTTGAAGAAGGATACCACGATGGCCATGACAGCGGTGGTGGCGATGGTGAAGATGGAGGCGTTGCCGGTGATGGCTACGCAGCCGACGCACTCACCGTAAGTAGTGTTGGGGCATCCGCCGAAAATGGAGCCAACGATGGAGCCAACGCCGTCGCCCATAACAGTCTTGCCCAGGCCGGGTTCCTTGATGAGGTCGCGGCCGATGATGGAGGAGAGGTTCTTGTGGTCAGCAATGTGCTCGGCCAGAACCACGAAAGCAACGGGGACGAAGAGCAGGGCGATGGAAGCGATGCCTGCGCCGCCGCCCAGGAGGGAGCCGCCTTCCTTGATGGCCTGAACGAAGGTCATCTCGGGAACGCGGAAGATGTCGGAGAACTGGAAGCCGTCGGCGAAGAGGCCGGTAAGGGCGGAGTAGTCAACGATCTTGAGGTACTCGATGTTAGCCAGCGAGCCCACCAGGGTGCAGATGGAAGCGAAAACGTAGCCGGCGAGAATACCGATGACGAAGGGG
The DNA here is from genome assembly GCA_015063805.1 of Oscillospiraceae bacterium. Classification (GTDB taxonomy): domain Bacteria; phylum Bacillota; class Clostridia; order Oscillospirales; family CAG-272; genus SIG693. Next base: position 57,326 of record SVTK01000010.1, read on the forward strand.
ATGAGCTTCATGCCGCGGGTGCCCTTGACCGAAGCGATAACGGTGACGAAGAAGGTAACCAGACCGCAGAGGATGGCAACCAGGTTGTAGTTTTCTGCGCTGACGGCGGTGTTGTTAAGGTTGTTGATGGCAGAGCCGGAAAGGCTGAGACCGATGAGTGCAACGGTGGGGCCGATGATGACGGGAGGCAGGAGCTTATTGACCCACTCGGTGCCCACAAAGTGGATGATGACCGAGATGAGGACGTAAACCAGACCTGCAAATACAGCACCGACGATGATGCCGAGGAAGCCGAAGGCGGCGGCACCGATCAGGGGAGAAATGAAGGCGAAGGAGCTGCCCAGGAAAACGGGGCTCTTGCCGCGGGTGATGAGCAGGTAGACCAGCGTGCCTGCACCTGCACCCAGCAGAGCTGCGGCCTGATCCATGACGATGGTGCTCTGCCCGCCGTTGACCAGAACGGGAACCAGCAGGGTTGCGGCGATGATGGCCAGCAGCTGCTGCAGAGCAAAAATGAGGTTGGCGCCGAACTTCGGTTTGTCGTGGATGTCGTAAACCAGTTTCATATAATCCTCTTTCTCCGCCATCAAAGTTTGAGGAAACGTCAGCCGCCGTGGCGGTGAACGGCTGCCGCCATTCCCGCAGGCAAAGACACAGCATAAAAAAACTGCCCGAGGGCGGTCACGCCAACGGCGGCCGTCCCACAGACAGAGTTCTTCCGTAACGGAACAGTGCTCCGAGGATGAACCCAAGCTGCGATTCTTAACCTTCGGAAATATGATGCGGGACTCCCCGCAGATACAAGCCCATTATAACACGATGTGACAAAAAAAGCAAGCATTTTTTGACAAATTGTGAATTTGGCCAAAAATGCTTGCTGATTTTGTGCAGGATGCTTAGGGGATGATACGGGCACCTTCGAGAGCCATAAGAGGAGGTTCATCCATGGCAAAGCGGGAGATGCACCCGGCAAGGACAGGGAAGGCATCCCATACCAGAGTAATGATTTCGTCTTCGGCAAGGTGCACAACCAAGCCCTCCGCTGTGGGACAGAAGGGAGTATCCGGCTCGAGAGGGAAGGTGGCAGCCAGTTCCTCCATTGCCTCGCCTAAGAAATCCGCCAGGGTAATGCGGCGGTTGTCGGTGAGGTCGTATACATAGGGGATGACGTTGTCCCCGTCGGTCAGCTCTACGGTGCAGAGGATACCCAGCTGCTGTTCGGCAAGGGTCGCACGGGGATTCCGTGCCATCTTCAGCAGGGTGTTCGGTACAGCGAGGTCGTCGGTGGCGGAAAAGGAATCACTCTCTGCTTTTTCCGGGGCGAAGGTGAGTGTTGACTGTCTGAGTGCTTCATCCAGAGAAATGCCGCGCATTGCCTGGGGCAGGATTGCGGCCACGATGCGGCCCGAGAAGGCCTCCTCGGGGGCCAAAGTGCACACAGGTTCCAAAATTTCTTCTGCCCATGCGGTAGTGGCGGTGGTCAGCGAACCGGTGTCACCTTTTCCGGCAGGAGCGGCGGTTTCGGCGGGAGCGGCGGTGCCTGCCCGCTGAAGATCCGCTTCTACGGAGGCATCCATAACCCCCACGGAAGAGTAGGTGCTGTAGGCCTCGGCATCGTGATATGCCTCGGGGGCAGCCCTGTCGGCGGAGGTGAGGGAGCCGAGTACAGCGTTGCCGATGATGACCAGGCAAAGCATGGCGGCTACCCCCACCGAGCCTGCCGCGGTCAGACGGCGAATGCGGTTCTCCCGGTGGACCTGCTTCATGATATTGCTGTGGAGCGCAGGGGGAGGTGTCAGCTCGGCACCGCTGATCTCGGTGCGCAGATTTTTCAGAGCTTCAGCCAGCTGGCGGCAGGCATCGCAGGTCTGCAGATGCGCCTCAACGGCTTCCTTTTCCCCGGCAGTGAGCTCGCCGTCCAGATAGGCGGAGAGAAGCTCACCCACTGCATCGCAGTCGGGGCAGGAATGGGGTGTATTCTGTGGTGACGGTATCATAAAAAAGTTGTACTCCTTTTGGGCGGCCTGTGCGCGCCCCTTCCATGCATAATTTATCTTTTCGTTAAGAATAGACGCGCGAAATCAGAAAAAGTTCCCTTTTTCCAAAAATTCTTTCACATGAATGCGGGCACGGGAAAGCCGGCTCTTGACGGTGCCCATCTCCAGTCCCAGCATCTCCGCGATTTCGGTGTAGGAGAAGCCCCGCATATCCCGCAGAACCAGGATCTCTCGGTGATCGGCCCGCAGGGAGGCGATGGCGGCCTGCAGAGCGGCGGAGCGTTCATTCTGCTCGGCCTGCAGAGCAGGGTCATGCTCGGGATGATCGTCAGCCAGTTCAATTTCTCTGCCCCGCTCGTCGGTGTCTTCATCCTCCACCGTCAGCGACAGGGTGGAGTGATTGTTCTGCCGGCGCAGATAATCCAAGGTGGTGTTGCGGGCAATGCGGAAGACCCAGCCCGAGAAGCTGCAGTCTCCGCGGAAGCTGCCCAGGGTACGCCAAAGCTTGATGAAGACGTCCTGGGTGATGTCAGCAGAATCTTCCCGGTGGCGGGTGTATTGAAAGGCCAGGTTGTAGACCATTTTTTCGTAGCGGTCCAGCAGGGCGGAGAAGGCATCCTCATCTCCTGCCGCGGCCCGTTTGATCAGCGCGGACAACTCCGGCGGATCCTTTGCGTCTGCGTGTATGGGGTGATCGGGATCTATTCGGTGGGGCTTCAGGATCAAGGCATTCTCCTCCTTTCCTTTGAAATTTTGGGGCGGATCAGGCCAGCAAACCCGACAGGATCTGCAGCATTTCTTCGGTGCGCTCGGCCTGCATGATGGCAGCCCGGGCGGCGGCAGAGCCGGGGCGGCTGTGGATATACCAGGCCATATGCTTGCGGGCTTCCCGGACCCCGATGCTCTCCCCCTTGTCTGCCACCAGCAGACGGAGGTGCTCGGCGGCTACGGCTACCCGTTCCTCGGTGGAGGGGGGGACAAACTCCCGTCCCTCCAGGGCTGCGGCCAGCTCGGCAAAGAGCCAGGGGTTGCCCTGAGCGCCCCGGCCGATCATGTAGCCGTCACAGCCGCTGATCTCGGCCATGCGGCGAAGGTCGGCGGCCGAGGCAATATCGCCGTTGCCGATGACGGGCACGTCCACGGCGGCCTTGACGGCGGCGATGACGTTGTAGTCGGCGGAGGGAGCGTACATCTGCTTGCGGGTACGGGCATGGATACAGATAGCCGCCGCGCCGGCATCGGCCATGCGGCGGGCAAACTCGGGAGCGTTGATGGAATTTTCATCCCAGCCCGAGCGGATCTTTACGGTGACCGGGAGGGAAACAGCATCCGACACCGCCCGGACAATGGCGGCGGCCCGTTCCGGGTCCCGCATCAGGGCACTGCCCTCGCCGTTTCCCGCCACCTTGGGCACGGGACAGCCCATGTTGATGTCAATGGCGGCAGGGGGCTCGGCCATGGAAGCCCCCAAGTACTCGCCGCTCTCCAGCAGGCGTGCGGCCTCAGCCATAAAATCGGGGTCGCTGCCGAAGAGCTGAAGGGCGTGGTTGTGCTCCTCGGGGCGGATGGCGGCCAGGGGAGCGGAGCGAGCGGCCTCAGGGCGGCGGCTTCGCTGTTCGTAGACCAGGGCTTTGGCCGAGATCATTTCGGAAACGGTATATTCGGCACCCATGGTGCGGCAGATGCGACGGAAAGCATAGTCGGTGACACCGGCCATAGGGGCGAGCATCAGCCTGTGACGGAGCTGAATACAGCCAAGGGAAAAGGCCATGGGAATTCCTCCTGTGGGAATCAGGTTTTTTGCAGCTGTGCCGACGAAAGCGATGCCGGCAGAGGTTGATTACTCACGATGTAGTCGCAGTCCTCCCGGCCGCAGACCCGGAAGAGGAAGCTGTGGCCAAACTTGGAGTCATCAGCCAAGAAGACCCGGGTGGCCGCACGGTGAAGCATGGCGCGGCGCAACTCAGTTTCCTCTTCAGAAAAGTCGGAGATCTCGCCTTCAAGAGAGATTCCGCAGGAAGAGAAAAAGAAGAGATCGGCCCGGAACTGCTCGACGGTGCGGATGGCGGAAGCTCCCGCAAAGGCGCGGTTACGGGGCAGGAACTGTCCCCCGGTGCAGAAGACGCGGACGTGATCCCGGCCCAACTCTCCCAGCTTTTCGGTGAGGGGGAGGGAGTTGGTGACCACCGTCAGGTCCTTGTAATTGCCGAGATGATCGGCCAGGTGGGAGGCGGTGGTGGAGGCATCGATAAACAGTGCCATGCCGTCCCGGATCAGGGTGGCTGCCCGGGCAGCGATGAGGGCCTTTTTTTCGGAGTTTTCCTGTTCCCGGTGGAAGGCGGGCATATCTGTGTTGGTATATTTGGCCAGCACGGCACCGCCGTAGACCCGGCGGATCAGGCCCAGTTGCTCAAGAGAGGTCAGATCCCGGCGAACGGTGGACTCGCTGGTGAACAGTTCCCTGGCAAGGCGGCGGATGCTCAGCGTGCGGTGGATCTCCAGTAAATCGAGAATTTCCTTGTGGCGCTGGTATTGAATCATGATATCCCTCCTTTTCGGGTTCCGGATGCTTCTATTGTATCACAGCTTTCGCGCAAACGCAAGCATTTTCGCGCAAAAATGCGCAAAAGAAGCAGGAGGCCCTGCGCAAATCCGCGTGGTACCTCCTGCGGTCAGACAGAAATATTTTCGGTTTACCGACGGACAAGGGAAAGCAGGGCATATACCGCCAAATTGGCCGCTACCACCGTGGCGCCGGGGGCAAGATCAAATGCGTAGGACACGCAAAGCCCCACGATAAAGCAGACGGCCGAGATAATCCCCGCGGCGGTGAGCACATGGCCGAAGCGGCGGCAGATCCGCATGGCGGACATGGCGGGGAAGAGCACAAGGGCCGAGATGAGCAGGGTGCCCATCAGCCGCATCCCCAGCACCACCGTGACGGCGGTGAAGAGAGCAAGGGCAAGTCGCACCCCGCCGATGCGCTGGCCGGTGGCCCGGGCAAAGCCCTCGTCAAAGGTCAGGGAGAGAATTCGGTCCCGGAAGAGGAGGAAGAATACCAGCACGCCTGCCCCCAGCAGGAGGCAGAGCCACATTTCCTCGGTGCGGACGGCCAGGATGCTGCCGAACATATAGCTGTAGACATCGGTGCTTTTCCCTGCCATGGCCAGCACGCCGATGGCAAGGGAGGCGGTGGAGAGCATAGCCACCGAAGCATCCCCCCGTTTGCCTTCCCGCTCGCCTGCGGCCAGCAGAAGAACGGCGGCCAGCATGACCACAGGAATTGCCACCCAAAGGGGGCTGAGGTGGAGGGCGGTGGCCACCGAAACTGCGCCGAAGGCCACATGGGAGAGGCCGTCTCCGATCATGGCGTAGCGGCGCAGGACCAGGCTGACCCCCAGCAGGGCGGCGCAGAGGGCAACGACGGTGCCGGCGATCAGCGCCCGGCGCATGAAGGCGTATTCAAATATAGAGAAAAAATTATGCATGTCGATCACCTCCCGTGAAGCCGCGGTCGCTTTTGCCGTAAGTCTGGGCGGTGCCGAACCAATGGCTCCCCGTGCCCAGGTGAAGAATATGGGTGGCATATTCCATGGCGTGAGGGATGTCATGGGTGACCATGATTACGGTAAGTCCTTCCCGGTGCAGACTGTCAATGAGGCGGTAGAGCTCGGTTGAGGCCATGGGGTCAAGTCCCGCGGTGGGCTCATCCAGCAGGAGCAGTTTTTCCGCGGCGCAGAGTGCTCTGGCCAAAAGTACCCGCTGCTGCTGACCTCCCGACAGATGGGCGTAGGGGCGGCGGCGCAGATCGTCGATGCCCAGCCGCCGCAGGTTTTGCTCGACTTTGCTGCGGGTGTCGGGGGCGGGCAGAAGGGCGGCGCGATTGAGACAGCCGGTGCGCACTACCTCCTCCACCGAGGCGGGAAAGTCCCGCTGCTGCTTGGTTTGCTGGGGCAGATAACCCATGTCCCGGCGGCCAAGACCGTCTCCGCGCAGGATTCTTCCGGCCGTGGGTGAGATCATTCCCAACAGCCCCCGCAGAAGGGTGCTTTTGCCCGAGCCGTTTTCCCCCACGATGCAGAGGTAATCCCCCTGTTCCACGGTGAAGGAGAGTTTGTCGATGACGTGGCGGCCCTCATAGGCCAGGGACAGATTTTGGACGGTGAACAGTGCCATGGGCATCTCCTTTCGGGGAAGGGATCAATTTAGTGCCTCCGCCAGGGCGTCGGCGTTGCGGTGCATCAGATCGAGATAGGTCACGCCTGCCGCGAAGTCTGCGGGGGAAAGATTGTGGCAGGAGTGCAGTTCCAGCCGTTTGGCCCCGGTTTCGGCGGTGATGGCATCGGCCACCTCACCTCGGGAAAATTCAATGGTAAAGACGACGGGGATCTGCTCGGCCTTGATCCGCTCGATCAGGGCCGCTACGGTGGCGGGGGCGGGTTCCCCCTCGACGGCACAGCCGGGGTAGGCAGCGTAGGCGGTGAGCCCGTAGTCATGGGTGAGATAACGGAAGGGGAAGCGATCCCCGAAAATGAGGGTGCGGCGGGCGGCCTGCGCCGTGATCTCGGTGAGGCGGGCATCAAGTGCCTCCAGTTCCTCAAGATAAGCATCGGTATTGGTGCGGTAGAGAGCGGCGTTCTCGGGAACGAGCGCACACAGCTCCTGGCAGATGGTCTCGGCCATGATCGCCGCATTATGCACGGAAAGCCAAATGTGTTCGTCGATCTCCCGGGTGTGGTCATGCTCGTGAATATGGTCATGGTCGGCGTTGGATTCCGCGGTGTTCAGCAGGGTAATGCCCTCCAGCGCCATCAGCGTCAGCACCCGGGGGGCGGCGGCATCTCCCGCGGCGGCTTGCCGCAGGTCGGCCGCCCATTGTTCGGAGGGGCCGCCGATTTCAATAAAGAGGTCACACGCGGTTACGGCGGCCATGTTTTTGGGGGTGGGCTCGTAGCCGTGGCTCTCGCCGCCCGGGGGGAGCAGAAGGGTCAGATTCACGGTATCCCCCGCGATGGCACGGACGAGATCATACTGGGGAAAGACGGTGGCCACCACCTGGGGGCGGGGATCCTGCTCTCCGTCGGCGGCACAGCCCGCGGGGCAGAGCAGGAGCAGAAGGGAGAGGGTGAGCAGCATAATTTTCTTCATTTGGCCTGCGCTGCCCCCTTTTCAAGACACAGGGTGCACTCTCCCCACAGAATTCCTCTGGCACTGCCGATGCGGAAGCTGTGCTCGGCCTGGATGTGGCTTCGCACCCGGGCAAGGTGGTCGCAGTCCAGATGCACCAGCCTGCCGCAATGGACGCATTTAAGGTGAAAATGGGTCTCTCCCCCGCAGTCGGGGCGGGGATTGGCATACTGATATACCACGCCCCCCTTGTCCTCCCGGGCAAAGCGGCGCACTGTCCCCTCGCCGCAGAGGGCGGCGATATGGCGGTATACAGTACTGCGGCCGGGGGTGTTTTCTCCCCCTGCATCGGCGAGGGCGGCGGTCAGCTGTCCAACAGTGAACTGCCCGTCGGGGTTTTCGCGCAGAAAATCCAACAGCTGCTGTTTCTGTGCGGTGGCGTAGGCTTGTCTTTTCATGTTGATCCCTCGAAAATGAGAATTTGTCCCAAATTGGGCGATGAGATTATTATACACATTTTTGTCCGGTTGTCAAGTTTTTTTGCATCCGGGACTGCATATTTTGCCTTTTCGCGGACAAATCCTATGGCAGAAGAATGTCATCCCGGGAGGAACGGAAATGAGAAAACTCTACACAGTTGCGGTATGGATCTTAGCGGCGGCGGTATTGGTGGGCTTTTTCCCCAACGGGGAGGAGGCGGCACTTTGCGACGGGGTGCTTCGTCTGCACGTCATTGCCGCCTCTGACAGCGAAGAGGATCAGGCGGTGAAGCTGGCGGTGCGGGATGCTCTGCTGGAAACGGTGACCCCTCTTGTGGCCGATTGCGGGGATCGGGACGGGGCGGCGGCGGTGCTGGCGGCCAATGCCGATCTGCTCCGGGACTGCGCGGTGCAGACCCTGGCCGATCACGGCTTCGACTACGGTGCGCAGGTTTTGCTGGGGCAGGAGCAGTATCCTACCCGCACCTACGAGAGCGCGGCTTTACCGGCAGGAGAATATCTCTCCCTGCGTGTGGTGTTGGGTGAGGGAGATGGGCAGAACTGGTGGTGTGTGCTCTTTCCGCCCCTGTGCATCGGCAGTGCCGCCGACACCGAGAGCGTGTGCGTGGAGGCAGGGCTGACCCCGGGGCAGTACCGGCTCATTACGGGGAGCGAGGAAAATGTGCGCTATCGGGTGAAGTTCAAGCTGCTGGAAATTTTCGGGGAGTGGTTTGGGAAAAAGTAGGCCGTTTGTATGGGTGTGCGGCAAAAAAAAAGATGCCGCACGCTTGGCGTGCGGCATCGGTTATGTTGGAATCAGTTGAACTTGCGGCGAAGCATGAAGCATGCGGCAGCGGCGAGCATCAGGGCGATGCAGGCGATGGGCATGACGTCAGCAGTCGTGGGAGTCTGGGTGGGAGCTGCGGTAGTCGCAGGAGCCGCGGTAGTTGCAGGAGCTGCAGTGGTAGCAGGAGCTGCGGTGGTAGCGGGAGCGGCCGTAGTTGCAGGAGCTGCGGTGGTAGCGGGAGCTGCGGTAGTCGCAGGAGCCGCGGTAGTTGCAGGAGCTGCAGTGGTAGCAGGAGCTGCGGTGGTAGCGGGAGCAGCGGTGGTAGCGGGAACTGCGGTAGTGTCAGCTGCCTTTACTTCATACAGCTCGATTTCGGTGATTCTCCAGTAACGGGAAGCAACATTGGGGTAGCCATACTGCGACTGCTCACAGCGGGGCTGGGTAAGAGCAAAGCGGATGAAGCCGGCCTTTACGGGAGCGAACTCAGCCTCAACGTAGCAGGTCTGCAGACCGGTCTCGGCTTCGGTGTATACCTTGTACTTGTTGCCGCAGCGAAGCTCGGTGACAGAGTAAACGGTGGTCCACTTATCGGTCTCTTTCTCTCTGACCAGAATGTCAAAGCCGTCAACGAGCAGATCGGAAGCCTTACCGTCAGCTGCTTCGTCAAGGAAGACGCGAAGAGCATCTACGGTGTAAACATCGTCCAGGAGATAGTCACTGTAGCACAGATACTTGCCGTTGGGATCAGCATCGCCGAGATCGTTGTAGCGAGTGCCGTTTTCCATGATATCGGTCCAGGGAGCGGCCTGGATGGAGAAGTCGCAGTAGTTCTGCTGAGAACCGTCGGAGGGGCCGCGGGTGATGATGCCGTCGAACATCTTGTCTACGGTAACCTTGTCCTTGCCGAGAGTGCCGGTAACGCCGGCGAGGCAATCATAGTAAGTAAAAATTCCAGCGTCAAGGAGAACGTTCTTGCGGCCGGTAAAGTCAAGATCGGCAGCAGAAGTGGGGATGATGGCCATGGAGAGAACCAGGGCGATCAACATGATAAGAGAAAGCGCTTTCTTCATGGTGTGATTCCTTTCAAAAAAAATTTTCAAAACAGCTATGGTTGCTTACATAGCACATTTTTAATGAAGATAAGAGGAATACTATCAGCCACATTTTACCATAAATCTGATCAATGTTCAATTGGCATTATGTGTATAATAACCAATTTCGATTTGTGTATATTAAACAAAATAGGGCCATGCCCGTCGGAGCAATCTACTGGAACCACCCTATCTTTCCGTTCTATTCGAACCAATAAGTGCCGCGCATTTGCGCGGCACTATCTTGTTATTTCTCCTCGCTCCACATGGGGGTGGAGAGGTAGCGGTCCCCGGTGTCGGGGAGCAGGGGGACAATGAGCTTGCCCCGGTTCTCCGGGCGGCGGGCCAGGACGGCGGCGGCGTGGAGTGCCGCACCCGAGGTGATTCCGCAGAGGATACCCTCACGGCGGGCCAGCAGGCGGCCGGCGGCATAGGCTTCCTCCTCGGTGACGGGAATGACCTCGTCAATGATTTCTCTGTCAAGGTTGGCGGGGATGAAGTTGGCCCCGATGCCCTGCAGGCCGTGGGCACCTGCCCGGCCTTCGGAGATCAGGGGGGACGCGGCGGGTTCTACCGCCACGATCTTTACCCGGGGATTTTGGGCCTTGAGGTACTGCCCGACCCCCGAAAGGGTGCCGCCGGTCCCCACACCGGCCACGAAAATATCCACCTTGCCCTCGGTGTCGGCCCAGATCTCGGGGCCGGTGGAGGCGCGGTGTGCGGCGGGATTGGCGGGATTGTCAAACTGGGCGGGAATGAAGCTGCCGGGGGTTTCAGCGGCGATGGCTTCGGCCCGGGCAATGGCACCTGCCATGCCGAGGCTTCCCTCGGTGAGTACCAGCTCGGCGCCGTAGGCACGGAGCAGGGCACGCCGCTCCTCGCTCATGGTGTCAGGCATGGTGAGGATGACCCGATAGCCCCGGGCGGCGGCCATGGCGGCCAGGCCGATTCCGGTGTTGCCGCTGGTGGGCTCGATGATGACGGCACCGGGAGCAATCAGCCCGCGGGCCTCGGCATCCGCCAGCATGGCCAGGGCCACACGGTCCTTGGCACTTCCGGCGGGATTGAGGTATTCCAGCTTGGCGGCAATTTCTGCCTCAAGGCCAAGGGTGTGGGTGAAACGGGCAAGGGAGAGCAGGGGAGTTTTCCCCACCAGAGCGGTAATATCGGAATAGATCGGCATAGGGCACCTCCGGAAATCAAAGATAGGAAAATCGACTTCATTATAGCACACGCCAACCGCACTGTCAAGCGCATGACGTTCATATTTTGTTTACATTTTTGCGCAAATCCGCTATTGACAACGGCACTTTAGTGTGTTATAATGCTACCAACATCAAATAAAGACGATGACGAAGAGGTTTCGATCACGCAGCCTGCAGAGAGCCGACGGTTGGTGCGAGTCGGTGGCGAGGGGTCAGGAAACTATCACTTCCGAGTCGAAGATCCGAGCCCGCTGTGCGGGGGTAGGCGTCTTCCGTTATTGCTGCGTCAAGGCATAAGGCTTGATTGAGCCCGAGGCGTGCACGATGAGTTTTTTCATCGGCACAATTTGAGGAAAGAACGAATAAACAGCTGTATTCGTCTCGAGCCGGTGCCCTCCGCTCGAGACGTTTTTTTGACGAAATTTTCGGGAAAAGAGGAAACCACAATGGACAACCGTATCAAAGAAGTTGCAGAACGCATCCGCGCGCTGCGGGAAATCATGGAGCTGAGCCGCGAGGAGATGGCGGCCTGCACCGATACCAGCCCGGAGCAGTATGTCGAGCTGGAGGAGGGCCGCGCCGATTTCAGTTTTACCTTTATTTATAAGTGTGCCAACCGTTTCGGGGTTGACGTGACTGACCTGCTCAAGGGAAGCTCCCCCACCCTAACCTCTATGTCGGTGGTTCGCGCCGGCGAGGGCCTGCCTATTGCCCGCCGCCGCGGCTTCTCCTATCACAACCTTTCCCCCATGCTACGGGGAAAGATGGCCGAGCCCTTCCTTGTCCGCGCCCCCTTCTCGGCAGAGGAGCAGGATCGCCCCATCAAGCTCTCTTCCCATGCCGGGCAGGAGATCGATATTGTCGTCTCGGGTGCGCTCAAGGTGCAGATCGGTGAGCATACAGAGATCCTCCATGCCGGAGACACGGTGCATTATGACAGCACTACCCCCCATGGCATGATCGCGGCGGAGGGGCAGGACTGCACTTTCTATGCCATTGTTCTTGGGGCTGAAGCCAAGGAATACCGTGAGCCCGAACAGGACGCTTACCATGCACCCGTACCGAAGGGTGGCCGCCGTGTGGGCGATTCTCCTGTGGCGGCACCTTTTCTGACCACCACTGTGGATGAGAACGGCGTGGTCAATTCCATCAAGTTCCACAATGTTGAACGGTACAACTTCGCCTACGACTGTGTGGACGCCCTGGCGGCCCGCTGCCCAAACAAGCTGGCCATGCTCCACCTGGACAAGAATAAGTTCGAGCGCCGCTTTACGTTTGAGGATATGCGCCGTGAGTCCAACCGCACCGCCAACTACTTCAGTGCCCTGGGCATCAAGCGTGGGGACCGCGTCCTGCTGGTGCTGAAGCGGCATTACCAGTTCTGGCTGTCCCTGCTCGCCCTGCATAAGCTGGGCGCGGTGGGCATCCCCGCCACCAACCAGCTGCAGAAGAAGGACTATGTCTACCGCTTCAATGCTGCCGGTGTGTCGGCGGTGCTGGCTACCGTGGATGACGGTGTGCCGAATCACATCGAAGAGGCTCTGCCCGAGTCCCCCACCGTTGTGACGAAGGTGCTGGTAGGCGGAAGCCGCGAGGGCTGGCATGCCTTCGACGAGGAGCTGCCCCGCTATTCCAGCCACCTGGAGCGTGTGGATGTGGGCGGTGACGATCCTGCCATCATGTTCTTTACCTCCGGCACCACGGGCTACCCCAAGATCGCTGTCCATGCCCACAAATATGCACTGGGCCACTATATGACCGCTCGTTACTGGCACAATGTCAATCCCGACGGCCTGCACTTTACCATTTCGGATACCGGCTGGGGCAAGGCACTGTGGGGTAAGTTCTACGGCCAGTGGCTCTGCGAGACGGCGGTCTTCACCTATGACTTCGACCGCTTTAACGCCGCCGATATTCTGCCCCTCTTCAAGCAGTACGGCATTACCACCTTCTGCGCTCCTCCCACCATGTACCGCTTCTTCATCAAGGAGTCGCTGGACAAGTACGATCTGTCCTCCCTTGAACATGCCACCATCGCCGGTGAGGCGCTTAACCCCGAGGTTTACGAGCAGTTCAAGAAGGCTACCGGACTTTGCCTGATGGAGGGCTTCGGACAGACCGAGACAACCCTTGCCATTGCCAACTTTGTGGGGATGCCCCCCAAGCCCGGTTCCATGGGCAAGCCCAGCCCCCTGTACGATGTGGCCATTGTAGATCCCGACGGCAAGCCCGTTGGCGTGGGTGAAACAGGTGAGATTGTGATCCGCACCGACAAGTCGGTGCCCTGCGGCCTGTACCTCGGCTACTACAACGACGAGGCCCACACCAAGGAAGCATGGCACGACGGAATGTACCACACCGGTGACACCGCATGGCGTGACGAGGACGGCTACTTCCACTATGTTGGCCGTACCGATGACCTCATCAAGTCCTCGGGCTACCGCATCGGGCCCTTCGAGATCGAGAGCGTCATCATGGAGCTGCCCTATGTGCTGGAGTGCGCGGTGACGGCCGCACCCGATCCCATCCGCGGCCAGGTGGTCAAGGCCTCCATCGTGCTGGTGAAGGGTACCGAGGGGACCGATGAGCTCAAGCGTGAGATCCAGGTCTACGTCAAAGAGCACACCGCCCCCTACAAGTACCCCCGCATCGTGGAATTTATGGACGAGCTGCCCAAGACCATCAGCGGAAAGATCCGCCGCGTGGAGCTTCGGGGCGAAAAGAAATAAGACCAAGCGAAAAAAACGGCTATGGGGTGCTGCACCATGGTGCAGCACCCCATTTTCCCCCTCTTTGCAGAAAATCTTGCGCTACCCCCTTGATTTTCTGCTGGGAATATGGTATACTGTCTCTATCTTGAAAGAAAGCAGGTGTATATTTTCCGTGGATAAACCTCCCTTATGCTGTGACGAGGACCATAGTACCTTTTTCGCGGTGTCATATCTGAACCGCTCCGATTCGGCCACCGGGCCGGGATGAGCGGATGCTGGCAGGGCTTGTTTGTGTGACAACAGGCTGTGCCTTTTTCTGCATATTCAGATACCCATATTATTGATACACGAATAAGGAGAAATTTTATTTTATCATGGCTTCAAGTCTTATATTGCAGTTTGTTCTGATCTTACTTAACGCATTTTTTGCCGCTTCGGAGATGGCATTTGTTTCGCTCAATGAAAATGTGGTTCGCTACCAAGCTGAGGAAGGTGACCGCAAGGCCAAGCGGCTTCTTACCATTGTCAGCGAACCCACAGGATTTCTGTCCACCATCCAGGTGGGCATCACCCTGGCTGGCTTCCTGGGCTCGGCGTTTGCTGCCGATAACTTTGCCTCGGTGCTGGTGGATTGGCTGGTGCAGGACTGCGGTGTAACCGCGATCAGTCCGAATACCCTCAATACGCTGGCAGTGGTGGCTATTACCCTGATCCTGTCCTATTTCACCCTCATCCTGGGTGAGCTGGTGCCCAAGCGCATTGCCATGCGCAACCCCGAAAAGCTGGCCCGTGTGGTCTGTGAGCCCATCCGTGTGCTGTCGGTTCTGCTCAAACCCGTGGTATGGTTCCTGTCCGCTTCTACCAATGTGGTGCTCCGTCTCTTTGGGATCAATCCCCACGAGGAGGAGGCTCCCGTGTCGGAGGAGGACATCCGCATGATGATCGACATCGGCGAGGAAAAGGGTACCATCGATGCCGAAGAGCGGGAAATGATCGACAATATCTTTGAATTCAACAATACCAGCGCCGGAGACGTGATGGTGCATCGCACCGAAATGACGGTGATCTATGCCGACGATACCGCCGAGCAGATCCTGGCGGCCATTACCGAGAGCGGTTTTTCCCGTTTCCCTGTCTGCGGGGAGAGCGCCGACGATGTGCTGGGTATTCTCAGCACCCGTGCCTATCTGCTCAATGCCCGCAGCGAGACGCCCGTGCCCCTGACCGAGCTGCTGTACCCCGCTTATTTTGTGCCCGAATCGGTGCGCGCCGATGTGCTTTTCCGCGAAATGAAGGAAAACAAGCGGCATATGGCCATTGTGGTGGATGAATACGGCGGAACCGCGGGTCTTGTGACCCTGGAGGACCTGCTGGAGGAGATTGTGGGCAACATCTACGACGAGACCGACCAGAGCGAGGCCCCCGAGATCGAGGCGGTGGGTGAGGACAAGTGGCGTGCCGACGGCAACTGCTCCCTGGAAGCTCTCACCGCCCAGACCGAGGTGGACTTCTCCGACGATCCCTATGACTGCGCTACGGTGGCAGGGCTGATCCTTGCCGTCCTGGGTGCCATCCCCGAGGAAGGGGAAACCCCCGAGGTGGAGGTCCGTGGCCTGCGCCTGCATGTGCTGGCGGTGGCAGAGCGACGGATCGAGCGGGTGGAGATCACCCGGCTCCCCCGGGAGGAAACCGAAGAAGAAGAGGAATAATCTGTGGAGATCCATTACGAAAACAGAGCCAACGATTACTACTACTGCCGCGATCGCTTCAACGGGGGCAGTCGTCTGGGCTGCCGTCCCCATCTGCATTATCACATTGAGCTGGTATATATGCTGGAGGGGCGGGCGCTGGGGTATGTTGACTCCACTGAGTACGTCATTGAGGGGGGCGATGTGTTCATTGCCTTTCCCAATCAGCTGCATCAGTTTATCTCGGAGGGGCCGGAGCGGTATGTGCTCTTCATTCTTTCCCCGGACCTCATTCCCGAACTCAATCGGGTGTTTGCGGAGCAGCAGCCGGCTTCGGCCCTGCTCAAAAATGCCGGGCGCAACCCCCTCCTGCTGGAACTGCTCACCATCGCTGCCAAGGAAAACGATCCCAGTGTGCAGTGGCGGGACACGGTGATCCGCGGGGTGATGCTGGCCTTTTTCGGCGAGCTTTTCCGGCTGATGCCCCTCATCGCCCACAAGGCGGGCAGCTCCCATGTGCTGCAGAGCGTACTGAACTACTGTGCCCGCAACTTCAACCGCGACCTGTCCCTGGGAATGCTGGAGGAGGAGCTGCACATCAGCAAATATTACATCTCCCATTTGTTTTCCGACCGGCTTAAGATCCGGTTCAACGATTACGTCAACGCCCTGCGGGTGTCGGATGCCTGCCGCCTTTTGCGCCAGACCAATCTTGGTATCACCGAGATCAGCGAGCAGGTGGGCTTCGGTACCATGCGTACCTTCAACCGCGCCTTTTCCCGGCAGATGGGGATGCCCCCCAGTGCCTACCGCCGCTC
Source organism: Oscillospiraceae bacterium (assembly GCA_015063805.1). GTDB lineage: Bacteria > Bacillota > Clostridia > Oscillospirales > CAG-272 > SIG693. Next base: position 73,229 of record SVTK01000010.1, read on the forward strand.
TGCCTCGGGCAGTAAGCTGTCGGCGAAAATGCAGTGATTTCAACTGTGAAGAGAGGAGTTTTTCATGGACAAGCATGATTTCGATCTGGAGGCTCTGGTTGCCTCTGCGGTGGCAGATGTCGATCTTTCCGGTCGGGATATTCCGGCCATCGACCTCTACCTGGATCAGATTATTACTCTTGCCTCTGACCGCCTTGCACAGAACAAGCGAGGGGAAAAGGATAAGCTGCTGACCAAAACCATGATCAACAACTACAGCAAGGACGGCGTGATCAAACCGGTGAAGGGAAAAAAGTACAGCCGGGAGCAGATTGTGCAGATGATGCTGGTCTATTCCCTCAAGCAGAACTTCTCCATCGGAGAGATTAAGCAGCTTTTTGATGGGGTATACGCTGCGGAGGGGTTTGACGGCGATGCACTGATCGAGAGCTATGACCGTTTCCTCGATTTCAAGGCGCACGAGCGGGAGGCCTGCCCCGGGATAGTGAAGGAGCTTCTTGCGTCCCAGGGGCTGGATATGCAGAATGACCGGGACTTCTTTGTGGGGCTCCTTGGCATTTCCGCCATGTCCACCTATCTTCGCAATGTTGCGCAGGATATGCTTGCGCTGCGCTATCCTCTGCCCGAGAAGGACAAGGAGAAGGAAAAGAAGGAAAAAGACAAAGAGAAGCAAAAATAAAAAAACGGAAGAGCCGTGCAAACCGCACGGCTCTTCCGTTTTCTGCGTCAAAGCATGGTCTTAGCCAGCGTCAGCAGCTTTTCTTTTTCGTTTTGGGTGGGATCCTCGATGACGGCGTCCAGCAGGCGCCCCAGGATTCGCCCGATGTCAGGGCCCCGGGGAACGCCAAGCTCGGCCAGGTCTCCGCCGGAGAGGGCAAGATGGGCCAGGTCGGTGCAATCTCCCCGTTCCAGGGAGCGCGCAAGTGCCAGGCGATATGCGGATACGTCTTCTCCGAAGGCACCCCGCAGGGTCATACTGTCGGTGACGGCGGCCTGTCCCCCCGCCCGCAAAAGCCGGCGCACCCCAAGAGGGGCATCCCTGTCCATGGGGACATCGCAGAGGGCAAGGGCGGCGCAGACACGGCGCACCACCGTACCGGGAAAGCGCAGGCCGGTGAGCACCCCATTGACCCGATCCACAGGGGTGCGGCGGAAGAGGGCGGCCAGGCGCAGGGCAAGCTCCGGGGGAAGGGCGGCCAGGCGGGGAATCCCGCTCTGATCCAGATCGGTACAGATGCGGCCGAGTACGCCGTCTTCGATCATCATGGTCAATGCCGCGGCGGCATTGGGAGAGGTGACGGTGCGGCTCAGCTCGGCGGTGATGCGTTCCACCGAAATGCGGGCGAGGAGGGGCGCGCAGACCCGCGCCCCGGCTCGGGTGGCGGGATCAATGTCAAAGGAGAGCTGAGCGGCAAAGCGGTAGGCCCGGAGAATGCGCAGGGCGTCCTCGCGGAAGCGCATCTCAGGCTCGCCCACACAGCGGATGAGGCGGGCATCCAGGTCCTCGCGGCCGCCGAAGAGATCCACCAATCCATCCCCCTCACCGTAGGGGGACCATGCCATGGCGCAGACAGTGAAGTCCCGCCGGGAGAGATCGTCGGCAATGTTGGGGGTGAAGGTGACGGTGGAGGGGTGACGGGCGTCCAGATAATCCCCGTCGATGCGGTAGGTGGTGACCTCCACCGGAAGGGGAGTGCCGTTTTCCTCCGCCAGGACAGTGACGGTGCCGTGCTTTATTCCGGTCAGGATGGTGCGGCGGTGACGGAACACCGACAGCGTCTGCTCGGGCAGGGCAGAGGTGGTCACATCCCAGTCATGGGGCTCACGTCCAAGCAGGGTGTCCCGCAGACTTCCCCCTACAATGTAGGCCTCGTAGCCTGCTTCGTGCAGCCCGTCGAGAATTTCCCGGACCGCACACGGGTACTGCATTTGCATTGGAATCTCTCCTTTCGTTTCGGATCTGTCACCAGTATATCACAAAATCGCCCGACAATCAAGGATTTTCGTCAAAGCGGAAATACGGCGAAGAGTTGCCATTTTGCCGTAAATCGAGAAGGAAAATGGGGTAGTGCAATATGCACAAAATCCAGGGGGGGGGGTACCCGGTTTTCGTTGTATATTATAACGATAAAAATCTTGCGGGTGATGGGGATTTATGGTATAATGGACACATAGCAGTATATCTGCAAATCAACAAGGAGGTTTCATCAATGAAACGCAAAATTATTGCACTTTGCCTGGTTGTTGTGATGCTCGGCGTAGCCGTCATCAGCGGAACCATGGCATACTTCACTGATACCGATGAGGCGGTCAACGTCATGACCATCGGTAGTGTGAAAATCGAACAGCACGAGTACGAACGTGTGGTTAATGCTGACGGTACTTATGCGATGGTGACATCCGCAAAGTATGGTGAAGGCTACAAGCTGCAGGAATTCACGCAGGCTAAGCCCCTGGTACCCGCAGTTGGAGCAGTGACCGGCTGGGGCACGTCTGTTAATTTTGATCAGCTCGGCGATAACGCGACCGGAGGCCAGGCAGTGCTGAACGGGATCGAAAATGCCGTAGATAAGTTCGTCCTGGTTGAGAATACCGGTAAGAGCGATGCTTATGTACGCACCATCATTGCCTATGAGATCGGTACAGCCGAGAACGCCATGAGTAGTACGCCCAATGCGGAAAAGGATCTGATCATGACAGCGTTCGGCGATTTTTGGACTAGAAACTTCATTGGCGAAACTAAAATCGACGGTAATAACTATTACGTTGTTGAGTATGTGTATGCCGGTAGCGCTTCTCGCCATATTGGCGGTATTCTTCCCGCTGGTGACTATACCTACAACAGCCTTGCGCAGGTCTATATGACGCCCAAGGCCACCAACGAGGATGCAGAAGCCATCGATGGCAATAAGAATGGTACTTACGATATCTTGGTTCTTTCCCAGGCAGTTCAGGCTTCCGGTTTCTCGGATGCTAAGACTGCTCTGAACGAGGGCTTCGGCGAAGTTACTGCTACTAAGGTTGCTGAGTGGTTCGGTGATGTGGAGATTCCCGTACTGGTTTCTACTCCCGAGGATCTGGTTGATGAACTTAAGGCAGCAGGTGCTGCCAATGCCGGTGACACGGTCATTGCTCTGGCAAGCGACCTGGATATGACCGGTAAGGCTTGGACTCCCATCAAGGTTGACGGTTACCATGGTGCCGATATTGTCACCATCGATGGCCAGGGCCATACCATCAAGGGCCTGACCGCTCCCCTCTTTGCAGGCGGCTTTGCCGGCGGTTCGGGTATTGTAATCAAGAACCTGACCATTGCTGATTCCAATATTGTTAGCAGCAATGGTGTCGGTGCCGGTGCGTTCATCGAAGCCTGTGATTCCATGGATACAATTACGCTGGAAAATTGCCATTTGATCAACAGCACGGTTACCAGTACTGATTCCGAGGCTCGTGCCGGCGGCTTGGTCGGCTGGACTTCTGGCTACAGCAACCCGCATGATGGTCCTGTCAAGACCTATGTAACCATCCGTGATTGTACTGTGATTGGCAACACCATCACCGGTCATTCGTCTGTTGGTGCGATTAACGGTCATGCAGGTGCAAGTGACTGGACCTACACCACCATTGAAAACTGTGAAATTAAAAACAACACTCTGCACTCCACCAATAATGGCGGTTGGCGCGTTGGCGTTGTCGTTGGTACCGCCAATAGTGGTGAGGTAACCATCAACAACATCACTGAGTCGGGCAACACCCTTACGCAGGTTGGCAAGACCGCTCCTGCCGGTCAGAGCAATCTGTACGGTCGTTTTGTCCCCAACTCCACCGGTAAGCTCGTTATTGACGGCGTAGCAATTCAGTAAATCTCTTTGTTCATATCCCTGCCCGCCGCACGGTTTGTGCGGCGGGCATCTTCCTTCTGCCAAAAAAATCCCAAAAAACTTCAATTTTCCTATTGACAAATCCCGCGGGATGTGCTATAATATCAAACGTTATGGCGGAATAGCTCAGCTGGCTAGAGCAATCGGTTCATACCCGATAGGTCGTGGGTTCAAGTCCAACTTCCGCTACCAGGCCCGTTGGTCAAGCGGTTAAGACACCGCCCTTTCACGGCGGTAACAGGAGTTCGATTCTCCTACGGGTCACCAACGGTAACAAATCCGAACTTTGAGGTTCGGATTTTTTGTTTTTGTCCCAATTCGACTGTGAATTCCCGGATAAACGTCTCCTTTCGTGAGGCTCCCTCCGGAGGCGCTGATACGCTGGACATCCGTGGGTGCACATACGGTAATTGGGCGTAATTTTCTCTGCGCAAAAAGGGTGGTGCCGCGTCATTGGCGCGGCACCACCCTGTGTTTGTGGGAGATCTTATTTTTTCTGCTGTTCACTGATTACCCGGATCATTTCCTGTGCGTAGAAGGCAAAGCCCAAATCGTTGGGATGCAGACGGTAGTCGGCAAAGAATTCGGGAACATGAGGAACCGCCTTCATGCCGTCCACGATGATGCAGCCGTGTGCAGCCATAATTTGGGCCAGGCGCGCACGGGTATCCGCAAAAGCGCCGGTGGGCTTCGGCCGCCAGTCGTCCTCCCGCCACAGGGGAAGGATGCCGTAGACGGGAATGCCCGGATAGGCCTCGTCCAGACGGGCAAAGAAGGCCTCTGCGCGGCTGTCATATTCCTCGGCCGAGGGAAGCTTGCTCCAGTCGTTGGTGCCGAAGGCTACCGTGATCAGGTCGGGCTTGAAGTTCTGCTCGGGATCGATGGTATTGGCATCGAAAATGTAGCCCGCATTGCCCTGGTTGGAGAAATCGTAGTTGAAGAAACGGGAAATCATAGCGGGGTATGTGCAGGAAGAGTAGCTGGCATGGTAGCCGTGGGTGATGGAGTCGCCGAAGCAGAGCATGGCACCGCTGTATGTGGTATAGGGCGTTACCTCAGCATCGTCGTCCAGGCGGAACTCCATGATGCGGATATCCACCATATAGGGCAGATAGATCGTGATGCGGCGGCGTGTCTTGTCCCCGAAATGGTGGGTGAAGGTGTAGGTGTCGTAGGACTGGTGGGTATTCTTGTAATCCTCCGCCACCATGACGCCGTCTGCGTAAAGATCCACCGACATCCAGCGCACCGAAGCGCGGCGGCGGATGCAGTAGTCAAAGGAGATCTCCTCGGAATCGGTGTAAAAATCAAAGCGGATGCCGGCGGTCAGATGACACTTGGCGCCGTCGTTGCCGTAAGCGGCTACCTGGGCATCGGTGCAGCGGCACAGGGCAACGTGACCGCGGCTGTCGATGCGGGTATGGTCGGCCCCCCGGGTGATGGATGTGAGCTGTTCATAGGTGAGAATCATGACAATTTCCTCCTTCATTTTTCCCCCGACCCATTATAGCACACCACCGGGAATTTGTAAAGCGTAAGGGGGGATTTTTTGCCGCGGGATTTTCCGATAAATTTTCAAATTCTTTTGACAGAAGGCGGTTCTGTGTGATATAATATACTGTAACTATACTTTTTCATGGGAGGGATGGCGGAATGGTCACCGTAACCGGAGTGCTGCCCGGTTCCCGCGCCGAGAGAGGGGGGATTCTGGCAGAGGATATTTTGATTTCCATCAACGGACACAATATCCGTGACGTGTTGGATTATCGCTTTTATTTGGCTGAACGTACCGTGAACCTTCTCCTGCATCGCGGCCCCGAGCTGGTGGAGGTCACCATCCGCAAGGGGGAGTATGACGACATCGGCCTGGAATTTGCCACGCCCCTCATGGACGGCAAGCACCGCTGTGCCAACCGATGCATTTTCTGCTTCATTGACCAGCTGCCCCGGGGGATGCGGGATACCCTCTATTTCAAGGACGACGATTCCCGCTTGTCCTTCCTCCACGGCAACTATATTACCCTCACCAACCTGCATGACGAGGACATTGACCGCATCATTGAGATGCACATTTCCCCCGTCAATGTGTCGGTGCATACCACCAATCCCGAGCTGCGCTGTACCATGATGGGCAACCGCCGCGCGGGCAAAACCCTGGAATATCTCCGCCGCCTGGCCGATGCCGGCATCGCCCTCTGCGGGCAGATCGTCCTCTGCCGGGGTATCAACGACGGGGCAGAGCTGGACCGCTCCATGCGGGACCTGGCTGAGCTTGCTCCCGCTCTGCGCAGTGTGTCGGTGGTCCCCGCCGGGCTGACCAAATACCGGGAGGGGCTCTATCCCCTCTCTCCTTTCACCCCCGAGGAGTGCGCTGCCGTCATCGCACAGGTGGATGCCTTTGCCGGGGAATGCATGGAGAAGCTGGGAACCAGGCTCTTCTTCTGCGCCGATGAGCTGTATCTGAAGGCGGGGATTGAGCTTCCACCCGACGAATATTATGAGGAATACAGCCAGATCGAGAACGGGGTTGGGCTGCTAACCTCGCTGTGTCATGAATTCGATTTTGAACTGGAATTTTCGGGAGACGACCTTCCCTCACACCTCAACCGCACCGTAACGGTGGCCACGGGAGAGGCTGCCTGTCCCACCCTTACTGCCCTGGCGGCCCGGCTGACGGAGCGTGTACAGGGGCTGGAGATCCGCGTGATCCCCATCCGCAACGATTTCTTCGGGGAGCTGATCAATGTGGCGGGCCTTCTGACCGGACGGGATATCGCCGATCAGCTGGCGGGAAAGGATCTGGGCGAGGAGCTTCTGCTCCCGCGGGTCTGTCTGCGGGCTGAGGGAGATCTGTTCCTGTGCGGCATGACCCCGGATGAGCTGTCGGCTCGCCTGGGTGTGCCTGTCCGTTTTGTGCCCAACGACGGGACGGAGCTGATCCGCGCCCTGCTTGGGGATGCCTGCGATCTTGCATAAGGAGGTTATGCAGATGAAAAAGATGTTTGCGCTCTGTCTGACGCTGGTGCTTTTGCTTTCTGCCTGCGGACCTGCGGCGGTGGGCGATCCTGCCGTAACCACCGATGCCGGGACGGGGGATGCCGTGACCACCGCGCCTCAGCCCATGGAGATCACCGGGATCACGGTGGGGGAGGAAATCACCTCTCTGGGCGGGGATTCCCGCAAGATTTTGCGCTATCCCGTGGCGGAGGGAGTGGGTACCGAGACCCTCAATGCGCAGCTGAAGCACCATGCTGAGAAAGTTTATGCCGTCCACGCCACCGGTGCCCTGACTATGCTGGATGAGGGAGAGACCTTCAACTATGAGGTGACCTCGGTGGAGATCAAGCGATTTGACGAGGAGATTCTCTCCTTCCTCTGCCGCGCGGCCTATACCTCCCCGGTGGACGGTACCGAAAAACAAATCGTATATACCGGGAACCTGAACCCTGAAACGGGGGAGAGCATCGCGCCTGAGGCGCTGGTCACCGACTGGGGTGCCCTGGCGGATCTCCTGCGGGCGGGCAAGAGCAAGCTCGCCTGGGGCAGTGCAGAGCTGCTTGAGCAGATGACCTGGGATGATCTGCTGCTGCAGATCAAGCCCGCCTATGACATTTACCCTGCCGTTTGCTTTGGCGAGAGCGGGGTGGAGATTGGGTTTGAGGTCCTTCCGATGTTTGGCGGAACGGCAGGCTTTACGGTAACCTATGCCGATGCGGCCGACTGTCTGGCCATCTCTGCCCCTCGGAACTGACCTATATAAAGAAAGGAAGTTTATCATCATGGCAAGACCGATTATTGCAATCGTAGGGCGCCCCAATGTGGGGAAGAGCACCCTGTTCAATAAACTCATTGGCGAGCGCCGCGCCATTGTGGAGGATACCCCCGGCGTGACTCGTGACCGCATTTACGGCGAGACCGAGTGGAACGGCCGCGGGCTGATCATCATCGACACCGGCGGTATCGAGCCCAAGACCGAGGATCTGATCATGGCGAAGATGCGCCGTCAGGCCGAGCTGGCCATTGAAACCGCCGACGTCATCATCTTCATGTGCGACGTGCAGGCGGGGCTGGTGGCCGACGACCGTGATATCGCCGTGATGCTCAAGAAGAGCGGCAAGCCTATCATTCCCGTGGTGAACAAGTGTGACCGCATCGGTCAGCCCCCCATGGAATATTACGAGTTCTACGAGCTGGGCTTTGAGCAGGATCCCATCTCGCTCTCCTCCCTCCACGGCAGCGGAAGCGGCGACCTGCTGGATGCTGTGGTGGCCGCTCTGCCCGAGGCAGAGGGAGAGGAAGAGCCCGACGATCGCATTAAGGTCGCCGTCATCGGCAAGCCCAACGCGGGCAAGTCCTCCATCATCAACCGCATTCTCGGCGAAGAGCGGCTGATTGTTTCCAACATTGCCGGCACCACCCGCGATGCCATCGACACCACCGTGGACAACGAGTTCGGCAAGTACACCTTCATTGACACCGCAGGTCTGCGCCGTCAAAGCAAGGTGGACGATAAGATCGAGAAGTACAGCGTACTCCGCGCCCACATGGCGGTGGAGCGTGCCCAGGTTTGTCTCTTGATGATTGATGCCACCGAGGGCATTACCGAGCAGGACGAGAAGATCGCGGGCATTGCCCACGAGGCAGGGAAGGCCACCATTATCGTGGTGAACAAGTGGGATTTGGTGGACAAGGACAACAACACCGTTAACTCCTTCACCCGCAAGATCTATGATGCCCTGTCCTATATGACCTACGCGCCCATCCTCTTTGTGTCGGCCATGACCGGCCAGCGTGTGGTCAAGCTCTTCGAGCAGATCAACTACGTCCACAACCAGACCAATACCCGCATTTCCACCGGTATGCTCAACGATGTGCTGGCCGAAGCCACTACCCGCACCCAGCCGCCCTCCGATAAGGGAAGACGGCTGAAGATCTACTATATGACCCAGGTCAGCGTGGCTCCGCCTACCTTTGTCATTTTCTGCAACAGCATTGAGCTCTTCCACTTTTCCTACCGCCGCTATATCGAGAACTGTCTGCGGGATACCTTTGGCTTCAGAGGGACGCCCATCCGTATTATCATTCGGGAGAAGGGCGACACCACGCCCCTGGATTAAGGAGGGCGTATGCACCATAGCTGCCATGAAGTGACCTTCGCCGACGGTAGCGTTTGCGACGTTTATGTGCTGGCGGACGAGGATTTTGTGGTGTTTGGCACCGAGCCTGCCCTCGGCCCCGACATGAGTCGGCTTGGTCTTAGGGGCGCGCGGCGGTCGATCCACTACCGCCTCGAGAACGGTCAGCTGTGGCTTGAGTCGCTGATGGGCGAGTTCCGCTGTCGCCTCTTCCGCGCCCTGCCCGTCATTGACGGGGTGAAGGCGGTGCGGAGCTGTGAGGCCGATAACGATCCTCCCTGCGATAACCCGCGGATGTGGCAGTACACCTTCCACCGCCTCGCGGATTTCACCGGAACGATGCTTATCGGCCGGGATTTTGATCCTCGCTTTTGGCCGAAGGATGACCGAATCACCCCCGTCCCCTGCACCCCTGAGGTGTATCGCAGGGTGGAGCGTCTGCATTTTGCGGCAGGCCGGCTGGTGCGTCGGGAGTGGGTAAAATAAATTGAATAGGAGGTTTCCCATGAGACGTTTGGTTTGGCTTGGTTTGCTGGTGATACTTTTGCTGTCATTGAGCGCTTGTGCCACTTCCTGGCAGGGCGAGTTTGGTGAAGGATTGTCCTGGTCGCTGGATTTTTGGGGGAATCTCCGGATTGAGGGGCAGGGAGCGATTCCCGATTATTCGATGACGGATGACGAAAACCCGCTTGACGATGAGTATAACGGTTCGCGTCCGCCTTGGATTATGGCAGAACGATATATCTCATCCATCGAAATCGGGGAAGGAATTACCGAAATCGGTGATGAGGCATTTGCCCTTTGTATGGATGTAAAGTCGGTCAGCCTGCCCGACAGCCTGACTCGGATTGGTTGGAGATCTTTTCTCTATTGCGAGAAGCTGAAAAATATTATATTCCCCGACAGTCTGACTGAAATCGGATGGTATGCATTCGCAGGTTGCTCTTCTTTGACCGAGGTTCGTCTTCCCGAGCAGCTGACAGAGCTGGGACCGGAGGCGTTTAGATTATGCACAAAACTGCGGCAAATTTATCTTCCGGAGGGGATAAGTGCGGACTCTTTTTACGGGTGTGTAAATCTCGAGTCGATCATATTGGCGGAGGCACATACTCAGCTGTGTGTACAGGACGGAGTTCTGTTCAATCACGATAAAACTGAGTTGCTGCGCTATCCGCCAGGGAAAAAGGATACCGTTTACACGGTCCCCGATGGGGTTAAAATCGTTGGATATGCCTCGTTTTCTGATGCAGATTCGTTAGGAAAAATCTTACTCCCGGACGGAGTAGAAACGATTGATGATTATGCATTCCTAAACTGTTCGGCACTACGGGTGCTTGAACTTCCCGCATCTGTCACGGAAGTGCGGGACTATGCTTTCTCAGAATCCGGATTGGTTGAAATTACACTTCCGGATCATTTGACTGCACTCGGCGAGGGGCTATTTCATGAATGTGCTTCGCTTGAGCAGGTTCAGCTTCCTGTGTGTCTGGAAGAAATTCCCGACGGGTTGTTTTCCAACTGTGCTGTTTTGCGAGAGGTTGTAATCCCTGAGAACGTCGAGGGCATCGGAATGCATTCTTTTTCTTATTGCGATGAATTGGAGACCCTGCATATTCCGGCAAAGGCATGGGTGTATGAAGCTGCAATCCATCATTGCGATAACCTGCAGGAGATAACCGTCGATGAAGATAGCCCCTACTTTTATACCATAGACGGCGTTTTGTTTGGTGATGGGCGGCCGTTTGGCGCGAGCGGTTCCACTCTGCTGGCCTATCCCGCCGGAAAGCGGGACAAGACATACGTGATTCCTGACGGTGTGGTCCGGTTGGGACAATGTGCATTCAGCGGGACACGGTATTTGGAATGGGTCACGCTCCCCGATCCGGTGTGGTCGCTTGGTCCTTCGGTTTTCTATGACAGCCGCAGGTTAACTGGTATAATATTTGGTACCGGGGTAACTACGGTGCCCAGCTGTTTCTTTTGGAAATGCAGTCGTTTGAAGGAGATTTTTGTGACGGATCAGCTGGTCACGATTGAAGATGATGCATTCAGTGAAGCCGATTCGCTTCGTTACATCACATATACCGGTACCGAGGAACAGTGGAATGCCATCGAGATTTGCGACGGTAACGAGGCGTTGTCTGGCGCCGAGATTATCTTCGGCGCAAACTAAACTTTTATGAAAGGAAGCCCCTCGGGGCGATACTTCTATGTTTATCGATCAAGTAACCATATACTGCAAAGCCGGGGACGGCGGGGATGGCGCGGTTGCCTTCCACCGCGAAAAATATGTGGCCCGGGGCGGCCCTGACGGCGGTGACGGCGGTCGGGGCGGCAATGTGGTCTTCCGCATTGACGAAGGCTCCAACACCCTGCTGGCCTTCCGCTACAAGCGCAAGTTTGTGGCAGAGCGGGGGGACAACGGCAAGGGCGGCAAGTTCCACGGCAAAAACGGCGGGGACATTGTGGTCATGGTTCCCCCCGGCACCCTGATCAAAGATGCCAAGACCGGCAAGATCATCAAGGATATGTCGAACTGCGAAGACTTCATCTGCTGCCGCGGCGGCCGCGGAGGCTGGGGCAACAAGCATTTCGCCACCCCCACCCGCCAGCTGCCTCTGTTTGCCAAGGGCGGCACCAAGGGCGAGGAGCGTGAGCTGATCCTTGAGCTGAAGATGCTGGCTGACGTGGGACTGATCGGCTTCCCCAACGTGGGCAAGTCCTCCATTCTCTCCCGCATCTCGGCGGCTCGCCCCAAGATCGCCGACTATCATTTTACCACCCTTTCCCCCAACCTGGGTGTGGTGCGCACCAATGACGAGCACGGCTTTGTGGCCGCTGACATCCCCGGGCTGATCGAGGGGGCGGCTGACGGTGCGGGGCTGGGGCATGCCTTCCTGCGCCATGTGGAGCGCTGCCGTCTGCTTTTGCATGTGGTGGATATCTCGGGCTGTGAGGGCCGCGATCCCGTGGAGGACATCAAGCAGATCAACACCGAGCTGGCCCGTTATTCGGCCTCTCTTGCTGAGCGTCCCCAGATCGTGGTGGCCAACAAGTTCGATTCCCATAGCGACGAGGTGGTGGATCTGGACGCTTTCGAGGCCTATATCGATGAGCTGGGCTGTGAGCTGATTTATGTCTCTGCGGCCACGGGACAGAACCTGGACGAGCTGGTGCAGATGGTGGCCGAGCGCCTGCGTCTGCTGCCGCCGCTGACCATTTACGACGCCGAGCTTGACGCGGCTGAGGGGGCAGTTGCCGCCTCGGGCGAGCGCAAGACCGAGATCAAGATCGAGGACGGCGTCTACGTGGTGGAGGGCGAATGGCTCTACAACCTGCTTGGGCAGATCAACTTCAGCGACTACGAGTCGCTGGCCTTCTTCCAGCGCGTCCTGCAGAAGGGCGGCGTCATCGAAGCCTTGGAGAAGGAAGGCGCCACCGACGGAGATACGGTGCGTATTTATAATTTTGAGTTTGATTTTGTGAAGTAAAAAGAATTGCCGTGCGGTCTGCACGGCAATTCTTTTTTGCGGGGCGTTGCCCCGTGCCCCATTGGGGGAGCCTTTTGAAAAAGGCTCCCCCAAGCCCCCGCGAAAACTTTGTAAATGGAAATCGTGTACTTTCGCAGAATGGGCGAAACTGTGGGTTGCGGGACTTCTCCGAACGATCGAGGGAAGGGAATTGATTGCCGTACCATAACTCTTCAAGGATTCTCATACCACATTCTCCCCGTAGATCATTTCCCGAAGAACGATTTCCTCGGCTCGGTTGCGGATACTGTTCATAGCACCAACCCATGACATTTGGTCGTTTGCCTTCATAGCCTCCGTTACGCCCTCAGTTGCTTTCATTTGCTCGATAATAAGTTCAAGGCGGCTCTGTACCTGTTCGTTCAAGTCGGCCAGATAAGTCCACAGCTCACCGCTGAGAACGAGGTCATTAAAGCGGATTGGGCAATTCTCTTTGAGATAGTCCCTGTGCAATCGTCCCCAACGACCAATAGGTCTATTTTCCTCCGGCAAACGAATATCAGGAATATAGTAATCACTACAACGAATATAGTTCAGTTCGTGCATCATATGTACCTCCAATAATAACTTCAAACATTCGGTTAAAGATAGAAAAAGGCGATACCTGGTTATGAAAACCAAGTATCGCCAATTTTTCTTGTCGCACTCCTGTACGGCAGCTACCCTATGTCAGTAATGTGCTCATACTGTCTTATTGGAAGCTACGGTACCCCGCGGTCTTATTCAATCCCTGTTACGGTGTATCCTTCTTTTTCTACGGTTTTCTTCAGCTTTTTGTCTGAGATCTTTCCCTTCAGCGCAACAACTGCGGTGCCTGCCCCATGGTTTGCTACGGCTTCCGATACGGCGGGGAGAGCCTCCAGCGCCTTCTTCACGGTGGCTTCGCAATGGCCGCACATCATGCCGGTGATGTGCAGCGTGCGGCTGGATGCGTTGGCTGTGGCGGTTTTGCGCCGGGCGCGGTCGCGGGAGGCGTCGTGGATGCGGCAGAGGTTGAGCCGCAGGGCGTTGCTCACTACACAGAAGCTGGAGAGGCTCATGGCGGCGGCGCCGAACATGGGGTTCATCTCCCAGCCCAGCCAGCCAACGAACAGGCCGGCTGCCAGGGGAATCCCCAGGGTGTTGTAACAGAAGGCCCAGAAGAGGTTTTCCTTAATGTTGCGCAGGGCGGCGCGGCTGAGACGGATGGCGGCAGGCACATCAGAGAGGCGGCTGTGCATCAGCACTACGTCGGCGGCGTCTATGGCCACGTCGGTGCCGGCACCAATGGCAATGCCGATGTCGGCACGGGTCAGGGCGGGGGCATCGTTGATGCCGTCCCCCACCATGGCCACCTTCCCCTGCTTTTGCAGGTCGCGGATCACCGCTTCCTTTCCGTCGGGGAGCACCCCGGCGATGACTTCATCCACCCCCACCTGGGCACCGATGGCCCGGGCGGTGGCAGTATTGTCTCCGGTGAGCATGACCACGCGGATGCCCATCCCATGCAGCGCGGCAATAGCGGCGGGACTGTCCTCCTTGATCACATCTGCCACGGCGATCACACCGGCAAATTCTCTCTCCCAAGCGAAAAACAGGGGCGTTTTGCCTTCACCCGCCCACCGGTCCGCCAGCTCCAGGGCATCGGCGGGGATTGGGCATATCTCTCCCACAAAGGCGCGGTTGCCGCCGTAGAGAAGGGTCGCATCGGCGGTAGCGCTCATGGCCACACGCCCCTGCAGTCCTCGGCCGGGGATGGCGGTAAAATCGGTGACAGGGCGGGGCTGCAGTCCCATTCCCCGTGCTTTTTCCACAATGGCGGCCGAGAGGGGATGCTCACTCAGGGCCTCCAGGGAGTAGACCGCCGTGAGAAAATCCACGGTCTCGGCTTCTTCCCGCTGATGGGCGCAGTAGATGTCGGTGACATGGGGCTTGCCCTCGGTGACGGTTCCGGTTTTGTCCAGCACCGCAATGTCCACCTTCCCCGCTTCCTCCAGGGAAACGGCGGTTTTGAAGAGGATACCGTTCCGCGCCCCCACGCCGCTGCCCACCATGATTGCCACGGGGGTAGCCAGCCCCAGGGCGCAGGGACAGCTGATTACCAGCACCGAGATGCCCCGGGCAAGGGCGTAGCCCACCGTTTCCCCAAAGATCAGCCAAAGGGCGGTGGTGACCAGGGCAATGGCCATGACCGTGGGAACAAAGATGCCCGACACCCGGTCGGCGATCTTGGCGATGGGGGCCTTGGTGGCAGCGGCATCGCTGACCATGCGGATGATCCCCGAGAGGGCGGTATCCTCTCCCACGCGGGTAGCCTCACAGCGCAGGAAGCCCGACTGATTGAGCGTTGCGGCGTACACACTGTCTCCCATCCCCTTATCGGCAGGGATGCTCTCTCCCGTCAGGGCGGACTCGTTGACGGCGCTGATTCCCTCCAACACGGTGCCGTCCACGGGGATGCTCTCTCCGGGCCGGACCACAAAAATATCACCCTTTTTCACCTGCGATGCCGGAACGGTGATCTCTTCGCCGTCCCGCAGAAGGGTTGCGGTCTGGGGGGCGAGCTGCATCAGACTGCGGAGGGCATCGGTGGTTTTGCCCTTGGCCCGGGCCTCCAGCATCTTGCCCACGGTAATCAGAGCCACGATCATGGCCGCCGATTCAAAGTAAAGGCCGTGGAGATGATGTGCGGCATGGGTAGGATCAGCGGTCATGGCGAAGAGAACGGCGGTGCTGTAGACAAACGCCGCGCCCGACCCCAGAGCCACCAGAGTGTCCATGTTGGGGGAGCGGTGAAGCAGTCCCCGCGTACCGCTGACAAAAAACTTTTGGTTGATGATCATCACGATGGCGGCAAGAAGCAGCTGCGTAAGACCGATCGCCAGGGGATTGCTGGCCAAAAACGCCGGCAGAGGCCATCCCCACATGGTGTGTCCCATGGAGATATACATCAGAAGCGTCAAGAATCCCAGGGACGCGATCAGGCGGCGGCACAGGGCAGGGGTATCTCCCTCCGGCGAGGATTCGACCTCGGAACCTCGGCCCACCTGGGGGGAATCCCCCTGCCGTGCGGCACCGTAGCCCGCTTTTTTCACCGCGGCGATGATCGCCTCCGGGGGGGCGGTGCCCTCCACACCCATGGAATTGGTCAGCAGATTGACCGTGCAGGCACTGACCCCATCCACGGCGGAGACTGCCTTCTCAACCCGTGCCGAGCAGGCGGCACAGCTCATTCCCGTTACGTTGTACTGTTCCATATTTTCCTTCCCCAATTACTTCATCAGTTTTTGCAGGGTAGTCACCAGCTCGTCGATCACCCCGTCCTCACCCTCGCGAAGGTCCCGTGCGACACAGCCCCGCATATGGCGGGCGATCAGTTCACGGTTGAAGGCGTTGACTGCGGCGTTCACCGCGGCCGATTGGGTGAGAATATCGTTGCAGTAGGCATCCTTCTCCAGCATACCACGAATGCCCCGGATCTGTCCCTCAATGCGGCTGAGCCGATTCATGAGGGCGCGTTTTTCTTCTTCGCTGCGCAGAGTCTTCTTTTCCTCTGCGGCACAGCAGGAACATGAATTTTCCATGTGTATTCTCCTGTTTTGAGATTTTCGGTTACTATGCTTTTTTCTTCAACAGTGTTTGCGTCCAAACGGTAATTACTGCCATGATAATGAAAGCACAGACGATGTAGATGGGGAAAACATACATTCCCAGGTTTTGTCCAAGTAAACCGCACAGCAGAGGTCCCACCAAAATTCCGACATAGGCCGATGCCATTTGCAGGCTGATAACCGATTCCGAAACGTCCCTTCCAAAGCTCTCGGGGGCTAAGTAATTGAAGTTCGGAAACAACGGACCGTTTCCGAGTCCGATCATAAATAACCCTATCGAGCAAAGGATCGCAGGGCCGGGGATCGCCAGCAGAAGGACAGCCGCGCTCAGCACCAATTCGCTCATCGCGATAATGCTCCAGCTATGCAGTTTGTTTGCAATCACACCGGACAAAAATCTGCCGAGTGCCATACCAACGAAATAGAACAGCACGACACTTGCCGCTTGTTCAGCCGTCATATGTTTATTCTCGACAAGGTAAGTACTTCCCCAACCGCTGCAGCTGCATTCAATCACGCAGGTCAGAAAGAACAGCGCGCACATGGGCTTTACGCCCGGTATTTTCAAGGTTTCTCTGATGGTGATACTTTTTGATTTCTCCACATCTGTTGTGCCTTCGGTTTTGCTGACCTTTTTCCAAACGGGCAGTGAAACAAACAGCAGAATGCTGATGGCAATTTGGATGAAAAATGCAATTCGATAACCGTTTCTCCATCCGTTTGCTCCGCCGATGACCAAAGACAGAATATAGGGACTGACCGATACGCCGATTCCGTAAAAACAATGGAGAAAACTCATCTGCTTGGCCGAATAATGCAATGCAACGTAATTGTTCAATGCCACGTCAATCGCTCCCGCACCAAGGCCAAGCGGAACAGCGAGGAGAACCATAAACCAAATATTTGTCGAGAACGAGAACCCGATCAAAGCGACGGCAGTCAGCAAAGTGCTGACTGCTGTCACCTTGCTTGTACCGAACTTGTGAATTAGTCGTGCGCTGATGAGGCTCGATACGATCGTTCCGCAAGCAACGGTTGAAGTGATAAAACTGCCATATGAGATGGGGAGATCAAAATCTGCATAAATCGCGGGCCAAGCCGTTCCGAACAGTGAATCCGGCAATCCTAAGCCGATAAAAGCAATATAAATTACACACAAAAGAAATCTCGCCATAATGGATTACCTCTTTAGGATTAACCGTATCCTTCCCCGTCAAATTCATATTTGTCAAACGAGCCTCATTCCTTCCAGGCCTCGCATATACCCCCATGGGGTATTTATATTATACCTTTTTCCTCTTCTTTTGTCAAGAGGGAAATTTCATTTCCGCCCCTCAACTAACGGTAGACGCATCTCACCCAATCGGTGATTGACTGCACGGGAGGGCTATGTTATACTGAATCCGACCCACTCGGGAGGTGAAACAATGAAACCCAAGACAAAAGATGAAAAGAAGAAAAAGCTGTCCCCGGGACGGACAGCTTCCAATAATTTGTTTGCTCTGCGCAGCATCTGGCGGGCATCTCCGCTGTATTTGGCCGTTTACCTGGGCTCCTCTCTGCTGTACGGTGTGCTGGACTTTCTCAGCGAGGGCTATCTGCTCCGGCGGGTGGTCAATGGCATCGATGCCGGGGAAGACATCCGCGGTATCGTGCGGTATGTACTGGTGCTGGGTACCGTGATGCTGGTGAGCTATCTCGGGATGCGCTTGTTCTGGAACCTGGTTTCTCCCATTGAGCAGCGCAAGGTGGGCGCTTATGTGGAAAAATTGCTCTTTCGCCAGGCGGCGGAGGTGGAGCTGGCCTGCTACGAGGATCCCGCCTTCTATGACAAGTACGTCAAAGCCATGGACGAGGCCTATTCCCGCATGATGAAGGTGATGTACACCCTGGACAACCTCATCGCCCGGGTGGTGGCCCTGGCGGCAAACTCGGCTCTGCTCTTTGTCATCGACCCCTGGTTGATCCTGTTCGGGCTGTTCCCGCTTTTGCTGGGCTTTTTCCGTCGGCTGGCCAACGTGGCGCGGCACGACATGGAAAGCGAGCGCAAGCCCATCAACCGCCGTGCCGCCTATGTCCGCCGCACCTTCTACCAGGGCGAATATGCCAAGGAAATGCGCATCGGCGGGATGTACGCCACCCTTCTGCGGGATCTGCGGGAAACCTATGCCGATTTCCGTCGGGTGATTCGCCGACACGGCCTGCGCCGCGCCATCTACGGCTACATCGATGTGATTGGTCTGGAGGTGGTCACCATCCTGGGGGCTACCCTCTACGCCGTGTGGAGCACCATGTGTGTGGGCAGTGCCAACGGTGGAATGCAGGTGGGGGACTGCATTGTGGTGCTGGGTTCTATCGGCACCATTTCCTACTGCCTCAACAATCTTCTGCAGAATTTCGCCGAGTTCGGCGAGCACGCCCTCTTCCTTGAGGATGTGCGGTATTTTCTCGACTATGAACCTGCAATCCGGGGCGGCACCGAGGATGTTCCTCCCACAGGGGGCGAGATCGTGGTGCGGGGACTGACCTTCCGTTACGCCGGCAGTGAGCAGGACACCCTGCGGGAGATTGATTTTGTTTGGCACCGCGGGGAGCGGATTGCCCTGGTGGGGAGCAACGGCTCGGGAAAGACTACCCTGGTCAAGCTGCTGCTCCGATTGTACGATCCCTGCGCCGGGGAGATCACCCTGGACGGCCGGCCTATCCGGGACTTTTCCCTTGCCGCCTATCGGGGGAGCTTCAGCACGGTTTTCCAGGATTTCAAGCTCCTCTCCCTGTCGGTGCGGGATAATATTCTGCTTCGCCCCGCCAAAGAGGGGGATGATGCGCGGCTGGAAGCAGCCCTGGCCGAGAGCGGTGCTGCGGCCCGCGTGGCCCGGTTTTCTGCAGGGTTGGACACCATCCTCACCCGTGAATTTGACGACAAGGGGGAGAACCTGTCAGTGGGGGAACAGCAGAAGCTGTCCCTGGCCCGGGTCTTTGCCGACGACTGCCCCTTTGTTCTGCTGGACGAGCCCTCCAGCGCCCTTGACCCCATTGCCGAGTACACCATGTTCGAAAACATGATGCGGGCCACCCGGGGAAAGAGCGTGATCTTCATTTCCCACCGCCTGTCCTCCGCTGTGCTGGCCGACCGGGTGATCATGATGGAGGACGGCAGGATCGCCGAGTGCGGTACCCACGCCGAGCTGATGGAAAAGGACGGCAAATATGCCGCCATGTTCCGCCGCCAGGCCGAGAATTACCTGGGAAGTGAGGTGAGCATCAATGGCTAAACGACCGAAACAAAAGTTCTTCCGCATCCTGCGCAACAATGCCATGATGCTGGGAAAGATCGCCCGTTATGTCCCAATGTACTTTGTGCTGATGCTGGCAGAGGGGATTATTTGGGGATTGCTCAACTCCGCCCAGGCGCTGTTCACGTTCCATCTGCTCAACACGGTGGACGGTGGCGGAACCTTTGCCGATGCCCTGCGGATCATTGCCTCCATGGCAGTCTTCTACCTACTGGCCTACATCTTCGACAAGTGGTACTGGTGCATCCAGAATCCCCTCATGAAGCAGAAGCTTCACCTGCGGATGCACGAGGAGCTTTTTGTCAAGGCGCGATCCCTTGATCTGGCCTGCTTCGATGATCCCGAATTCTACAACGATTTCGTTTGGGCCATGAACGAGTCGGACAACCGCGCCGTAGCCGTCATCGAGGACACGGGAAAGCTGATTAATCGCATCGTGGCGTCCTCCACCCTCTTCGGTGTGCTGTTCACGGTGGATCCCATCATTGCCGCCCTGCTGCTTTTTTCCTCCGTGGTGGCGGTGGTCTTCAATCTGCTGGCCAACCGGGTGGGCTTTGCCCATGACAAGGAAACCAATCCCCTTTGGCGCAAGAAAAGCTACATCAATCGGGTCTATCATCTGGCCGACTACGCCAAGGAGCTTCGCATCCGCCGTGCCGATGAACTGCTGATGCGGGAGTATGACGAAAACACCGAAAAAATCAAGGCCGCTGACCGCAAGTACGGCATCCGATATTTCCTCACCTACGGCATCAGCTATGACCTGGTTGGCACCGTGACCTTTTTTGCCCTGATCCTGTATATGCTGGGGCAGATGGAATCGGGACTTTTGGCGGCAGGCACCTTTGCCGCTTCGGTAACCATGGTGTGGCGAGTGCGCTGGTTCTTGACCGACCTCATCGACCGTCTCACCAAATACGCCAAGCACTCCCTATACATCGAAAAATATCGGGAATTCATGGCCTTCACCCCCGCGCTTCAGGGAGAGATCACCGAAGTTCCTCCCTTCGAGTCCCTGGAGCTTCGGGACGTCAGCTTCTCCTACCGCTTCGCCGCGCACCCCAAGTACGGCTTCCACGAAGCCGACTATACCCCGCCCACCGCAGAGGGAAACGGAGAGAATGTGCTCCGCGGGGTCAATCTGAAGATCACCCGGGGAGAGAA
The DNA here is from genome assembly GCA_015063805.1 of Oscillospiraceae bacterium. GTDB lineage: Bacteria > Bacillota > Clostridia > Oscillospirales > CAG-272 > SIG693. Next base: position 93,825 of record SVTK01000010.1, read on the forward strand.
GGTGGCCATCGTGGGCTACAACGGGGCAGGGAAGACCACCCTCATCAAGCTGATCATGCGGCTCTACGATCCCACTGAGGGCGCCATCCTCTACAATGGGGTGGATATCCGTCAGTATGACCCCGAAGCCTACCGCCGGCAGATCGGCACCGTGTTCCAGGATTTCCGCATTTTCGCCGCCTCGGTGGCCGAAAACGTGATGAACGGCGAATACACCCCTGCGGATGAGAGCCGGGTGCTGGCCGCCCTGGATGCCGCCGACTTCACCGAAAAACTGCAGACCCTGGAGGAGGGGATCCAAACCCACCTGACCCGGGAATTTAAGGAAAACGGCACCAACCTTTCGGGGGGCGAGGCACAGAAGATCGCCATTGCCCGGGTGTTTGCCCGGGATTACCCCATCATGATCATGGATGAGCCCTCCAGCGCCCTGGATCCCGTGGCCGAGTACAATCTCAACCGCTCGATCCTGGACCACACGGCGGATAAGACGGTGATCTTCATCTCCCACCGCCTGTCCACCACCCGCATTGCCGATCGGATCTATATGTTCGATACCGGCACTCTGGTGGAGTGGGGCAGTCACGAGGAACTGCTGGCCCGGGCGGGCAAATATGCCGAGATGTTCCGGGTGCAGGCCGAAAAATACCGCCTCACCGAGACCGAGAAATAAAAGAAGAAATCCGCGCCGTGGCGTGGATTTCTTCTTTTATGTTGGATAGAAAACTTTTTATTCAAACTTCCGGTCATAGAGCAGCGTGGCAAGAAGCACCACAAAGCAGGATCCGGCGTTGTGCACCAGCGCTCCGGTGGTGGGATTCAGTATCCCCAGCACCGACAGGATTACTGCCAGGATGTTGATGAGCATGGACAGGGCGATGCTGAATTTGATGGTGCCCACGGTGGCGTTGGCCAGTCGCTTCAGATAGGGCAGGCGGGTGATATCGTCCTGCATGAGCACGATGTCGGCGGCCTCCACCGCAATGTCGCTGCCAAGCCCGCCCATGGCTACACCAATGTCGGCGGCCTTGAGGGCAGGAGCGTCGTTGATGCCGTCACCCACCATGCAGACCATGCGGCCGTCCCCTTGCAGTTCGCTGATCCGCGCTACCTTTTCCCCTGGGAGAAGGCGGGCGAACACCCGGGTGATGCCCACGCGGCTTGCCATGTATGCCGCTGCCTTTTCGCTGTCTCCGGTGAGCAGAACCAGGTCAACGCCCATCTGCTGCAGCCGTTGGGCAATGTGGGGGGCTTCGGGGCGAAGGGTGTCCGAGAGGGCAAGCACACCGATGCATTCTCCCTTTCGCGCTACGAAAACCACGGCCTTGCCCGACTCGGTCAGCCCCTCGGCGGTGGTGCGCTGGGTCTCGGTGAGCGTGATCCCATGCTCGGCCAGGAAGTTCTCGCTTCCGCAGAAGAGCATCTTCCCGTCAATGGCGGTGCAGATGCCTCTGCCCGCCGTCATGCGGAAATCTGCCGTCTCCCGGAGCGGAATCCCCCGCGCTTCGGCGCAGGCCGCAATGGCACGCCCCAGGGGATGCTCGCTTTTGGCTTCAGCGGAGGCGGTGAGGGTGAGCAGTTCTTCGGCGTCAAGCCCCTCAGCCAGGGGGATGATGTCGCTGACCTCGGGGCGACCGTGGGTCAGCGTTCCGGTCTTGTCAAAGGTGATGGCGGAAGCCTTGCCCATTTTCTCCAGGGCCTCCCCCGATTTGATGATCACACCCCGGCGGGTAGCCTGACCGATGGCGGCCATAATGGCGGTGGGGGTAGCCAATACCAGCGCACAGGGGCAGAAAACCACCAGCACCGTTACCGCCCGCACAATGTCACGGGTGATCAGCCCTGTCACCACGGCGATAAGGAGGGCCACCGGTACCAGCCAGCTGGCCGCGGTGTCGGCGATCCGTGCCATGGGGGCCTTCTTTTCCTCGGCCTCTTTCACCATGCGGATCAGGGTCTGCAGCGAGCTGTCCTCCCCCACGTTGGAGGCGCGGATGTCCACCGCACCGAAGCGGTTGACGGTGCCGCAGTACACCTCGTCTCCCACGCCCTTGTCCACCGGAAGGGATTCTCCCGTCATGACCGCCTGGTCCACCGAGGTCTCACCGCTGATGATCTCGCCGTCAACGGGAATGGTTTCACCGGGCAGAATGCGGAGGATATCCCCACGGCGGATCTCTTCTGCGGGGATCATTTCCTCCCCGCTGTCCGTGAGTCGGCGGCCCTGCACCGGGGCAAGAGAGAGCAGCTTCTTCAGTCCCTTTTGGGCGCGCTCGGTGGTTTTGTCCTCCAGGATTGCGCCGATAGCCATAATCCATGCCACCTCACCTGCGGCAAAGAGATCGCCGATGGCGATGGCGGCGATCATGGCAATGGAAATCAGCAAGGCAGAGGAGATCTTTTTGATACCGGGGTTGCGGATCAGACGGTATATGGCCAGATAGAGCATGGGAATGCCGCTGATGATGACGGTGATCCAGGCAGCCTCGAAGGGGAGCAGGTGCAGTTCGGCCTGGGTCCACCCGAAGGTTTCGGCGGCATGGGGGATCAGATCCATCAGAAGAAAGATCCCTGCCACGATGGTGGCGGGAACACCCGCCAGGAAATCTACGAATTTTTTGATCATGTTGTTCACCTCACGTTGACAGAACAGAAAAAATGACGTATAATATGTTTATTACAAAACACTTCGTTCTGTATTTGCTTCCATTATACCGAAAAAAACGGACAGAGGCAATAGGCAAATCGCTCTTCATGTTCGTTACGGAACAGAACGGGGAATTTGTTCGGGAGGTTTCCATGGACAGACGGCAGAAGAAAACCAGAGAGGCGATTTTCCGCGCATTCACCGATCTGCTGGCCAAGAAGAGCTACCATCAGATCGCGGTGCAGGATATTTTGGACGAGGCGGATGTGGGAAGGACGACCTTTTATGCCCATTTTGAAACTAAGGATTATCTACTCAAGGCCCTGTGCGAGGAGCTGTTCGGGCATATTCTCGACACAGCCATGGGATTCCCCCATGCCCATGATCACTACGCGAACTGCGACAGCACTGACGGGGTGTTTCTCCACCTGCTCCGACACCTGCAGGAGAATGACCGCAATATTCTCGCTCTGCTCTCCTCCCCCAACAATGAGATCTTCCTGCGGTATTTCAAGGAAAATCTCAAGCACCTGGTGACGGCGCAGTATGCGGGCGACGGGCAGTCCCCAAATCCCAATCTCCCCGCCGATTATCTGGTCAATCACATTTCCGCCGCCTTCGCGGAAACGGTAAATTGGTGGCTCGCCCACGGCAGACGGGAAGATCCCGAAACGGTGAACGCTTACTTCATGGCCGCCACCGAGCCCATCCTCCGGGGATAAGATGGCCAAAAAAGAGACACCGGCAGGAGTGAATCCTGCCGGTTTGGTGCAGTGTGTGATGATAAATCCGAACTCAAATTATCAATATAAGAGCTGTAATTTTAACCAACGGTTGACGAAAACTTTCCCAAGCCTAATTGACAATTCACCGAGAATATGCTATACTACTCGCGTAATCAAATTACAAATTCAGCCAAAGGAGGCGATTATTATGATGAACACTTATATTTATCGGATGTCATATGTATCGCCTGCGGTATGCTGAACGCAAGGTTTATATGGTTTTTTGATGCACATCCGATCTCGGGTGTGTTTTTTGTTTGC
>SVTK01000011.1 GCA_015063805.1 Oscillospiraceae bacterium
CAAGGCTCCTGAGACCACCAAGGCTCCTGAGACCACCAAGGCTCCCGAGACCACCAAGGCTCCTGAGACCACCAAGGCTCCCGAGACCACCGCAGCGCCGGTTGAGCCTGCCGCTCCTACGCCTCACCTGACCGCCCTCGCCCTGGATGACGGTACCGATCTGGGCTTCAAGCCCGGCATCACCGAGTACACCGTTACCCTGCCTGCCGGCAGACCTCGCATCCCTCGCGTAGCCGCCGAGGCCAATGCCGAGGTCGAGATCCTGCAGGCCACCTATGCCGACACCGCTTCCGAGGCTCTGGCCCTGATCACCGTCACCAAGGACGGCAAGGAAACCCAGTACAAGGTGAAGTTTGTCAAGGATGCTGCCAAGGGCTTTGAGCTGCAGTACCAGGACCGCTACACCTGGACCCCCAACTACACCCTCGCCGCAGGCGAATCCTTCGCCTACACCAGCACCAATGCCGACCTGTGTGACTGCACCGATGGCGTGATCACCGCATGGAAGATCTCCAACGAGCCCATCACCATCTCTGCCACCGTAAACGGCGAGGTGAAGGACACCATCGTCATCAACAAGGTCAACCGCGCACAGATCGCCATGTTCCTGATCGTTGGTCAGAGTAACGCCGCCGGTTCCTCCGATGACGGCGTCAACCGCACCAACGAGCAGAAACTCAGCCTGAAGCCCACCAAGGGCACCGCATGGTGCTCCGAGGTGCCCAAGGACGGTACCATAGGTCCTCGCTTCGACCTGTCCCGTGGTCGCGTAGGCTTCTCCCCTGCTCTGTCCAAAACCTGGTATGAACTCACCGGTGAGAAGGTCTTCTGCATCCAGTCCGCAGTGGGCGGCTCTCCCATCGAATGCTGGGAGAAGGACGGTACCTATTACGGCTCCGGCAGCAACCTCTACAACAACACCCTCAAGGCATACAACAAGTTCAAGACTGACTTCGCCGCCGACAACTCCAACTTCGAGATCATCCGCACCCAGTACTTCTGGTGCCAGGGTGAAACCGGTATGACCCATACCTGGGGCGGAACCAACTGGAATATGGGCAGCGATTATCACCTCATCACCACCGAAGAGTACTACGACCGCTATGTTGCCATGCATGAAAATTTCGTTAAGGAAATGGATGTCGAGCTTGGTAATATCATGCTGGTCCGTGCACTGAAGGGCGCCTGCTCCGCAGAAAGCGTTGAGCTCCAGCTGCTCACCGATCTGGTTGCACCCAGAGCTGCCCAGTATGCCCTCAACAGCTCCATCGCCGATGATCTCATCATCTCTTCCCGTCTCTGCGACATTTCCAGAATGGAATCCTCCAAGGATAAGACCTCTCCCGGTTACGGCTATATGGGCCCCGGCAACGTACATTACCTGCAGACCGGCTACAACGCACAGGGCATTGAGCTGGCAACTAACGCCTTTGCCAAGGTTAACGCTCTCGCCGACAGAACCGCCACCGAGCTTGAAGTAATTGCCCCCAACGGCCGTACCCGCTACACCGACGGTCAGACCATTGAGATCGCCAGCGGCTCCAACCACCAGATCGCGGCTATCGTCCTTCCTCTCTACGCTGAGAACGCAAACATCACCTATACCGTTACCAAGGGCGCAGATTTCTGCTCCATTGACAAGTACGGTCTGATCCACATCGCTACCGGCACCGCTGCCGGCGCAGAAGCTGCCATCGTCATCAAAAGCGAAGGCGGCCTGACCAAGACCCTCAACATCAAGGTAACTGCACATCCTTACGCCGATGTCACCTATCGTTGGGATTTCGACAACCTCAACGAAAAGGACGGCAAGAACAACCTCACCGACAGCAAGAACTCTGCCAAGGAGTTCACCCTCGCTGACGGCGCCATTACCCTGCCCGGTAAGACTACCGACTTCACTCTGGCTGCTCCCATCACCCTGGCCGATGACTTCGACTGGTCCATCGAGTGGAAGGCTAAGCTGGATTCCGGATCCGCTCTCTTCGGTGCCAACGGCGCCAAGAACAACTTCATTTATCTGGCTTACTCGGTTCCTTCCTGGAAGGCATTCCGCATTGTAACCTCCGAGGGCGATGCTTACATGATCCCCTACGGTGACTATGTAGACGCCAACACGGAAATGAACACCTGGAGAGTTGAGCACACCATCAAGGACAAGAAGCTCACCCTGAAGATCTACAACGAAACCACCAAGAGCTGGGATGTGGTGGGCACGCTGACCCTCAGCACCAACTATGAGTTTAACATCACCAATCTCTTCGGCCGTTACGCCAGCGGAACCGATGTCTGCATGAACGGCGTTGTGGATTACGTTGAGATCACCACCAAGGAAAAGCCTCCTGTTCAGCTGGAAATTACGGATATCAGCTACCGTTGGGACTTCGACAGCCTCAACGAAAAGAACGGTCTGAACAACCTCACCGATAGCGCCCAGTCCACCAAGAATTATACGCTTCAGGACGGCACCCTCGTTATCACCGACAGAACCACCGACTTTACTCTCGCAAAGCCCTTCCAGCTTTCCGACAAGTACGATTGGTCCATCGAATGGCGTGTCCAGATGGAAAAGTCCTCTTCCCTGTTCGGCAATGATATCTCCAAAAACAACTTCCTCTACCTCGCCTTTGAGGTCGGCACCTGGAGCTTCCCCTTCCGTTTGGTTGACGGCGGAGGCACAGCAAGCATGATTCCTTACGGATCCTATGTAAACGCCAACAAGGAAATGAACACCTGGCGTGCAGAGTATTCCGCGGAACAGCAGATCATGACCCTTAAGCTCCTTGATGCCGCTTCCAATGAATGGAAGGTCGTTGGCCAAAAGGAGATGCCCGCCTTTACCGCAACCTTTACCCGTATGTTTGGACGTTACACCACCGATGTCACAGTCTGCCTGAACGGCGTAGTTGACTATATCGAGGTTAACACCAAGGAAGTTACCGAAAAATAATTCCCCCGTATTCTCCCTGGGGCTGCCCTTGCGGCAGCCCCTTTTTTGGTGGAACCCCTTTCCCAAAGACGGCAGGATCAATATCACCAATCTTTTTTGAACATATATCGCCAAAGACGCATATTGATGATCCGGCTCACAACAGCGAACGGACGCTCGATAAGAGATATCCATGGCCGTTTCCGCAGGTCTTGACAGTGACCACCGACCTGGACACTTACCGAAGGTTCCAACTTCCTTTACCAGGTCATCGGCCGCAGCATGAAGCTCTTCACCCGCAAAGTTTCTTCCTCAAATATCGCTCCATGTGCGGCATCCTTTTTATTGTCATTATAAACAAAATTCCTGCGTTTTTTTGGAATATATGCACATTGACTACAACTGTGTTTTATGGTAAAATGAATTCACAAATATTAAGCAAGGAGGCCCCTTATGACAAAGCGCATTATTTCCCTTGTTCTTGTCCTCATGATGGTGCTGTTTGCAGTTGCCTGCGGTGCCGATGACGCCCAAAAGCCTGCAGAAACAACGCCTAAAACGCCGGATACCACTGCCGCTCCCGGCTCCTCGGCTCCTGCTGTTACTGAGCCGGATTACAAGCCTGAGCTTCCCGAAGTGAAGTTTGAAGGCGAACAGCTGGTTATCGTTCACCGCGACCCTTTGGCGAACACATACAAAGAGTACTATCTGATGGCCGAGGAGATCACCGGCGATCTGCTCAATGATGCGGTTTACAAACGCAACACGACCATGGAAGAAAAATACGGCATTGAGATCGTCAACGTCATCAACGACAAGGCCCATACCGCCGTCAGCACCGCCGCGCAGTCCCAGTCTGACGAGTATGACCTGGCATTCCCCCAGATGATGAACATCGGTTCTCTCTGCACTTCCGGCTACCTCTATAACCTCCATAACCTGGACCATGTAGACTTCTCCAAGCCCTACTGGGACAGCAACCTCGATAAGGATACCACCCTCTACGGCAAGCTCTATGCCATGGTCAGCGACATCTCCCTCATGACCATGCTGGGCACCCGCGGTATCATCTTCAACCGCGACATGGCTAAGGAAAACAATCTGGGAGACCCCTATGACCTGGTCCGCAACAACCAGTGGACTCTGGATAAACTGATTGAGATGGCTCACGCCGTCTCCGAGGACCTCAACGGTGACCAGAAGTTTGACGATATGGACCGTTACGGTATGCTCACCGAGTCCTCTAACTATCGTTACTTCGTCGTTTCGGGCGGCGTCGACATCTTCACCTTCGATGCTGACGGCAACCCCGTAGCCGGCTTCACCAACGAGAAGACCATCGATATCATTGAAAAGTGGCGCACCGTTTACAACGACGAGACCCACGCCATCGACTACAACGACCTGGGCGGCACCGCCGGTGCAGCAGCCCTTGACGGCTCCAAGTGGAACTACGGCCGTCAGATCTTCTCCAGAGGCCAGATCCTCTTCCTCCAGAACGCCGCCAGCACCTTCAACGCCATCGCTGACTTCGGCATGGAACAGGAATACGGCATTCTGCCTCAGCCTAAGTACGATTCCGCTCAGAAAGACTACTACTGCATGCCCGACTACAATACCACTGTTTTGGTAGTTCCCTCCACCAATGATGACTATGACCGTCTGGGCATTCTGCTGGAGGATATGGCATATATGTCCAGCCAGACCATCCTTCCTTCCTACTACGAGACCGTTATCAAGATCCGCCGTTCCCCCGTTCCCGAAGTGGCCGAAATGCTGGACATCATCAAGAACAGCATCTGCTACCACGTGGGTATGATCTATGATATCGATGCTGACTCCATCATCGGCCAGGCTTCCACCTCCGGTAACATCGCATCGGTCTTCAAGATCGGTGAAAAGCGCATGAACGCACAGATCAAGAAGATTGCGGATGCGGTTCAGAACCTGCCGTAAATCCTTTACTTTTTCGAATCAACCAAAAGAAAAACCGTGCTGCGGCACGGTTTTTCTTTTTCCATCAAATTGTGTACAAGTCACAAAAACCGCATCCCGGAATTATAGCAATCGCACATTGACGAGGTGGGAATAATATGGTAGAATGAGCGTATCCAAATTTTTATTAGGAGGTTTCCCCCCCATGACAAAGCGATTTATCGCTCTCATTCTGACCGTCCTAATGCTGCTTCCTGCGATTGTAGCCTGCGCATCGGACGATGCCGGAAAGCCGGCAGATTCCACTCCCCCCGCCGAGGGCACTCAAGCCCCCGCATCCACCGCGCCCACTGCAACCGAGCCCGATTACAAGCCCCAGCTTCCTGAGGTGAGATATGACGGCGAGCAGTTGGTGATCGTCCACCGTTCCCCGGATGAGACCTACTACGCTGAGATCTACATCCAGGCGGAAGACATCACCGGTGACGTCCTCAATGACTCGGTCTATCGGCGCAACCTTGCGGTAGAAGAGAAGTACGGCATCGACATCGTCAGCGTAATCGAGGCAAGCCCTCACTCCGCCATCAGCATCGCGGCACAGGCCCAGTCCGATGAGTACGACGTTGCCCTTCCCAAAATGAAGAGCATCAGTTCCCTCATCACCTCCGGTTACCTCTACAATTTCCATGAGATGAATTATGTAGACTTCACCAAGCCCTACTGGGACAGCAATTTTGACAATGACATCACCCTCTACGGCAAGCTATACGCCATGGTCAGCGATATCTCCCTGATGACCCTGATCGGTACCCGCGGCATCATCTTCAACCGCGACCTGGCCAAGGAAAACAACCTGGAAGATCCCTATGACCTGGTCAAAAACAACCAGTGGACCCTCGATAAGATGATTGAGATGTCCCTGGCCGTTTCCGCAGACCTGGACGGTAACCAGACCTTTGATGATCTCGACCAGTATGGCCTGCTTTCTGAGGCGTCCAACTTCCGCTACATGGTCATTGCCAGCGGCGTGGATATCTTCACCCGGGATGCCGACGGCAACCCCGTGGTAGGCTTCATGAGCGAAAAGGCTATCTCGGTCATCGAGAAGCTCCGCAGCATCTATAACGACGAAACCCACGCCATCGCTTACGAGAGCCTCAAGAACACCGCCGGTGCGGCTGCGCTTGACGGTGCCTATTGGAACTACGGCCGCAAGATTTTTGCCAACGGTCAGATTCTCTTCGTACAGAACGGCGCATCCATTATCAATCAGATTACCAACTTTGAGATGGCTGAGGAATACGGTATTATTCCCAATCCCAAGTATGATTCTGCACAGAGCAGATACTATCATGCCCCCGATGAGGAAACCACCGTCCTGGTAATCCCCTCCGCCAACAGCGATTACGACCGCCTGGGCATCCTGCTGGAGGACATGGCTTACTACTCCAGCCAGACCATTCTGCCCTCTTACTATGAGACGGTCATGAAGGTCCGCCGCGCTCCCGTCCCGGAAGTTGCGGAAATGATGGACCTCATCAAGAACAGCATTTCCTACAACCTGGGTCTGGTCTACTCGGTAGATGCTTACTCGGTCATCAACCAGGCATCCACCTCCGGCAACATCGCATCGGTGTTCAGAACCGGTGAAAAGCGCATCAACGCCCTCATCAAAAAGGTAGGCGACGCAATCAAGGAGCTGCCGTAAGCTGCAGTCTATCCCAATACAGTCCCCGCAAGGCATCGCACATAGGTGCGGTGTCTTGTTTTTTTGTACAAATTTCCGTTTCTCTTTTCGTCAAAATCCATATTGCACGCAAAAAAGCATTAGGATATAATACAATTGGTATTTGTACCCTGAAAGGAGACTTCCCATGACAAAACGGATCTTAGCTTTGCTCATCTCGCTGCTGATGATTGTTCCCTTTGCCGCCTGCGGTGCGGAGAATACCGACAAGCAGCCTGCAGAAACCACTCCGCAAGTCAACGGTACCACTGCCGCACCCGAAACTCCCCCTGCTGCGACAGAGTCGGACTACAAACCCAATCTGCCTGAGGCACGGTTTGAAGGCGAGCAGTTGGTGATTGTCCATCTTGACCCCAATTCCAGCACTTATCAGGAAATCTATCTGCAGGCCGATGAAATCAACGGTGATCTGCTCAATGATGCAGTGTACAAGCGCAACATGACACTGGAAGAAAAATACGGTATCGAATTCGTCAATGTAATCAACAGCAAACCCCATACCGCAATCAGCACTGCTGCGCAGTCACAATCCGACGAATACGATCTTGCCTTTCCTCAGATGATGAATATCAGCTCCCTGATTACTTCAGGGTATCTGTATAACTTCCACGAGTTCAACCACGTGGATCTCAGCAAGCCCTACTGGGACCAGAACTTCAACGAAGATATTACCCTTTACGGTAAGCTGTACGCCATGGTCAGTGATATCAGCCTGATGACCCTGATCGGCACCCGCGGAATTATCTTCAACCGCGACATGGCGAAGGAAAACAACCTTGGTGACCCCTACGACCTGGTGAAAAACAACCAGTGGACCCTCGATAAAATGATCGAAATGGCTCACTCCGTTTCTGAGGATCTCAACGGCGACCAAACCTTCGATGATATGGACCGTTACGGTATGCTCACCGAGTCCTCCAATTACCGCTATTTTGTGGTCGCCAGCGGCATTGATATCTTTACCAGGGATGCAGACGGTAACCCCGTGGCAGGATTCATGAACGAAAAGACCATTTCCGTCATTGAAAAATGGCGCACCGTTTATAAAGACGAAACCCACGCCATCGACTACAACGACCTGGGCGGTACTGCCGGGGCAGCTGCTCTGGACGGTTCCAAGTGGAACTATGGCCGTCAGCTTTTCGCAAGAGGTCAGATTCTCTTCCTCCAGAATTCTCCCACCACCTTCCGCAAAATCACAGAATTCGGCATGGAGCAGGAGTACGGTATCCTGCCTCAGCCAAAATACGATGCCAACCAGGACGAATACTACTGTATGCCCGACTATAATACCACCGTCCTGGTGGTTCCCTCTACCAATGACGATTATGACCGACTGGACATTTTGTTGGAGGATATGGCATATCAGTCTAACCAAACTATTCTCCCCACATATTACGAAACGGTAATCAAGATCCGCCGCTCTCCCGTCCCCGAGGTTGCGGAAATGCTGGAAATCATCCGCAACAGCATCTGCTATCATGTCGGCATGATCTACAACATCGACGCGGATTCCCTGATTGGTCAGGCCTCCACCTCCGGCAATATCTCCTCCGTCTTCAAAGTGGGCGAAAAGCGCCTGAACGCGCAGATCAAAAAGGTGGCCGAAACCATTCAGAATCTGCCGTAAGCTTGATTTATCAAAAGATATTTCCCCACGAGGCATCGCATGAATATGCGATGCCTCGTGTTTTTGCACAAATTCGCCCCCGTTTTTTTATCACAATCGCATATTGCGTACAATTGCACTTTGTGATACAATTAAAATACCCACTATAACACAAGGAGGCTTTCTCATGACAAAACGCATTTTTGCCTTGATCCTTGCTCTGCTGATGGTCATCCCGATTGTGGCATGCGCGGCGGATGACTCCGGCAAACCTGCCGAAACCACCCCCAAGGCCGGTGAGACCACCGCATCGCCTGCATCCACCGCACCCGCTGTCACCGAGCCTGAGTACAAACCCACTCTTCCCGATGTGAAATACGAAGGTACTGAGCTGGTAGTCGTACATCGAGCTCCCGATGAGCAGTACTATGCCGAAATCTACATCCAGGCCGAGGAGATCAACGGCGACCTGCTCAACGACTCGGTTTACAAACGCAACACCATCATCGAGGAAAAGTACGGCATTGACATTGTCAGTGTGCTTGCAGCCTCTCCCGACGATTCTATTGACATTGCCGCCCAATCTCAGTCCGATGAGTATGACCTTGCTTTCCCCAAAATGAAGAACATTGCATCAACCATCACCGCGGGCTATCTTTACAATCTCCACGAAATGCCCCATGTGAACTTTGACAAGCCCTACTGGGACAGCAACTTCAACGAGGATATCACCCTCTATGGCAAGCTTTACGCTATGGTCAGTGACATTTCCCTCATGACCATGATCGGCTGCCGCGGTATTATCTTCAACCGTGACCTGGCCAAGAATTACAACCTGGAAGATCCCTACGATCTGGTTCGCAGCAACAAATGGACCCTGGATAAGATGATCGAAATGGCTCAGGCTGTTTCCGATGACCTCAACGGTGACCAGCAGTTTAACGAGCTGGACCAGTACGGTATGCTTACCGAGTCCTCCAACTACAAGTTCCAGGTGGTAGCAAGTGATATCGATATCTTCACCTTGGATGCAGACGGCAACCCCGTGTGCGGCTTCATGAACGAGAAAACCATCTCGGTCATCGAAAAGATCCGTACCATCTACAAGGATGAGACCCACGCCATCGACTACAGCGATCTCAACGGAACCCCCGGTGCTGCTGCAAACGGCTCCTACTGGAACTACGGCCGCGAGATCTTTGCCAACGGCCAGATTCTCTTCGTACAGAACGGTCCTTCCTCCCTCGGCCAGATCGTTGAGTATGGCATGGAGCAGGAATTTGGTATCCTGCCCAACCCCAAGTATGACGCCGCACAGGATAATTACTACCATATGCCCGACTGGGATACCACCGTCCTGGTAGTTCCCTCCACCAACGACGACTACGAGCGCCTGGGCGTTCTGCTGGAGGACTGGGCATATCAGTCCAGCCAGACCGTTCTGCCCACCTATTATGAGACCGTCATCAAGATTCGCCGCGCTCCCTCGCCCGAGATGGCAGAGATGGTGGACATCATCAAGAACAACATTTCTTACCACTACGGTCTGATCTATGACATTGATGCCAATGAGACCATTGGCAGTGCTGCCAACTCCGGTAACATTGCATCGGTGTTCAAGGTTGCCGAGAAGCGCCTGAATGCACAGATCAAAAAGATCGCCGAGGCTATCGCTAAGCTGCCGTAACCCATGTTTTCCAAGAGCTGCCGTGCTTACGGCAGCTCTTTTTTTGCCGAACGAAACCGCACACACAATACAGACGTGCATTCTGCACAAAATTCTATTCTCCAATTTGTGAAAAAAACGACTGGATAAAAACCATTTTTTATGTTATAATGTGCTAACTTAAATACAATAAGGAGGTTTCCTCATGACAAAACGCATTTTCGCCCTGCTTCTTGCCCTGCTGATGGTCATCCCGATTGTGGCATGCGCAGCGGATGACACCGGAAAGCCCGCCGAAACTACGCCCAACGCCGGCGAGACCACCGCAGCGCCCGTGTCCACTGCCCCTGCAGTCACCGAGCCTGAGTACAAACCCTCTCTGCCCGATGTAAAATATGAAGGCACCGAGCTGGTTATCGTACATCGTGCCGTCGATGAGCAGTACTACCCCGAGATCTACATTCAGGCCGACGAGATCAACGGCGACCTGCTCAACGACTCGGTGTACAAACGTAACACCATCATCGAAGAGAGATACGGCATTGACATCGTCAGCGTCATCAACTCCTCTCCCGAATCGGCGGTCAGCGTTTCCGCCCAGGCACAGTCCGATGAGTATGATATTGCCCTGCCCAAGATGAAGAATATCAGCTCGCTGATCACCTCCGGCCACCTCTACAACTTCCATGACCTGGACTATGTTGACTTCTCCAAGCCCTACTGGGACAGCAACTTTGATAAGGACATTACCCTCTACGGCAAGCTCTATGCCCAGGTCTCCGATATCTCGCTGATGACCATGATCGGCGCCCGCGGCATTATCTTCAACCGCGACCTGGCCAAGGAGAATGGCCTGGAAGATCCCTACGATCTGGTTCACAACAACCAGTGGACTCTGGACAAGATGATCGAGATGTCCCTGAAGGTCTCCGCAGACCTGGACGGTGACCAGGCATTTACCGATCTTGACCAATACGGTATGCTCACCGAGGGTTCCAACTTCCGTATGCTCGTTGTGGCCTGCGGCATCGACATCTTCACCCGCGACGCAGACGGTAACCCTGTGGTTGGCTTCATGAACGAGAAAACCATCTCGGTTATCGAAAAGCTCCGCGCCATCTACAAGGACGAGACCCACGCCATTGACTATACCGACTTGAACGGCACCGCAGGTGCTGCTGCCATCAACTCCTACTGGAACTACGGCCGTCAGATCTTTGCCAACGGCCAGATCCTCTTCGTACAAAACGGTCCCAGCACCCTCAACCAGCTGGTAGAGTTCGGCATGGAAGAAGAGTACGGCATGGTGCCCAACCCCAAGTACGACACCGCACAGGAAAGCTATTATCATATGCCCGACTATGACACCACTGTCATGGTCATCCCCGCTACCAACGATGATTATGACCGCCTCGGCGTTCTTCTTGAGGATATGGCATATACCTCCAACCAGACCATTCTTCCCACTTACTACGAGACCGTAATCAAGGTTCGCCGTGCACCCGGCCCGGAAATTGCCGAAATGATCGACATCATCAAGAACAGCATTTCCTATCACCTGGGCCTGGTCTACGCGGTTGATGCAACCTCCATCATCAACCAGGCTTCCACCTCCGGCAACATCTCATCGGTGTTTAAAGTCGGTGAGAAGCGCATGAACGCTCTTATCAAGAAGGTGAGCGACGCAGTTAAGGAACTTCCGTAAACAGCTTGATATTGATTCCCATGCGGGGGTATCGCACAGCGATACCCCCGCGTTTTTGCAAAAAGACAGCACCGCGAACATTCACGGTGCTGTCTTTTTCAAATTAAAGATCGGATCAGCGGTATCTTCTCCGCCGCATCCGCCGCAGGATAATCCTTCCTGACGCCAGTACAGCCCCTACAATGACCAAAGCGACCAGGATCCATATCCAAGCATAGCTCTTGGGGCAAAGCAGCTCTACGCCCCGCAGGGACAGGGTCTGCGCCCCTTCCGGGATGTCATGACTCTCCCCCTTCACCCACAGGTGCAGGGTCACCTCATCTCCACGGAGGGCATCGGTGTAATCCGAAATATCGAAATATGCGGTTAGCCATTCACCAGTTGCCGCGGACGTACTGCTCTCATAAATCAGCTCTCCTTCCCGGCCGCCGGTAAGGCGCAGCATCAGCGTACCGCGGTCGCCGGAAAGATCGGCGCGATAAGTCACCGACAGATAATCAGCCTGTCGCAGCACGCCCGCATCAATCCCGGTACGGCTGATACCCATGGCGGCGTCCCCGTGGCTTCGGTTCAGCACAGCGCAGAGGACAGGCTCCCCCGTCTCTCCGTCAGCGCGCATTTCCAGGTAAGCAGCGTGGTCAGCGGCGGCAAAATCACAATCCCCCGCCGCGGTAAAATCAAACAGTATTTCTCGGCTGCAGGCCTCGGTTTTGCTGTTGGGCTTGATGTCCGAGCCATCCACACGATTGACCCGGGCCGCCTCCTCCACATAGGGCGAAAGCGTATCCCACAGCCCTCCCAGAAGCTCGGTTTCCACCAGGTTCCCCCCGATGCAGTCAATCTCGGCAAAATTGGTATAGATTCGCCGCGGTTCGGTAGGCTGGCCATTTACCGCAGTATACAGACCGCACCCCAGAGTATCGGTCACCTCATCAGCCTCAGCACGATAGATCATGGCTTCAATCTTGCCGTTCTCCAGTACGCGCCCATAGGCGTAGGCGTAGGATGCCGCCTGTTTGTTCTGCGCATCCTCTCCAGCAGATGCAATGCGCAGGTCGCTGATTACCACCCGACGCATCTCTCCGTCCCACAGCAAAATCTCGTTTGCCAGATAATCGGTCAGCACCGAAAGGTTGTGGGGGGTAACATAAGCCGCGTCGGGATCGGCGGTGGCCAGCATATCCTCCCACAAAACAGAATCGACCTTCCGGGAAGCGGTCAGGCTGAGCGCCACATTCCAGGGAATATCTCCCCCGCTGCGCAAATGTGCAGCCAGTGCATCCAGCATATCCCGCGCAGCATAATCCAGCAGAGGATCGGCTGCAGTGTCGGGATCGGCGGCCAGCGCGGTGTAGTTGCCCCCCAACGAAGCGTAAACTCTTCCCTCCGCAAACTGACTCCGCACCGCGGTATCGGCCACCCGCAGAAGAGCAGCATACTCTGCCGCATGGACACTCAACGCCCGCGCACCGCCGGAATAACTTGTCCGGCTGCAGTTGACACGTTCTCCCAAAATGAAGGAACCGGCAAAACCGTACTCCCCATCCGCACGGGTATAGCGGTCAGCAAGAAAACTGAAGAAACCGGCAATGCGCATGAAGCCCTCCCGGTCACCAAAGGAAATGGCATAGCCCTCAGCCCCCAGCTGGGCACCATCAGCATAGAGAGCACGAAGCCCGGCAGGCATGGCATCGGAGGGCATTCCCCGCAGGACAACGCAAAGATAGGGGTGCACCCCCGCATCGGTCAGGGCACGAATACGGCGGTCAAGTCGGAGCACCGCATCCCGGCGGAGATAAAAAGTTATCCCGTCAAAATGGTAACGTATGGTGTCCTCCGCACCGGAGAAGGCCAGGTAATCCCCCAGCGGCAGGGTGAGCACCGTATGGTCGGCTCGGGTCTGCGCCGGCGCATCAGGATCGGCAAGCCACAGACCCTTGATGGAGGACATATCCGGATAGCTTGTCCGCGCCTCTTTCTCGGCGCGGCCCAAAGCATCGGGATTGGTGAGATACACCGGGTTTGTGATCACCCGATAGCTGCCGTCATCCCGGCGCTGTGCCAGCACATAGCCGGAATACAGGGCAGATTCGGTGACATCATCCAGGCGATAGGTCATCTTCCCCGACACGCGGCATTCCCCCACCGGGGAAAGTCCCGCTGTATCCACAGGCTGTCCGGGGGCGATGGCAAAGAGATACAAAACCTCCCCCTTCAGCTGCGAAACATAATCATCATGAAGCTCAGCCCGCACCGTGATACGCGGTCCCGAGTCGCGGGGTTCCACTTCAACGGAAACACCGTCGGGAAGCACCTGCTCGGCCGAGCAGCCCGACATCAGAAAAACAAACAGCAAAAGGGCCGCAATCCACAGCCCACGTCTTGTCATGGTTTCTCTCATAATCCCCCTCCGTTTCGTGATAGGGTAAAACCTTCGTGTTACTGGGTAAGCCGAGCAAGAACAATCTCCATGGCACGCTCAGCCACTGCCATGCGCATTTCAACGCCCTCCAGATACTCATCCTCGGTCATACCTACTGATTCGATCAGACTCTGTCCCAAATCCCCCCAGCCGAACAGGGTACCCAGCATACTGTCGCGTCCGGACAGAATCATGTCAAGGAGTTCCTGATCCCCGCCTGCGCCCTGCTCAGCCGCAAGAAGCTGATCGTACAGCCAGGGAGCAACGGTATCAGCGGAGTGCTCGAAATATGCGGTAAGAATATCGCCTGTGCGAACCGGATCAACCGGGTCCACCGGCACCGAAATGCATTCGGCCGTGTGAGAATCCACCGAAGAGCAATAGGCTTGTCCCTCCTCCATGGACGGCATGGGCAGGGCAAGCAGAGAGCCGTCTAACAAAATCCGTTCCAGGTTCCCGATGTTGAATGCGGCATCAAAGGCGGAGTTTGAAGCAGCCATGGCCGTTTGCATCACTGCAAAGCTGTGGCTGAAATTTTCGTTGGGTTCAAGGTGGGGGATATCATCCTCCTGTTTCTCAAACAGCTTGCCGCCCGCTCCCACAAACAGGGGAAGTACTGCATCGCCGTTCAAGGAAAGGCTGCTTTCCGCAACCGCGGCAATCCACGCCTCTGTGGTCCATTTTCCGGCGCGCACCAGGGAAATGTAACGGTCTGCCGCCCCCTCGGGGCAGGTGGGAACATCGGTATCCAACAGCATTGCCGCCGTAGAAAGCCGATCGGTCAGCGTGGCGGCACCGAACAGAAAATAACAGCGGTTAGCAATGGTCAGCGCAGCATTGAGGGAATGATCCAGCGCGGGATTCTGCAGATCAAAACTTCCCATTTGCGCGGTATCAGCTAAGTAATTGCCTGCCGCAAGGGTCGCAGCCAGGGCAGCATTGGGAAAACGAATCAGATCAATTCCCTCTCCGGCCTGCACGCAGCGGATTACTTCATCCTCCATAGATGCGGCAGACACTATTTTATTTTGAATGGCAATATCCAGCGCAGCTTCCACCGCTTCATCCCTTGCTGCCTGCGCTGCATCCAACAGTTCCCGCTCCTCCGTGAAGGAAAAGGCAGGTTCCTCTCCCTGCAGAACGGTACACGGATAGCGATCATAAGTCTGAGCAAAAACGGTTTTTGCCGGGGCCTCCACTTCAATGGTCATGGAGTCCACCGTGGTTTCAGCGGATACCGATGCGGCGACATCTTCCTGTCCCAGTTCTTCTGCGGGGGCACCGGCTTCTCCCGCACCGCAGGCGATCATGCCAACGGTCAGGGCCAAGGCGGCGAGTCTTCCCGCCAATCGGTATAACTGCATCGGAATCCTCCTTTCTGGTTGAACAAAGATCATTTTACACCTAAATTTTATATGTAAAGTCTGGGTACACGTCCCGTGATCAGGCAAAGAGGCTCATAATCAATGGTTCCGGCCCGCTCCGCCAAGGCGGACAGTCTCTCGGGGGCATCGCCGAAGAGGGTGACCTCGTCTCCCACCGCGGCATCCAGCCCGGTAATATCCAGCATACACTGGTCCATGCAGATGTTGCCCACAACATCTGCCTCCCGGGCTCCCGCAGCGGTGGCGATGGAAACCCGTGCACCCCGGAAGGCGCGGACAAAACCGTCAGCATAACCCACAGGAAGGGTGGCAATCCTGCGGGGGGTATCGGCCTGCCAGCATCCGCCGTAGCCCACCGGCTCGCCGGGAGCCAATTCATGAATATGCGCAATCCGGGTGCAGAGCCGCATCACAGGGCGGAGGGAAACACGCACCAGAGGCGCACAATCCGCCGAGGGCATCACCCCGTAGAGCACGATTCCCAGCCGAACCGCATCCAGATGATAGCGGTCAGTGCGGCAGGCGGCGGCGCTGTTGCAGACGTGACGCATTCCCACATTTACGCCCCTTCCCTCCAGAGCATTGCACACCGCTTCATAGCGGGCATACTGGACGGCAATGGGGGCCTCATCGGCCTCATCTGCACGGGCAAAATGGGTGTACAGGCCGCAGAGCGTAAAGTGTGCATCCCCGGCCAGGGAACAAATATCATCCACCGTCTGCGCCAGGGCATCGGGAAGGGTGGAAAAGCCGAGACGGTTCATCCCCGTATCCAGCTTGACGTGGACCCGCAGGCAAACATCAGCCTCAGCAGCGGCGGCGGCTAAGGCGGCGGCATAATCGGCCGAGAACACCGTCTGGATCAGCCGGTATTGGGCCAGCAGAGCCGCTTCCTCGGGCAGGGTGTACCCCAGGATGAGGATCTCCCCTTTCTCCGGCGGGCAGACGCCACGGATAGCAATGGCCTCCTCAATACAGGAAACGGCAAAGAATCCGCAGCCCTCCTCCATCAGAGCCTGCACACAGGGAAGCGCGCCGTGGCCATAGGCATCGGCCTTGACCACCGCAATGGGAGTACAGCCGTCGGCACAAAGGCTGTCCCGCAGCTGTCTGAAATTGTATCGCAGGGCACCCGTGTTGATTTCCGCCCAGGTTTTGTGGGTGGAAAGGGCAGGAAACTCTGCGTATGGATAAGCAATATTCATGGGTAAAAGGTTATTCCTTTTTCTATGATATTTTCGGTTATGATGTTTCGGTTTGGGTGGGAAGCACATCTACCCATATTCCTCTTCCCCGCAGGGTCGCCTCGATCCGCCGGGGAAAGCCCTCCGTATCCAGCCACAGGACATAGCTTCCCTCGTCATCGGTGACCGAAATGCGGTTGAAGGTAGTTCCGTTCTGCCGGATCACTTCGGCACTGCCAAGCACAGAGTCAATGCAAAAAAGCTCAGCCGGCGCGGCAAGACCCGCAAGATTCTCACGCATGGGCAGGGTCACCGCCCCGCGGGAAAGGATCATCCCTCCCTCGGTTCGGGCGACAGTCATCCCCTTCATCGTGGAGGGGCCCATGTATGTAAGCACAAATTCCCGACGGTCGATGTCTTCTCCCGCATCGCCGTCACAGGGAGACAGCACCAGCTCAGCAGAAAAATCCACGCCATCCATCTGCCCCTGCAGCATCAGCGACAGGGCTTCATGCTGATAAGCCAGAGGATCGGCATTGCCGGTGGTACAGGCAGTAAGAAAAAGCAGGAAAACCAGGGTGAAAAAGCAGATCGGCTTCATGGCGGCCTCCCGTGGTGTTTTGCTTCACCCTATGCGGCGGCGACCAAAATTATGCGGCGGCTCAGCGGCTGACGGGGGTCACCACAGTAGCGGCGCTGTTGTAGTACTTGCAGATCTTGAGCAAGTGCGTGGTAGCTTCAAAGTAGAGCACACAGGTCTTTTTGTCTTCTTCCCACATGGCGTAATAAAGGTCCCGCGCATCCATGGAGGAAGCAGCACAGTACACCTTCTCGGGAGCATAGCGCTTGATTTCAGCCTCCCCGGCCTCATCCAAAGGTGCGATCTTCCGCATCCGGGAAAACTCCACCTCGAGCTGAGGACGGCGAGTGCGGTTGCCGTACACAATGGTGAAACGCAGGGTGTTGGAAACGGTGGTCAGCTCGTAGTCGGGACGGGTGTACCGCCAGGTGAAAAAGATCAGCATCCAGAGAAAAATCGGAGTAAGCGCGATCATGGGAAGAAAAAATTTGAACAGCGTAGTACCCAGGATGAAAAATCCAACCACAAAGAGAACGTAACCCACTATCGCCAAAATGCGGTAGGCCATCCATTTCCCTGTCAGCTTTTGGGAAACCACAAATTCATAATTCTGCATATCTGCCATAACACGTACTTCCTTTCGCATGGTATAGATATTGGTATTATATCATATTCTGATGAACATTTCAACACAAAACGGCAAAAACGTAATTTTCTATCTTCTGTTTTTATCCTCATCGCAGGCAAATTCCCCCCTTCCCCTTGACAATTCTACGAAAATGTGATAAACTGAATAGGCTTTTGAGAAACAGTTCCCCACCACGGAGGGTTATCGAAGTGGTCATAACGAGGCGGTCTTGAAAACCGTTTGGGCGCAAGCCCACGTGGGTTCGAATCCCACACCCTCCGCCATATGAAAACACCATTGAAATCTGAACTCCTAAGTTCGGACTCAATGGTGTTTTTGTTATAAAACCCAGTATTTATGCGGCTTTTCGAGGTCGCATTTTCTTTTTACCACTCGGAATCAGAATAGAAAAATCCAAATTTCACAATCAAAAACAATCCTTTTCGAGCCCTGCAGTCTGTCTGCACATATCTTATAAACCCGCTAATTCCAAGGGATAATTCCTCTTCCTTATGTGCGGGATTTTGTACTGCAGGTACAACAGCTAAAATATTAGGCGGTGATGCAACTTTTAGCATTACCGCCTAATATTTTACAAGAGCTTGATTATAGTTTCGATTCTTTTAATTACTTCAACAAACATCTCATCACTCTGTCCCGTCGGATCGGGTAATCTCCAATTATCATCAAAAGCTCTATCCATGAAAGGACAGCCGACATCGCATCCCATAGAGATAGCTATATCGGGTGACGGAATCTTGTCAAATGTCTTGCTGAACTGTGTATGCTCCATATCAATGCCGTAGAGCTGTTTCATCAGCCGTACTGCATCTTGGTTGATCTGCGGCTTTGTTTCTGTTCCCGCTGAGTAAAAGTCAAATTCGTCACCTCGCAGATATTTACCGAGAGCTTCTGCAATCTGACTGCGGCAGGAATTGTGGACGCAGATAAAGGCTATTTTCTTTTTCATTTAAACGGACACCTCGTACCAATACACTGATTATTTTGAGCAGAGTGAATACACTTGATTTTGCCAAGTTCCATTTCCACGCCGAGATATGCTTTGACAAACTCCACCGCCTTAATAAT
Organism: Oscillospiraceae bacterium; assembly: GCA_015063805.1. Classification (GTDB taxonomy): domain Bacteria; phylum Bacillota; class Clostridia; order Oscillospirales; family CAG-272; genus SIG693. Next base: position 18,880 of record SVTK01000011.1, read on the forward strand.
GGATATATAAGAATTACGTTTACAACAACGAGGTCCGCCGGCAGATGCGATTGCACCCAAAGCTCCTGCTGTCATATAGTTTGAAAGCTGCCATTCTTTTACGGCAAGCGGAGTCGAGCCGGTCACGATGGACACAAACATTCCCGCGCTCACCCCTGCACCGCAAGCTCCCCAAAAACCGCAAGCACCGCCGGGTACTTTTTTGCCCCGTGCCTGCATTTCTGATAGGGCTTTGGGTAAATCGATTTTGCCGCCGGCATTTTTATAGGCAGTTAGCAGCGCCGAGCCTACCATAACGTGATGCTCGGGACCGTGCATATGACAAAACGGTAGAGCCATCATCTTTTGTATAATTTCAATCGGATTTTTCGACTTTTCCGAAAGGCACAGGCCGATGATGCTGTCCATTCCTCCAGTGTGGCATTCGTTGCACACGTAATGACCGCTTTGGCATACGGTGTTGCTGTTTTCTTTTTTATTGCAGATGGCACATTCCATCGGCTGTTCGGTTTCCAAATATTTAAGCGGCGCACCGCAAATCAAACATTCATCTTTCATACTCGTATCATTCATCCTTTTTCTTTTGACATCCACGATCGACGGAAGTCAGCTCCCTTAGCAAGTCCTTTGCAATCTTCGCTCCATCGCCTGAAATGGAGTAGTGCATCCATTTACCTTCCTTGCGACCAACTACAATACCGGAGTCACAAAGGATCCTCATATGGTGGGAAAGCGTTGGTTGGGTAACATTGAGTTCCTCAAGCATTTTGCAAGCGCACTTTTCACCGCTTCGGAGCATCTTCAAAATACGAATACGGTTTTCATCGCAAAAGGCTTTGAAGATTAATGACGTTTTTCTTTCGTCCACTCGAAACACCTCCTATAGATGTTTATCTATATATGATTATATACAACGCATAGATGTTTGTCAATAGGAAACGATGAATTTTTACAGTAATGTCATCTTTGAAGGGGAATACTAATTTTATGTAAAGGTTCAAATCCGATCACAAAAATCGCTGAAGACACCATTGAAATCTGAACCCCCAAGTTCGAACTCAATGGTGTTTTTATCATAAAACCCAGTATTTATGCGGCTTTTCGAGGTCGCACAATGTGCAGACAAAAGAATATCCCCCCAAACCTTCGCTTAGGGGGGATATTCTTTTATATGGGTTCCGATGCTGGTTAAACGGTCAGTTCATCAAATCCCTGCAGACGATCGAAGATTTTTCGGTACAACTGATCGACATGATCAATCTTCTCTCCATCCATGAGATTGGAGCAAATCAAATCCGCACCGTCAATCTACCTTCTTCACATCAATCTGCTCCAACAGCGCATCGATATCTGCTTTTTCCGGCGGCCGTGTGCCTTCGGCCATACAGGCGGCGCTGCCGTAGCTGACGGCGCGCTTGAGCATTTCGGCCGGGGTACACCCCTCTTTGGCGGCAGCAATGAAGCCGCCGATGGCGCTGTCCCCTGCGCCGATGGTGGATTTCACCTCAATTTTGGGAGCGCTTGCCGTGTAGCAAGCGCCGTCCTCGGCAGCCAGCACAGCACCGGCTCCTCCAAGGCTGATCATCACGTTATCGGCGCAGGACTGCCTAAGCGCCAACGCCGCAGGCACTGCGCTGTCCAGATCGGTCACCTGCATGGACGAATACATGGCAATCTCCTCCTCGTTGGGCTTGATCAGCCACGGGCGGACGGCGGCAATATCCTCCAGGGAGAAGGATCTGGAGTCGATCACAATCTTTGCGCCGGCGGCCTTAAGTCTGCACAGGAATGCCCGGGCATCGGCAGCAGTGATCCCTCCGGGCAGGCTGCCCGTGAAGGTAACCACCGTGCTGTCATCAATCTGCGGGGCAAGCAGCGCTTCCACCTTCTCCAGCAGTGCACGGTCAGCGCCAAATCCCCGGAAGCTGATCCGCGTCTCGGGGGCATTGTCGGTGTGCAGGGTGATATTTTCCCGGATCCGGCCCGGCACGGCGAGGGTGATGTGGGAAATCCCATCAGCGGCAAGGGCGCGCTTGAAGGTATCGCCGTTCTCCTCCCCCAGCACCACCAGGGCGGTATTCTCCACGCCGCACGCCACCAGCGCACGGGAAATATTGACTCCTTTTCCGCCAGCCTCCAGGGCAGTAATCTCGGCCAGGTTTTCATGGCAGGGGGCAAACGCCGGGGTATGGCAATGCAGATCAAAGGCGGGATTGAGGGTAAGGGTAATGATCTTCATGGTTCACCCTCACTGAATTCTCGGCGCGTGGGCAAGCAAATATTCCTCTGCCTCAGTGCACCACAGACCGCCATGGGCGGCTACAATCTTCCCCAACTCAGCATAAAGGGGATCGGTCTTGCCCATCTCGGTCAGATCATCGATCGCCACCAGGGGGATATCCAGGGCGTTGTAGCAAACCTTCTTGGCGCCGTCGGGCTTTTCCATGGCAAAAATCGCCTCGGGAACCGCACGCAGGCCGAGAATGTGAGACACCAGGGGCGCGGTGTTCAGACTGCCATCTTCGATGAGGCGGATGGTTTCCACTGTATCCTCGGGAATACTTCCCGCAGTACCCACCACATGGATGCCGTCATAGTGCACGCGGTAGAGGTTCAGGGAACCCTGCAGGTCGTGCACAGGGGGGCCTGCGAAGAAGTTTACACAGCCGTCCTCCCGGCAGATCTGCTCTGCCATGGTGAACAGCCCGGCCACGGGAACCATGACAAACACATCGTCAAAGCCGCCCTCGGACAGGGCGATCAGCTCGGCGGCGGGGTCCGCCATGTCGGCGGTGTTCACATAAGTCAGCTTGCATCCCTTGGATGCGGCATATTCCACCGTGCATTTCTGCTCGGCATACGCCAGCCGCTCGGCATTGATATCGGTGACTACCACCTCGCTCACCCCGGCATAACCGATGGCCAGCAGAACTGCACCGATACCCATGGGGCCTGCGCCGCCAAGGATGGCCAGCTTTCCGCCGCGCTTGGCACCGTCGGTACGGGTGTAGGTGGAGTAATCAGTGTGGTAGAAACCCTTGAAACCGCGCAGGATACAGCCAAGCGGCTCCACCAGTGCGCCCTCGAAATAATTCTCGCCGCGGTAGGGGACAACGCATCCCCGCTCCAGGGCAATGGGGGGAATAAGAGTATAAACGGTATTGCCGCCAAAGGTGGTGTAGGAATAGCCGGGGTCAAAGCCGCTCTCCAGCTTCAGGGCCGGCTGGATGACGATTCTCTGGCCGACCTGCCACTCGTTCTCCAGGCCCTCGCCCACCTCTACGATCTCGCCGCACATCTCGTGGCCGATGATCACGGGATTATCCTCAATGCCGTTGGGAACACGCTTGTGCCGACTCCCCTGTTTGACGGCTTTATAAGTGGATGCGCACACAGAGTCGGCAACTACCCGCATCAGCAGCTCGCCCTTTCCCGGCCGGGGCAGGTCGATCTCGCTGATGCGAACATCCATCTCACCGTGCAATCTGACTGCTGTGGTTTTCATCTTTGTTCTCCTTTTCTCAATGAATGATTGACAAACAAAACAATATATATTATAATCTAATCACAAATTGATCAAAAAGTCAACGTTTTTTGCGTTTTTTGAAAAATAATCATTTTTCGTGCAGGAATAATCATCAATTATCATATCAAATCACCGAGGAGGGAATGCATATGCTAATCCGCGAACGGCAGCGCAGAATCATCGAAGAGCTGAAACGCGATCCCGACATTGGGGTCAAGGTGCTGGCTGCAAAGCTGTACGTCAGTGAACCCACCATCCGGCGTGATCTCACCGCACTGCATAACCGGGGCATCATCACCAAAATGTACGGCGGCGCCATGCTGAATCTGTCCACCGCCTTCTCCGAGACCCCCTTTTCTCTGCGTGTTGCCGAAAAGAGCGACACCAAGCTGGAGATCGCCCGCCGCGCTGCCGCCCGGATCGAGGACGGTATGACCGTCATGCTGGACGGCTCCACCAGCGCCTACCACCTGGTACCTCATTTAGCGCAACACAAAAATCTGACCGTCATCACCAGCGGTGCCAAAACGGCGGTGATGCTGGCTGAAGCAAACATCAGAACCTTCTGCACCGGCGGACAGATGATCATTCACTCCTACTCCTATGTGGGAGAACAGGCAGAAGCTTTTGTGCGGAACTTCAATGCGGATATTCTGTTTTTCTCCTGCCGGGGGCTGGATCTTGATGGCCGCATGACCGACAACGCCATTGAAGAAGCCAATCTGCGCAAAGTGATGTTCACCTGCGCGGCACAAAAGGTTCTGCTCTGCGACAGCGGTAAAATCGGGAAGTGCTGTCTCTACAACATGGGCACCGTCAGCGAAATTGATGCTATCGTCTCCGATGCCGCACTTCCGTTTTCTATTATGGAAAATCTCAACAAAACTGAGGGGACACACCTTCCCTCTCCCCGGTAAAAACACGCAAATTTATCAACTAAAGACGCAAAAATGCCCCAAGCCGTTGACAAAGAAAAAAAGCAGAGGTATAATAATTGTGTATGCGGCAAGCACACCGCCGTCCATGTAATTCCAAAAAGAGGAGAAGGGTATTTATGGATCTCAACAAAATTTTAGCCGATATGAAAGATTGCCCCTGCGGCAAGGTACATACGTTTGCCACCAAGCTGGTGGACATCAGCTCCGGGCTGACTGCGCGCACCGGTAAGATTCTGTCCGACGCGGGTTTCCCCAAGAATATTCTCATGGTTACCGATGAAAATGCCCTGGCTGCCTCGACGGGTCTGCTGGAGAGCCTCACCGATGCCGGCTTCTCCCTCAAGAAGCTGATCTACCCCGACATGAAGTATGCCCGCATGGAATCGGTCAACGAAGTTGTTGCCCTCTGCCATGATGTGGACGGCGTGCTGTCGGTGGGCACCGGCTCCATCAACGATATCTGCCGTGTGGCTTCCTTCCGGGCCGGCAAGCGTTTCGCCATCTTCGCCACCGCTCCCTCCATGGACGGCTTTGCTTCCGACTCCGCCCCCATCATCGAGAACAACTTCAAGAACAGCATCTTTGTTGAACAGCCCGAGATCATTCTCGCCGATACCAAGATCCTGGCCGCCGCTCCTGTGGAGCTGAAGGCTGCCGGCTTTGGCGACATCATTGCCAAGTACATCGGTATCCTGGATTGGAAGATCTCCAACATCCTCATCGGAGAGTACTACTGCGACGCCATCGCCGATCTCACCCTGAAGGCTGTGGAGAAGGTCGTGGCCATGGGCGAGCACGTCACCGATGCCAACGAGGAAGCTGCAGGTTCCATCATGGAAGCCCTGATCTTCACCGGTCTTGCCATGAAGCTGGCCGGCACCTCCCGCCCCGCCTCGGGTGCTGAGCACGTGGTCTCCCACTTCTGGGAGTGCAACAAGCTCCTGCAGGGGATCTGGCCCGAGTTCCACGGCAAGAAGGTGGGCGTTGCCACCGTGCTCATCAACCGCATCTACCGCAACATTGCCGAGCGTGTTACCGAAATCGATCCCATTCCCGATCCTACCGACTGGGACGAGGTCAAGGCCGTCTTCGGCGAGAAGATGGTGGACGAGATGATGAAGGTCAACACCCCCACCATCACCGACAAGGTCGATCCCGCCCGCCTCAAGGAGAAGTGGCCCGAGATCCGTCAGCTGATCCTCTCCCTCCTCCCCACCGACGAGGATATGGTGCGCATGATGAAGACCGCCGGTGCCGCCATCGAGCCCGCCGAGGTTCACGTGGACGAAAAGATGCTGGAGCTCGGCCTCCGCTACCACAGCTATATGCGCTACCGCGTTCTGCTCACTCGCCTGATGGGCATGATGCAGATCAATATTATGGATTATCTCCACTGATCGTTCGGTGTGGGTGCCGCGGAAACCACGGCACCCACACCTTTTTTCTTTTCTGCCAAAAATTCACAGGCAGTTCATAAAGCTTTGGTATACTAAGGAAAATCTATGTTCATTTTTCGAAAGGGTCAACTATGGTTTTTTCCAGCCTTGAGTTTCTCTTTCTCTACCTGCCCATAACGCTGCTCTGTTACTATGCAGTACCGCTTCGCTGGCGAAACGCCGTCCTGCTGGCCGTCAGCCTGATCTTCTACGGGTGGGGAGAACCGCGCTACCTCTTTTTGATGCTCTTCACCATCGCGCTGGACTATGTCTGCGGTTATCTTGTGGGCCGCTGGCAGGGAACGCCCCGGGCTAAGGTCACGCTGGTGATTGCCGTCATCCTCAATCTCGCCCTTTTGGGCTTCTTCAAATACTACAACTTCTTCGCCGACAATCTGCGGCTGATCCCCTTCTTCGGCTTCCTGCCCGACCTAGATCTCCGCCTGCCGGTGGGCATCTCCTTCTACACCTTCCAGTCCCTCTCCTACGTCATCGACGTCTACCGCGGCGATGCCCGGGCGCAGCGGGATCCCGTGGCCTTCGGTGCCTATGTTTCCCTGTTTCCCCAGCTGATCGCCGGTCCCATTGTCCGCTACCATGACGTGGACGAACAGCTGCGGGAGCGGGAGCACTCGGTGCTCATGGTTTCGTCGGGCATCCGTACCTTCTGTGCGGGCTTCGCCAAGAAGGTCCTGCTGGCCGATGTGGCAGGGGCGCTTTGGGCGGATTTTGCCGCCATCCCCGCCGACAGCCGCACGGTGCTGGCCGCGTGGATGGGCATCATCTTCTACACCGCACAGATCTATCTCGATTTCTCGGCCTACTCCGACATGGCCATCGGCCTGGGCAAGATCGTGGGCTTCCGCTTCCTTGAAAACTTCGACTACCCCTACACCGCTACCTCGATCACCGACTTCTGGCGGCGCTGGCACATCTCCCTCTCCACCTGGTTCAGAGAGTATGTGTACATCCCCCTCGGCGGCAACCGGGTGGGCAAGTGGAAGCTGGTGCGCAACACCCTTGTGGTGTGGCTGCTCACCGGTTTCTGGCACGGGGCGAGCTGGAACTTTGTCCTGTGGGGACTCTACTACTTCGCTCTGCTGATGCTGGAGAAGCTGATCCTGGCCAATGTCCTGGACAAGCTGCCCATGGCGCTGCGCCGTCTGTATACCATGGTATTCGTCATCATCGGCTGGCTGATCTTCACCGCCTCCGACAGCTTTGCCTCGGGTGCTGAGGCATGGCGGTATTTCGGTGCCATGTTCGGGGTGGGTGCCGCCGGCTTTGCCTCGGGCACCGACCTCTACGACCTGCTCCGCCACGGCATCTTCCTCCTGATCGTGGTCATCGCCTGCACTCCCCTGCCCCGCCGCCTGTTCTACCGCGGCTTTGCCCAGAAGCGCTGGGTTCGCATCGCCGCTTCCGCGGCCTGCATCGCCGCGCTTGCCGCCGGAACCGTATATCTGGTGGCATCGGGCTTCAGCCCCTTCCTCTACTACCGCTTCTGACAAATTTCATCCGTAAAGGAATTACCGTATGGCTAAACAACATCCCGCAGACCGTGAGGCTGACCGCGTCCTGGCCATCCAGCGCGAGCTTTCCCCCCGCACACGGCGGGGAGATATCATCCTCATTGCCCTCTGCGCCCTCTTTATTCTGATCTTTGCCGTGGGCATCTACTGCATCCCCCACCGCAGCTTCTCCGAGGTGGAAAACAGCAGTCTGCAGACCTTCCCCCGGACATCCTCTTCGGGCAAGTTCCTTGACCGTATCTGGGACGGCCGGTTCATGGCCGAGCTGAAGGATTTTTATACCGATCAGTTTCCCCTCAGAGACGGTCTGGTGGCCGCCCGGGCTAAGGCAGAGCTGCTGCTGGGCAAGGGGGAGAACAACGATGTCCTCCCGGGGAAAGACGGCTACCTCATCAAGCGAATCGAATACAGCGAAACTCAGCTGGCTCAGCTGCAGGATAATCTGGATGCCGTCACCGCATTCCGCGCCGCCGTGGATCTGCCCGTGGCCTTTGCCCTGGCGCCCCGGGGCATGGATGTGCTGGATCGGTACTTCCCTCCCCTCTATGCCAATGACCGCGGAGAAGCGGTATGGGCCGTGATCGACCGCTACGCCGCCGAGCATCCCCTGCTCTCCCTGCGGGAGCCCCTCCGTGCCCGTGCTGATGCGGGAGAAGCGGTGTGGTACCGCACCGACCACCATTGGACTACCCTGGGAGCCTATTACGCCTATGCCGAGCTGGGAAGCCTTTGCGGGTTCACCCCCGCTCCCCTTGACAGCTTCACCGTGGAAACAGCTTCCACCGAATTTTTCGGCACCACCTACTCGGCCTCGGGTTTCTACGATACCCCCGCCGAAACCATGGAATTCTTCCGTTGGACGGGGGATGAAGCCTGCACGCTTGAGGTGCTGGGCGGGGACAAGGTCGTCTCCTCCTTGGACGGCTTCTATGACCGCAGCTACCTGGAGAAAAAGGACAAATATGCCGCTTTCCTCTCCTCCAACAACGGCCACATCCGCATCCTGGACACGCAGAACGCCGACAAGCCCACCATGCTGCTCATCAAGGACAGCTTTGCCCACAGCGTGGTGCCCTTCCTGGCGCAGCACTACAACCTGGAGATCCTGGACCTGCGCTACTACCGCGCCACCACCGCCGCTTTTCTGGCCGAGAACGAGGTGGACAGCGTGCTGATCCTCTGCGGGCTGGACTCCATGGCCACCTCCAATCTGCTGGAGAGCCTGCCCGTCGGCATGGAATAAACAACACAATCCCGGACGGAATTCCGTCCGGGATTTTTTTGTGGAAAGGCTTGCCATTCCCCGTTTTCTGTGCTATAATTCCCCTTGAGGTGATCAACGTGAAATTAAGTACGCAAACAATTAAAGAAATCATCACCGGTGCGGTTTGCTTTGACGAAGAAAACGGCGCCCTGACGCCCTATCGCTTTACCCGGGAACAGCTGGAGTTTTACCGCGACAGAAACCCCGATTTTTATCAAAGAGCCCTCTGCTCTGCCGGGATGCGGCTATGGTTTTGCACGGACAGCGAGCATCTCTCTCTGCAGGTTGTGCTGACCAACAACAGCTCCCGGAAATTCTTCTCCTTTGACGTCTTTGTCAACGGAGAACTCATCGACTGCCTGGACAACTTCTCGGGCATCGAATTCCCTGCAAACTATACCACCATAGATCTCCCCCTGGGCGAGTTCTCCAAGACCTTCTCCCTGGGCAAAGGGGAAAAGCAGGTCTGCATCTACCTCCCTTGGGCGGAGAAAACCGTGATCAAATCCATGGAACTGGACGATGGCGCAAAGGTAACCCCCATCAAGCCGGACAAGCTCCTGCTGGCCTTCGGCGACTCCATTACCCAGGGCTACGATGCCACCCGTCCCTCCCTGCGGTATGTTTCTCAGCTCTGCGACCGCCTGGGCGCGGCGGAACTCAACAAGGCCATCGGCGGCGAGATTTTCGTAGGCGGGCTGACCGCTCTGCCCGATGACATCTCCCCCGACTACATCACGGTAGCCTACGGCACCAACGACTGGAGCAAAACCGACAGAGAGTCCTCCCGCCGCAACGCCAAAGAGTTCTACACCCATCTGACCCGCCTCTATCCCAAGGCAAAAATCTTCGCTCTCGCCCCCATTTGGCGCAAGGATCTGCGGCTGGAGAAAAAGTACGGACTGTTTGAGGATGTGGAGGCCGATATCCGTGAGATCACCGCGGAATTCCCCCAGGTCACCGTTATCTCCTGCTTCAATGCGGTTCCCCATGACGAATCTTATTATTCCGACCTCTATCTCCACCCCAATGACCGCGGCTTCGCCCACTACGTTGCGCACCTTTGGGCAGCCATTGCCGACAAGCTCTGAGAAACCTTCCCCGCAAATCATCTTTTGCCGAAAGGAATTCCCCTATGGAAAAGAAAACCGTCATTCTCGTGGGCGCTGGCCTGCGCGGACAAACCTACACCAACTACATCCTCCGCCACCCCGATGAATATGCCGTGGTGGCCGTAGCCGAACCCATCGAGGACAGACGCAATTACATCAAAGAAAAGCACAATCTCCCAGACGAGATGTGCTTCGAGGATTGGCAGCCTCTGCTGGCCATGCCCCGCATGGCCGATGCCTGCTTCATCTGTACCATGGACCGGGATCACTTTGCCCCCGCCATGGCCGCCATTGACCGCGGGTACGAGATCCTCTTAGAAAAGCCCGCCGCCGCCACCCCCGAAGAATGCATGGCCCTGGCCGACTACGCCGATGCGGCAGGGGTGAATGTGCTGATCTGCCATGTTCTGCGCTACACCCCCTTCTTCATGGGGCTGAAAAATCTCATCGACACCGGCACGGTGGGGCGCGTGATGCAGATCCGTCACACCGAGGATGTGGGCAATGTCCACCAGAGCCACAGCTTTATCCGGGGCAACTGGGGCAATTCCCTCCGCTCCTCCCCCATGATCCTGCAGAAGAGCTGTCATGATATGGACATCCTGCAGTGGCTGGTTGGCCAGCCCTGCACCCGTGTGCAGAGCTTCGGTTCCCTCTCCTACTTCACCCCCGAAAGCCGTCCCGACGGCGCCCCCGACCGCTGCATTGACGGCTGTCCGGTGGGGGATACCTGCCCCTATAACGCCGTCAACCTCTACTTGAAAAACGAGCGGAACAGCTGGTTCCGTACCTCCTCCACCCAAAAAGTCGCCCCCACCAATGCTGACGTGGAGGAAACCCTGCGCACCACCAACTACGGCCGCTGTGTCTTTGCCTGCGACAACGATGTGGTGGATCACCAGGTGGTCAATCTGGAGTTCGGCGATCATATCTACGCCAACTTCTCCATGGCCGCCTTCAACTGCGGTGGCCGGGAGATCACCATTATGGGCACCGAGGGAACAATCCACGGCAGAATGAGCGACACTTACTTCACCGTCTACCGCTTTGCCGACAAGCAGGAAGAACGCATCGAGATTGCCGATGCCATGCCCGGCGAGATGATCACCGGCGGCCACGGCGGCGGAGATGAGGGCATCATGAACGCCTTCTTTGCCCGCCTGCGGGGGGAATACCACGGAAAATCCATCTGCTCCCTGCGGGAAGCCTGCGAGAATCACCTCATCGCCTTTGCCGCCGAGGAGTCCCGCATCACCGGCCGGGTAATCAACATGAACGAATACGCTGCAGAAATTGCCGCACACAAAGCGAAAATCGTCACCGAACAATAACGGGAGGAGAATATCCATGGATAGCAAACGAATCATTCTCGCCGCCCACCGTGGCGACCGCAAATGCTTCCCTGAGAATACCATGCCCGCCTTTGTGTCGGCCATCGACTTCGGCTGCGACATGATTGAGACCGACATCCACATGACCGCCGACGGTGAGCTGATCATCTTCCACGACCGCAGTGCCAAGCGCACCACCGGCGTTGACCGCCTGGTGGATCAAATGACCCTCGCCGAGCTGAAGGAGCTTGATGCCGGTGCCCTCTTTGACGAAAAATTCCGCGGCACCCGCATTCCCACGGTGGCGGAATTCATGGACCTCATTCGGGAGAAGGACATTCTCATCAACTGGGAACTCAAGGACTACCCCAATCAGGTGGGGGATGCCCACGCCTTTGCCGCCGTGGACAAGCTGGTCGCCATGATTGAGGAAAACGGGCTGGGGGAGCGCTCCATGCTCAATTCCTTCTCGGATCGCGTGCTGGCCTATGCCGTCAGCACCTACGGCCGCCGCTATCCCATCCATGGGCAGGGGATCAACCATTGTCCCCGTTCCTGCGATACCGCTGAAATGGCCCGCGAGGCGCTGTATGACTGGTGCTGCCTCTACCCCAACGAGGCCGGAAAGGGACTGAACTGCCTCGCCTCCCCCGAGAATTTCGCCTACTGTGCCGAGCACCGCATCAAGCCCTGTGTCTGCTTCGGCGACACCGAGGAAAACTACCGCACCGCCATCGAGCTGGGCTGTCGGATGTTCACCTCCAACGATATTTACGCCGCAGACAAGCTCCTGCGTGAGCTGGGCGAGCGGTAATGCAAGAAAAGAGGGTGCCGCGCATCAGCGCGGCACCCTCTTTGGGATCAGCCGTCAAATTCTGTGGATACTATGCTGCTCGGCGGCAGGGAGAAACCACTCCCCTTCCTCAAGGGCGAAAACCGCGGTATTGAGCAGCGCGCACAGGGCAAGCAGGGTACACAGCAGAACAAAGGTTTTCTTTTTCACTGGGGTGGCCTCCTTCAATATGATTCTACAGAAAAGACGAAAAAAAACAAAAAAAAGTTCCCCATTCCAAAAAAGTTTTCCGAAAAACGCCCCGGGGACTTGAAATCCGCCCGCACTTGGCGTATAATGGAGGCAATCAACTACTCGGGAGGTACCCATGAATCTCGCCACATCCACCTGTCTGTTTCCTTCCCGCCGTCAGGGCGGCCGTACCCCTATGCTGGAATCCATTGATCTCTGCCACGCCGCCGGCTTCCGCGTCATTGACCTGAACTTCTGCGGTGCAGGCCTGCGCAAAAGCGGACACGAGCTCTGCCAGGACAACTGGGAGGAATGGGTGGACGAGGTGGGCAACCACGCCGCCAAGCTTGGCGTAACTTTCAGTCAGTCCCACACTCCCTTTGACTCCAATCTTTACCGTGTGGATGTGGCACCCCTGTCCGACGAATACCGGGAGTGGTATCGGGAATCGGTTCGCCGCACCATCATCGCCAGCGCACGCCTCGGCGTCAAGTGGGTCACCAACCACGCCCAGACCGCCACCGAGTACGCCGAGATGAATATGGAGGAAAACCTCCGCGCCAACCTGGACTTCTTTGGCTGGCAGGTAGAGCTGGCCGCCAAGCACGGCACCGGCATCGCGGTGGAAAACATGGCGGAGTTCAATCCCGTCAAGACCAAGCGCCGCTTCACCGCCGTGGTGGAGGAGCAGATCGCCATTGTTGATGCCATCAACGATCCTGCCTGCGGGGCCTGCTGGGATTTCGGCCACGCCGAGATGGTCTATCACCGTGACCAGACCGTTCCCCTGCGCAAGCTGGGCCACCGCCTCAAGGCTACCCATGTCCAGGAAAACGACAAGTTCCACGACGACCACTTCATTCCCTTTGTACGGGGCACGACACCCTGGGAGAAGATCATGCCCCTCCTCAAGGAGATCGGCTACACCGGGGACTTCACCTACGAGTGCCACGGCTTCATGTCGGGGGTCCCCGACGAGCTGCGTCCCGCCGCCGGCAGATTTGCCTACGAGGTGGGGATGTACTGCGTCGGGCTCTACGAAAAAGCATAAAACAGAAGGTGCCGCGCATCTGCGCGGCACCTTCTGTTTTACCAAATCCCGCAAAACAAAAATCCCACCGAGCCGTGTGACCGAAAGTGGAAACCCTGCTCTCGCAAGGTGGTGTCCTCTCTCTGCGTTTGCGCTTCCAACGTCCCCGTGCACCGTCAAAGGAGGGTGGCGGGGGAGGCCTGCATCCCCGACAAAGAAGTCGGACTCCAAATTTCTGTTGTAGGTTCCGAATGTCCGGTCATCACGCACTAAGCAGGATATTGCCGTGCGATCAATTCAGTTGTAAAAATCAGCACAAATCAGGCACTTATTTGCCTGCATCGTAATCGATCTCATTCTGGAGCAGATCGTCGAAGTAGTCGGCGACACGGTCGAACTCCTCGTCATCCTCGATGGTGACCAGGATATCATCGCCGTTCTCGTCCTTCTCGCGGCGGAGCACCACGTACTCGGCATACTCGTTGTCGCTCTCCTCTACGGGAACCAAAGCGTAATAGGAAACGCCCTCGATCTCGCAAGCGGCCAGCAGCTCAAACTCGGACTCGTTGCCGTCCTCGTCGGTCAGTGTATAGAATTCGTAATCCAGCTGTTCTTCATTCATGGGGATTATCTCCTTTCTGTCTATGATCTCTATCTATATTTTATCGTGAAACCGCAGAAATGTCAAGAGCTTTTTGCTGTGCGGATTATTTTTTCCCATCCGTCAGGGAAGGAACTCAGCGGGAATCGTATCGGTAACATAGCGCTTCAGGGTATCGTAGGTGAAGGCACCGTTGAGCTGTGCGCCGTGGGCCTTGGCCAGCTCGGGGGTATAGTCGGACAGACGATAGAGAGCCAGACTGTCACGGGTCATGGAATAATGGGTCACGGTGGGGACAAACACCACATTATCAATATAAGGATCAATCCCCGTTTCGCAGACAATGTCAAAGGTCAGAATCCCTCCCACCATATAATAGCTGTAAAGCATGGTGGAGATCAGGTTGCCGGTGGAATAGGACACCAGGGTACGGTTCCCGTTCTTCCCATTCAACCACTCTACCGGCTGGATATTGTGGGAATGGCTGCCTAGGATCACATCCGCCCCCTCGTCGGCCAGCAGCTGCGCCAGCCGCTTCTGCTCGGCGTTGGGCTGGAACTTGCCCTCATCCCCCCAATGCATGGACACGAAAATCAAATCGGCTCCGCTCTCCCGCGCCAGCGCCATCTGCCGCCTGATGTCGGCATCCTTGGCATAGGGCACAACGTGGGCACTGTTGGCCGAGAGCGCATTGACGTGGGACCAGTTGACAAAGGTGGTGTAACTCAGAAACGCGATTTTCACCCCGTCGATCTCCACGATCTTCAGGTTGTCGGCATCGTAGTTCTGCCGGGAACAGGCCCCCAGAACCGCCTTGGCATCGGTGGAATTCCAGTAAGCAATGCTGTCGTTCAGTCCCGCTTCACCCATGTCCAGCATATGGTTATTGGCAATGTTGATGATATCGAATCCCACTGCCAGCAGATCCCGTCCCGCATCGGCGGGGGAATTGAAATCGGGGTAACCCTTGACGCTGCTGCGGGCGGAAATGGGTGACTCGTGGTTGACATAGGCCAGATCAGCCCCGCCGATCAGCTCCGCCAATCCTGCATACATGGGAGCGAAGGCATAATCCTGTGCCGCCCCGCCGGTGGAGGCCTGCACCGCCGCAATCTTCTTGGCATCGGTGAAGACCGCCTCGTGGATAATATTATCCCCCGCCGCCGCAAAGGTAATGCGGGAGGAAGAAATGGGGGATTCGATGGGGGTATCCGTCATGGGCTGCTCCGCAGTCTCGGGGGAAGAAACAGCCTCTGCGGGAAGCTTCGGCCCGGTCCCCATGCCGCATCCCGCCGCGCCAAGCGCAGCCGAGAGCAGAATTGCCGCGGCTGCCCGTTTGAAATTTATCTTCATGTATACATCCTCGGAAAAAAATTGATCGGACACGCCGACCCTGTGTGCCAATATTGTATCATAAATTCCGCGCCGATGCAAGAATTTGGTGTCGCATTTTACAAATCGTACAAAAGAAATCCCCATTTTGTGCAAGATTGTTAAAAGGTTGACGAGTTATATCAAATTGGTAATGACGTTATGTCATTTTTAACTTGCGTTTTTTTGCAAAAAAAGGTAAAATAGATGCAATATCGCAAAGGAGTATACCCATGACCAAAGTAACCATTATCGGCGCGGGCAGCGTCGGCTCCACCATCGCTTATTCCCTCGTCATGACCGGCTATGCCACCGAAATCGTCATGATCGATATCAATGAAACAAAGGCCTTGGGCGAGGCCATGGACATCCGTCAGGGTGTTCCCTTCTGTTCCCCCATGACCATTTACGCCGGTGACTATTCCGATGCCGCCAACTCCGACATCGTCATTCTCACCTCGGGCATCGCCCGCAAGCCCGGCCAGTCCCGACTTGAGCTTGCCCAGACCAATGTCAACATTACCAAGCAGATCCTGCCCCAAATCACCAAGTATGCTCCTGATGCCACCTACATCATCGTCAGCAACCCCGTTGATATTCTGACCTACACCGTCTGCAAATGTTCCGGTCTGCCTGAGCACCGGGTCATCGGTACCGGTACGATCCTGGACACCGCACGTCTTCGCCAGCGTTTGTCCGAGTATTACCAGATCAGCCAGCACAACGTTCATGCCTGTGTCATGGGCGAGCATGGGGACAGTTCCTTTATTCCCTGGTCCCAGGTCAATATCTCCGGCATTCCGATCAAGGAGTTCGAGAAGTCCCTGGTAGGCCGTCCCGGCGACTACCCCGAGATGGACTTTGATGAAATTGAGGCTTATGTCCGCAAGTCGGGCAGCCGCATCATCGAGCGCAAGGGCGCAACCTACTACGCCATCTCCGCTGCGGTCTGCCACATCTGCCGCTCCCTGCTGGGCAGCCTGGACACCACCATCGCCGTCTCCACCATGCTCCACGGCGAGTACGGCCTGGAAAATATCTGCCTGAGCATCCTCAACACCATTGGCAGCGACGGTGCCATCGGCAAGATTCTCTACAACCTCACCTCCGACGAGCTGACCAAGCTGCACGCCAGCGCAAACGCCCTGCGTGAGGTCATCAACCAGCTTGACATCTGATTTGCGCAGTCATTCAACGGGATGCCGCCGCGGCATCCCGTTTTTTCTCTGCCGCGAGAAAATCCCCCCAAATGCTTGACAAATTCCATGCGCTGTGGTATACTTCTTGTGTATGTCAGATCAACGCAATGACGAGGAAGAGTAGTTCTGTCCCCTCCGCATCCAGCGAGCGGCTGTCGGTGCAAGAGCCGCGGCGGAAGCAGAGCGAAGTCCCCTCCGAGCGGCGTTCCCCAATGCGGGTCCTCCCGCCTACAAGGAACGACGGCCGCGCCCGTTACGCGCAAGGGATCATCCGTCCCGACAAAGTGCGTGGCTGCCCCTGCGGCAGCACGAATTCAGGTGGTACCGCGCTCCCGCGCCCTGAGCATCCGCTCCGGGCGGGGAGCTTTTTTCATCAAAATCAAGATATCAATATATGAAGGAGAACGCAAATGACACACGAACTGCCGAAAACCTACAGCCCGGCGGAATTCGAAGACCGAATTTACGCCAACTGGTGTGAGAAGGGTTACTTCACCCCCGATCCCACCGATAACCGCCCCGCATTTTCCATGGTTATCCCTCCCCCGAATGTTACCGGTCAGCTCCACATGGGCCACGCCCTGGACGAAACTCTGCAGGACATTCTGGTCCGCTACAAGAGAATGCAGGGCTTCAACACCCTGTGGGTTCCCGGCACCGACCACGCCGGCATCGCTACCCAGATCAAGGTAGAGGAACACCTCCGCAAGACCGAGGGCATTACCCGCTACGACCTGGGCCGTGAGAAGTTCCTTGAGCGGGTTTGGGACTGGAAGCACCAGTACGGCAACCGCATCATCAGCCAGCTCAAGAAGCTGGGCTCCTCCTGCGACTGGTCCCGCGAGCGCTTCACCATGGACGAGGGCTGCTCCCGCGCCGTCCGCGAGGTCTTTGTCAACCTCTACGAAAAGGGTCTGATCTACCGCGGCCACCGCATCATCAACTGGTGCCCCCACTGCCTCACCGCCCTCTCGGATGCCGAGGTTGAGTATAAGGATCAGGCAGGCGCATTCTGGCACATCAAGTACCCCATCAAGGGGGAGGACGGCTATGTGACCGTTGCCACCACCCGTCCCGAGACCATGTTCGGTGATACCGCCGTGGCCGTCAACCCCGAGGACGAAGACATGAAACACCTTATCGGCAAGACCCTGATCCTGCCCATCGTGGGCCGCGAGATCCCCGTCATCGCCGATGACTATGTAGAGATCGGCTTCGGTACCGGCTGCGTGAAGATCACCCCCGCTCACGACCCCAACGACTTCCTGGTGGGCCAGCGCCACAACCTAGAGCAGATCAAGGTCATGAACGACGACGCCACCATGAACGCCTACGCCGGCAAGTATGAGGGCATGGATCGCTACGAGTGCCGCAAGGCGCTGGTGGCCGACCTGGAGGCTGAAGGCTATCTCATCAAAACCGAGCCTCACGATCACAACGTGGGCACCTGCTACCGCTGCGGCACCACCGTTGAGCCTCTGACCTCCGACCAGTGGTTCGTCAAGATGAAGCCCCTGGCCGAGCCCGCCATCAAGGCCGTGGAGGACGGCTCCATCAGCTTCGTCCCCGACCGTTTCTCCAAGAATTACTTCAACTGGATGAACAATATCCTTGACTGGTGTATCTCCCGTCAGCTCTGGTGGGGTCACCGCATCCCTGCCTTCTACTGCGACACCTGCGGCGAGATGACCGTCTCCAAGACCGATATCACCGTCTGCCCCAAGTGCGGCGCACCTGTCCGCCAGGAGGAGGATGTCCTGGATACCTGGTTCTCCTCTGCCCTGTGGCCCTTCTCCACCCTGGGCTGGCCCGACAGCACCGAGGAGCTCAAAAAGTACTATCCCACCAGCGTCCTGGTCACCGGTTACGACATCATCACCTTCTGGGTTTCAAGAATGATTTTCTCCGGCCTGGAATTTATGGAACAAAAACCGTTTTCCCACGTCTTTATACATGGACTTGTTCGCGACGCCCAGGGACGGAAGATGTCCAAGTCGCTGGGGAACGGTATTGACCCGCTGGAGATCATCGACCAGTACGGCGCAGACGCCCTGCGCTTTGCCCTGGCCACCGGTAACTCCCCCGGAAACGATATGCGCTTCTCCGACGAAAAGATTGAGGCCGCCCGCAACTTCGCAAACAAGCTCTGGAATGCATCCCGCTTTGTCCGCATGAATCTCACCATCGACGAGGTCACTCTGCCCGACCCCGCCGACCTCGCCCTCGAGGATAAGTGGATTCTGACCCGACTCAATGCAACCGTGGCCACCGTCACCTCGGCCCTGAACAAGTACGAGGTGGGTGTGGCACTCTCCACCCTCTACGACTTCATCTGGGATATCTTCTGCGACTGGTATATCGAGCTTGCCAAGGTTCGCCTGAACGCAAAGGACACCCCCGAAAACATCACGGCACAGAAGGTTATCGCTTATGTGCTGACCCAGACCCTGAAACTGCTGCATCCCTTCATGCCCTTCATCACCGAGGAGATCTACCTCTCCCTGCCCCATGCCGATGAGAGCATCATGATCAGCGACTACCCGGTCTACGACGATGTCTTCAACTACGAGGATGAGGCCGCTAAGATGGAGCGTGTCATTGCCGCCATCCGTGCCATCCGTACTCGCCGCAATGAGATGAACGTTCCTCCTTCCCGCCGCGCAAAAGTGTTCATCGCCACCGCCTACCACGACAGCTTCAACGAGAAGACGGCCGTATTCTTCAGCCGCCTCGCCTCGGCCTCCGAGGTTACCGTTGCCGCTGATGCCGACAACTTCCCCGCCCCCGATGCCTGTGTTCAGCTGGTCACCGACTCGGCAAGTATTTATCTGCCCCTTGCCGATATCATCGACCTGGATGCCGAGCGCAAGCGCCTGGGTGCCGAGAAGGAGCGCATCCTCGGCGAGATCAAGCGTCTTGAAGGCAAGCTCTCCAACCAGGGCTTTGTGGCAAAGGCTCCCGCCGCTGTGGTGGAGGGTGAACGCAACAAGCTGGAAAAGTACCGTGACACGCTGGCAGGCGTTGAAGCCGCGCTGGCAAAGCTTTGATGCAGGAATTGCTGTGATCCGGGGGTAAGTTCCGCGCCCCCGGAACAGTTCACCGACCCGTGTCGGATCTCAGGCCGATCACTCACGGCCCATGTTCAAAGGAGGCTCCCATGAAACGCACCCGTATCATCCGCACCCTTTGTCTGCTGGCAGCCCTGCTCATTTCCTGCACTGCCTGCGGCGCATCAAAGGCCCCCATGGACAGCATGGCAGGCGACGACCGCTACTACAGCAACAGCGCCGACTTCGACTACAACCTCAAGACAGAATCCGAATCCTTTGTTACCAGCTCTCCCGCCATCAGCGACGGGGCCATGAACGCTCCCGTCAAGCCTGAGGAGAGCACCGCCGGGACTGCCGATCCCCTCAGCCAGCGTAAGATCGTCAAGACCATGCGGATCTCGGCTGAGACCAAGGCCTTCGACCGCGCCACCGCCGCCATTGAGGCCCTTTGCGCCCAGCTTGGGGGCTACATCGAGTCGTCCTCCCGCTCCGGGGGCAGCATTCGCTATTCCTCTGCGGTAGTCGCCCGCTCGGCCGCCTACACCCTGCGCATTCCTGCTGAGCAGCTTGACGCTTTCCGTGCGGGCATGGACGGGGAGATCAATGTGGTCAGCGAGAACACCGGCATCAGCGACATCACCGACCGGTATTTTGATGTAGACACCCGCCTCGCCACCCTCAAGACTGAGGAGGAACGTCTGCTGGCCATGCTGGAGAAGGCCACCGAGCTGGAGTACCTCATCACCCTGGAGTCCCGCCTCTCGGAGGTGCGCTATCAGATCGAGTCCTACACCGGCACCCTGCGCCGCTATGACAGCCAGGTTGCCTATTCCACCGTCCATCTGAATCTGGACGAGGTACTGGAGTACACCCAGGTCATTGAGGCCCCTCAGACCTTCGGCGAGCGCATGAGCATCGCCCTGCAGGAGAGCTGGGCCGACTTTGTGGACAACTGCAAGGACTTTGCTGTGGGCTTTGTCTATGCCCTGCCCACCTTGATCGTGCTGGCCGTGATCTTCACCGCCGCTGTGGTGATCATTGTGTCGGTGGTGAAAAAGCACCGCCGCAAGCCCCAGGATAAAGAATGATCCGAAATAATAGAAAAAAGATGCCTTCCGCGGAAGGCATCTTTTTTGGCTTTTTCACTTGACTTCTTTGACAATTCGCTCGCCGGCAGGGCTGAAGATCACATTCAGCACCAGCTCAGGCACAAAGTTGAGCAGAACGAGAGAAGACAGCACATAGGTCAGCACGGGAGAGCCGTTTGCCCAGGCCGTGAGCACATCACCGTAGAACATGGCCATGCAGGCGAGAAAAACACCGGTATTGACCACAGGGCAGACAATGGCCGCCATAAGCATAGCTAAGTAACCGTTGACATTCCGCGCCTTCAGCAGCCGATAAACCAGCCCAGAGAGCGCACCGGCCAAAATGCCCTTGCCCAGCACAACGATAAAGCAAAGCCAGGGGTTTGCCTGGAAAACCATGGCACCACCGGGATCGGTACCGTTAACACAGGCGATGTACACAATTACGCCAAAGGCCGCCCCCAGGATGGCGCCACCCGACGGCCCGAACACCGCCGCGCCCACCACAATGGGAATCAGCACCAGCGAGATCGACACGCCGCCGATGGGGGGAATGATCCCGCCGATCAGCTGCAGCACGATGATCATGGCGATCAGAAATGCCATGCCCACCATTCGTTTGATTCTTCCGTTTTTCATAAATCCTCCTTGCTGTCGCTCCGACTTCCTCGGATGCAACGCAAATTTTATATTTGCGCCAAGGTACGGCGCACCTTCACGGGCAATGCCCGGGACAGGCAGAAATATTGCTCCCACTCCGGCCGTGCCGGATGAAGGGCAGGCAGGCTCAGCTCCGCCGGTTCAGCTGATGCAGCTCGCTCAAACCCGTAAACAGCAGATCGGGATGGCGGGCAAAGCGGTGGCGGCAGAGGGGTGTCACCCGATCGGCATAGCGGCCGGCCGCCAGCAGGGAGATCTCCCCCACCGGAATCTCCAGCTCCTCGGCAATCCGTTCCACCAAACCGTCCAGCTGGGCGGCGGCTCCCCACAGAATCCCGGAGCGAATGGAGTCGGAGGTGTTCTTCCCGATCACCTTGCGGGGCGGAGTAAGCAAAATCTGAGGCAGCTGAGCGGTGTCCCGCTCCAAGGCCGCCGCGGCACTGGCCACGCCGGGGAGAATCACCACGCCGCAAATGGCACCGTCGGCATCAATCACCGTCAGGGTCGTGGCCGTTTCCAGGTAGGCGATCACCGCCGCACCGGAACGAACATACTTCTTCGCCCCCGCCGCCAGCACCACCAGATCGGCACCCAGCTGAGTGGGGGTATCAATGCGGATCTGCAGACCGGTGCGCATTCCGGGGCCGACTACCGCCGGCTTGACCGCAGTAAACCGCGTCACCGCCGCCCGCACCGCATCCAGCAAGGACGGCACCACCGACGCAATGATCACATCGGTGATCTTCACCGGGTCGAATTCATGCAAAGCAAAGATCTGCGCCAGCAGAACGGCATATTCATCCGCCGTCCGCACAGGGTGCGCCGCTATATCCGCACGGAAACGCAGGCCGTTCTCGTCCAGCGCACCGAAGGAAATGCTCGTGTTTCCTATATTGAATGCCAGCAGCATGGAATCCCTCCTCACTTCACCGACCGGGCAGGTCAGTTCTTCACATAAGTCCTGTTGTAGCTGTCGATGGCCTCGGTGATGATCTGCTCAGCCCGGGCGCGGTCATACATGGACTCCACCGCAGTGGACTTGTTCTCCAGCTCCTTGTACACCCGGAAGAAGTGCTGCATCTCGTCAAACAGATGGGAAGGCAGCTCATCAATATCCCGGTAATGATTATACAGCGGGTCAGAATGAGGCACTGCAATAATCTTATCGTCAATATGCCCGTCGTCGATCATGCGGAGCACCCCGATGGGATAGCAGCGCACCAGGGTCATAGGCTGAATGGTCTCGGAACAAATGACCAGCACATCCAAAGGGTCCAGATCATCGGCGAAGGTGCGGGGAATAAACCCGTAGTTCGCCGGATAGTGGGTCGCGGTATACAGTACGCGGTCAAGACGGAGCATACCCGTGTCCTTGTCCAGCTCATACTTGCAGCGGCTCCCCTTGGAAATCTCGATCACCGCCACAAAATCGGGGGGCGTGATCTGCACCGGATTCATATCATGCCAAATGTTCATATCGGTTTCCTTTCACCGTTAGATCAGTTATCTTATCTATTATAACACAATCCCCCGCGCTTGACAAGTGCGCGGGGGATGTTTTTTCTGTTTTCAATCAATAACCCCAATCTCGCAGGGTCCAGCCACCGATTTTCGACCGCGTCAGAATCCATTGCCACCGTGTATAGGTATAATTGGGATTAAGACTCCCGTCTCCACCGCCGGCATCCACCGAGAAGCTGGAAGTAAGCACAATCACATCAGAGGCCTTGTATCTCTCCGCATACCCCTCACCGTGCTTGTCAGAGAAAGCCTCGTCATAACACAGCTCAATCAGCCTGCAGCCATCAAAATGCCGCCGGAAATGGGACTCAACCGCATCCATCGCCCCATTAATTTCCCGGACAGAGTAATGCTCACTCTCCCCAATGCTGCGCTTCACCCCAAAGGTGCTCCCACAGGCACATAGCAAAACTGCCAATACCAAAAGCAAACCGACCAAACATCTTCGCTTCATCTTAACACCTCCCTGTCATGCCCCCAGTATACCACATCTCTTCCCTGCGCACAATAACAAACCCCAGACAAATTTCTTACATTTTCCTGTCGCCCCACGCCAATCTTTCCCGCCGGAAGTTTTCGCGGGTTGGGGGTGAATTGATTTTGCCGCAGGCAAAATCAAGAGGGGGAAGGGAGCCTTTTTCAAAAGGCGTCCTTCCCCCTCTCGGGTTTCGCTTAAATCAGCAAATTATTCGTAGAGCTTGCCCATCTTGCAGAGACGCTCGTACTTGGCCTTTGCATTCTTCTCGGCCTCGGCGAAGAGAACTTCTGCACGATCCGGGAACTGCTGCATCAGACGGCTGTAACGGTTCTCCGACTTGATGAAGTCGATGTAGCTTGCGGTGGGCTCCTTGGAGTCAATGGTCAGGGGGTTCTTGCCCTCTGCCTTGGCTGCAGGATTGTAACGGAACATCTGCCAGTAGCCTGCCTCAACGGCACGCTTCATCTCGAGCTGGCAGTTCTGCATGGTGCCCTTAATACCGTGCATCTCGCAGGGTGCGTAGCCGATGATGATGGAGGGTCCGGGATATGCCTCTGCCTCGGTCAGAGCCTTGAGCAGCTGGTTCATATCTGCGCCCATGGCAACCTGTGCCACGTAAACGTAGCCGTAGGACATGGCGATCTCAGCCAGGTTCTTCTTGCCGATGGCCTTACCGGCAGCAGCAAACTGTGCAACCTGACCGATGTTGGAGGCCTTGGATGCCTGTCCGCCGGTGTTGGAGTAAACCTCAGTGTCGAAGACCATGATGTTTACATCCTCGCCGGATGCGATGACGTGGTCCAGACCGCCGAAGCCGATGTCATATGCCCAGCCGTCGCCGCCGAAGATCCAGGTAGACTTCTTGCCCAGGTAATCCTTCTCAGCCAGGATAGCGGGAGCGGTGGGGCAGCCCTCGGCTGCAGCCTTCTCCAGCTCGGCGATCAGGGCCTTGGTGGGCTCGACGTTAGCCTTGGAGCTGTCCTTGGTATCCAGGTAAGCCTGAGCGGCTGCCTTGAAGGCGTCGGAAGCCTTCTCGGAAGCCATCATCTCTTCAACCTTGCGGATCAGCTTCTCGCGGATGGTCTTCTGACCCAGGTGGATACCGAGACCGTGCTCAGCGTTGTCCTCGAAGAGGGAGTTCGCCCATGCGGGACCGCGGCCGGATTCCTTGTTTACGGTGTAGGGAGTAGCAGGTGCCGAGCCGCCCCAGATGGAGGAACAGCCGGTAGCGTTGGAGATGTACATGGTCTCACCGAAGAGCTGGGTGATCAGGCGAGCGTAGGAGGTCTCAGCACAACCTGCGCAGGAACCCGAGAACTCAAGCAGGGGCTGCTTGAACTGGGAGCCCTTAACGGTGGTGTTGATGAGCTCGGGCTTCTCGGAGACGTTGGCAACAGCGTAGTCCCAAGGTGCCTGCTGGTCAGCCTGCGTGGGAGCGAGAACCATCTCAAGAGCCTTCTTGTCAGTGCCGTCCTTGATCGCCTTAGCGGTAACAGGGCAAGCCTTGACGCAGAGGGTACAACCCATACAGTCAGCGGGAGAGATTGCCATGGTGAACTTGTAGTTGGTCTTGATCACAGGCTTAGCGGTGAACTTGGTTGCGGCAGGAGCTGCAGCAGCCTCCTCCTCGGTCATGGCGAAGGGACGGATAGCCGCGTGAGGACATACAAATGCGCACTGGTTACACTGGATGCAATTTTCAGCATGCCAGGTAGGAACGTAAACCGCAACGCCGCGCTTCTCGGAAGCGGTAGAGCCCTGGGGGAAGGTACCGTCAACGTACTCGTTGAAGGCAGATACAGGCAGGCTGTCACCGGCCATTGCGTTCACAGGAGCAACAACCTTGTTGACGAACTCCTGGAGGTCTGCGCGCTTGCTCTCGAATGCAGCCTTGGGCGCATCGGGTGCGCAGTTCTTCCAAGCCTCGGGAACATTGATCTCCACGTAGGCATCAGCACCTGCATCAATTGCAGCGTAGTTGAGGTCAACGATTGCCTGGCCCTTCTTGAT
The DNA here is from genome assembly GCA_015063805.1 of Oscillospiraceae bacterium. Classification (GTDB taxonomy): domain Bacteria; phylum Bacillota; class Clostridia; order Oscillospirales; family CAG-272; genus SIG693. The sequence continues at coordinate 44,051 of SVTK01000011.1, forward strand.
GTAGGACTTGTAAGCAGCCTTCTTCATGTACTCGATTGCCTCGTCCTTGGGCAGGATGTTGGCCAGAGAGAAGAATGCGGACTGGAGAACGGTGTTCTTAACCTTTGCGTTACCGATCTGCTTGGTGGCGATGGTGGTAGCGTCGATGGTGTAGAACTTGATGTCATTCGCTGCGATGTAAGCCTTTACCTTTGCGGGCAGGTTGGCATCCAGCTCCTCAGCGGACCATGCGCAGTCAAGCAGGAAGGTACCGCCGGGCTTAATGTCGCTGACCATGTCGTACTTCTTGAGGTAAGAAGAGTTGTGGCAGGCAACGAAGTTCGCCTTGTTGATGTAGTAGGGGCTCTTGATGGGGCTGTCGCCGAAGCGCAGGTGGGAAATGGTGATACCCGAGGTCTTCTTGGAGTCGTACTGGAAGTAAGCCTGGATATACTTATCGGTGTGGTCACCGATGATCTTGATGGAGTTCTTGTTTGCACCGACGGTACCGTCGCCGCCCAGACCCCAGAACTTGCAGGCGATGGTGCCGGGAGCTGCGGTGTCGGGAGCGGGCTTCTCCTCGAGGGAGAGACCGGTCACGTCGTCTACGATACCGATGGTGAAGTTAGCCTTGGGCTTATCCTGTGCCAGGTTCTCGTAAACAGCAAAGATGGAAGAGGGAGGCGTATCCTTGGAGCCGAGACCGTAACGGCCGCCCACAACGGTTGCCTGGACGCCCTGGGTTGCCAGAGCTGCAACAACGTCGAGGTAGAGAGGCTCACCCAGGGAGCCGGGCTCCTTGGTGCGGTCGAGGACAGCGATCTTCTTGACGGTCTTGGGCAGAGCGGCAGCGAGCTTGTCTGCGCAGAAGGGACGGTACAGGCGAACCTTGATCAGACCGACCTTCTCACCCTTGGTCAGCAGGTAGTCGATGACTTCCTCAGCCACGTCGCAGATGGAGCCCATGGCGATGATGACGCGATCTGCATCGGGTGCGCCGTAGTAGTTGAAGATCTTATAATCGGTGCCGATCTTCTCGTTGACCTTCTCCATGTACTCCTCAACGATAGCGGGGAGTGCATCGTAGTAACGGTTGCAGGCCTCACGGTGCTGGAAGAAGATATCACCGTTCTCAGCGGAGCCGCGGAGAACAGGATGCTCGGGATTGAGGGCGCGGGCGCGGAATGCAGCGATGGCATCCTTGTCCACCATCTCCTCCAGATCCTTGTAATCCCAAGCCTCGATCTTCTGGATCTCGTGGGAGGTACGGAAACCGTCGAAGAAGTTCAGGAAGGGAACGCGGCCCTTGATGGTTGCCAAGTGAGCAACGGCACCCAGGTCCATCACTTCCTGAGGATTGGACTCGGCCATCATAGCAAAACCGGTCTGACGGCAAGCGTAAACGTCGGAGTGGTCACCAAAGATGTTCAGCGCATGGGAAGCCACGCAGCGTGCGGATACATGGATCACGCAAGGCAGAAGCTCACCGGCGATCTTGTACATATTGGGGATCATGAGAAGCAGACCCTGGGAAGCGGTGTAGGTGGTGGTGAGAGCACCGGCGGCAAGAGAGCCGTGAACGGTACCTGCAGCACCTGCCTCAGACTGCATCTCCATAACCTTAACCTGCTCGCCCATGATGTTCTTCAGCCCGGTAGCAGACCAGCTGTCGGTCAGCTCAGCCATCACGGAAGAGGGAGTGATGGGGTAGATTGCGGCAACTTCGGTGAAGGCGTAGGATACATGCGCCGCAGCCGAGTTACCATCCATAGAAATCTTTTTTCTTTCGATTGCCATTGGATTTTGTCCTCCTATATATGATTATATTTTTGCCATCGTTGGGACGAGACATCATGACGATATCTCAACTTCTTAATCATACCACAAATGCGCTCAAAAGTAAAGAGGATTTTGCGAATTCTCAAAAATTCGTCATAATTCCGTCAATGTACTCCTGACACTTCCACAGGAATGGACAAATTCCCCGTCCAGCAAAAAAACGGCAGGCCATCGGCCTGCCGTTCTGCGCTTATTCGTGATCGAGCATTTCCTTGTAGAAGGTGCAGTAATCGCCCCGTCCCTCTGCGGTGAAGGAGATGGAACCTTCTACAGCCCCAAAGTATCAGCTGTATACCGCAGATGAAACTTTTCTTAATGCATTTCAGGATTATCTGTTCGTCCGAGCAGATAGTCAATCGAAACGTGAAAATAATCTGCCAGACGGATCAACGTTTCATAGTCGGCCTCACGCTCCAAATTTTCATATCGGCTGATCGAATTTTGATTCATATTCAGATCCATTGCGAGCTTCAACTGGGATATTTTTCGCACTTTGCGCAGTGTTTTTAAGCGAAACTGCATGATTTTCCCCTTAATTCGTTCAAAAATCCTTGACACGATTATACCATTGTGGTATAATAAAAATATCCCAAATTGGTATTTTTATAAGAGGAGATCGAATATGAAAAAAACTATTCTAATTTTTTTGATAATCTGCATTTCTTGCAGTTTTTGTGCATGCGCAAGTTCATCCACAAATGCCCAAACACCCGAAACCACCGGTGTAACCAACGCACAGCTATTCCCAGCGATTACTGCATTAAAAAAGGCACAGACAGAAATGATTAATTTTGCCGGTGAAATTACCGGCACATGGAGCTTGGGCAGTTCTTACGTCAAATTCTACTTCGTTGAAGAATATTCGGATTATAAAGAGATGATTGCTTCCAAAGAAAAAGTGGATACCGATTTAAAAAAAGCAAAGTCTATCATACAGATTGGTGGAACAAGCGATTATTATCATGCGGTAAAAGCGTATTACACCACGGTTAAAGCACTACATTCTTTAGTCTATAATTATCCGGAAGGATATTCTCTTTTGACATACTCAAATGCAATACAACAGGCCCAAAGCGAGTGCAATAAGGCTTACGCCGAAGTGGAGCTCTATTTCGGTTCATAATTAAACTAAAACCCCAAACCAAAAATGGCAGGCCGCAGGCCTGCCGTTTTACGCTTATTCGTGATCCAAAAGCTCCTTGTAGAAGGTGCAGTAATCGCCTCGCCCCTCGGCGGTGAAGGAGAGCGCCTCACGGGGATGGCGGTTGAGCTGGCCGGTGAACATAAACTGCAGATCATACCCCCAGGTGACCTCCTCGCGCAGGGGGATCATGTACTGCTCGATGAAGGTAAGGATACTGTAGAGATTATACTTGGGATTTTTGAGGAAGCCCAGCAGAAGCTCGGTGGCACAGTTCCCCGCGCCCCGGCCGATGCCCTGCACCGTGGCATCCAGGAAGGACACGCCCCGGGAGAGGGTATCGATGGTGTTGGCAAAGGCGAGATTCTGATTATTGTGGGCATGGAAGCCGATCTTCTTCCCTACCTTCTCCACCGACTCCAGGTAGGTGATGGCCAAAGCCGAAGCATTCTCGGGGTAGAGGGCACCGTAGCTGTCCACCAGGTAGATCACATCCACCGGGGACGCATTGAGCATGGCCAAAGCCTCATCGATCTGCCCTGCACCGGCCTGGGTCACCGCCATGATGTTGCAGGCGGTTTCGTAGCCGAGGCCGTGCAGATGCTCGATCATCTCCAGGGCGGCAGGCATCTGATGCACATAGCAGGCCACCCGCACCATATCGATTACCGACTCAGATTTCGGCACAAAATCCCGGCGGAAGTTGCAGCGGCCCACGTCGGCCATCACCGCGATCTTCATATCCGAGATGTTCTCCCCCACAATGGCACGCAGATCCTCCTCACGGCAGAACTTCCACGGTCCGAATTCCTTCTCATCGAAAAGGTCGGGGTCTGCCTTATAACCGAACTCCATATAGTCCACACCGCTCTTGATATTCGTCTTATACAGTGCGCGAACAAATTCGGTACTGAACTTGAAATTATTGCAGAGTCCCCCATCCCGCAGAGTCGCATCCAGCAGCCGGATATCGTCCCGCACGCTCATTAGATTACCGCGTCTTGTTGCCATCGGTCTGTTCTCCTTTTGCAGATGATGATTTGATGGGTCTATTATACCGCAGTTCCGTAGCTCTGTCAATAGTAGTCATTGATTTTTTTGGATAATAATTGATTTTTTGACATTTATCATTAATTATATTGATCGTTTGAATCTGAAAATTCAAAAAAACAAATCCGGAGTGCCGTCATTTCTGCGGCATCCCGGATTTGATGTACTTTATTCCTTCTCGGCGTACTCTTCCAGCGAAATCCCGCGCAGGGCATCCTGTGGGATCTTCCCCTTGGTGCGCTCAAAGTAGGCGATGTTATTCCGCAGCATGAACAGGAAGTGCGCCGAAGGGCTTCTTCCCTCAGCCTGGGCGATATAAAGGAGCTTGCGGATCATCTCCTCATTGAGCTTGACGGGAACGGTATAATTTTGTTTCATTGCTCTATCCTCTCAGTTCCAGATTTCGTTTTCATCAAATTTTTCGGGAAATATCCATCGCTCATCCTGTACCGTCAGCGCCTCCCCCGGTACAGCGGCAGAATCAATCAGGCAATAGACCCCCTCCTCGGGATAGTAGAGCAGCTCCCGCTTCTCCACCGCCCACAGAGTTCCGTCCTGCCACATATAGCGGGTGCGGGAGCGGCTCTCGTGCTCCTCGGGGATCACATAGCGGTCCCAGGCCGTGAGCACCTCTGCCTTGGCATCAATCTCCATTCCCCGCAGAGCGCTGAGCTGCTCGCTCTTGACCACGCCATCCTCCTGCCACAGGAAGCAGGTGTAACGCATATCCCCGTTTGCCATCTTTTTGTAGGCAACTCGCAGGTCAGCGTGCCCATCGAAGTTCATATCCACCAGTTCAAAGCCGCCGGCAGGGTTGGGCTCCAGCGTCGCCCGGGGCAGAGAGAAGCGCACCGTCTCCCCCGACGCCGTGGTGATCTCCAGTCGGGAAAGCCCGGTTTCGCTGCCATAAGTCTGGCAGGTCATGCCCCCGTCCAGAGGATAGCTGCCCATGGGCTCACCGCCGCAGCCTGCCAAAAGGACCAGCACCGTCAAAAGCGGCAGAAGCCGTACAAAACCTCGCATTATGTTTTTCCTCCGTGATCCTTTCGCTTCTGCGGTACCGGGCGGCCGCCTTTACCCCGGGGCGGGTGAGGCTTCTTCTTGGCCGCGCTGAAGCCGAATTTCCCCAGCTTATCCCCCAGGGCAAAATATTCCCCGTGGGCAAAGGCCACCAGCTCCGCCCGGGACAGGCAGAGCGCTCCCCGCTCATCCAGCAAGGATTCTTCCACATCCACCGCCACAATGTCGGCCAAAAACATATCGTGAGATCCCAGTGGGATCACATCGGTGACCCGGCACTCCAGGGACAGGGGTGCCTCTGCGATCAGAGGGCACTTCACCGCCTGCGCCGGCGCGCGGGTCAGGCCGCACTTCTCAAATTTGTCCACCTTCGCCCCGGTGAAAATACCGCAGTAATCCACCGCCCGCACCAGGGACGCGGGGGCGAGATTAATGACAAACTCCCCGGTTTCCCGAATGATGGGATAGGAGTGGCGGGAAGGACGAATGGAGATATAGGTCTTGGGCGGATGGGTACAGGTGATTCCCGTCCAGGCCACGGTAATGATATTGTCGGTCTCGCCGTTGCCGCAGCTGACCATCACAGGGGGCAGCGGCCCTAACAGTGCCCCGCCCTTCCATGCAACTTTGCTCATGGTTTCTCCTCTTTTCCGATACGTTCCGCAAATCTTACCTTTGAGTATATTGTACCACAGTCGGCGAAGGCTGTCAATCGGTCTCCGGGGAGGGAAAGTAAATTTCCCTTCCCGCAGCCCCCAATCGCCCCTAAAAAGAAAAATAAAAAATTTCAAAAAAGGGGTTGACAAATTCCGGGAGGTGTGGTATTATATTAGAGTCCTCGAAACGAGGTATGCGCCACTAGCTCAGTGGATAGAGTGCCCGGCTACGAACCGGTAGGTCGCAGGTTCGAATCCTGCGTGGCGCGCCATCAATCCCGTGAAAACATCAGTTTTCACGGGATTTTTGTTTGTCCTATTATTGCCGACAGAACGAGTGCATATTTCTCCTCACAGATTGTATCTCTTAAAACTCGTGGGGATCGCAATAACCGTAATCGTCATCCCCCAATTTTCTCCCCAGTTTTTCTTCGTGGGCGGCTACAAGATTCAGGAAATTGTACAAATAATCGTCCAATGCGGCATTTTCATCTTTCCCGATGCCGCAGATGTTATCATAATCATCAACGGCATCATGTAAAAATATATTGCCATATGCATAATACATTCCGTCCTCGCCATCATACCATACTCTGACTTTACAACTCGTATAGGGAAAGACCTCCTGGGAAAACAGTCTGTACTCATTCACTAATCTCTTGATGGCGATTTTATCCCCATATTTCAAGTTGCCCCATTTGCTCATGGCCCAAATACCCTCCTGACGATCAAGCTTCTGCACGTTATGTTAATTGTACCATACACCCATAGGCTTTGTAAAGAAAAACGCTCTATCTCCCATCCAAATCCACACAAAATTTCTCACCGCAGCAAAAGGCCGCCGCGCAGATGTGCGTTGGCCTTTTCCTGTTCTGCTTACTCAGCCAGCATCATATTATGGATTGCATCGAACAGAACTTCACTGTTTTTCTATCATTAATTTTGTTCGCCCTCGTGGCCCCTGTCAGGGGGGAAAGTTTTTTCACTTCCCCAATGTATCTCTCGGTTGAAAAGTTTTTGCGCAATTTTTCACCAAAAGAACAAATTCTGTCCAAACCGCAGTCATCCGGACAGTTTTACGAATCCATGTCGTTTCATAGCCATTTTTTGACGGATCAGATTTTTATTCCTGCATTTTTGCGCATCTTCATCTCCTTCTTTCTAGATTAAATTACAAAAAATGTCCCAATTTTTTCTCATTTCTTCCGCTTTTTGGGCATATCCCCTTCTCCGCGAATGCACAAAATTCTCTTTGCAGTTTCATTTTTTCCATACACAGAAACCGCATAGATTCTCTCACTTCCCGCAAAAGACGTGGAAAATCGTTTTAATTTTCGTATTTTAGGGTATTTTTTGTCACATATTCCAAATTTTCGGTCCATCTTCCCACGAATCGCAATTAATGTTACAATTCTCGGTTTTCCCCCTTTTTTTTGCATTTCTGCCCTTGACAGCGACCGCCTTTTGGCGTACAATTATAGCATACCGCCGACACACCTGTTTTGCACGATTTCAGAACGCGGAATTCATTTTAGGAGTACAAACCTATGGCATTAACTAACACTTATCTCAAGGATCTGCTCGCAAGAGTAGAAAAGCGCAACCCCGGCGAACCTGAGTTTATTCAGACCGTAACCGAAGTTTTTGAATCGATTCAGCCTGTTGCAGAAAAGAGACAGGATCTGATCGACGCCGGCGTATTCGAGAGAATCGTCGAGCCCGAGCGTCAGATCATCTTCCGCGTGCCGTGGGTTGATGATAACGGCAAGGTTCAGGTCAATCGCGGTTTCCGCGTTCAGTTCAACTCTGCCATCGGCCCCTACAAGGGCGGCCTTCGTTTCCATCCCTCGGTTAACATCAGCATCATGAAGTTCCTTGGTTTCGAGCAGACCTTCAAGAACTCCCTCACCTCCCTGCCCATGGGCGGTGCAAAGGGCGGCGCCGACTTTGATCCCCAGGGCAAGTCCAACGCTGAAGTCATGCGCTTCTGCCAGAGCTTCATGACCGAACTTGAGCGTCACATCGGTGCTGACACCGACGTTCCCGCCGGCGACATCGGTGTGGGTGCGCGAGAGATCGGCTACCTCTATGGCCAGTACAAGAGAATGCGCAACGAGTTCACCGGTGTGCTCACCGGCAAGGGCCTCTCCTACGGCGGCTCTCTGATCCGTCCCGAGGCAACCGGCTTCGGTGCCGTTTACTACACCGTTGAGATGCTCCACCACTTCGGTGATGACATCAAGGGCAAGACCTTCGCTATCTCGGGCTTCGGCAACGTGGCTTGGGGTACGGTCAAGAAGGTCAATGAGCTGGGCGGCAAGGTGGTCACCCTCTCCGGTCCCGACGGCTACATCTACGATCCCGACGGCATCTGCACCGAGGAAAAGATCGACTTTATGCTGGAGATGCGTGCTTCCTGCCGCAACAAGGTTCAGGATTATGCCGACAAGTTCGGCGTGCAGTTCTTCCCCGGCCAGAAGCCCTGGGGTGTCAAGGCTGACATTCTCATGCCCTGCGCTACCCAGAATGAGGTCGGCATGAAGGAAGCTGAGCAGATGGTGGCAAACGGCCTCAAATACTACGTTGAGGTTGCCAATATGCCCACCACCAACGAGGCTATTGCTTACCTGAAGGCAAACGGCGTAATCGTGGCACCTTCCAAGGCAGTAAACGCAGGCGGCGTTGCCACCTCGGGACTTGAGATGAGCCAGAACTCCATGCGCTACGGCTGGACCGCAGAAGAGGTCGACGCTAAGCTGAAGACCATCATGAAGAACATCTTTGACAGCTCGGTCAAGGCTGCCAACGAGTACGGCTTCGGCGACGATCTGGTTGCCGGTGCCAACATCGCGGGCTTCCTCAAGGTTGCCGATGCTATGCTCGCTCAGGGCGTGGTCTGATTTTTCCCTACATCTGAAACAGCGATGCCGCGCAGCTTGCGCGGCATCCTTTCTGTCTACGGATAAAATACGCAAATTTAGGGCCAAAAGAGGAATTTTTTTCGTTTTCTCTTGCAGACGCAGCGAATATCTGTTATGATTATAGGTAGTTTTGATTTGCCCGCAAACACTACCCGCAAAAGGAGAAGAAAGATGAAAACCAAAGCAGTCAGAATGTACGGCAAAAACGACCTCCGCCTGGAGGAGTTTGAGCTCCCCGCTCTGGGAGAAAACGAAATCCTCGCCCGCATCATCTCGGACAGCATTTGTATGTCCACCTATAAGGCAGCCCTGCAGGGGTCGGACCACAAGCGTGTCCCCAACGACATCGCCGAGAACCCCGTTATCGTCGGCCATGAGTTCTGCGGGGAGATCATCGAGGTGGGTGCCAAGTGGCAGCACAAGTATCACGCCGGCGACCGTTTCGCCGTCCAGCCTGCCATCAACTACAAGGGCAGCCTGGCAGCTCCCGGCTACTCCTATCCCTACATCGGCGGCTCGGCACAGTATATCATCATCCCCAACGAAGTCATGGAGATGGACTGTCTGCTCCCCTATACCGGCGAGGCCTTCTTCTACGGCTCGGTGGCTGAGCCCATGAGCTGCATCATCGGCGGTTATCACGCAAGCTACCACACCAAGAACGGTGTGTATCACCACGATATGGGTATCGTGGAGGGGGGCTGCCTGGCTCTGCTGGCCTGCGCCGGCCCCATGGGTCTGGGTGCCATCGACTACGCTCTGCACTGCGACCGCCGTCCTTCCCTGGTGGTGGTCACCGACATTGACGCTGCCCGCCTGAAGCGCGCCGCCGAGATCCTCCCCCCCGAGGAAGCAGCCAAGGAAGGCATCAAGCTGGTATACGTCAACACCAACGATTACGAAAATCCCGTGGAATACATGATGGGGCTCACCGACGGCCGGGGCTACAACGATGTCTTCGTGTATGCACCCGTGAAGCCCGTGGTGGAAATGGGTGACCGCCTGCTTGCCCGCGACGGCTGTCTGAACTTCTTCGCCGGCCCCACCAACCCCGAGTTCCGGGCTGAGTTCAACTTCTACAACGTACACTACGCCTCCACGCACCTGGTAGGCACCAGCGGCGGCAACACCGCCGATATGCTGGAGTGCATCGACATGGTGGTGGCAGGCAAGATCGACCCCGCAGCCATGATTACCCACATCGGCGGACTCAACGCCGTGGCCGAGACCACCTGCAATCTGCCCAAGATCCCCGGCGGCAAGAAGCTCATCTACACCGGCAAGGATATGCCCCTCACCGCCATTGCCGACTTCGCCGAGCTGGGCAAGACCGATCCCTTCTACGCCGAGCTGGACAAGATCGTCAAGGCGAACAACGGTCTGTGGTGCGTAGAGGCCGAGAAGTACGTGCTGGCCAACGCAAAGGATATCTGACCGTCATATAAAAAGCAAAAGGACATCTGCCCGGCAGATGTCCTTTTGCTTTTACAGTTCCTCCGCCACCAGGGCGGCAAGGGTGATATTATCCAAATAGCGGTCGATGGTGGCCTGCAGCCCCGCCCACAGGGGGTAGGTCTTGCAGCGGCAGCGCTGGCGGCAGGGCTCAGCGCCGCAGGCCATGCAGGAAACGGGGGAAAGATCGCCCTCGGTGAGACGCAGAATCTCCCCGACCCCATATTCCTCCGGCGCGCGGGTGAGGCGGTAGCCGCCCCCCTTGCCCTGCTGCCCCTCCACGATGCCGTTTCGGGTCAGCACCGGCAAGATCCGCTCCAGGTATTTGAGGGAAATTCCCTGCCGCTCGGCAATGGTCTTCATGGGGATGTAGTCCCCCCCGCCATTCTCGGCCAGGTCAATCATTACGCGCAGGGCGTATCTGCCACGGGTGGAAATAATCATCCGCCGCTCCTCCCTTCGATTTCCGGGGCACGGTCAAGGATATCCGAAAGGTTGCTCAGGATAGCCGCCGCCACATCGGGCTTATTCATGGAGTAAACGTGGACATTGGTGATGCCGTTGGCGAAAAGATCGATGATCTGATCGGTGGCATAGGCAATGCCCGCCTGCTTCATGGCGGCGGGGGTGGTGCCGAACTTGTCCACTAAGGATTTGAACCGCTGGGGCATAAAGGAGCCCGACAGCTTGATTGCCCGCTCCACCTGGTTACCGTTGGTAATGGGCATGATGCCGGGGATAATGGGCACGGTGATCCCCGCCTCGCGAATCTTATAGAGGAAGTTATAGAGCAGATTGTTGTCAAAGAACATCTGGGTGGTCAGAAAGTCACAGCCCGCATCCACCTTTTCCCGCAGATAGCGGATATCTTCCTTCTGATTGGTGCTCTCGGGGTGGATCTCAGGATAGCAGGCACCGCCGATGCAAAGATCGGCATCGGCCTCCTTCAGCTCCCGCACCAGCTGTACCGCGTGCTGATACGCCCAGCCGCTGCGGTCGGCGCCCTCCATACCGGCGGGAATATCGCCGCGCAGGGCCATGATGTTCTGAATCCCCGCGGCGCGGATATCACGGATTCGCGCGCGGACTGTCTCCCGGGTAGAGGAAACGCAGGTCAGGTGCGCCAGGCTGGGCACCCCGTAGCGTTCCTTGATATTTTTGGCAATATCCAGGGTATATTGGCTGGTACCGCCCCCCGCGCCGTAGGTGACACTCATGAAAGAGGGGCGAAGCTTAGCAATTTCTTCGGTGGCATGGCGGACGGTATCAAAATTGCTCTCGGTTTTGGGCGGAAACACCTCAAAGGAAAGGGAGAGGCTCTCCTGCCGCAGCAAATCAATGATTTTCATATCCCGCACCTCCTATTTCCCACATTATACCATATTGCGGCAAAAAATGCAAGCCAAAGTTATGCGCTGAGCCTCAATGCCTGCCGCAGCAATGTCCGCAGCTGGCGCAGTCATGGAACTGCGCCGTGTCGTAGCCGATCCCGCGGCGGTCGTAGTAGTCCTTAATCGCCGCCTTGATGGCCTCCTCGGCCAGCACCGAACAGTGCATTTTGTGGGGCGGCAGGCCGTCCAGGGCTTCGGCAACAGCACGGTTGGTCAGCTCCATCGCTTCACCGATGGGCTTTCCCTTAATCAGCTCGGTGGCCATGGAGGAAGAGGCAATGGCCGAGCCGCAGCCGAAGGTCTCGAATTTCACATCGGTGATGACATCTTCCTCGATCTTGAGGTAGATCTTCATAATATCGCCGCATTTAGCGTTGCCCACCTGGCCCACGCCGTCGGCATTTTCCATCGCACCCACATTACGAGGGTTGCGGAAATGATCCATAACTTTTTCGCTGTAAAGTGCCATATCTGTTCTCCTTTTCAGTTGAGGATAAATTTCTGTTTTCCCGATACCAGCTCACGCCAGACGGGAGAGATGCTCCTCAGGTAAGCCACCACGTCGGTAACGGCAGCAATGAGGTAATCCACCTCTTCCTCGGTGTTCTCGGCCGAGAGCGTAAGCCGCAGGGAACCGTGGGCAATTTCATGGGGACGGCCGATGGCCAGCAGCACATGGCTGGGGTCAAGGGATCCCGAGGTGCAGGCAGATCCCGAGGAGGCCGCGATTCCTTTATCATCCAGCAGGAGCAGAAGCGACTCGCCCTCGATTCCCTCGAAGCAGAAGTGCACGTTGCCGGGCAGCCGCCGCACCGGGTCGCCGTTGAGCACCGAATGGGGAATGGCCGACAGGCCGCGGATCAGGCGATCCCGCAGAGCGGTGAGCCGTTCCCGCTTTCCGGCCAGGTCGGTGCAGGCTTCCTCCAGCGCCACGGCCATGCCCACGATGGCGGGGAGATTTTCGGTGCCCGCCCGCCGCCCGCGCTCCTGGGCGCCCCCCTCGATGAGGGAGGTGAGGGGGATGCCCTTCTTCGCGTAGAGCACGCCCACACCCCGGGGGCCGTGGAACTTATGGGCCGACAGGGAGAGGAGGTCTACATTCTGCGCGATGACGTCGATGGGCAGATGCCCCGCCGCCTGCACCGCATCGGTGTGGAAAAGCACCTCCCGCTCGCGGCAGACCTCGCCGATCTCGGCGATGGGCTGGACCGTCCCGATCTCGTTGTTGGCGAACATCACCGTCACCAGGCAGGTGTCCGGACGGATAGCTGCCGCCACCTCCTCAGGGGTGATCAAGCCGTTCTCGTGCACATCCAGCAGCGTCACCTCGAAGCCCTGCTTCTCCAGGGCCTGCAGGGTGTGCAGAACGGCATGGTGCTCGAAAGCGGTGGAGATGATGTGCTTCTTCCCCTTCTGTTCCCCCAGCCGGGCCGCCGAGAGAATGGCCTGGTTATCGGCCTCGCTTCCCCCGGAGGTGAAAATGATCTCCCGGGGCTCGGCCCCCAGCAAGCGTGCGATCCGTCCTCTGGCATCGGCCAGCACCTCGGCGGCCCGCTGGCCTTCGGTGTGCAGGCTGGAGGGATTACCGTAGGTTTCGTTCATATGATAGAGCATTGCCGCCGCGGCGGCTTCGCTGATTTTTGTGGTTGCAGCATGGTCTGCATAGATTTTCATGATCTTTCCCTTCCCGGCAGCGGATTACCCGCCCCGTCGGTTATTGTGATCCGCGGAGGTTTTAATCCTACCTCCTTGGTTGGTATTATGATATCACATAAAACCTACCTTGTCAATAGGTTTTATAAAAATTCTTGAAATTTTTTCCGTTTCGACGCAAAAAGAAGTGCTGTACCGCGGTACAGCACTTCTTCAACGCACAAAGTTTATTCCAAAACATACACATCTCCGTCCCGGGGGAAGGAAAGATGCAGGTCCCCGGCCCGGGCGGCCAGGACATCGTATTTATGCAGAGGCCAAACGTGGGTAACCGCTGTCCGGGGAGCGGGATAGGCCGCGATCCGCTCCAGCAGAACCTCGGGGCTGCAGTGGGCGCATTCGGTGATGAGCAGCTCCACCTTCTCCCGGGGATCCCATCGGGGGAAATCCTCCAAGCTCTTCTGCATATCCCCGGTGATGCGGACGCTGCGCCCTTCTCCGCGGAGCAAAAATCCGTAGGCCATGCCGTTCTCCAGGTGCGCGGTGGGGATAGCTTTTACCGACAGAACGCCATCGTCAAACACTTCTCCCGCAGAATAGACATGGAGGCGGATCCGTCCGAAGTCGATATCGCGGTGGTGAAGCAGCTGCAAGAGCGCCGTATACTGCTCCACCCCGCGGGGGTCGGGGAGGTAAACGTCCAAATCTACATTCTTATAGTACCAGGTGGAAAGATTGAGGAAATGCACCAGACCGTTCACATGATCCCCGTGCATATGGGTGATGAAGACCCCCTTGACCCGGGCGAAATCAATCCCCCGACGGGTCAGCAGATCGGCGACGGGGGCACCGGCATCAATGAGATAAGCACGATCCCCCACCTCCGCCAGCATGGACTGGCAATACCGATCGGCCGAGGGCACACCGTGGCTGGTACCGAGAAATTCGATTTTCATCCTATTCACTCTTTTCTTTGGGATTCACAGGACCGTCGTCCCGCGACGATCATAGCTTATCACAAACGGGCGCATTTGTCAATGCAGCGCCGCGGCATCTACCGTTGGTAGAAAAAACAATGCTTTTTTCTACCGTTTTCTACGCACGGCAGGTTGTGCATTTCCCCTTTTTCTGCTATAATTTAACCGTGGCCACAAAACAACAATTCCATCCCAACGAGATGATAAGGAGATATTACTATGGAAAAGCAAAACGAAATCACCACCGTAGGCGGGCGCATTGCTCTGCTTCGCAGCGAGCGGAAAATGACCCAGGCAGAGCTGGCCGAGCAGCTGCACATCAGCGACAAGGCAGTATCCAAGTGGGAGACCACCGACAGCTGTCCCGATATTGAGCTTCTCCCCCAGCTCTCGGATATTTTTGGCGTGTCCATCGACTATCTGGTGCGAGGAGAGGCCTTCCGCCCCCAGAAGCTGTTCGTGGGCAATCCCTACGCCCCCATCAACAAGATCCAGGGCAAAAACATGATCGACGGACTCAACGCTCACTACCTGTCCCGGGGCTGGCACGTGGTATCGGCCGATCAGGACGACGCCGACGGCTACAGCGTCATGATCGTCATTGAGCGGGAGCGGTAAGCCCTCTCGGGATTCCGCAGAAAAAATGCCCATGGGCCAACGGCCCATGGGCGTTTTTTCACTTTTGATCGGAAGAAAGCGGAGCTTACTCCTTGTCCTCTTCTTCCTCGTCCTCGCAGTCACAGCATCCGTCGCAAATGCAGTCGAAATGCTCGTGGCAGGCGGGGCAGACCAGATCAGCAGGATCAACCGTCTCGTCAAAGCAAATCACTTCGCCGCAGGAAGGACAGGTGATCTCATAATACTCATCATCGTCGTCATCGTCGCAGCAGCAATCGCAATCGCAGTCGCAGTCATCCTCGTCGCCGAACTCGTCCATGATGAACTCCTCGACTTCGCCCAGATCCTCATCGATCTCCTCGATGTAATCGTGCAGCTCGTCGGTGATGTCCTCCAGGCGGTCAACTGCCTCGGTCAGCTCGCCGATCAGATCAAGCATAGCGTTGATCAGCTTGGTCTCGGGCTTGGTGGCATCGAGAGCAGTGCCCTCTGCCAGGCCCTTCAGATATGCAGCCTTTTCGGTCAAAGTCATTTTCGTTCCTCCTGATTATGCACGGGAGAGATATTCACCCGTTCTGGTGTCGATCTTGAGCACTTCGCCCTCTTCGATGAACAGCGGAACCTTGATCACGGCACCGGTCTCCAGAGTAGCGGGCTTAAGGGTGTTGGTCGCGGTGTTGCCTGCAAAACCGGGATCGGTCTGGGTAACAGCCAGCTCAACAAACGTGGGGGGCTCGATATCAAACACTTTTCCCTTATAGGAAACGAGCTTAACCATCATCTCTTCCTTGACGAACTTGAAGCTGTCAGGGAGTGCGTCCTTGTTGATGGGGGTCATATCGAAGGTTTCCATATCCATGAAGTAATACAGATCGCCATCGTTGTAGGAGTACTGCATTTCTTTTCTCTCGATATAAGCATTCTCATACTTATCGGTGGGGCTGAAGGTGCGCTCGATCACGGCACCGGTAATGACATTCTTGAGCTTGGTGCGGACGAAAGCCGCGCCCTTACCCGGCTTAACATGCTGAAATTCGATAACCTGCAGAACCTGGCCATCCATCTCGAAAGTGATGCCGTTCTTGAAATCGCCGGCTACTACCATTGTTGTTACCTCCAACGTAAAACATCTTTTTTTCGCAGACTTTCACTGCGCATAAGTTACATTTTATTATACAGGATTTTCCCCGAAATTGCAAGAGGAATGCAGGGAAAAAGTGATGTAAATTGTTAACTTATTGTGAACAAGTCGACAGATTTCCGTTTTACGCCTTCGTTTGCACCTCAATCTGCGCCAAAATGAAGGGCAGGACCTGGTCCCGTTTGATCTGCAGGACATGGGCAAACTCATCGTAGAGGAGCTTTTCCGCATCGTGCAGGAAGTGTTCATCGGCCGCATGGAACTTGCGTCCTGCAGCCTCCTGCCGCTGTTTGCGCAGGTAAAGCGCTTTGATCATCCCCACCATAGCTGCCCGGTCTCCCCCATTCAGCACAGCGCGGCAATGATCCCGCCGGGCATGATCGTCATCGATGGACAGGGCTTCCTCGCTGGGCATGGTGCGGATCAGGGTGTAGATCTCCTCTGGAGAAAGGACCCGACGCATTTTTGCCGTCAGCGCTTCATTGTCCAGAGGGACAAAAACCGTTGAGCTTCCCGAATAGACCGGCTTGAGCACATAATAACGCCTGGACTCGCCCATAAAATTCTGCTCCGAGATCTCTGCGATCCGACAGACCCCCTCCGTGCCGTACAGCACCGCATCATTGACCCGAAATTCCATGTTCTGCACCTCACATTCAATCATAAATCCGACAAAAAAAGTGCAGTCTGCTTCAACCGGACTTACGTTCCGCCAAGCAAACTGCACGTTGATTGTTCTACAATATTATAGCATATTTTTCGGGTCGGTGTAATAGGCATTTTACACAAAATATTTTTTCTTTGAAATTGTCCCTGCCGCGGGAAGCGTTTTTTCATTTTTTTTGGCAAAGCCGTTGCAAAATTTCCTTTCCTGTGGTAAAATGGTAGCGTATTTTTCGATGCGGGAAAAACCGCAGAAAGGCAACTTACATGAGCATTCGTATCGGCATTTTCGGCTATGGCAATCTCGGCCGCGGGGTAGAAGCGGCCATCCGGCAGAACAGCGACATGACGCTGGCGGCGGTATTCACCCGGCGGGATCCCGCATCCCTGCACATCCGCACCGAGGGCGTGCCCGTTCTTTCAGCGGACTGTGCGGCACAGATGGCCGACAAGATTGATGTGATGATCCTCTGCGGCGGCAGTGCCACCGATCTGCCGGTACAGACTCCCGCCATGGCGGCGCTCTTCAACGTGGTGGACAGCTTTGACAACCATTCGAAGATCCCCGAGCATTTTGCCGCGGTGAATGCGGCGGCTTCCGCTTCCGGTAAGGTTGCGGTGATCTCGGCGGGCTGGGACCCCGGGATGTTCTCCCTCAACCGGGTGATGGCCCAGGCCATTCTCCCCGACGGTGCCGGCTACACCTTCTGGGGCAAGGGAGTCAGCCAGGGGCATTCGGATGCCATTCGCCGCATTGACGGTGTGGTGGATGCGCGGCAGTACACCATTCCCGTGGAGGCGGCCATGGATGCGGTGCGCAGCGGCAGCTGCCCCACCCTCACCACCCGCGAAAAGCACACCCGCGAGTGCTTTGTAGTGGCCAAGGAGGGCGCTGATCTTGCCCGCATTGAGCACGAGATCAAGACCATGCCGGCGTATTTTGCCGATTATGACACCACGGTGCATTTCATCAGTTTGGAAGAGCTGAAGGAGAAGCACAGCGGCATTCCCCACGGCGGCTTTGTGATCCACAGCGGCCGCACCGGCTTTGACGGGGAGCACAATGCGCTGATCGAATACCGTCTGAAGCTGGACTCCAACCCCGAGTTTACTTCCTCGGTGCTGGTGGCTTGTGCCCGCGCTGCCCATCGGATGGCCGCGGACGGAGCCTCGGGATGCAAGACGATTTTGGACATTCCTCCCGCATACCTTTCCGCCAAGTCCGGGGAGGAGCTGCGGAAGAGCTTACTGTGAGTGGCGGGGCTTTGCCCCGGACCCCACCAAGGGGGCTTTTTGAAAAAAGCCCCCTTGGAACCCGCAAAAACTTTCCACAAAAGAGAACGGACGCCATTTCGGCATCCGTTCTCTTTTTCAGGCAGGCAGATATTTTTTGAGGAAGCGCAGGTAATTGCCGCCGGCGACTTTTTCCACCAGGGTTTCGCTGTAGTTATGGGTGAGCATGAAGTCGATGAGGCGGTCGTGAACCGAGCAACTCTCGTCCAGGGGGGCGGGATAGTGGTGCCCGATGCCGTCGATGTCACAGCCGAAGCCGATGTGATTCTCGCCGCCCAAGGCCAGGCAATGATCCAGGTGGGCAAAGAGCTGCTCCACCGTCTGCATCTCGGGCTTGTCGTGAACAAAGGAGGGGCAGAGGTTGAGGCCGATCATACCGTCCTGGCGGAAGATTTCCCGGGCCATATCATCGGTGAGGTTGCGGCTGTGACCACAGAGAGCGCGGAAGTTGGAATGGGTGGCGATAATGGGCTTGGCGGAAAGTTCGGCCAGGTCCCAGAAGCTTTGGTCGGAGAGGTGGGACACGTCGAAAATCATCCCGAGGCGGTTGCCCTCCTCCACCATGGCGCGGCCGGTCTCGGTGAGACCGGTATCCTCCTCGCCCTCCTCCAGGCGATTGCTTTTCCCCAGGTCATTGTGCAGCCAGGTCAGCCCGCACACCCGCGCGCCGCAGTGGAAGAAGCGGCGAAGAATCTCGGGGCTGCCCTTGAGTCCCGTTCCCCCCTCCAGCGTCAGCAGGGCGGCGTGCTTGCCTGCGGCAAAGGCGGCCTCAATGTCAGCGTAGGTTTTAACGGGCAGGACACGGTCGCTCTCGTTGGCCATGGCCAGGGAAAAATGCCCCAGGAAGCGCACCGCGCGGCGGTAGCAATCCTCCACCGAGTTTTCCGGCCAGGTGCAGAACAGCGCCACAAACTGCAGCTGCTGCATCCGGGTACTATAATTGTAGGGATTGACGATACCAAATTTCCCGGCATCCACCTTCTGAATGCTGTCGCAATGGGAATCCACAATAAACATAGCCGTACACCTCCGTACTGTGATAGGTTTATTATACGCCCAAGGCCTCGGTTTGTCAAGAATCGGTGGGATTTTCCTGCACACACTTGCAGTTTGGGGCAAACTGTGCTATAATGAAAAAAACGATACAAGGAGCTGTCCATGGAACAGATCTATACCATACCGGTTAACGAAGCCTTTGATGCCGCCGATGGCTGTCCCTTCTGCGCCCTGTGGCGCAAGCTGGAGGAGAACGAGCTGGACCTGATCCTGGGGGCCTCCATGATGGAGCCCGATGTGCGGATCAAAACCAACAAGCAGGGCTTCTGCCGTACCCACTACGATATGATGTTTGTGCGAAAAAACCGTCTGGGCATGGCCCTGACGCTGGAGTCCCATCTGAACGAGTTGAAGTCCGACATTGCCGCCGGGGGGCTGGGCGCCGTGCTGGGGGGCGCGGGGGCAAAGCCACTCAAGCGCATTGCTGAGCTGGAGGAAGACTGCTATGTCTGCGGCCGCATCAATTACCACTTCACCCACATGATTGAGACGGCAGTTCTGCTTTGGGAGCAGGATGAGGCCTTCGCACCCAAGCTGCAGAAGCAGCCCTATTTCTGCCTGCCCCACTACCGCCGTCTGCTGGATTACGCCCGCACCCGCCTGCCCAAGAAAAAGCAGGGGGAATTTGTCCGCCAGGCTTCGGCGGTGGTGGAGGGATATCTGGACACCCTCTCGGCGGATGTAAGCTGGTTCTGCAAGAAGTTCGACTACCGCTACGAGAATGAGCCCTGGGGCAATTCCCGGGATGCGGTGGAGCGGGCTATCAAATTCCTGCGCAGTGATCTGCACGGCGACCCGCCGAAAAAATAATCCCCAAAAAGGAGACACCCCCATGTCTGCATGCAAGATCGGCATCAGTGCCGGTGCCTACAAAGGCATTACCATTGAAGAAACCATGCCCTACCTGCGGAATGCAGGCTTTGACGCCACCTTCACCGGCTACCGTGACCTGGCCCAGGTTTCGCGGTTTGCCGAGCTCTTCGCCGCCAACGGCATTTTCTACGAGAGCATCCACGCCCCCTGGGACAACATCAACCAGATCTGGCTTGATGGTGAGGAGGGAGCCCGCGTGCTGGCCCGGTTCTGCGAATGTGTGGAATCCTGCGCCGCCATCGGTGTGCCCATTGCGGTGGTACATCTCAGTTCGGGCGAGAACCCGCCCCCTGTGACCGACTGCGGACGGGGCCGCTGGGAGACTCTCATTGAAACGGCGGAAAAGAACAACATCGTGCTGGCCTTTGAGAACCAGCGCAAGCTCTCCAATCTGGCCTACATTTTTGAAACCTACCCCCATCATCCCAACGTGGCCTTCTGCTGGGACTGCGGCCATGAGAGCTGCTTCACCCCCGGCCGTTCCTATATGCCCCTGTTCGGGAAAAAGCTGGTCTGCACTCATCTTCACGACAACTTCGGCCTGCCCGACCGGCAGACCCCCGATGTCCATATCCTCCCCTTTGACGGGAACATGGACTATCAGTATGTGGCCGATATGCTGGACCGTGACAACTACCGGGGCACCCTGATGCTGGAGGTGTCCAGCCGTCACGAAACCTATGCCAACATGACGGCGGAGGATTATTACCTTCGCGCCGCCGCGGCTCTGCGCCGCCTGGAGTCCCTGCGCCGGCCGCAGGCATAATTGCCCCGCCAAAACAAAGGAGGCCATCCCATGCGCCAATACAGATTCGGCATCAACGCCGACATCTACGAAAACCGCCCCGAGGAGGAATTTCTCCCCTGCATCAAGGCCGCGGGCTTTGATGAGGTCTTTTCTCTGTACCCAAGTACCGAACGGGTACGGGAGTTGGCGGAACATTTTGCCCGCCACGGCCTGGATTACGCCTGCATCCATGCGCCCTGGGATGGGATCAACCATCTTTGGCGGGAAGGCGAGGCCGGGGAGGATATCATCGGCCGACTGATTGCCTGCACCGAAAGCTGCGGGGAGCTGGGGGTCCCTATGACGGTGATCCACCTCAGTTCAGGGGAAAAGGCGCCCCCCATCACCGACTGTGGCCGCCGCCGTTTGGAACGGCTGGTGGAAACTGCGGAAAAATGCCGCGTTATGCTCGCCTTTGAAAATCAGCGCAAGCTGGCCAACCTGGCCTATGTGTTTGAGGAATACGCCGACTCTCCCTATGTGGGCTTCTGCTGGGACTGCGGCCATGAGCACTGCTTCACCCCCGGCCGGGCGCATATGCCTCTGTTTGGCAATAAACTGGTGTATACCCACATCCATGACAACTTCTGCCTTCCCGACCGGCAGACCCCCGATGCCCATCTGATCCCCTTTGACGGCAACATCGACTACCGCTATGTGGCCGATATGCTGGACAGGGTGGGCTTCGACGGAACACTCACCCTGGAGGTGGCGGGGGACTCTCCCCATTACGCCGACCTCACCCTTGAGCAATTCTGCGCCCGTGCCGCTGCGGCCATCCGCCGCCTGGCCGATCTGCGGGCGGATCGGGGGTAAGCTGTGGAGAGCTGCTGCTTTACCGGGCACCGCCGCATTCCCGCCGAGGAGCTTGCCTGCCTCACCGAGAGGCTGGATGAATGCCTGTACCGCCTCATCGACGAGGGAATCTACCGTTTCCGCGCCGGAGGGGCCATGGGCTTTGACCGGCTGGCCGCCGAGCGGGTATTGGAAATGCGCCGCCGCTTTGACTTTGTTCGTCTTGACCTGATCCTGCCCTGCCATGGCCAAACCCGGGGATGGCCCACCGAGGAAGCGGTGGCCTACCGCCGCATTATGGCCGAGGCCGACCGGGTGGTGTTTCTGCAGGAGCAATACACCGAGGGCTGTATGCATCGGCGCAACCTGCAGCTGCTGGCAGGCAGTACGGTATGTGTGTGCTACCAAACCCACGCGGGAGGCGGAACTGCCTTTACGGTAGCCCACGCCAATCGTCAGGGGCTGCGGGTAATCAATCTTGCCGAGTCCCCCAAAACCGAGCCGTCCCCCATCACCCTCTTCTGAACTGAGAAGAGGGTGTTTTTTGCCGAAATAGCAAAGAAAAATCGAAAAAACTATAGACATTCCCCCCGCAGTTTGATATAATGAAGAGAAACGTATCTTGTCATTCAAAGGAGCATTCAATCTATGCCCATTAAAATTCCGGGCGGTTTGCCCGCCGCACAGACGCTGGAAAGCGAGCATATTTTTGTCATGGACGAGTCCCGCGCACAGACCCAGGATATCCGTCCCCTGCGCATCGCCATCCTCAATCTGATGCCCACCAAAATCGTCACCGAAACACAGCTCATTCGTCTGCTGTCCAACACCCCTCTGCAGATCGAGCTGACCCTCCTCGGCACCGAAACCTACCGTGCCACCCACATCTCCGAGGAACATATGGAGAGCTTTTATCAGAGTTTTTCCGCCGTCAAGGACAAAAAGTTCGACGGTCTGATCATCACCGGCGCTCCGGTGGAAAATCTGGAGTTTTCCGATGTGGCCTACTGGGATGAGCTCTGTGCCATCCTTGACTGGTCCCGCACCCATGTTTACTCCACCCTGCACATCTGCTGGGCCGCCCAGGCGGGACTCTACCACCACTACGGCATTCAGAAGTACGCCCTGCCCAAGAAAATGTTCGGCATCTTCGAGCATGAAGTGATTCTCCCCCGTCATCCCCTGCTTCGCGGCTTTGACGAGACCTTCCTCGCCCCCCATTCCCGTCACACCACCGTCTATGAGCAGGACATCGAGGACTGCCCCCAGCTGGACATTCTCGCCCGCTCCGACCGTGCGGGGGTCTACATTGTGGCCGACAGAAATGCCCGTCAGTTCTACATCACGGGCCACGCCGAGTACGACTACGACACCCTCTCCCGGGAGTATTTCCGGGATACCCTGCGGGGACTTGACATCGACATTCCCTACAACTACTTCCCCGGAAACGACACCTCCAAAACACCCCGCAACGTATGGCGGGGTCACGCTCATCTGCTTTTCTCCAACTGGCTCAACTATTTCGTTTACCAGCGCACGCCCTACGACATCGATTCCATCGAATAAGTCGGATCAACTTTCATCTTACGGGAGGGTTCACCATGCTGTCTGTCATTTATGCCGCAGGTCTCTTTGGCGTCGACGGCTTTCTTGTGACGGTGGAGTGCAGCTCCGCGGAGCGCATTCCCCAGTTTGAGTTGGTGGGCCTGCCCGATGCCGCGGTGCGGGAAGCCAAGGAACGGGTGCGTGCTGCCATTGAAAACAGCGGGATTCCCTTCCCCGACCTCTCCCTCACCCTCAATCTCGCCCCCGCCGACCGCCGCAAGGAAGGTGCCGGCTTTGACCTGGCCATCATGACGGCGGTACTCCGCTGTGCGGGTGCCTTTCCTGCCGAATATCCCATCGACCGTGCCTGCCTGATCGGCGAGCTCTCCCTCTCGGGGGAGGTGCGCCCGGTACGGGGCGTGCTGTGTATGTGCCTGGCGGCCCGTGCCGCAGGTAAAACTGAGGTTTTCGTCCCCGAGGCCAATGCCGCCGAGGCCGCCGCTGTGGAGGGAATCACCGTTTACGGTGTCCGCAATGTGCCCCAGCTGCTCTCTCACTTCTGCGGCAAGGCGCAGATTACCCCTGCCCGCGCTGACCGCGAGGCCTTTTTGGCGGCGGCCGCCTCCCATCCCCTGGATTTCGCCGATGTGAAGGGCCAGGTCATGGCCAAGCGGGCCATGGAGATCGCCGCCGCGGGGGGACACAACATCCTTCTCATCGGCCCTCCCGGCACCGGAAAATCCATGCTGGCCAAGCGCCTTCCCTCCATCCTTCCCGCCTTCACATTCGAAGAGGCGGTGGAGTCCACCAAGCTGCATTCCATCGCGGGGATTCTGCCCGATGGGGTTTCCCTGCTCACCGCGCGCCCCTTCCGCTCGCCCCATCACACCATGTCTGCCCCTTCCCTGGTGGGCGGCGGCACCAATCCCATGCCGGGAGAGATTTCCCTGGCACACAATGGCGTGCTTTTCTTGGATGAGCTCCCCGAGTTCAACCGTCAGGTGGCCGATTCCCTTCGTCAGCCCCTGGAGGACGGTGGCGTCACCATCACCCGCACGGCGGGACGGGTCTATTACCCCGCATCCTTTATGCTGGTCTGCGCCATGAACCCCTGCCGCTGCGGCTATTTCGGTCATCCCACCCGCAAGTGCACCTGCAAAAAGGAAGATATCCGCAAGTATATCTCCCGCATCAGCGGGCCCCTGCTTGACCGCATCGACATTCAGATCGAAATGCCCGCCCCCTCTTTTGACGATCTCTCCGCCGCTCCCTCTGCCGAGACCTCGGCGGTGATCAGAGAACGGGTGAACGGCGCCCGTGCCTTTGCCAGAGAGCGCATGGCCGAGGACGGCGTGCTCTCCAACGCCCGGCTCAGCGCACCGCTTCTCTTTAAATACTGTACCCCGGACGATGCCGGCAAGGCCATCCTCCGCAGTGCCTACACCAAGCTGGGGCTCTCGGCCCGCGGCTATGATCGCCTGGTGCGAGTCGCCCGCACCGTCGCCGACCTGGACCGAAGCGAGGTCATCCGCGCCGACCACATCGCCGAAGCCATCCAGCTCCGCTCCTTGGATCGCAAGTATTGGGGAGAATAATGGACGCAGCACCTGTGCCTTCTCGTAGAAAACAAACATGGAAAATAAGTTGCCGCACAGAAAGCGCCTGCGCTTACAGAATTATGATTACAGCAGAGTCGGCGCATATTTCATTACAATCTGCACCAAAGACAGAAAACTGTTGTTTTCCCCTGTAGGGGCGGATTCCATATCCGCCCGCATCATCCAAACAACATTTATCGAAACCATAGAACAATATGATCGGGTTGATTCTCCCATATTTGTTGTGATGCCGAACCATGTTCACGCTATCATTACCATAGCACGGGCGGATATGGAATCCGCCCCTACAATCTCTGAAATTGTACAAACATTCAAAAGATATTCCACCATTGAATACACCAAAGCGGTGAAAAAAGGAATACTGCCGCCGTTTGATCAGCAAATATGGCCGAGATCGTTCCATGACCACATTATCCGGAACCGTGATGACTATAATGAAATATTCAAGTACATCAGCGAAAATCCCATGCGCTGGTATTCAGACAGATTTTACGCAGAAGAAAAGGGCCTCTGAACATGAAGAAAACCGTTTTATTGCTGGATATGTACGGTGTCATTCTAAAGGAGAGCAAAGGAAACTTTCTCCCCTATACCTACAGCCACTTTCCCGAAAAAGAATACCCCAGACTGATCAAGCAGTTCAAGGAGGAGCGTTTGTTCTCCAAAGCCGGTCGAGGGGAAATGACATCGGACACTTTTCTCTCCATGCTGGGATACGATGATCCCCAATTCCACATGAGAGATTACCTCGAAAACCATCTCACCTTAGACGAAGGCTTTATTCCCTTTGCCGAAAAATTGCACAGACAGTTTGACTTTGTGCTTCTGTCAAACGATGTTTCCGAATGGAGCGTCCACATTACGGAATATCATCAGCTGGACAAATATTTCAAGCAGAAAATTGTCAGCGGAGACGTAAAATGCCGCAAACCCGATAAAAAGATCTATGAAATCGCGCTGAAAACGATTCACAAAACAGGCGCAGAATGTTATTTTGTGGACAACAGCGTCAAAAATTTGCTTGTTGCTGAAGAACTCGGCATAACCCCCATTCTGTTCAATCGGGACGGCGAGGAATATGATGGCATTGTGGTAAATACGTTTGAAGAGCTTTCTAGTATTATATAAGCTCCCTGGACCGCAAGTATTGGGGGGAATAACCAAACCGGGAGGTAAACCCATGTTCCGCGATCTGCTCCGCAAAAAACAACAGCTCACCGAAGAGGACTGCATCGATCTGCTCATCCGCGAGACCAGGGGTGTGCTGTCGGTCCTGGGGGATGACGGCTATCCCTACGGGATGCCCATGAACCACTATTACTGTGCGGAGGACGGTTTGATCTATTTCCACTGCGGGAAGGTGGGTCATCGGCTGGACGCAATCCGCGGGCATGACAAGGTGTCCTACTGTGTCTATGACCACGGGAGCCGCGAGGAGGGCGAGTGGGCCCTGCACGTCAAGAGCGTGATCGTCTTCGGCAGGATCACCGTCATCGATGACATGGCGAAGATCATCCCCATCTCCGCCGCCCTCAGCCGCAAATTCACCCACGACGAGGCGTACATTCAGCGGGAGATCGAGCAGTACGCAGCCAACACCCTGCTGCTCTGCCTTACCCCCGAGCACATCTGCGGAAAAAGCGTCACCGAATCGTAATTTCTCTTGACAAATTCCGTCGAATATGCTATCATTATTTTATATTTCAAACCATTGAGTGAGAAGAGTACCCTCTCTGCCGCAGGCACAGAGAGCCGCTGGTTGGTGCGAAGCGGTGCTGCAGGAGTGGCGAATGGGCTCACGAGGGCAAGCCGATGCCGCGGAGCGGCGCGTAGGTGCGACGGCCCCCCGCCGTTACCCGGGGAAGCACATGAATGTGTGCTGTGAGTGGTATTCGCAAGAATAAATTTAGGTGGCACCGCAGGAGAGCTCCTGTCCTATGATGGACGGGGGCATTTTGTTTTGTGCCCGAAAAGGAAGTGTATACTGATGCCAACCGAATTTCTGATGGGCAATGAGGCCATTGCCTTGGGGGCTCTCGACGCGGGGGTCAATGTGGTGACGGGCTATCCCGGCACCCCTTCCAGCGAGATTTTGGAGACAGTAGCCCGCCGCAGGGAAAAGGAAAATCCCGACGTGTATGTGGAGTGGTCGGTGAACGAGAAGGCCGCCCTTGAGGTGGCGGCTGGTGCATCCTATGCAGGGGCGCGCACCCTGGTTACCATGAAGCAGGTTGGCCTCAACGTGGCCTCCGATCCCCTCATGAGCCTGGCCTATGTGGGGGTCAAGGGGGGCATGGTGATTGTTTCGGCCGATGACCCCGGCCCCATCTCCTCCCAAACCGAGCAGGACACCCGCACCTTTGCGGCCTTCGCTCACCTTCCCGTCTTCGATCCCTCCTCTCCCGAGGAGGCCTACCGCATGATCGGAGATGCCTTCGCCCTCTCGGAGCAGTACGGTACCCCCGTACTCTTCCGTCCCACCACCCGGGTCTGCCACGGCTGTGCCCCGGTGGAGCGCACCCACAAGCCCCTGCGCAATACCCCCGAGGGTTTTGTCCGCGATCCCGCCCGCTGGGTGATCTTCCCCCGGGCATCCTATCTCAACCACATCAAGCTGGCGGGCCGCGAGCGAGAGCTGGATGCGCAGTTCTCTGCCTATCCCCTCAACACCGCCGAAAATACCACCGGCGGCCGCCGGGCCATTGCCTGCGGGGGCATCAGCTATGCCTATGTCAAAGAAGCGCTGGCACAGTTGGGGGCTGAGAACATCCCCCTGCTCCGCATCGCCACCCCCTATCCCTTCCCCGAACAGCTGACCGTCGATTTCCTGCGGGACAAGGACGAGATTCTGGTGGCCGAGGAGCTTGACCCTGTGATTGAGCGGGCACTTCTGCTCTGCTGTGGGCGGACACATCTCCCCGTCAACGTCCGGGGTAAGCTGGACGGCACCATGCCTCAGGCGGGTGAGAACAGCGTGGAGCAGCTCCGCGCCGCCATTGCCGCTTTCCTTGGCCTGGCGCTTCCCCAGGAAGAAAAGCGTGCCGAGCCCCCTGCTCTCCCCGTCCGTCCCCCCGTGCTCTGCGCCGGCTGTCCCCATCGCGCTTCCTTCTACGCCGTGAAGCGTGCCATGAAGGAGCTCAAGAAAAAATCCTACTTCTGCGGCGATATCGGGTGCTACACCCTGGGCAACGCCGCCCCCCTGGACATGGTGGACACCTGTCTGTGCATGGGTGCTGACGTGACCATCGCACAGGGTCTTCGCCGGGTGGAGGAGGATGCGGTTTGCTTCTCCTTCATCGGTGACTCCACCTTCTTTGCCTCGGGTATGACCGGGGTGGCCAACGCCGTTTACAACGGCACCGATATTGTACTGGCGGTGCTGGATAACTCCACCACCGCCATGACGGGGCATCAGCCCCACCCCGGCACCGGCCGCACCATGATGGGCGAGCTGACGGCCAAGCTCTCCATTGAGCGGGTACTGGAGGCCCTGGGGGTCTCCTCCCTGCGCATTGTGGATCCCCTGGATCAGACCGCCGCTGTGGATGCGGTGAAGGCCGCCGCGGAGGAGCGCGGAGTTCGGGCGATCATCTTCCGCTCCCCCTGCATTGCCGTGACCAAGGCAACCTCCGTCTACACCGTCACCGATGCCTGCATCGGCTGCGGGAAGTGCGTGCGAGAGCTGGGCTGTCCTGCCACCGTGCGGCAGGGAAAGACGGTGCACATCGATCCCGCCCTTTGCTTCGGCTGCTCCCTCTGTGCCCAGTACTGCCCCACCGGAGCCATCGTGAAAGAGGAGGTGCGCTGATATGGAACAGAACAGAAGCATTCTTCTCTGCGGTGTGGGCGGCCAGGGCACTGTCCTCGCTTCCAAGCTCATCGCTTACGCCGCCATGAAGCAGGGTCTCGACGTCCGTACCAGCGAAACCATCGGCATGGCACAGCGAGGCGGCTGCGTGGTCAGCCATGTCCGGGTGGGCCGCGAGATCAACTCGCCGCTGATCCCCCGGGGTTCGGCCGATCTGCTCTTGGGCTTCGAGCCTGCCGAGGCGGTGCGCTGTCTGCCCTACCTCCGCCGGGGCGGAACCGCGGTAGTCAGCCGCGCCCCCATCTCCCCCGTCACCGCTTCCCTCTCGGGCAGCAGCTATGACGGCGAGGAAATGCTGGCCTATCTATCCGCACAGGTGAAAAATCTGATCGTCCTCGACACCGAGGAGATCCTCGCCGCCTGCGGATCCCCCCGGGTCCTCAACATTGCCCTCCTTGCCGCCGCGGCCAAGAGCGACGCCCTGGGGATCACCCCCGACCAGCTCCGTGCCGCCGTCTGTGAACGGCTCCCCGAAAAATTCCACGCGCTCAATCTCGGCGCAATCGACTACATCTGTGGGAGGTAAGTACCATGAAAATGAACGATACCCAGTTTACCCTCATCAAAGAACAGCTTCGCCGCCTGACCTCTCAGGACGGCTTCTATGCCCGCAAGCTGGCCGGCATCGACGTGGAATCGATCCAGAGCCAGGAAGACTTTGAGAAGCTTCCCTTCACCTGGAAGGGCGACCTGCGGGAGGCATATCCCCTGGGTCTGCAGGCTGTGCCCGATGAAGAAGTGGTCCGCATCCACTCCTCCTCCGGCACCACCGGTACCCCTGTGATTATTCCCTACACCCGCCAGGATGTGGCTGACTGGGCAGAGATGTTCGAGCGCTGCTACCGCATGGCCGGGCTGACGCCTCTCGACCGGGTGCACATCACCCCCGGCTACGGCCTGTGGACCGCTGGTATCGGCTTCCAGGCCGGTGCTGAGCGGCTGGGCGCCATGGTTATTCCCATGGGCCCCGGCAACACCGACAAGCAGCTGCAGATGATGCAGGACCTGTACTCCACCGTCCTCTGCGCCACCTCCTCCTATGCTCTCCTGCTGGCTGAAGAGATCGCCAAGCGGGGCATCGGAGACAAGATCAGCCTCAAGAAGGGCATCATCGGCTCGGAGCGCTGGGGCGCAAAGATGCGTCAGCGCATCGCCGACGAGCTGGGGGTTGAGCTCTACGACATCTACGGCCTCACCGAGGTCTACGGCCCCGGCATCGGCATGAGCTGCTCTCACGCCTGCGGAATGCATCTGTGGGACGACTTCATTTACTTTGAGATCATCGATCCCAAAACCGGCGAACCTGTGCCCGATGGCGAGATGGGCGAGCTGGTGATCACCACCCTGCGCAAGCAGGGCGCTCCCCTCATTCGTTACCGCACCCACGACCTGACCCGCATCATCCCCGGTGAGTGCCCCTGCGGCGATCCCCATCCCCGCATCGACACCATCCTTGGCCGCACCGACGACATGGTCAAGGTCAAGGGCGTCAACATCTTCCCCAGCCAGATCGACGAGCTGCTCTCCACCCTCCCCGGTGCTTCCAGCGAGTATCAGTTCATGATCGATCACCTCATGGGCAAGGATATCTGTACCCTCTTTGTAGAGGTGGATCCAGGGGCCAACAAGCACGCTATGGAGGCCGTCATCGGCGAGCGCTTCAAGGCTAAGATCGGCATTCAGGCCGTCATCAAGCCGGTCAACATCGGCGACCTGCCCCGCAGCGAGAAAAAATCCACCCGCGTCTTCGACAACCGCTATTGATCGCAAAAAGGGAGAGCAGAATCCTGCTCTCCCTCTTGCATTTCCGCCATCTTTGCGGTATAATAGAGTATAAATCCTATCCGATATTTCCAAGGAAAGCGAGAACAGAATTCATGAAAGCTGTCATTACCGTTACCGGCCGCGACAACATCGGCATCATTGCCCGCGTCAGCACCGAGTGCTCCAACTACGGCGCAAACATCCTCGATATTTCCCAGAGCGTTATGCGGGAATATTTCGCCATGATCATGCTGGCCGACATCGACGAACTCACCATCCCCTTCTCGGACTTTGTGGACAAGCTTGCCGCGCTCGGACGTGAGATCGGCCTGGAAATCCACACCATGCACGAGGATATTTTCAACACCATGCACCGCATCTGAGCGGACAATTCCGAAGAAAGGGTCTATCATCATGCTCAACACCGCAGATATCCTTGAGACGATCAACATGATCCGCGAGGAAAATCTTGATATCCGTACCATCACCATGGGCATCTCGCTGTACGACTGCGTCAGCGACGATCCCGCACGGCTCTGCGACCGGATCTACGATAAGATCACGCACACTGCCGAGAAGCTGGTGGAAACCGGCTGTGACATTGAGAAGCAGTACGGCATTCCGATTGTCAACAAGCGCGTTTCCATTACCCCCGTTTCCCTCATCGGCGGCTGCCTGGATGCCGACGGCTTCCTCCGTCTGGCCCACACCCTCCAGCGTGCAGCCGACACCCTGGGCATCAACTTCATCGGCGGCTTCTCCGCCCTGGTGCACAAGGGTATGACCCACGCCTCCTCAGCGCTGATCGATGCCATTCCCCAGGCCCTGGCCGAAACCCAGTGCGTCTGCTCCTCGGTGAATGTAGCCACCACCAAGGCCGGCATCAACATGGATGCCATCCGCCGCATGGGCTCCGCCATCAAGCAGGCGGCCTACCTCACCCGGGACAACAACTCCATCGGCTGTGCCAAGCTGGTGGTCTTCGCCAACGTTCCTGAGGACAACCCCTTCATGGCGGGTGCCTTCCACGGCGTGGGCGAGCCCGAGACCGTCATCAACGTGGGCGTATCCGGCCCCGGCGTTGTGGCTTCAGCCATTCGCCGTGCCGGGGACTGTGACCTGTCTCAGCTGGCCGACGTCATCAAAAAGACTGCCTTTAAGATCACCCGTGTGGGCCAGTTGGTGGCCAGCGAGGCCGCCGCACGGCTGGGCGCTCCCTTCGGCATCATCGACCTCTCCCTGGCACCCACCCCCGCCATCGGCGACTCGGTGGCCCGCATCCTGGAGGAGATGGGCCTGGAGGTCACCGGTGCCCACGGTACCACCGCCTGCCTTGCCATGCTCAACGATGCCGTCAAGAAGGGCGGCGTGATGGCATCCTCCCACGTGGGCGGCCTGTCGGGTGCCTTCATCCCCGTGTCGGAGGACGAGGGCATGATCGCCGCCGTCCGTTCCGGCGACCTGTCCATCGAAAAGCTGGAAGCCATGACCGCCGTCTGTTCGGTGGGCCTTGACATGATCGCCGTCCCCGGCGACACCAGCGAGGAAGTCATCTGCGGCATCATCGCCGACGAGATCTCCATCGGCGTGGCCAACACCAAGACCACCGCCGTTCGCGTGATCCCCGCTTACGGACTTGGGGTGGGCGACGAGGTTTCCTTCGGCGGCCTGCTGGGGTCTGCCCCCATCATGCCCGTCCGCACCGCATCCCCCGCCCGCTTCATCCACCGCGGCGGCCGCGTACCGGCACCCATTCACAGTCTCAAGAACTAAATACATTCAAAAGAAGCGGTATCGCGCCCTCGGCGCGATACCGCTTCTTTTTGATTTTGTCGTTTTTCTCGGCTTACTTCCCGTAACGGAAGCCGCAGGCCTCGGTGACGGGCAGGGAGAAGACCACCGCCCGGGCGGGGGTGTCGGCCCCCGCCTTCTGCATGATGGCGCGCATGATGTCCCGCTTGGACTCGGTATCCGAGACGATGAGCACCAGCTCCTTCTCCTCGGCAATGGAAACGCCGAAGAAGGTCTGGGTCCCCGCACCTGCCGTTCCCTTGGCCCGGAGCACGGTGCCGCCCCGGGCACCGCCCTCACGGGCGGCGTCCATGACAAGATCGTTCTGTCCTCTCTCGGCAATGGCGATGATCAGTTCAAAATTCGATTCGATCATTTTCTTTTCCTCGTTTCGATGGCCCTCGGGCTCTTCACCCGGGAAAAAGTGCGCGAATGCGCTCCGTCCGCCCAAACTCGAGAGCGGAAGGCCAATGGCAATTCCCTGGTCGGGAAGGTCGATGTACATCTCCTCCACCAGAGCGCGGGTCAGGGCGGCGGCCTTCTCGTCGGTCACCACCGCACAGATCAAGCTCTTCTCGGTCTGTTCCAGGCCGAAGAGGTCCAGCGTTTTGGCTGTGGCTGTCCCGTTACAGGGCAGCGTATACATCACCGTCACGCCGTGCTGACTGAAGAACTCGGTATACCGCTCGGTATCGTCACGCCGGGTCACGGTAAGGAAAAATCGGATATTCTGCATATTCACACTCCTTTCGCAGGGGTTAAAAATCAATGATGTCGTCCTCTGCCGTATCGGGAACGGGAGCAGGAACGGGTTCAGGCTTGCGGGCAGATCTGATGCGCCACAACAGACCCAGCATCTGAATGGCGATCAGCGGGGTCATGGCAACCATGGCCACCACGCCGAAGGCATCGGTGATGATGTTGCCCCCCACCGCCTCGCAGGCACCCATGGCAAAGGGCAGGAGGAAGGTGGCGGTCATGGGACCCGACGCTACACCGCCCGAGTCAAAGGCAATGGCGGTAAAAATGGGGGGAACGAAGAAGCTGAGAATGAGGGCAATGGCGTACCCGGGGATGAGATACCACATAATGGAGATCCCGGTCAACACACGGGTCAGGGCAAGCCCCACCGAAATGGCCACGCCGATGGACAGGGTCTGCATCAGCAGATTGGGGGGAATGCTCCCCGCCGTGATATTGTTGACCTGCTCGGTGAGCACGTGCACCGCAGGCTCGGCTTTGACGATGAAGTAACCGATCACCATGCCGATGGGAATGATGATAAATTTATAATCCATCTCCCCCAGCAGCTTACCCAGGTAATGACCGGCGGGCATGAAGCCCACATTGACTCCGGTCAGGAAGAGGGCCAGGCCCAGGTATGTATAGATCACACCGATGCCCAGCTTATAGAGCTGCTTGCGGGGCAATTTTCCGGCAAAGAATTGATAAACCAGGAAGAAGACCACAATGGGGGCAAGGGAAACAAAAACCTCCCACAGGTAGTGGGGCAGTGCCTCGGCAAAAAGACGAATAAGCGCCCGGGAATCCCCGGCCACAATGGCCTCCACGGGGCTGTAGGCACCCTCCTCAGGGCGGTAGATCATCCCCAGGATCAGCACCGCCGCAATGGGACCGACGGAGCAGAGGGCAACCAGACCAAAGCTGTCGTCTTCGGCCTGTCTGTCCGAACGAATGGCGGCGACACCGACACCCAGCGCCATGATGAAGGGCACCGTCATAGGGCCGGTGGTGACGCCTCCCGCGTCAAAGGAAACAGCAAGAAAATCGGCAGGCACAAAGGCCGCAATGCCGAACACCAGCAGATAGAAGCCCACCAGCAGGTAGGAGAGCTTGATCTTGAAGAAAATGCGAAGCATGGCAATGACCAGGAAGAGACCAACGCCAATCCCCACCGCAAGGATCAGGGTCATATTGGGCACATTGAGCACCTGTTCGGCCAGCACCTGCAAATCGGGCTCCGAGACGGTGATCATAATGCCCACGAAGAAGGCAACTCCCACGATAAACCACAGCTTGCGGGAGCGGGTCATCCCCGTACCCACATATTCACCGATGGGCGTCATGGCGGTATCAGCCCCCAGGGTGAAGAGCCCCATGCCAACCACCAGCAGCACCGCACCGAACAAAAAGGCCAGCATGGCATCGGTGGGAATGGGTGCAATGGTGAAGCAAAGCAGCAGAACGATACCCGTGACGGGAAGAACCGAGGTCAGGGATTCCACAATTTTCGATTTGAGGATGGTGCGGGTAAAGGACAAAGCATCCCCCTCCTTGCGCAAAGTACTTTATCCTCCTTATTATACCCAAGAATGGGGAAAAAGTCAAGGGGGACACCGTGCGGGCTGCACGGTATCCCCCTGAGGGAAAAAGTTTACACTTTGCAATGGTTGATCAGACAGCCGTCCAGCAGGATCGCGCGCTCATCGTCGGTGAGGCTGCCCACGGTCAGCTTAATGGGACGAATGGCATCTCCCGACACCACAAAGCCCTCGATCACATCCCACTTCTCCTCCACTGCACGACGGATAGCGGGCAGGTAGAGCCAGTCGCCCAGGGCAAAATCTGCAATATCCTCGGTACAGGTCAGAGGCAGCATACCCCAGTTGATAAGGTTGGAGCGGTAACGCTTGGTGGCATACTCGGTGGCGAGATTTGCCCAGCCCCCCAGCACCTTCTGACAGGATGCGGCCTGCTCGCGGGCAGAGCCGTCACCGGGGCGGCGTGCGCAGACGATGGTACCAATGCCGGCAGAAGCGGGATCGCCGCCGCAGGCGGCCAGCTTCGCGAAGAGGTCAGCCAGCGCGGGCGTTCCCTTCCCCTCTCTGCGTGCAGTTTCCAGGGTGCGGATGGCCTTGGCACGATCCACGTAGCCGGGATCCTTGCGGGACAGGGCAAAGGAGGAGAGCTTTTCGGGGTTGGAACGGTAGGACGAGGTCTCACCCGAGGGGATCAGCTCGTCGGTGGTGGTGACAGGATCGGTGATCACCGATGCCACCTGCAGAAGCAGATCATCGGTGAGGGCCGACATCTTGGGCCAGTCGGCGATGTTGGGACCGAACTTCAGCTCAGCGGTCGGGTCGGCCTTACCCCAGCCGTTGTAGACGCGGGATGCATATGCGCTGTCATCGTAGGTGTAGGCGCGGGGCGTGTCGTCAAAGTCGATGTCGGTGGCGGGGGTGAGGATACCGCCGTTGCGGGCAGTGGCGGCGATGGAGCGGGCATCCATCAGTGCTACCGAGGCAATCTGCCCGCCGTTCGGCTTGGAGCCCTCACGGTTGGGGAAGTTGCGGGTGGAGTGACGGATGGACAGGCCGCCGTTGGCGGGGACATCACCTGCGCCGAAGCAGGGACCGCAGAAGGCGGTGCGCAGGGTGACACCAGCGCCCATGAGATCAGCTGCCGCGCCGTTTTTGATCAGCTCCATGTACACGGGCTGGCTGGCGGGGTAGGCCGAGAGAGCAAATGCCCCATCGCCGATGGTGCCGCCGGCCAGAATCTTGGCAGCGGCGCAGAGGTTGTCAAAGGTACCGCCGGCGCAGCCCGCGATGACACCCTGATCCACGCGGATACCGGCAGGGGTGATCTTATCGGTGAGGGTGAAGGGCGCGGTCAGCTCAAGCTGCTCTGCCGCCGCCTTTTCCACCGAACGCAGGATATCCCCGGCGTTGGCGCAGACCTCCTTCACGGTATAGGCATTGCTGGGATGGAAAGGGAGGGCGATCATGCACTCGATCTTCGAGAGATCGATCTCCAGGGCGGCGTCGTAATATGCGCCGTTCTTGGGGGCAAGAGGCGCGTAAGCCTCGGGGCGCTTGTGGGTCTTGAAGTAATTTTCCACCACACCGTCGGTCACCCAAATGGAGGAGAGGCAAGTGGTCTCGGTGGTCATGACGTCAATGCCGCAGCGGTAGTCAATGGGCAGGTTGGCGATACCGTCGCCGATGAACTCCAGTACCTTATTCTTCACCAATCCCTTTCCGAACACAGCTCCAATGATGGCAATGGCCACATCCTGGGGGCCGACACCCGGGCGGGGGGCGCCGGTAAGATGGATGGCCACCACCTCGGGATAGTCGATATCGTAGGTGCGGTTCAGCAGCTGCTTGCACAGCTCAGGACCGCCCTCACCGATGGCCATGGTGCCCAGGGCACCGTAGCGGGTATGGCTGTCCGAGCCCAGGATCATTCTGCCGCATCCACTCTGGGTCTCCCGCATGAAGGCGTGGATGACCGACTGGTGCGCAGGCACGTAGATACCGCCGTACTTCTTGGCGGCAGAAAGGCCAAACACATGGTCATCCTCATTGATGGTGCCCCCCACCGCGCACAGACTGTTGTGGCAGTTGGTCAGCACATAGGGCATGGGGAACTGGGTCAGGCCGCTGGCACGGGCCGACTGGATAATCCCGACATAAGTGATGTCATGGGATGCCATGGCATCGAACTTGATTTTCAATTTCTTTTCATTACCGCTGGTATTGTGGGCCATCAGAATCCCATGCGCAATGGTGCCCTTTGCACCTGCCGCGCGGTCGAGATCACAGCCTGCGGCGGGAACCAGCTTCCCGTCAAGCCAAAAAACACCGTCAGAAATGTATTGCATATACTACAGCCTCCCATAAAAACAAATCGTATATAGTATAGCAGAAAATACGGCATTTTGCAAGTTTTGCGAAAAAATTTTTCATTTTTTCCAAAAATGTCGGGTCCGCCCATTAAGGCAGACCCGTACAAATCATGAATAAGGCGTTGGTTCAAAATTCTCGGCAATGAATTTTTGGATGGCCATTCCGTCATCGGTCAGAACAAAATTCACGCCGTTTTGGTGGAGATAGGTCCAATATTCGGGGGTTTCCGCCCCGCCGTTCATCTTGTGCCCGTCCACATAAATGCGGTATTTGCCCTGCACCGCTGCCTTCAGCTGTGCGGAAACCGCAGTGATGTCATCCTCCGCCGTCTCAGCATTGAAATCCTGCCAGCGCAGCATAGGTGACAGCCCCTGACGCTCAATCGATTTCAGCTGCGCAGCCCAGCTCTTGGCCTCATCCGAATAGATCCGGTAATACACCGGCGGCGTTACGCCGCCGCTGTCCTTCTGAATCTGTGCCACAATCGCCAGCTGCTCATCCAACTTGAAGTGATAGTTGATGATGCAGGTATCATACGCCCCGTACTTGCGGACCAGGGGGTAGATCTCCCCGTCCCAATTCCATTCGCCGAACCGATCCAGGCGAATGGTGGTGCGGCCGCAGCAGACCCGCAGAGCCTCCTCAAAGGTGGGAATTACATAATCAGTAGGCTGCTTATTGTTCATCCGAAGGCGGAGCTGGCGAAGTTCCGCAAAACTCCAATCACAGATCTGATTCGAGGTGGGCAGGCCGTTTTTGCCCGCCTTTTGGGCAAAATCCGTGGTGCGGTCCAGAGTCGCATCGTGCATCAGCACAAGCACCCCGTCCCGGGAGCGGTAGATATCCAGCTCGACGCTGTCGGCGCCCATGCGAATAGCACTGATGATGCCCTCAATGGAATTTTCGGGATAATTCTGAAAATCCCCACGATGAATGGAGGACAACAGCCGTCCGTCGGGATCGGCCATGGCCGCCTTCTTTTCCTCGTAGTCGGTCATCCACTCGGGCACATCAAATTCCAGCACCCAGCTGCAGAGAAAGAGATCGGGATTTTCGATGTATTCCTCCCGGGTATCCCCGCCGTCAAAATGATAGGCATAATCCGCAGGAATGGTAATCTGCCCCCCATCGGTGCGGGTAAACACTTCATTTTTCTTCAGATAGTACACCGCATTGGCCACAGCCGTCTCGCTGCCGCCGTTGATGACCAGCTTCTTGCCCTCCACGGCGATGCGGTAATCATTTACCCCCAGCGTCTCAGCAGATTCGGGGCGGTTCGTGGGCCCCAACAGAATCTCAAAGCTGCCGAAGATGGGATCGGCTCCCTTCTGCACCCAGTCGGTGTCGACCCCAACGGCATTGTTAAGCAGCTTATGCAGCTCCACCGTTGCGGCAGTGCCCAGCTTGCCAAAATCCTCGTCGCGGATAATGGTGTAGGCATCCGCCCCGCCCACCAGAATCAGCATCTCCTGTTCGGGAGCAGTGGTCTCCTCGGGCTTTTCTGCGGGGCTGTCGGTGCCACCGCATCCTGTCAGCAGAAGGCAAAGCAGGCCAAGCAAAATCAGTATGTTTGACAGTTTCATGGAAATCTTCTCCTTTTCGTGACAGATGTTCAGCGTGCGGGATCACTTTCCCACACAGAAACGGGAGAAAATTTCTCCCACAATATCCTCGCTCACCGCGCGGCCGTCCACCTCGTCCAGCGCCCCCAGCGCCAGCTCAAGGTCCACACAGCACAGATCCTCCGGCATTCCGTCCCGCAGGGCGGTCAGCGCCGCCTCAGCGGCCTCGGCGGACCGCATCAGGGCGGCATACTGCCGTGCCCCGGTGACAATGGCATCCTCCCGCAGATCCAGGCTACCGTCAAGGAAACGCTCAGTTACGGCGGCGGCCAGGGCATCCATGCCCTCCCCCGTCTCGGCGGAGATCACCGCCACAGGCTTCCCTGCCGTCCGCAGGCGCTCCACGGTTTCGGGCAGAAGTCCCCGGTCGGCCTGATTGGCCAGCACAAAGGTCTCCGCCTCCAGCGTGGGCAGAAGCGCAAGCATGGCATCGTCATCTTCATCCAGCGCAGACGCGCCGTCAAACACGACCAGCACCAGCTCGGCTTCGGCCAGCGCATTCCGCGCCCGGCCCACGCCGATGGCTTCCACGGGATCCTCGGTGTCCCGAAGTCCTGCCGTATCGGTAAGCCGCAGGGTCACGCCCCCGAACTCCACCGTTTCTGTCAGCATATCCCGCGTCGTCCCCGCGATGGCCGTCACAATGGCGGCATCCCGGCCAACCAGACGGTTATACAGGGCACTCTTGCCCACATTTGCCCGTCCGCAGAGCACGGTGGGAATTCCTTCGGCCACAGCCCGGCCCGTCCGCCAGGTAGCGGCCAGGGTGCGCAGGCCGGACACGGCCTCCGCCGTGGCGGAGATCATCTCCTCCCGGCTCATCTCCCGCAGATCCTCATCGGGAAAATCTATGGCCGCCATGCAGGAGACCGCCACACTGCGCAGCTGCTCAGCAATTTCAGCGCACCGCGCCCCAAGGCGGCCGCCCATCCCTCCCCGGGACAGGGCAAGCTGACTCCGCGTCTTCGCCTCCAGCAGTGCCCCCACCGCCTCGGCCTGGCCCAGGCCAAGCCGTCCGTTGAGAAAAGCACGGCGGGTAAACTCCCCCGCCTGTGCCATGCGGGCACCTGCGGCCAGCACAGCCTCCAGCACCGCCTGGGTTACCAGCACGCCGCCGTGACAGGAGATCTCCAGCACATCCTCGCCGGTGTAGGAATTGGGCCCGCGCCAAAGCACGGCAACACCGTCATCCACCACCTCGCGCCCACCGTCGGGCAGGGGCGCATATATCTTTCCATACACCGCCGTGCGGGGAGGCTTCGCCGTCAGATCTGCCGAGAACACCCGCGCGGCAATCTCCGCCGCGCCGTCCCCGGACACGCGAATGACGGCAATCCCACCCTTACCCCGGGGCGTGGAAACCGCCGCAATCGTCTCAAACATAGCCGTTCTCCTTTTCCGAAAGTTTTTGCGGGAAGGGGCTTGGGGGAGGGGGCTTTTTTCAAAAAGCCCCCTCCCCCAATGTCTTTTATTCCTCGTCGCTCTTCTTGCCGCGGTTCAGTGCACCACGGTCCTCAGGGAAGATCACGATCTTACGATTGTTGTCGGTGCCCACGGAATTGGTGGAAACACCGTCAATGAGCTGCACCTCGGAGTGGATGATGCGGCGCTCATAGGGATTCATGGGTTCGAGCATGATGCTCTTGCCGTACTTGAGTACAGCATCTGCCTTGCGGCGGGCCAGGGCGCGGAGGGTCTCCTCACGCTTTGCGCGGTAGTTCTCCACATCCACCGTGACCTTCACATAGTCGCGCTTGCTGTCGCCGCGCTTCTTGTTGACGGCCAGGTTGGTCAGGTACTGCAGGGCATCCAGGGTGTCGCCGTGATGGCCGATCAGCACGCCTGCGGCATCGCCGGTAATGCTGATGTACTTCTCGCCCTGGGCGGGCTCGGTCATCTTCACGTCAACATCAAGCTGCATATTCTTCAGCAGCGTTTCAATAAAGGAAAGTGCGGGA
Organism: Oscillospiraceae bacterium; assembly: GCA_015063805.1. GTDB lineage: Bacteria > Bacillota > Clostridia > Oscillospirales > CAG-272 > SIG693. Next base: position 84,175 of record SVTK01000011.1, read on the forward strand.
TCGGCGGCAGCGGCGGGAGCTTCCTCAGCCACAGGTGCGGCGTAGCTCACCTGCACACGGGCAGGAGCGGCACCCAGGCCGAACAGACCGCGCTTCGGCTCTTCCAGAACGGTGTAGGTCAGGGCATCCACCGAAGGAGCACCCAGCTCCGCGCAGGCGCGGGCAAGCGCTTCCTCCACCGTCTTCGCCGTGATGATCATTTCATTGGTGGCGGTTTCGTTCATCTTATCCTCTCATCCGTATCGGTTAATTTTTCGTTTTGTTGCGGTGCTCAGGGTTGTCCTCTTTGAGGGGTGCGGGCGCGATAGGACCGGATTCAGCCGGCTTCTCCTCCGCAGGCTTCTTCTCCTCGGCAGCTACCTCGGGCTCTTCATCATCAATGTGATGCAGAGAACGGGCCTTTTCCTGCTTCTTGCGCTGGCGGTTGGAGAGGTTGGCCTCTCTCTCTGCCTCGCGGATCTCTTCCTCGGTCACCTTGGGAATGGGCATCACCTTGCTGATGACAATCTGCTTGATCAGGGTCACGATGTTCTTGAACATCCAGTAAACGCCGATGGCTCCGGGCACGATGAAGGTGATGTACACGCTCATGGCGGGCATCATGAAGTCCATCATGGCATTGGAGCATCCCGCCTGCTTATCATTCTCATTCGTGGTAGGCTGATAAGTGAACTTGCGGGTAATGCGGGAGCTGAAGAAGGCGATCACAAAGGTGAGCACAGGGATAATCAGCAACCAGTTGAACACCTTGAAGTTCGGGGTCTCGGCAAGGTTAAGGATGCCGAAGAAATCGAAGTTGGGCAGGTCGTTGACGGAGGTAATCTTCTCAGCGAAGCCCTCCACCGAAGCGAAAGCTTCCACGCCCAGCTCACGAATGATGTTGAGCTGCTTGATGGTCTCGCTGCCCCGGGCAACAAAGTCGCTGTAGCCCTCAAGGGTAGGAATGTACGCGTTGAGCGCAGTAATGGTTTCCGCGGAAAGGCCGCAGATATAGCGCAGGGGGTTGATGACAACATTATAGAGCGCCATAATAATGGGGAGCTGGATCAGCAGAGGCAGACAACCCTGCCAGGGGCTGAAGTTCTCCCGCTGGTACATCTCCATGATCTCGTTCTGAACCTTTTGCTGGGTGGCCTGGTCGTTGCGTCCCTTGTACTTGTTGCGGATGGCCATTTCCTTGGGACGAAGCTTGGCCTGACGAATCTGATTCTTCTGCTGCTTGATGCTGAAGGGGAGCAGAACGATCTCCACGATCACAGCAAACAAGAACAGGGCAATGACATAGTTTCCGGTGATCGAGTTGCAGAAGCGCAGGATCGCACCGGGAATGCCAATCAAAAAATCGAGCATTTCGGGAAATATTCCTCTCTCGTATTCTGTGCGCGCAGGTCAATGTGCGCAGTTTCCTCCTCCGCCCCGCCGGTTAGGCTTCTCGGGCACCGGATCATACCCGCCCGCGCAAAAGGGATTGCAGCGGAGGATACGCCAGACCGTGAGCGCAAAACCGACAAAAAAGCCGCGTTTCTGAAATGCCTCGATGGCATAGGCTGAGCAGGTCGGGGTAAACCGACAGCTGGGCGTTCGTTTCAATGGGGAAAGAAACTTACGGTAAAAACGGATCAGAGCGATACAGATATACTTCATGATGCACCGTGATCACCGCCGCAGAGCATCCCAAGCTTGGAGAGCGCAGCGCGCAGATCGCGCTCCACCTCGGTGCTCTTGGCGACAGTTGCCCGATCCCGGGCGGCAAGGACTACCAAATACCCGGTTTTGACCCCGGGATCACGCTGGACGGCACGCATGGCCTCGCGCAGAACGCGCTTGGCACGGTTGCGCTGCACCGCCCCCCCCAGCTTCTTGCTCACCGTCAGCCCAATGCGGTTGACGTAGCATTTCTGCGGGTGCGCATCGCGCAGACGCTTTGCCGCATAGTCCCGCAGGACATAGACAGCAACCGTCGGCCCGACCGCTCGCTTTCCTTTGGCATATGCCTTGGCATACAGATGATTTTCCGTAATCGCTGTAAATTTCATTGTTTTTCGCTTCCGTCAAAATAAAATATGGTTTACCGGGAAAATTTGCGGGAATATCAAAAACCCCGACCGCTCAGCTTACGGGAAAAATCGTAATGATGAGCCATCGGAGGTTTTCACGATGATTAGTGGGTCAGTCTCTTTCTGCCCTTTGCACGTCTTCTCTTCAGAACCTTGATTCCGTCTGCAGTGCTCATTCTCTTTCTGAAGCCGTGAACCTTGCTTCTCTGACGCTTTTTGGGTTGATATGTTCTCAGCATCCTCTGCACCTCCTTAGTGTTAGAAATCGGAAGCGTGACAATACGCTTTTACACAATGACACACTATATTATACCCTATCCCTCGTGCTTCTGTCAAGGGGTTTGCAAAATTTTCCCGCGGTTTTTCGCGATTTCTTTCCCTTCGGCCCGCAATTATCACAAATCGGTTACAAATTTTCCCAGCCTCTTTCCTCTGCGATCGGTCTGTGATATAATGAAGAAAAAAACGGAGGTACACCCATGAAACTTGCCGAGGCCCTTTCCCTGCGCGCCGATCTCCAGCGGCGGATCGCCGCACTGCGGGAACGTCTGAAGAAAAACGCCCGGGTACAGGAGGGGGACACCCCCGCCGAGGATCCGATGGAGCTGCTGGCCGAGCTGAGTGCTGACACCGATGATCTGGAGGGGCTGATGGCCAGCATCAACCTCACCAACTGCGAGACCTTCACCGTCTGGGAGGACAGCCGCCTGTCTCTGACCGAACTGATCGCCCGCCGGGATGCCCTGGGGCTGAAAATTTCGGTGATGCGGGATTTCCTTGACGAGGCGGCCACGAAGGTGGATCGCTACTCCTCAAAGGAAATCCGACTTCTCAGCACTGTCCCCGTGGCCGAGCTGCAGAAGCAGGTGGACGCCCTCTCCCGAGAGCTGCGTCTGCTCGACGTTGAGCTGCAGCGCATGAACTGGAGCACCGAACTGCGCTGAATGACAGCTGGTAGTCCGGGTGAGCGAGTGGGATCTCGGCGGCCGAGAACGGAGCCGCAAGTCACGCGGGGCCGGGCACCTGCAAACCGGAACAAATTCGCCCCGTACCGCGCACACGCGCACTGCGCATTCTGCAATGTTACCACCGCACCACTGGCATCCGGACGAGGGTGGGTATGGGGATTTTATCGCAACACACAGAAAGAAGGAACACATTTTGCCATTCAAGACCGAGCTTCACTGTCACACCGCCACGGTATCGGCCTGCGCCAAGGGCCTGCCGGGGGAAATGGCAGAGCATTACATCAAACTGGGCTATGATGCGGTGGTGCTGACCGAGCATCTCTCCAACGCCACCTTCAAGAAAGCCACCGTGGGGGATATGACCGAGGCCGCCTGGGACGAAAAAATCGACTACTATATGCAGGGGTACCACGCCCTCCGCGCCGCTGCAGGGGATCGGCTCACGGTCATTTTCGGCTGTGAGCTCCGCCGCGCCGCCGACGGAAACGATTTCCTCCTCTACGGCATTGACGAAGCATTTCTGCGGGCACACCCCGATCTGCACACCTACAAGGTCCCTGCCCTGCGGGATGCGGTTCACGAGGTGGGGGGGATGCTCATCCAGGCCCACCCCTTCCGCAACGGCCGACGCATTGTCGATCCCGCCCTGCTGGACGGCATCGAAATCTTCAACGGCGGCATCTCCAACGAGAATCTCAATGACATTGCCGCCATCTGGGCAGAACATTTCGGGCTTCTGGGCACTGCGGGAAGCGACTGCCACCGTCCCAACGGCTACAACTGCCTCACCGGGATCCTCACCGATACCCCCATCCGCGCCGGTGCGGACCTGGTGCGCCATCTGCGGGAGGGCAGTTTCACCCTCGCAGAGCCGCTCCCGCCTCCTGAGCCGAGAACATAAACTCCCTATCTGGGCATAAATACCACAGAAAAAGAGGAGCCGCGCACCACTGCGCGGCTCCTCTTTTTCTCTCAGGTTTGGCTCGGCAAAGCAACCATAACCTCATCGTTCTCCTGAACCAGTTCGAGCATTCTGGTGTACTTGGTTCGGTTGTCGGCGCGGAATTCCAATCCCACATGATTTGGGAGTCCGCTTTTTGCCGGCACCACCTCGGTAGCAGATACATAGGGCGCAATTGCTTGGCAGAGCGCCTTGACTTCCCGGATATCCATGATCTCCACATAGCAGGAGTATGTACCTCGCCGCCAATGCGGCCGTTCAAAGCGGATCAGAATGGAAATGGTGATCATCACCATCAGAAAGGCCAGGAGCGCCGCCCAGTAGAATCCGATTCCCACCGCAAGCCCAATGCTTGCGGTGGCCCACAGCCCTGCCGCTGTGGTCAGCCCCGTAACCTGTTCGCGATTACGGATGATGATAGTACCTACGCCTAAGAAACCAATCCCTGAAACCACCTGCGCCCCCACACGGAGGGGGTCACTGTTGAAGCCCAGCACCGATACCGAATACAAACCGACCAGGGCCGCCATTGCCGCCCCAAGGCAAACAAGAATATGGGTCCGGAGTCCGGCAGCACGGCCATGGTATCCGCGTTCAAGGCCGATCAATCCGCCAAACAAAACGGATAAAATCACACGCAGAGCTACCGAATACAAATTCAGCTCATTTAAGATTTTCATCATCGTATCCAACGCCGTACCACTCCTTTCTGCTTTTTGCCGTCCGCATCCTTCATGCCTCTTGATTTGTGTGCAGACCGCAAATGATAAACCAAACCACAATTTCCACGCCGGCCGCAAAGGTAAACAAATAATTGGTCATGCTGGTCACATGCAGGAAGCCGAAACAAACGATGGAATAGATAAAATAGATCATTGCACAAACTGCCAGCACGGGGAAGCGATAGGTTGCGATCAGAGCAACGCTAATCAGCACAACCACACTGGAGAAAAGCTCGCCAAATGCCTCCCCGAAATAAAGATGATCTCCCCAGAAGACCGAAAGCAGGAAGAAGATCATCCCAAAGATCAACAGCAGTCCGCCTGCAATCACGCGGGCCGACGGAATCACCCACACTGTCTGCCCATCCGTGGCCGACGCTTTGGCAGTAGGGGTGCCGAAAACCAGTTCATCCAGGGTGATTTCAAACAGAACCCCCATTTTGATCAGCTTGTCCAGATCCGGAACAGCCATGCTGTTTTCCCATTTGGAAATCGACTGCCGCGAGACATCCAGCGCGTCTGCCAGTTCGCTCTGCGACCAGTTCCGCGCCGTTCGGCAGCGGAATATATTTTCTCCGAGCTGCATACTCTACCTCCAAACATATTTCACGGGCAGTTTTCCTGCCCAACTGTGCCGTTATTCTACCATTTTCCCGATGTAAAGTCTATCAACCCTGCTTGAAAATCCCGCAACTGCGAGTTGCAACCGGCTAAGATCGATATTTTTCCGCACTCCGCAGGAGAATTTCCCCGTCTTTTCGCTTCCGGCATCACAAAAAGTCAAAAAAGAGAAGAGCCGTGCGCTGATGCACGACTCTTCTCTCCGCACCGTGCGGCTTACTTTACTGCAGATATTCCGCCACGTACTCCTCCAGGCAGAGGCCCATGGTATAGATCCGCGTGGCGTGGTAGCGTCCCACATACCGATAGTGCCAGGGCTCATAGCTGATCCCCGTTTCGGGAACCTTATCCTCGGGATAGCGCAGGATGAAGCCAAACTTATGGGCGTTGGCCGAGATCCAGGCAAAGGCGGAGGTTTTCCCGAAGGAAATATCCGCCGAGGGCAGATTGTGCATATCCACACAAAGCCCGCTCTGGTGCTCGCTGGAACCGGGATAGGTGACCACCGTGGCCGCCTTGGCTTCCGCCTCAGCCCGGGACAGGGAGGGATACATGGCCACCCGCTGTTCAAACAGCTGGCTTTGGTAGCTGTAGGAGCGGTATGCGCTGGTCACCGAAACATCGGTGATCCCGCAAGCCCGCATCTCAATGAACATGGCCTCCAACGCCTTTGCGGCATACTCCCGCAGCTGCTGGGTATTGCGGCCGTCCTTGCGGGTATCGGCCACATTGGTAAGATCGGCGGGAATATAATCGGATGCCAGCTTGTGACTCACGTTGATAAGGGTGACGTAGGCATCCCGATCGGCGGGGTTCATATACTGCTCGTAGGCCGAGAGATCGGCCTTGAAGGCAATGGCGGGGGTGTTGCCGAACTCGGCCTTCTCGTCAATCCCGGACAGAGCATGGCTTCCCTTGAGGGAAAAGCCCAAAGGATCGCCGTTCAGGGTAAGATGCATCTCTGCCGCCTCAGCATCGCGGGTCAGGGTAACCCCCTGCATCCAGCTCTCCACAAAGTCGGCGGGGATCCACATAGTTTCATCCCCGTTTCCTGCACGAACAACAGCCTTACCGTCCAGCAGGATCACGTCCCCATTCACCTCAGCCCAGCTGCTCCCCGACGTAAAGCGGACATATTCACCCGACGGTGCGGTGTACTTGAGCACATCGGGGGTTCCCGTCACCGTCATACCGGCAAATTCGGCCAAGGTACTCATGGGCAGGTAAACCACCCCCTCCTGCACAGCCTCCTTACCCGAAAGCGTACAGACCAAGGGCTCCTCCAGCACCTCGCCGGCCTCGTCATAGCTGCCGCCGAAAAGATAGCGGTACTCCCGGGGGAGCTTGTCCGTATCGGTGCGGTAAAGGGAGAGTACAAAGAACATCCCGCCCAAAACCAGCATCAGGGCGAGGGTGATGAGATAAACCACAAAACGATTGCAAAAGAGCCGCCAGGCCTCAGCGCGGCGGCGCTTTTTTTCGGCTTCGGCCTGCCTTGCCCGTTTGGCTTCGGCACGCCGTTGCGCGGCGGCGGCTTCCTGTTTGCGGGCCGCCTGTTCGGCAGCGTAACGCTGCCATTCAGCGCGCCGCCGCTCCTGCTCGGGGGTAAGCACCGGGCGGGAACGGTTCGGGCGCGGATTCGGATTGTTCATACGCATTCCTTTCAGCGTGTTTCAAGGACGAAGAAAAACGGAGAAGTAGGCGAATTGACAATTTTGATCTGGGTCACGCAAATTTGACGGCGGTCAAGGGTGGCAAAATACTCGGTGAGCATCTTCCCCTCAGCCTCGCCCTCGGCGTGCCCGGGATAAACGGCGATCAGCAGGATGCTGTCCTCCCCCAGCAGGGAGATGGCGGCCTCCACGGCGGGCATGGTAGTCTGGCGCATGGTGGTCAGGGACTTGTCCCCGCCGGGCAGATAGCCCAGGTTGAACATCCCGGCGCGGATGGGCCCCTCCACAAACTCCCGCACCCGATGGTGGGAAGCGCAGATGAGCGTCGTATTGTCGGGACATCCCTCGGCCTCCAGGGTCTTCTTCGAAGACTCCAGGGCAGCGGGCTGGATGTCGAAGGCCCAGACCTTGCCCTCGGGGCCCACGGCTTTGGACAAAAAGGCCGTATCGTGGCCGTTGCCCATGGTGAAGTCCACCGCTCGGTCACCCTCGCGCAGGTGCGCGAGGATGAACTGCTTCTGCAGGGCCAGCAGGTCGAGCATATGGTTGTTTTTGTTGGGTTTCACTTAGTTAATTGCCTCACGCAGCTTGGCAATGCCCTCGGAGAGAGGCACGCCGGGCATAAACATAGAGGAGGAGCCTGCCACGAAAATGTTGGCACCGGCATCGCTCATCTTGCGGGCATTCTCGAAGGAAACGTTGCCGTCCACCTCGATGTCGATGTGGCCGTAGCCGTTGCTGTCCAGGTAGTTGCGCAGACGGGCGATCTTCTCCAGGGTCTGGGGGATCAGCTTCTGTCCGGCGTAACCGGGGTTAACGGTCATGATGAGGATACCGTCCAGGTCGGGCAGAATCTCGTCAAGCACGTTAAGGGAGGTTGCGGGGTTGAGGGCGAGCATGGCCTTGGCGCCCTTGGAGCGGATCAGTGCCAGCGCGCGCTGAATATGGGTACAGGCCTCGGCATGGATGGCCACATAGTCGCCTTCACCGAACTCAAACCAGTTGAGCTTGTTGTCCACATCCGACACCATCAGGTGCAGGTCCAGGGGAATGGAGCTTGCCTTGTGCAGCTTCTTGATGTAGTCGGTACCCAGGGTGAAGTTGGGCACGAACACGCCGTCCATAATGTCAATATGCAGATACTCGATGCCGCAGGCCTCCATATCCCGGATATCGTTGCCCAGGTTGAGGAAGTCAGCACACATCATGGAGGGAGAAATCATCTTTTTCATATCGTTATTTATCCTTTGCTATCATTTAAAGTATTCCGGGGGAAACTTACATCACAATCATAACCTTGTTGAAGAATTCCTTGCGGTCGCCCATAAGGTCAAAAGCGGCGCGGGTCTCTTCCAGGGGATAGGTATGGGTGATGAGCGCCTTGGCGTTCAGTGCACCGCTGGCCATTGCCTCAAGGGCTGCCTTCCAGTCGTTGATGCGGCTGTTGTAGGAAGAGTTCCAGGTGCCCGACAGGGTCAGCTGCTTGCGCAGAATCTGCTGGTAAACGGGCTGGGGAATGTCCATGTCGCGGGCGGCGTTGCCCATGAGCACCAGACGTCCGAAGGGCTCGGCAGCGGCGATGGCGCCCTGCAGAGCGGAGGGAGCGCCTGCACCCTCGATGACCACGTCATAGCGTACGCCCTCTGCCTGGCGGGTGAAGCCCATCTGCTCGGCGAAGGCCAGCTTGCGCTCGTCGATGTCTGCATAAGCCACAGAAGCGGCACCCATGCTCATGGCCCACTGGCCGAGCATCAGACCGATGGGGCCAGCGCCAAATACCAGCACGCGCTCGCCGCCCTTGAGGTTGGCGCGCATGACGGCGTGACGGGCAACAGCGGCGGGCTCGCACATAGCGGCTTCCTCGAAGCTCAGTCCTTCGGGAGCGGGAATGAGGTTCCAGACCTTAACGGCCAGGTATTCCTCCATAGCACCGTCGCGGCGGGAACCGTAGTAGTCATAGTCAGCGCAGAGAGGATACTCCTCCTCGGCACACATGGCGCACTTGCGGCAGGGCAGCAGGGGGAACACAGCAGCGTGAGTCCCGATCAGTGCGGGATCCTCAGCGTCGACAACCTCACCTGCGAACTCGTGGCCGAGCACCAGGGGGAAGTGATAAACCTTACCTGCGAAAACACGGGGCACATCGGAACCGCAGATACCGGCGGCACGAACACGAAGAATTACCTCATCCGCCTCACGGGTGGGCATGGGACGCTCTTCGACGACAAGTTTATTGGTTTCAGTCAGAACAACAGCTTTCATGTCTAAAATCCTCCTCTAAAGAGATAATATTTTTTCACCATAATTATACACGTTTTTTCCTGCAATTTCAAGAGGAAAGACAAGAATTTTTGAGGTTTCCCATTTTGCTGTGATAAATTCATAACAAGCAGACAAAAACAGGAGAAACAGCACAACAAATGGAGAAAACTCCCCGCCCTCTCTCCCCTTCCAACATTCGTCAGCCATACTTTTCTCCCCCGCGGGCAGACTATGACCATTCCAACGAGAGGAGTGATCCCGTGCGGCCCCAAACCGTCCGTCTGCCCGACGACCTGCGCACCGCCCTGCGCTGTTTTTGCGGCGCGGCGCTGACCCTGCTGATCCTGCTGGGCGGTCTTCGCCCCGAGCCTCCTGCCGTGACCGTGGGGCTTCCTCTGCAGGCTTGCTCCCTCTCGGACGACCTGGAAGCCGACCTGCTGGCCCGTGTCCTTGCGGCGGAGGTGGGGGAGTGCAGCTACGGCACCCAGGCAGCCTACGCCGCCATGCTCCTCAACCGTGTTGCCGATCCCCGCTTCCCCGGCGGGCTGGGGGGGGTAATCGCCGAGGCCGGGTTGTCCGCCGAGACGGGCGAGATCCCCCAGCGCTGCCGCCGTGCCGCCCGGGCGGCTCTGTTGGGGGTGGACCAGACCGGCGGGGCCCTCTACTGCTTCCCTACCCGGGATCGGGCTGCCGCCGCCCTCTTCGCCGACCGCATCACCCTGCGGCTGGAGGATATGGTCTTCGCGAGATAAGCTGCCCCTCCACCGGCACGGCTTGACAACTCCATTTATGTATGATACACTATGTTCGAGAGTTTTTCTATTCCGCCGCATATGCGAAAAGGAGATTGACAATGGAAAAAAGGATCTGCACATTGCTTCTCACCCTCTGCCTTACCTTTACCGGCATTCTACTGACATCCTGTACCGAATCCGCGTCCGAAGTTACACCCGAGACTACACTTGCACCTCCGCCTGATACCATACCTGAAACCACGCCAAAGACCACAGCGGAAGAGCTTCTGCGAACGGCTTCCGAAAAATTCGCCGCATTGGAATCCTACGCCGCAGTGAAGACAACAGCAACCTCCGCAACCATGGCGGAAACCACCTTTGATATGGTCGAAACAATGGATCTGAAGATCAACCGCGCAACGCCTGTCCCCACCGCATTCCTCCGCTCCGAGTCATCGGATTCAACGGGTCGGTTAATCTGGATAGATCAATACTATGATACAGATTGGGTATATCGGGAAACCCATGAAACTAATGTAAACTCTGCCACCCAGTACCGGTACAAGCAAGATACATCCGGCAGCAATCACGAATTTGGCTTCCGTGATGTCCTGCAGGCTCTTCCCGCCGAACTGATTGCCGATGTCAAGCCCATGAAAAATGGGGACGGCTCCCACACCGTTTCCCTGACGGTACCCGCCGATGCTTTTGTACAGATATACAGTGAACTGGCGGAAGAATTCTCTATCATGGATGAAGCCAAGGCCGGTGACGCCAAGGTGGAGATCGTCGTAACGAAGGAAGGCTATTACAAGGAATACAAAATCAATTTTGCCGTAACGGGAACTGTAGACGGCGAAAATGCTCTGCTCTCGGTGACGGTAGAAATCGTGTTCGACAACCCCGGCGCCCCCGTGGAAGTCACACTGCCGGAGGGATATGAAGCTTTCCCCACCGCGCAGGTCCGCCCTGACTGAGATGAGCTTTTCCCCGGTTGAGAAGATAGAGCTCGCGAGATAAAAACATTTTGGGAGGTGCCGCGCATTATGCGCGGCACCTCCCTTTGGGGTCACGGAAAGCTCGCTACCTTTTTTCTCTGAAATCTCTCATCTTCAAAAAAACGCCCCGGCAATCTCGTTTTGAGAATGTCGGGGCACTGTTTTGATTGGACTTCCTCGGATATCCCGTTATTGGTCTTATTTGCGCTTCTCAGCAACCTCAAGTACAGCGTCAGCCACGAACTGATCCACAGGGATCGCGCCCATGTCGCCGGCCTTGCGGGAACGGACAGCCACGGTACCGTCCTGCATTTCCTTGTCACCAATGATGAGCATATAAGGCACCTTATCCAGCTGTGCGGAACGGATCTTGTAGCCGATGGTCTCGTTGCGGCCGTCGATCTCCACACGCATTCCCACGTTGTCCAGCTTCGCCTTGACCGCCTTGGCATATTCCATCTGCTCGGGGCCAAAGGGCAGGATCTTGATCTGAGTGGGGGCCATCCACATGGGCAGAGCGCCGGCGTACTTCTCGATGAGGTACGCGAGGGTGCGCTCGTAGCAGCCGAGGCTGGTGCGGTGGATGATGTAGGGATGAACCTTCTTGTCATCGCGGTCGGTGTACTCCATGCCGAACTTCTCAGCCAGCAGCATGTCGATCTGGATGGTGACGATGGTGTCTTCCTTGCCGAAGACGTTCTTGTACTGGATGTCCAGCTTCGGGCCGTAGAAAGCGGCCTCGTCGATGCCGATCTGGTAGTTGACGCCCAGATTGTCCAGGATCTCGCCCATGATGCGCTGAGCCTCGTTCCACTGCTCAGCCGTGCCCTCATACTTGTTGTTGGGGTTGGCAGGATCCCACTGGGAGAAGCGGAAGGTGCAGTCCTCCAGCATGCCGACGGTGTCAAGCACATACTTGGCCAGCTCCAGACAGCCGCGGAACTCCTCCTCCAGCTGA
>SVTK01000012.1 GCA_015063805.1 Oscillospiraceae bacterium
CCACCGCGGCTCCCGAGACCACCAAGGCTCCCGAGACCACCAAGGCTCCCGAGACCACCAAGGCTCCCGAGACCACCAAGGCTCCTGAGACCACCAAGGCTCCTGAGACCACCAAGGCTCCCGAGACCACTGAAGCTCCCGCAACCACTGAGGCTCCTGCAACCACTGAGGCTCCTGCCGAGGAAAAGGGCGGTGCTACCGGTATCATCATTGCAGTTGCAGCGGTCGTCGTTGTCGCAGCAGTTGTAATCGTAATCGTTTCCAAGAAAAAGAAATAAGCTAACCTGAAAAAAGGGATATCTTGCGCAAGCAAGATGTCCCTTTTCGATTGTCTTGTTCAAAAAAATCCGGCGGAGAATTGGGCTTGAATGCCGTTCCCCGCCATGCTTTATTCGTCGCTGTCGTCGTAGGCTTCCACACCGGCCATTCGGCCGAATTCCCGGAAGCCGTCCACCTCGCCCCGCTGGATTGCGCCGAAGATGCGGTAACGCAGACCCTTGTGGGTACGGTCAAGCTCACGCAGGAGCTGTTTCATGGACTCCCGCTCGGTGTTTCCGTCGGCGGGGCAGGGGGATTTGATCACCGGCAGGGTGACCTTGTTGGCGAAATAGCGGATGTCCTTCTCGGGGCAGTAGATCAGGGGGCGGATCAGATAAAGATCGCTTCGTGAGAGGTAGGTCACCGGCTGGAAACAGCCGATCCGCCCCTCATGAAAGAGGTTCAGCATAAAGGTTTCCACCACATCGTCAAAATGATGCCCCAGTGCAACACGGTTGCACCCAAGCTCTCCCGCGGCAGCGTGGAGGGCACCGCGGCGCATCTTGGCGCAGAGAGAGCAGGGGTTCTTTTCCTTCCGCACATCAAAAATGATGTGGGAGATTTGGGTGGGGACAACGTGATACGGCACCTCCAGCGAGGCGCAGAGCTGGGCAATGGGGGAAAAGTCCATTCCCGCAAAGCCCATGTCCACCGTAACGGCCACAAGCTCAAAGGGGATAGGATAAAACCGCCGCAGCGCAGCCAAGGCGTAAAGGAGAGTCAACGAGTCCTTGCCCGCCGACACCCCCACGGCAATGCGGTCGCCCTCGGCGATCATGCCGTAATCGGCCACCGCACGTCGGGTATAACTGAGAATATGTTTTAACTCTTTCATGGTAATTCCTTTGTCAAAAAAGTTGGCAGCCGCATATGCTGACAGCAGTACGGTGAAGGGAGATTCATATGGCAACCAAAATCTACATCGATCAAGGGCACAATCCTGTCAATCCCAATGCAGGTGCAGAAGGAAATGGTCTGCGAGAGCAGGATGTGGTTTATCGGATCGGGCGTCTTTTGGCCGATCTGCTCAACGGTGACAGCCGTTTTGATGCACGGCTTTCCCGCCCGACGGCAGAGACACAGCTGGGGACCAGCACCTCCACCAGCCTGGCCGCACGGGTACAGGACGCCAATGCGTGGGGCGCGGATTATTTTATCAGCTTGCACACCAACGCGTCTGAGAATAGCAGTGCCAGCGGCAGTGAAGGCTTTGCCTTCAGCCGTAATTCCGCGGCCTTTGATTTTGGCAGAACGGTACTGGAACAGATGACCCGCGTCACCGGCCTGCGCAATCGGGGAATGTCGGTGCGGACGAATCTGTACGTCCTGCGCCGCACCCGAATGCCGGCCATTCTGTTGGAGCTGGGATTTATCACCAACCCCGGGGACGCGGCACTGATGAGCGAGAATCCCGCGCTCTTTGCCCAAGGCATTTACAACGGTATTCTGGCTTATCTTGGGCTGCTGTGATCAGCCGAGCAGAGCGAGCAGGCCTGCTTCATCCAAAATGGTGATACCCAGCTCCTTGGCGCGGGTAAGCTTGGAGCCCGCTTCTTCTCCCGCCACCACATAGTGGGTTTTCTTGGACACCGAGGAGCTGACCTTGCCGCCGCGGGCAGTGATCAGCGCCGATGCCTCACTGCGGGAGAGCGTGGGAAGGGTGCCGGTGAGAACAAAAGTCGTGCCGGCCAGGCTGTTGTCGGTGGGCTGCTGTTTCGGTTCGGTGCAAACCCCCGCCTCCATCAGACGGCGGCAGAGAGCAATGTTTTGCGGATGAGAGAAGTAGTTGACCACGCAGTCGGCGGTGATGGCACCGAAATCATCAATGGAGCAAAGCTCTTCGGCGGTAAGGGTGAAGCAGCGCTCAAGGGATCCGGCGTAGTGGGCAAGGGAAGCGGCTGCTACCGCGCCGATGTTGCGGATGCCCAGGGCAAAGATCAGTCGCTCCAGCCCCGCATCCTTGGAGGCAGCAATGGCGGCAATGAGATTCTGTGCACTCTTTTCCCCCATACGCTCGAGGGAAGCGATTTGATCTGCCGTGAGGGTGTAGAGATCGGCAGTGTCGGCGATCAGCCCCTCGCTCAACAGAAGCTCCACGATCTGGGGGCCCAGTCCGTCGATGCTCATGGCGTTTTTGGAGGCGAAGTGTTCGATAGACCGCGCCACCTGGGCGGGGCAGGCACCGTTGGTGCAGCGCACCGCGGCCTCACCCTCATCGCGGAATACCGGCTCGCCGCAGGAGGGACAGCAGGTAGGCATTTCGTAGACGGTCTCGTTCCCCTGTCGCTTTTCAGGATGGGCGCAGACCAGCTCGGGGATGATATCCCCCGCCTTCTGCACGGTCACCACGTCCCCCAGCATGATCCCCTTCTCCCGGATGAAATCCAGGTTGTGCAGGGTGGCGCGGGTAACGGTGGTGCCCGCCAGGCGAACGGGATCCAGCACAGCGGTGGGAGTCAGAACGCCGGTACGTCCAACGGCCACGGTAATATCCCGCAGAACCGTCTGCTTCTGTTCGGGCGGGAATTTGTAGGCAACCGCCCATTTGGGGGTGCTGGTGCCCTCTCCCATGACAGCTCGGTCGGCAAAGCGGTCGAGCTTGATTACCACACCGTCAATGTCGCAAGGCAGGGCGTCACGCATGGCCCCGATGCGCTCAATCTCGGCAATAATGGGCTCCGCCTTGGCGGGAAGCAGGGCATGAGTGATCAGCTTGAAGCCCAGGGCGCGCAGTCGTTCCAGAGACTCAATGTGGGAAGCGGGTGCAGAGGTATTTCCCCAGTCGGCCGACTGAAGGTTGAATACATAAATATCCAGCCCGCGCTCAGCTGCCACCTTGGGATCAAGCTGGCGGAGAGATCCCGCCGCTGCGTTGCGGGGATTGGCCAACAGCGGCTCCCCGTTTTCCTCACGACGGGCATTGAGGGCATGGAAGCGGGCCCGGGGAAGGAATACTTCCCCCCGTACACACAGGGAAGGAATTGGTTCCTTGAGGGTGAGAGGAATTGAGCCGATGGTGCGAAGATTGTGGGTTACATCTTCCCCCACCAGGCCGTCTCCACGGGTGGCACCGCCCACAAAGCTGCCGTCGCGGTAGTTCAGCGCAACGGACAGGCCGTCAATTTTGGGCTCCACCGAGCAGAGGGCATCGGGCACCTGCTCGGCAACCCGGGCAAGAAAATCTCGCAGTTCATCGTAGTTGAACACATCGGTCAAAGAGCCCATGGGAACCGCATGGGTCACTTTGGTGAAGCTGTCCAGAGGCGTCCCTCCCACCCGATGGGTGGGGGAATTGGGATCGTCCAGCTCGGGATGGGCGGCCTCCAGATCCTGGAGCTGACGGAAAAGCGCATCGTAGGCAAAGTCGCTGATCTCAGGGGAATCCTCAACATAATATTTGTGGGCGTGATAGGTGATCTCACGGCGAAGCTTTTC
Source organism: Oscillospiraceae bacterium (assembly GCA_015063805.1). Lineage (GTDB taxonomy): Bacteria > Bacillota > Clostridia > Oscillospirales > CAG-272 > SIG693. The sequence continues at coordinate 3,754 of SVTK01000012.1, forward strand.
AATTTGTGCTGCAGCGGCGGCATTGGACATGGCGTGTCTCCTATCTTGAAATCAATCTGCCATTAGTATATCAATTTTTGCGTCAAAAGTCAATTCGCCCCGGAAATTTTCTGCCGAAATCCCGGCCGGGATTGACAAAGCCGGGTTGGCGTGCTATCATAAAGGAAACCATGCAAAGGGGATAGAGAGATGAAATTTGTTTCGTGGAACGTCAATGGCTTCCGTGCCTGCCTGGAAAAGGGCTTTGCCGATATATTTGCTGAGTTGGATGCTGATTTTTTCTGCCTGCAGGAGACCAAAATGCAGCCGGGGCAGGCTGAATTTGCCCCCGAAGGGTACCATCAGTTCTGGAACAGCGCGGAGAAGAAGGGCTATTCGGGAACAGCCATCTTCACGCGTCATGCACCACTCTCGGTGCAGTACGGTCTGGGCATTCCCGAGCATGACCGTGAGGGACGGGCCATCACCCTGGAGTATGAGGATTTCTACCTCCTTTGCGTTTACACCCCCAACGCCCAGCGGGAGCTGGCGCGGCTGGATTACCGCATGGCCTGGGAGGATGCTCTCCGTGCGTATATGCTTGAACTGGATGCCAAGAAGCCGGTGATCTACTGCGGTGACCTCAATGTTGCCCACAACGAGATTGACCTGAAAAATCCCGCCACAAACCGACAGAATGCAGGCTTCTCCGATGAGGAACGGGAAAAGTTCAGCTGCCTGCTGGAGTCCGGCTTTACCGATACCTTCCGCGCACTTTACCCCGATCGGGTGCAGTACTCCTGGTGGAGTTATATGTTCCGCGCCCGGGAGCGGAACACGGGGTGGCGCATCGACTACTTTGTGGTGTCTGACCGTCTTTTCCCGCGGGTCAAGGATAGTTTTATTCTCTCCGACGTTATGGGCAGCGACCATTGCCCCGTTGGGATTCTTCTTGACTGAGCATAAAAATAATCCGCCCCCGGCGTAAGCCGGGGGCGGATTATTTTTATCCGTAGAGAGATCAGTGCCCGTAAGCGCGGTCAACGCCGTTTGCCAGGGCCTCGGCTACTCTGTCCTGCCATGCTTCGTTGAGCATATTGGCGGCATCGGTGGGGTTGGAGGCAAAGCCCACCTCTACCAGAACAGCGGGCATATCCACATTGCGGAGCACATAGTAGGCATTCTCATCTGCCATTTCCTTGAGAAGAGGTGTCTTGACCGCATCGGTCAGAGCAACCGTCAGCGCATCCACAAAGCACTGCGCCACCGCGGTAATGGAGGAATTGTCTTTCCCCGTGATCGACTGGAAGTACACTCGGGCACCTTGAACGCTGGGATCCTCAAAGGTATCGCCATGGATGGAGAGGTAGAAATCGGGTTCATTTTCATTCGCATAAGCCGTGCGCTTGGCCAAGCCAAAGAGATACTGCTCTCCGGCGGGGGCATCTGCCGGAGGCGTGTTGGTTTCGTGGGTCATGATCACGTCATAGCCCCGCGCCAGAAGCTTGTCCCGCAGCTTGAGACCAATCGCCAGGGTTACATCCGACTCAGTATAAGTGCCAAGATATTCGGTGGATGCACCGGGATCATCATAGCCGTGACCGGGGTCGATGCAAACGGTGAATTTTTTCGGGGCAGACGGGGGAACCGTGGTTTCTGCTGGCGTGGTTTGCGGTGCCGCAGTACTCTCAGGAAGTTTAGGATCGGTGGTGGCCGCAGGCGTGCTGTCTGCGGGGAGGGAAGCATCATCGTGACTGCTGCGGTGCAGAGCAACCGAAATCAGGATGACCGTGGTAATAATCAGCAGAGCGGCACAAATCAGGATTGCAAGCTTCCGGTGGAGTTCCTTCTGCTTCTTTTTTCGAAGATATTCCTGATAGCGCATCCATTCCTCACGTGTCAGAGGGCGTCTTTGCGGCGGACGCGGAGGCTGCTGAGGGGGATGGTGGGAATTCATGTTTTTCTCTCCAATTCAAAAAATCTTCAAATAATTGTAGCATAATTTGGAGAAATTTGCAAGAGGAAATTGGGATTATCTCTTGAAGGAGAAAAAAATTGTTTATCTATTGACAAAAAACATACTTCGTGATATGATGTATTACATGAGAGGAGGTATGGTATGGATGTTCAGCTGAAACGCGGTTTACTTGACGTTTGCGTACTTGCCGCAATCAAAAATGAGGATTCGTACGGTTATCAGATCATCAAGGATATGAAACCTTATCTTGCACTGTCCGAATCCACCCTGTATACCATTCTCAAACGCCTGGAAACGGCAAATATGCTTACCGTTCGCACCGCAGAACACGGGGGCCGGCTTAGAAAATATTACCGCATTACCGATGCGGGAAAACGGCGGATTGAGGAGTTTAAGTCCGATTGGAAAGAAATTTTAGCCATATATCGGTTTGTCACCAAGGAGGATGCAGATGAATAAACAAGCGTTTTTGGGTGTGCTGAGAAAGGGACTCACCTTCTTGCACGATGATGAAGTAGAAGAACGGCTGTCTTTCTATCGGGAAATGATCGATGACCGTGTGGAGGACGGCCTTACCGAAGAAGAAGCAATCCGGGAGATCGGTACCCCGGAGGAAATCCTGGCCCGCATCCTGGTGGATATGCCGCCCGCAAAGGCGGAGAAGAAAAAATCGGCTCCCAAAAGACGGCTCCATTGGTGGGAAATTCTGCTTCTGATTTTAGGGTCCCCCATTTGGCTGTCGCTTTTGCTGGCCGCATTTGCTGTGGTGCTTTCCCTTTATGCTGTGCTGTGGTCGGTCATTATTTCCCTGTGGGCGGCGGAGATTGCTCTTTGGGGCGCATCGTTTGGCGTGTTTGTTGGCGGTGTGGGGCTGGCAATCCTCGGTCATATGCTGCCCGGACTGGCTCTGCTCGGCGCAGGAATGGTTTGTGCCGGCCTGTCGGTATTCCTGTTCTTTGGCTGTTTTGCTGCAGCGAAGGGGACCCTGCTGCTCACCCGAAAGCTTGCGGCGGGCATAAAAAATTTTTTTGAGAAAGGAGAATGACTGATGAAAACAGGAACAAAAATATGGCTGATTATCGGCGCACTTTTCGTCATCCTGGGACTGGGACTCTTTGCCGCCGCGATGTCAGCAAATCAGTGGGATTTTTCTCGGCTGAGCACGGCGAAATTTGAAACCACCACCCATCGAATCAGCGAAACATTCCACAGCATTTCCATGGAAACCGACACCGCGGATATCCGTTTCATTCCGTCGGAGGATGGAGCGTGCAGGGTAGTATGCACAGAATCGAAAAAGACGCCGCACGTTGTCGCGGTGACAGAGGGCGTTCTCACGATCACGGTAACCGATGATCGGGAATGGTATGACTATATCGGTATCAACATTGGAGACACGAAGATCACCGTTTATTTGCCGGCAGGGGAATACGCATCGTTGAATATCCGGGAGAGTACGGGCGATGTGGAAATTCCCCGTGATTTCAGCTTTTCCCGTATGGAGATTAACGCAAGCACGGGAGATGTGGAGAATGCCGCTTCTGCTTCCGGGGAAATGAAGATTAAGACAAGCACAGGAGACATTCGTGTGGAATCTGTTACGGCTGAGATGGTGGATCTCTTTGTTTCCACCGGTAGGATCACTGCTGCATCGGTTACCTGTCAGAATGAGTTCAAGCTCCACGTCAGCACCGGGAAAATAGAACTGACCGATGTGAAGTGCGGAACGCTCTCCTCTACAGGGAACACCGGGGATATCTCCCTGCGAAATGCAGTTGCTTCCGGGAAGTTTTCGGTGGAAAGAAGTACCGGAGATATCCGTCTGGATGGATGCGATGCCGCCGAATTTTCGATAAAAACCTCCACCGGTGATGTGACGGGAACCTTGCTCTCCGAGAAGGTATTTTCGGTCAAAACGGATACGGGTAGGGTGAATGTACCCGGAAGTGCGAACGGCGGAATGTGTAACATTATTACCTCCACCGGGGATGTCAGGATTGAAATCGAATAAAGAAGATACGGTGCTGTGCGGTTTTGCACAGCACCGCTTATATTTTTGAGAAAGTCAAGTATACCTGCAGGAAAATGGGGGAAATGAGGCTTTTTTACCGTAAAGCAAGGGAAAAGGTGGGGAGAAGGCTTAAAATATACAAAAAAACCTTGACAAATCCGTCCTGTTTTGGTATAATACATCCGTATGCGAGTGCCCATTTATAATTTGTGGCATCGACCATGCCATCCCGACGCCGGTTCGGCCCAGCGCCGAAGGCGAAAAATCTGCGTTGTCCCGGCTGATATGCGGGGCAATCAAATGTTGGAGTGTAGTTTTATTATGCATTGTTCGTTATTCTGTAAGCGCACTGCGGCGCTCGGCCTTGCACTGATCATGATGCTGTCCTGCTTCGTGATCGGTGTGTCTGCCGAAGATACGCAGAAGGATGCCGCGGCAGAGCAGGAGGAATTTGATGTCCTGGCCGACGGCTACTACCGTATCCACAACTTGGCTACTGACCTGTATTTGGACAGTTATGACCTGCGTTACGATGCGAATGGCCCCGCTTATCTTGACCGTGCAACTGGTCAGAACGGGCAGGATTTCTTCATTTCCCGCAATGCCGACGGTACCTATACCCTGGTAGGAAAGAGCGACGGCGCCAAGTATGCGGTCAGTCACGCAACCGGGACACATTTGACCAAGAGTGCCAAGCGAGGCGAGACGGAATCCTTTGATATTGTCCGTCTTTCTGAGGAGGCCTACGCGCTTCTGCCCGCTTTCACGGAAAATTCTCTTCTTTCTGTCTCCGCATCCGATCTGAAAACCTATCACGGGTTCACTCATGTGACCCTGTCCACCTACAATGATCAGCCCAGCCAGCTGTGGGCTTTTGAGCCGGTTCCTGTTACTGGGATCTCTTTGGCTTATACCGCAACGCGGGTCAAGCTGTGGACATTGGGCACCTTCTATGCAGCTGCAGCCCCCTATCCTGTTACTGCAGTGCCGATGAAATGGACCTCAGACAACGAATCTGTCCTGATGATTGATGACACCGGTGCATATTGTACTGTTGGTGTAGGCAAGGCCAAAGTAACGGTTACCTGCGGTAAGTACAGCGCCAGCTGTGTGGTTGAGGTACATGATGAAGATGCCTTTGCTTTCTTCAGCCAACATAATATCGGCGGCAGCTATTGGAACGGAACTGCGCTGTCGAACATCTACTTCAGTTACGGCGGTACCAAGCGCTACGCAGTGGATCGCTATAACCGTAACGGAGACTGGATGGACGAGGGGTGTGCACTGACTTCCCACGCCATGGTGCTTCGCAACCTCGGTGCAACGATGACCGACGGCTACGACTTCCGCTCCGGACAGAACGGAAATCTGCCGGCCGATCCTTACACCGTTTCTTTGGCCAATACGGGCAATACCGGTGCCCGCACCGCAAAAGCCACCCTTTACGGAAATCCGGTTCTGGTCAACCATAATCTGATTGCCACCCGATTCAATGTGGACGGCAAAGCACTGACCGTAACCCAGTACTACTATCCTTCCCTGAAGCAGATCAAAGAGGCTCTGGATAAACACCCCGAGGGTGTAGTGGTGGGGATGCAGAATGCATATAACGGAAGTCATTATTTCCTGTTTACTGAGTGTCTCAATCCCGGGGAAAAGAATCCCTATAACTTTAAGTTCCGTGTCTGTGACCCCGCGGCCTATGACCTGTACCTGGGGGATAACGTTCCTTTTGAACAGTGCTACTCCTACCGCAGCCTGTATTACCGCTATTCCCATATTTCCTGCATGATGGTGTGGGACGTTGTGGAATAACCTCACGGAGGTAAGTCTTCTATGATCGCAACTTTGGTTTTTGTTGATGTGAAAGCTGAATTTGTTGAGGAATTCAAGCAGATCACCGTTTACAATCACGAGAACACCCGCAAGGAAGCAGGGAACATCCGCTTCGATGTGCTGCAGGACAACAACGATCCTACCCAGTTCGTTCTGGTTGAGGTGTTTGCCGATGCCGATGCGGCCGCATTCCATAAAACCACCGCGCATTACCTGAAGTGGAGAGACACCGTGGCGCCCTATATGGCAAGCCCCAGACGGGCGATGCCCACCAGTCCCGTGGCCTTCTCTTAAGCGATAAAAAAGCAGCCCGCCGATCTTTGATCGGCGGGCTGCTTTTTGTGATTTATCGGTTCAGGATCAGCTTAGTCAGCTCAACGGGCTCAACAATGGAGTCACCGCGGTAAACGCGCATATTGCCGGATGCGATCTCATCAATGAGAACGACCTCGCCGTTGTTGTAACCGAACTCAAATTTGATGTCCCAAAGGTCAAGGCCGATGGACTTGAGGTCGTCAGCCACGATCTTGGTGATCTTCAGGGTCTGTTCCTTCATGCTGGCAAACATCTCGGCATTCATGACACCCAGAGCTGCAAGACCCTCGCCGGTAACCAGCGGATCACCCTTCTCATCGTTCTTGAAGGTGCACTCCACATAGCCACCCTCGAGAACCGTGCCGTCTTTGATGTATTCGCCATAGCGGCGGATAAAGCTGCCGGTTGCAACCAGACGGCAGATAACCTCAAGGCCGTTGCCGCCCTGGGCCTTGCCGAAGCATTCGGCAGGGAGAACTTCCATGGTGGCCTCGTCCAGGTTTGCGCTGACATAATGGGTCTTGATGCCTGCCTTCTTGAGCATCTCGAAGTAGTAGACCGAGGTTTCAAGGTTTGCACGGCCAATGCCTTCGATCGTCAGACCTACCGAGTTTTCGCCGGGATCAAAAACGCCGTCCTTGCCGGTGCAGTCATCCTTGAATTTCAGGAGGACATTGCCGTTCTCCAGCTGATAAACATCCTTGGTCTTACCCGTGTACAGTTTTTTCATGTCATAAACTCCTTTATGCCGTCTCTGCGGGCGGCGAGATTTTTCATCCATTAGTATACCATTTTTTGCGGAAAAGCTCAATAGGTAACCGAAAATTTTTTACATTTTTCTACCAAATTTTCTTGCCCGATCAAAAATCCTCGGCGTGGGCGGCGAAAAAATCATGGTAGGTTTTGATGTGGGCCAGTTCGGTCCAGGGTTTGTTTTCCACCGGGTTGCTGTCCAGATCGAAGATCAGGGCATCCCGCATGGCCAAAAGGAAGGGGGAATGGGTGGAGATAATAAACTGACATCCATAGAAGCGAACCGAGTCCTCAAGGAAGCGGGCCAATTCCAGCTGACGCGAAGGAGAGAGGCTGTTCTCAGGCTCATCCAGCAGGTACAGCGCGTTTTCGGTGATCTGCTGGGTGAAATAAAAGTAGGCGTTTTCTCCGTTGGAGGCGCCCTTCACCTCGGTTTGCCGCATCCGGCGGGCGGTATATGCCGATTTTGTGGAGCGGCGCGCAGCGTTTCGCCGTTTCAGTTCTTCGTAATCCTCCAGGGAGTTGAGCTGAAAGGTTGGCTTCTGCGGATCGGTGTAGTCATCATATTCTGCGAAAAGGTCTTTACGTCGGTGGTCAATCCCTGCGTTGATGGCGCGGAGATCCAGCATATAGTCGAATACATCGTCGCTGGTAATGATGCGGCTGTCCGGCGGGATAGGACGGCGGTCGGTCGTTTCTGCGCGGCAGAGGGCAATATACGGCTCTGTGAAGGGTGTGGAATTGAAGGGAGAAGTACGGCGAAGTCTCAGCTTCTCTGCAATGAGATTGAGCAGGGTGGATTTTCCTGAGCCGTTGCTGCCCGCGAATATGGTCAGCGGGGCAAATTCAATACGGGACAACTGCTTTGGCGGGAAGAGCCCAAAGGGATAGATGTTGTTGTGGCCATAGCACTGCATTTCCAGCTGGGGCGGGAAGTTGAGGACAAAGTTGTCCTCATCCATCCGTGTGGGGAGAGAGAAGCGTGAGAGGTACTGCATGGACATCCTCCTTTGGGCGGTACGCCCGGATTACTTTTTTCGTCTGGGAATAAGTTTATCGCCTACCTGCGAGAAAATGATGGCGGCAAACATAATGGCACAGCCAACCAGCTCTCTGGTGGTGAGCCATTCCTTGAGAAGCAGGGCCGAGCAGAGCACGCCGAACACTGACTCCATGCACATCAAGAGAGATGCCACAGTGGATTCAGTGTATTTCTGTCCCACAATTTGGAAGGTGTAGGCGAATCCACAGCTCATGATGCCCGAATACAGCAGGGGGATCATGCAGGCCCAGATGGCAGAGAGGGAAGGAGACTCAAAAATAAACATGAGAATGCAGGAGATGGTGCCCGATACGGCGAACTGAATGCAGGATAGCTTGATAGAGTCAACCTCGGGGGCAAACCGTTCAATGAGCAGGATATGTACTGCGTAGATGACGGCACAGATCAGGGTCAGGATATCACCGAAGTTGATGGCGGTAAATCCGTCAGGGCCAATGCAAAGGAAGTAAAGGCCGACAGTACCAATGAGAACACAGATCCAGGTGACGGCGGGGATACGCTTGCCGATAAACAGGCCGATCACCGGAACGAAGAGCATATAAAACGCGGTGATAAATGCGATTTTTCCCGATGTGGAATAATTGAAGGCAAACTGCTGAAAGTTGCTTGCAGCGCAGAGAACAATCCCCAGAAGAGCACCCGAAATCAAAAGTTGTCGGCGGGCGGCGCGGCGGCTTTCCGGGGATGGGGCATCGGTGCGCTTCGCCTTGACACGGTCGCGGATCAAAATAAAGGGCAGGAGAACAGCAGCCCCCATGAGGGTGCGAATGCCGTTGAAGGTGAAGGCCTCCACACTTTCCATGCCCACACTCTGTGCGACAAAGGAAGAGCCCCAAATAAAGGCGGTGGCGAGAAGCATCAGCACACCGCGAAGCTGTGTTTTTTGCATAACCGATTTCCGTTTCATATGAATTTGCCATAGGCAGAAAAATACTAAACAATATTGTAGCACAAAAAATGGTGCAATGCAAGAAAAAACCACCCTTTCCCTCTTTTTCGTGCTTTGTCGCAGCCCGCATCTTGCGCAGACCGCAGTTCTGTGCTATAATAACAGAACAAAACGGGAGGTGAATTTGTGAAGCATTTTGCACCTGCATATTATCCCCTTTTCCGCTGTGTTGCCGGTGCCTGCCGCCACAGCTGCTGTATCGGCTGGGAGATTGACATTGATCCTGTCACCCGCGAGAGGTATCGAAGGGTCGATGGGCCCCTTGGCCGCCGTTTGGCGGAGGAGATCGTGGTTGAAGATCCGCCGCATTTTCGCTTGGGGGCGGGTGAACGCTGTCCCTTTCTGCGTGAGGACGGGCTTTGCACCCTGATCCTTGAGCTTGGGGAAGACAGCCTGTGCGAGATCTGTGCTCTCCATCCCCGTTTTCGGAATTTCTTCTCTGACCGGGTGGAGATTGGCCTTGGGCTTTGCTGTGAAGCAGCGGCCGAGCTGATTTTGACCCGGGGCGGGGACATGACGCTTATTCCGGTGGGAGAAGACGGGGAAGAGCCCTTCCCGTTGTCCGAAAAAGAGGAACAGCTGCTGGCGTTCCGGGCGGAATTGCTTGCGCTCTGCGAGGCTGAGAGTTTTACCTTCGCAGAAAAAACTAAGCGCCTGCTTGGCATAGTTTGTGCTGCTATGCCTGATCTCACGTGGGGGAAATGGCGCGCCTTTTATGCCGACCTTGAGCGGCTTGATCCTGCCTGGGAAGGACTGCTGTCCCGTCTTGACGGGGAAGAGACCGTCACAGGCACCGACTGGGATGCTCCCCTGTCCCATCTGCTTAGTTATTTTCTCTACCGCCACCTACCGGGTGCGCTGGATGCGGAGGATTTTGATGCTGCAATCCGGGCGCGGGTTTGCTTTGCGGTGCTCAGCGTGAGGATTATTCAAAAGATCTTTGCGGGGGGCGGGCAGAGTATGGCGGCCCTTGGGGACATCGCCAGACAGTATTCTGCCGAGGTGGAGTATTCCGACGAAAATATTGGCCGTGTGCTGGAATTGCTGGGGGAGTAAAATGGTTTGAAAAAAGGGAGCTGTGCAGCTGCACAGCTCCCTTTGGCTTTTTTGTTTAGTGCGGCAGCATGGGGGTGAGAGGACGACTGTCCACCTGCAGCAGGAGCGCATTATCCTCTCCGGTGTGTTCGGGGGCGAGGGAAACTGTCACCTTATCCCCGATGCGAATCTCCTCGTTTAGCATTGCCATGGCAAGGCGATCCTCTACATAACGAACAATTGCTCGTCTGAGGGGGCGTGCACCGAACCGTGTTCCGCTCCCCTTCTCGGCAAGCCAACGCACTGCATTTTCCGAAAAGCACAGGGAGATGCCCTGGGCTGAGACCCGACGGCTGAGATCATCCAAGAGAAGCCGGGTAATCCTGCGGAGTGCAGGGAGATCTAAGGGAACGAATCGGATAATGTCGTCGATACGGTTGATGAATTCCGGACGGAATGCCCCACGCAGGGCATTGCTTTCCCGTGGGTCATCGGCTCTTTTCTCACTTGTGGAGCCAAATCCCGCAGGTTCCCGATTGTCCCGCGGGTCACTGCCCAGATTGGAGGTGAGAATGATCACCGTGTTGCGGAAATCCACCCGCCGCCCTTGAGAATCGGTGAGCCGCCCGTCTTCCAGAATCTGCAGAAGGAGGTTGAAAATATCGGGATGTGCCTTCTCGATTTCATCAAAAAGAATTACCGCATAGGGACGCCGCCGCACCTGCTCGGTGAGCCGCCCGCCTTCCTCATACCCCACATAGCCGGGAGGCGAGCCGATGAGTTTGGAGACGCTGTGCTTTTCCATATACTCCGACATATCCAGCCGGATCATGGCTTCCGTACTGCCGAACAGAGCCTCGGCCAGAGCGCGGGAAAGCTCTGTCTTGCCCACGCCGCTCTGCCCCAGGAAAAGAAAGGAGCCGATGGGGCGGCGGGGGTCCTTGATGCCCACCCGGCCGCGGCGAATGGCCCGTGCCACGGCGGCGATGGCGTCCTCCTGGCCGATCACCCGGGCGCGCAAAGTGTCCTCCAGCGCCAGCAGGCGAGCACTCTCCTCCTCCAAGAGCCGATTGAGGGGGATCGACGTCTGCTGGGTCACGATTTGTGCGATGTGCTCGGCGGTAACTGCTTTTTTTGCCGCTGCGCCCCCCATCTCCCAATCGGCCTTGGCCTGCTGATAGGCCTGTGCACAGCGGAGCTCTTCATCCCGCAGACGAGCCGCCAGCTCAAAATCCTGCCTTGTAATGGCGTCTTCCTTCTCCTGCACAAGCTGGCGGCGATGTTCCTCCATTTCCCGCAGGGCGGGGGGGACTGAGAAGGCCAGCATGCGCTGGTGTGCCGCCGCTTCATCAATGAGATCAATGGCTTTGTCGGGGAGGAATCGGTCGGGCAAATAGCGCACGGACAGCCCCACCGCCGCCTCCAGAGCCTCATCGGTGATTTGCAGACCGTGATGCAGGGAAAAGCGTTCACGAAGGCCGCGGAGGATCTGCAGGGCCTCCTCCTCGGTGGGTTCCCCAACCGTCACCGATTGGAAACGCCGTTCCAGTGCCGCATCCTTTTCGATGTGCCGGCGGTATTCGGTGATAGTCGTGGCACCGATCAGCTGCATTTCCCCCCGGGCGAGGGCGGGCTTGATGATGTTTGCAGCATCGATGGCCCCCTCTGCGCCCCCTGCACCGATGATGGTGTGGATCTCATCCACGAACAGAATGATGCGGGGATTACGGGCTACCTCTTCCATGACGTTTTTCAGACGTTCTTCAAATTCGCCCCGGTATTTTGCCCCCGCCACCATGGCCGGAATATCCAGGGTGATGATCAGCTTGTCGCGAAGCTGTTCGGGGACATTTCCGTCTGCGATCTGCTGAGCCAGGCCTTCGATGACGGCGGTCTTGCCCACTCCCGGCTCGCCAATGAGACAGGGATTGTTTTTGGTGCGGCGGGAGAGCGTCTGGATGACCCGCTCGGTTTCAGTTTTTCGGCCAATGACGGGATCAAGCCGTCCCTCCCGTGCCAGCGCGGTGAGATCCCGGCCGAAATTGCGCAGTGCGGGAGCGGCGGACAGCTCGCTGCTGCGTTTCCCGCTTTTCTTCTCATTTTCTCCGGCCTTATCTGTATCCGGCGCGGGGAGTCTGCTGTTGAAGAAGCTTCGGATCTCACCCTGCAGCTCCTGCACATTTACCCGAAGCAGATGCAAAATGCGCAGGGCGGCAGAATCCCGCTCGGTAAGAATAGCCAGCAAAAGGTGCTCGGTGCCGATATAGCCAACACCACTTTGCTGAGCCTCGGCCGCCGCTGATTCGATGATCTTTTTTGTGCGGGGCGTCATATCGGCGGGAGTAATGTGGGTGGGGGTACCCAGCCCGGATGCGTCCTCGATGGCGGTACGAAGCTGCTCTGCGGCGATCCCGCGAGCCTGCATCAGCTTAGCCGAGACGGACTCCGGCTCAAGCGCCAAGGCGAGAAGTAGGTGTTCGCTCCCAATGTAGGTGTGACCCATCTCCCGGGCGGCAATCAGTGCCCCCTCCAATGCGTGCTCGGCTTTCTGGGTAAAACGGTTTTTCATTTTGATTCCTCTTTTCTTTTGCCGATGGTCTTTTCTCTATTTTATCGCAAACCGAGGAAAAAATGTGTCGCAGTCCCACGAGGAAAGAAAAACGTTTTACTGATTTTGCAGAACAATTTGGTTATATTCCCGCGCAAGGGTGTCCCAGGTGATTCGATCCACTTGCCCGCTTCCGGGAATACCGTTTTTTCTTTGATAAATTCGAACGGCATTTTCCGTGCGGTTATCGTATTGTATACCGTCTGGGAGTTCGCCTAAATCATCATGTACTAATCGCAAAGTGCGAAGCATATGGTGCAGAATGCCCACAAGTTCGCTCTCCTCGCCTGTGGGAATGTGATAGGTGTCAATGTGCGGGAAGGGGGAAATGGCCTCAGGACGGCTTTGCGTGGCTTGTGAGCGCAGATAGTCCCCGTAAAGACTCTCCCATGTCTCGCTGTCAGCCTGCCCTGTGACGGGAAGACGGCTGATTTCCTGGTACGCCTCCAGCGCACGGCGGGTCTCATCATTGAAGATTCCGTTTACCGCCGCAAAGGGAATGCGCGGATCAAAAAAGGCGAGTTGCTGCAGGAAGGTTTGCAGCTGCGTAACCGCTGCTTGGGTCTGTTCAGGGGAGATATTGCGGCTTTGGGGCATTTGCGGCACCTCCTTTATTGTACGGTGAAGCCCGGGAATTGGCCTTCTCTGAGCTGATTCCCGCGGACAATGTCTTCGTATATGCCTGTGATTGCGCTCCAGGTGGAAGCCGTTACACGGCCGGTTGGCGGAAGTCCAAACTGCCGCTGAAAGGCGGTCACCGCCTCCTCGGTCATTGCGCCGAAAAGCCCGGTTACATTGACCGTAGGGATTTCGGGATAAACCCCGGCGATGGTGTTGAGATATTCCTGCATAAGCCGCACTCGGTCGGATTCAGCCCCCACTACCAAGGGAATCCCATCATAGGGCTCGGTGATCCGCTCGGTTTCGCCGGGGGGAAGGACATCCAGAATCCCCCGATAGGCAAAATATAGGGTGCGCCAGGTCTCGACCCCTACGATGCCGTCGGGGGTGAGACCGTAGTATGCCTGTGCCGCGCGAACTGCTGCTGCGGTAGACGGACCGAAGATTCCGTCAATGGTTACGGGTGGGATTTCATTGATGAACTGTGCCAGGTAGGCCAGATAATACTGCAGCTCCCGAACGCCGATGCCGGTGTCCCCCTCCTGCAGGACCGATGGAAACTGTCCTGTCACTTCATCAGGAGAGATGCCTTCCGAGTTCAGATCGTTGAGACGCTTGATGCCATTGTAGATGGATTGGATGCGATACCAGGTCGCCCGCCCGATGATGCCGTCGGGGGTGAGGTTGAAGATTTCCTGAAAACGACGGACCGCCGCCTCGGTGTCATAGCTGAAAAAACCGTTGGTGTCTGCAATCTTTGGGATGGAGGGATAGTTGCGGGAGATGCGATTAAGGCGGATCTGAATGGTTCGCACATCGTCCCCTGTGCTGCCCAGGCGAAGGGGGTAGGGGGGGAGACTTTCGGTGATGCCCTGAACAGGGGCATTGTTGACAATATCCAGGTTGTCGCCGTAGTAATAGGTGAGAATCTGATAGGGCGTGTAGCCGCGGTTGGCCAGGTCTACCGATCCCCATTGAGAAAGTCCGCCGGGGCAGGTAACTGTAGTCCCGCTGCAGTATTGCGCAAACAGGGGCTCTACGTTGCCGGGGCGACGAAGGTAGTCATTGAATATTTCGTCCACAATCTGGCTGATGTTCTCAAAAATATCCCGCCCGTTGACGAAGGACTGATCGATGGCGGTAGAATTGGTAATATCGAAATCATAGCCGCGGGACCGGTAGTATTCGGTGTAGATGCGGTTGAGGGCATAGGAAATCTGAGCATAAATATTGGCGCGCAGGGCATTTTCCGGCCAGGTGGGGTAGATCTCGCTGGAAGCTACGTTTTTGATGTAATCGGGAAAGGAAACGGTGACATTCGGTACCGATGCATCGGGTGGACCAAGATGTACGGTTATGGTTTCCGGGATGTAAGGGAACTCGGGCATAGCGGCTCCTTTCGGTTAGAGCTGGTTGTTTTCCGTCTCAAAGAAAAGTGTGCTGCCGGGAGATGTATTTTCCTCCCGACCGTTTTGGCTGAGGGGAATCAGTTCAATGGGCTGAAGTGCAGTGATGCGGTCGAAGATGGGCACGTTTTGATAGAAATTGGTTGCGTACCCCTCGGCGGAAACCTCAATGTTATAGGTGGAATAGGGGATAACCGTTCCCGGAGAGCCGCTGAGGGAAGCGGGGGGCGCGGGAAGAGGAATCCGATCGGTGAGACCGTCTTGATTGGTGGTGCGGGAAATGAGCGTGCCGGATTGCTCCGGGGTGTTGCCGCGAATGCTGACTGCGGCGTTTGCCACCGGGAGAGCCCCCCCTGCGGTGGATGCGCGGACAATGAGATAACCCATGCCGCCGGTGGTTTCATTCTGCATGATGCATACCTCCTTTGTTCTTCTTTCATCAGCCTATGCGGAGGTGGGGAAAAGGTGCAAAAAAGGTGCCGCGCACTTGCGCGGCACCCTTTAAAATCGGTTTCATCAAATGTGATCAACTCAGGATGCAAGAGAATGATAATCTACAATTTTGGCCTTGGGATAGTAGAGCTCAAGGATGGTTTCAGCTTTGGCACCAGCCTTAACCAGATCATATGTGCCGTACTGACTCAGACCAACGCCATGCCCCCAACCTTTTCCTGCAAAGATAAAATTGCCGGGGGAAGATGCAGTGTAGGTTTTTACAATCGGTTTAAGCACTGTAGTGATAACGGTGTTTCCGTGAACCGTTTGCGCAGTGATAAGGCCGGTGACAGGATCCGGATCGGAGAAGACGGTATAGCTTTCGTCGCTCTTCTCACTGGGGATACCGGTCAGCAGCTTTGCATTGCCGTCCAACACCTGCAGTCCGCTCCCGGTGAAGGCGGGCAGCATCTGCGCAGTGGGCAGATTTACGGTTCCGCTTCCGGTGAAGGCGGGAACGCCGAGAATGTTATGATTTTCGGTGGTGATATAGTCAGTAACGTTGTATTCTCCCGGTTTGGATGGGACTGTAATGAGACCCGCGATGCGGTCGGATACGGTAATACTCTGTACTTCGTGATAAGTGTAAGTCAAGGAACCGCGTCCGATGGTGAAATTGGCAGAGTTGACACCCAAGGTGAGCTGAATTTTTTCGGTGGTATTGAGGGTTTCTGTGTTGCCGTATACATCGGTAACCAGAAGAGATTTGATGTAATTGGATCCATCGGCCGCATATTCGGCAACCTGGATCGAAGCCACATCTCCCGCAATTTTACTTGTAACCTTGTAGTATTTCCGGAGATTGGTATTGAGGTTGGAGGCGAGAACAGAGGGAGAGAGCTCCTTGACCCATACGCCGTTGCTGTGCTCACTGTATCGTTCCCAAGGGGTCTTCTGTGCAATGGTATAAGCAGCATCGCTTCCGCCCCAGGCAGCGGTCTGAGGGATAGATTCCCCGCCGTTGGAGGAGGAATAGAAAGAGCGCACTACCTTGCCGTTGTAGCTGAGCACCTCGCCTGCAGTGGAGGATACCGCTTGTATAACGGCGTCGTTGACATTGACACGCCCGCGGTAGGCCTGACAATGGTGGGTGCACAGATCAAAACCGTAGGCTTTGTAGTGGTGGCCGATATAGGCGAGGGCATAAGAACGGGAGGCAATGGCGAAGGCACGGAGTGCTTCCGCAGGCCAGTAAGTACCAACCTCGTATGGGAGAACACCTTCCACATAGCCCTCAAGGTCAATCAGATTGAAAATCGTGACACCGTCGATCGAACTGGTGGTATAACGCTTGGCGGCAAAGACCCCCTCATAGAGGTTGTCAGCCGGTGTCTGCAGATAATTTTGCTCGGTGCCGCCGTTCTGAATCGGTGTCAGTCCGAGATAATAATTTTCACCGCAGTCGTATTCAAACGCGACATGATCGGTGGCGGGATCGATGAGAGAAATGGCAGTGGCGGAAGGAGAAACGATATCCACCTTAAAATCAGCCAGGTAGGGCTGAATCAGAGGGAGCGCATTGAGCGTTTGCTCATAAGCGGCGAAATCCCCCACGCGAATGGACATCATACCGTTGATATACGCGGGAAACGCATACTGTCCGATGGCGGCAAGCCGTTGGTTGAGGGGCTCAATCAATTGCAGGATTATTTCGGTGGGGAGTTCGGCGGTAAGCTGAATGTGGAATGCACCGATTTTGGTCTGATAATATTCGTCTGTAACCTGATATTCTCCCAAGCTTTTGGACACATTGGCATCCACCGCAGGGGTCAGGGTTGTCTGCGGAAGGGAAAAGAGGGGAGAGAAGATCCGCTGGTCGTTGTCGGCATACACCGATCCGATCACGAAGCCTGAGGGGGAGCGAATAGGATAAGCGGTCGGCGAATCGCTTCCGTACACGATGCCGACCGTTAAATACGCAGTGGATGCGGTTGCCGAATGAATCGCATATTCATCATACGCCGCAGAAGAATCAAACGAAAAAAGTGCAAAGGCAGAGTACAGTGTTCCCCCGAGCATCAGCACCACCAGAATGATGGCGCCGATGCGCAGAAAGAACTTACTGTCTCGCCGGGACTTTCGGGAGGCTTTATTCGACAACGGTGTATCCTCCCTGTACCATGATGTAGGCACCGCCCTCCGAGGTGATCTGAATACCGCGACCGTCATTTCCACGGGGAATGAGAATGTGGTGGTTGGGGGAGAGGGGCGTACCGGAAAGAATATCCGCACCTTCAGTCAGGTCAGAAAGACCCTGGGGACTGGAGCCGTCCTGTCCGTTAAAGGGGCTTACCACAGCAGCAGCGCCGGCGCGAAGAATAATCGCGCAGGGGGCGGTGGCAAGCAATGTCTGTCCTGTGGTGAGATAGATAACCTCCCAAGAGGAGGTGACTGCAGGGGCTGCCGGAGTGCTCTGTGCCAGCTTTTCTTCCAGTTCAGCCAGCTTGGCTTCGTTTTCAGCCAGCTTTGCTTCTGCCGCAGTAAGCTTGTCCTTGACAGAGCTCAGGCTGTCCTGCACGGGTTTGATCTGCTCGGCGATAGCGGTGTTGATGGCGGGCTTAATGGTCTCCTCAGTGTACTTGAGCAGACCGCTTACCATGACAACTGCATCGGCAGACGGGTCATAGGCGGCGGTTGCTGCAACGGCAGACAGTACTGCGGCAGTAAGGACCACGGCGATCAAGGTAAGGACTGATTTGATCCTGATCTTGTTTTTCATGCGGGTGAAAGCTCCTTTCGGGGGCATTCGACATTCTGCAAAGGAATGTCGGACAGGTCATCGGTGTACCGCCGTCACCACACAGATGTGCGGGGGCGGATGACACACGAAGACATTATATCATGAAAGACAGGTAATTTGCAATGTTTTTTCGAGATTTTTTACATTTTTGAACGAAAAAACGTGAAAACAGGCGGTTATTCATCCAGCTTCAACTGTTCACCTGGGGCATTTTTGCGGATGACAGGAGAGCCGGCAGCAGGGATCTTCAGTTTGCGGCAACCCTGGGTATCAAATTTTTCTGCAAAATTATCCAGCGCCTCGATGACGGTTTGTCCTGCCTTCAGGTTGATCAGCTGTACGCCGGCAGCCGTTCTGGTGGTCTTCATGGGGATCAGGGCGGACTTGATCTGAATTGCGCGCTCGGCCGAAGAAACCAGCAGCAGCTCCAGCGGGTCCTTGGTACAGAAGGCGGCGACAATGGGAGAGGCGGTGGAGAAAATACCGCTTTGCTTGCGGCGGGTGGACTTGGTCTGATATGCGGTGAGGGGCACGCGCACACCCTTGCCGTTGGCAAAAATGAAAATAAAGTGTTCGTCTTCCTGAACCTCGGTATCCAGCCGCATGAAGATTGGACGCTCGCCCTCCTCCATGCCCAGTTTAGAGGCGAGGAAGTCGCCCATGGCCGACGCCTTCACCGGATCGAAATCCGAAACCCTTGCCCGGTAGAGCTGGGCGCGGTCGGTGAGGAACAGCAGTTCGGCCCGGTTGTCGGTGTCGATGGAGAAGGCAACTTCGTCGCCGTCCTTGAGCTTCTGCTCATCGTTTCCGCGGAGAGAAGCAAAGGTGATCTTTTTGAAGTAGCCCTCCCGGGTCAGAATCAGTCGGACGTTGTAATTTTCGATCAGATCCTCTTCCTCCAGCTCCTCCACCTCATCGGCGTAGATCAGCTGAGTCTTGCGGGGCTGGCTGTATTTTTTCTTGATCTCGGTGAGCTGCTTGACAATGACGGCCTTCAGCTTCAGCTCGTCGCCGATGATGGCCTCCAACTCGGCAATCTCCGCCTGCAGATCCTCGATCTCCTTGATCCGGTTGAGAATGTACTCTCGGTTGAGATAACGAAGCTTGATCTCGGCGATGTACTCGGCCTGGATTTCGTCGATCTTGAAGCCCGCCATGAGGTTGGGGATAACATCCTCTTCCTTTGCGGTTTCCCGCACGATGCGGATGGCCTTATCGATGTCCAGCAGGATCTTGCCCAGGCCCAGGAGCAGGTGCAGCTTGTCCTTTTTCTTGCCCAGCTCAAAGGTAAGCTCCCGCTTGACACAGCCGATCCGGAACCTGATCCATTCCTCCAGGATCTCGCGGACGCCCATCTGCCGGGGGGCGGAGTCAATGAGCACATTGAAGTTGCATTTGAAGCTGTCCTCCAGAGGGGTCTGCTTGAAAAGGCGGGCCATGAGCTTGTCGGGATCGGTGCCGCGGCGAATGTCAATGGTAAGCTTGAAGCCGTTGATGTCGGTCTCGTCCCGGAAGTCGCTGACTTCTTTCAGCTTGCCCTCCTTGACCAGCTCGGTCATCTTCTTCATGATCTGCTCGATGGTGGTAGAGTAGGGAATTTGAAGGACTTCGATGCATCCTTCGGCTTTGTCGTAGATATAGCGGGCGCGGAGCTTCACCGAGCCCGAACCGGTCTCAAACACCTCGCGAAGGGAATCTCTGTCATAGATGAGATACCCGCCGCCGGGGAAATCGGGGGCCTTGATGAGGTCCATCAGCTTGTCCATGGAGAGCTTGGGGTTCTTGAGCAGGGCAATGGTGCCGTCGCAGATCTCGGACAGGTTGAAGGAACAGATATTGGAGGCCATACCGACGGCGATACCCATGTTGGGGGTGACGAGAATGTTGGGGAAGGCGGTGGGCAGCAGCACCGGCTCCTTCATGGTGGCATCGTAGTTGTCCACCATCTCCACCGCGTTTTTGTCAATTCCGCGGAAAATTTCGTGGCAGAAGCTGTCCAGACGTACCTCGGTATAACGGGCCGCCGAGTAGGCGGTAGAGGAACTGTACTGCTTACCGAAGGAACCCTTGGAGTCCACAAAGGGATGCAGCAGCGCCTCGTTGTCCCGGGTAAGACGCACCATGGTCTCGTAAATGGCGGCATCACCGTGGGGGTTGAGCTTCATGGTGGCACCTACCACGTTGGCACTCTTGGTGCGAGGACCGGACATCAGCCCCATTTTGTACATGGTGTACAGCAGCTTGCGGTGGGCAGGCTTGAAGCCGTCAATCTCGGGGATCGCACGGGAGACAATGACACTCATGACATAGGGCATGTAGTTCTTTTCGATGGTCTCGGTGATAGGCTGCGGGGTCGCGGGGGCAGGGGGAAGGATTTCGGGGACGGTTTGTGTTTTCCGTTTCTTCGCCATGTTTCTATCCTTTTCTGTCTGAATTTTCTGTTTGAGTCAGTGCCGCAGGGGTCAAAGCTCGATCACGGTGTGAGCGGCTGCCCGAAGCATACGGTTGCAGAGGGCAAGGCCCATGCCGCTTTCTTCGGGCATGGGCGCATAAAGATGGGGGGCGTTCAGGGCATCGGCATCCCGCAGGGCGGTGAAGAGATGATGCGCCTGCTCCTCGGGGGAATCTCGGTGTCCGAGAATGATACACCGCTCGGGGGAGAGCAGTTCGGCATCCTCGGCGTAGCAGAGGATCCCGCAGCCTTCAGCCTGACGGGCCGCAAGATATGCCGTCACAGCTCCGCGCTCCCCACGCACAAGGGTGAGGGGGGTAGAGGGGGCATAGTGACGGTACATCATGCCGGGGGAAAGGGGGCGCTCACCCGGGGCAAGCTGGCCGATGACGGCGGCGGCAACTTCCACAGGGCCGCATACCGCCTCCAGCTGTTCCAGCGTGATCCCGCCCGGGCGGAGGAGAACGGGATGATCCCCGTCAATCTTGAGAATTGTGGATTCCAGGCCGATGTCACAGTTTCCGCCATCGATGATCACGTCTACCCGCCCCGAGAGATCCTCGATGACGTGTGCCGCGCAGGTGGGGGAAGGCTTGCCGGAGAGATTGGCGGAGGGCGCGGCAATGGGAATCCCCGCCGCGGCAATCAGTGCATGGGCAATGGGATGCGCGGGGCATCGCACCGCCACCGAATCCAATCCCCCCGTTACCGAATGGGGAATGGTGTCCTTCTTCGGGAGAATCACCGTCAGCGGCCCCGGCATAAATGCCTCAGCCAAACGCAGATAGAGGGGCGAGATTTCCGCATAATCGGCGGCATCCTCGGGGTACGCAATATGGATGATCAGCGGGTTGTCCGAAGGGCGGCCCTTGGCGGCATAGATCTTCTGTGCCGCCTCGCTGTCGGTGGCATTTCCGCCCAGGCCGTAGACCGTTTCGGTGGGAAAAACCACAAGCCCGCCGCGGCGAAGAATCTCGGCTGCTTCTGCCAGCTGTGCCGAGCCCTCATCCGCTGATGCAATCGTGTAGATTTTCGTATTGTTCATGTCGTTTTTTATCCAAAGACTTTTTTGTGCATTACTCTGCACGGCTCATTTTTTCGGCGGTATCGGCTGTGATCAGCGCGTCGATCATGCCGCCGATGTTGCCGTTGAGGAAGTTCTCCAAGGCATATACCGTCATGCCGATCCGGTGGTCGGTGACCCGGCCCTGGGGGTAGTTGTAGGTGCGGATGCGCTCACTGCGGTCCCCGGTGCCCACCTGGGTGCGGCGGGCGGAGGCAATGGCGTTAGCCTGCTCGGTCTGCTTTATGTCGTAGAGCTTTGTGCGCAGAAGCTTCATAGCCTTGTCGCGGTTTTTGTACTGGCTTCGCTCGTCCTGGCATTCGATGACAATGCCGCTGGGCTTGTGGAGCAGACGGATGGCAGACTCGGTTTTGTTGACGTGCTGTCCCCCCGCACCGCTGGATTTGATGGTTTCAATCTTCAGGTCGGCAGGATTGATCTCCACCTCAATGTCCTCTGCCTCAGGGAGAACGGCCACCGTGACGGTGGAGGTGTGAATGCGGCCGGAGGCCTCGGTTTCGGGAACACGCTGTACCCGGTGCACGCCGCTCTCGAATTTGAGACGGGAATAGGCCCCGTCCCCCTCCACCATGAAGGTGACTTCCTTGAATCCGCCAAGCTCGGTTTCGTTGGCGTTGAGCAGGGTAGTCCTGAAGTGGGAAGCCTCGGCGTACATACTGTACATCCGATAGAGGACAGCGGCGAAGAGGGCGGCTTCCTCGCCCCCGGCGCCGCCCCGGATCTCCACGATGACATTCTTGTCATCGTTGGGATCACGGGGGAGAAGCAGAACCTTGAGCTGTTCGGTCAACTCAGCGCAGCGGTCGCGGCAGGCGTAGAATTCAGCCTCAGCCAGGGCACAGAGCTCGGCATCCTCTTCGGATTCCATCAGACTGCGGGCATCCTGCATCTCTTTTTCAGCGGCGCGGTAAGCGTGGTATGCTTCCATGATAGGAGCCTGTGCCTTGCGCTCCCGCATCAGCCGTGCAAAGGCGGCAGGATCGGCGGCCGCATCCGGGGAGGCCAGCTGTTTCTCCAATTCGAGAAAGCGTTCCTCCAGCATTTTCAGCTTTTCAAACATAGTTTCTCCCAAGGGTGAAATTGTGGGGCGGGCATATCTCTGCCCGGTAAATCAGTCGCGGTTGAACGCGGCAAATGCGCGGTATGCCTCATAGAGGTCAACCTTGGCAATGCACTCATAAGGTGCGTGCATGGAGATCACGGGGACGCCCAGGTCAACCACATCGATGTTCTGGTTGGCAATATACTTGGCAACCGTTCCGCCGCCGCCTACGTCCACCTTGCCCATCTCGCTGGTCTGCCAGATTACCCCTGCGCGAGCCATGCAGCCACGGAGCCAGCCGATATACTCAGCGTTGGCATCGCTGGTACCGCCCTTGCCGCGGGAACCGGTGAACTTGGTCAGCACAACGCCGCAGCCCATGATGGCCGAGTTGCGCTTCTCGTAAACTTCAGCAAAGTTGGGGTCGTAAGCCGCCGCAACATCAGCGGAGAGGCACTTGGAGTTTGCACGGACTACGTTGACGTTACCGCCGCGGGCAGCTGCGATCTCGTCAATCAGATCACACATCACCGAGCACTGCATACCGGTGTTGCCGTCGCTGCCGGTTTCTTCCTTGTCAGCCAGGATGCAGAGCAGGGTGTGGCGGGAGTCGGCGGCATCAATGATGGCCTTGAGGGCGGGATATGCGCAGACACGATCATCGTGGCCGTAGCCGCCGATCATGGAGCGGTCAAGGCCGATGTCGCGAGCCTTGAAGGCGGGAACTGCGGTGAGCTCGGCGGTGAGGAAATCTTCCTCGACGATGCCGTACTTTTCGTTGAGGATCTTCATGATGTTCAGCTTGACGGGGGTAGCGGCATCGGTGTCTTCGTAGGGCTGTGCACCGATGAGCAGGTTCAGCTGCTCGCCGCGGATGGCCTCACCAAGGGATCTCTTGGCCTGCTCCTGACCAAGGTGGGGAAGGATGTCGTTGATATAGAGAACGGGATCGCTGTCATCCTCACCGATGACAATCTCTACCGTGGTACCGTCTGCCTTGATGACAACGCCGTGGAGTGCCAGGGGAATAGCAGTCCACTGGTACTTCTTGATGCCGCCGTAGTAGTGGGTCTTGAAGAAGCCCATGCCGCCTTCCTCATAGAGGGGGCACTGCTTCAGGTCGATGCGGGGAGAGTCGATGTGGGCGGCGGAAATGCGGATGCCCTCGTTGATGTCCTCGGTGCCCACGGTGAAGAGGAAGAGATTCTTGCCACGGTTGTTGTAGTAGCGGCGGTCACCGGGGTTGAGGGGATCGCCGAAACGGTAGGGGGTAAATCCGTTGGCTTCAGCAAGCTTGATGGAAATGTCAACGCACTCACGCTCGGTCTTTCCTTCGTCAATGTACTTGGCGTAGGGGCCGGCGAAGGCCATTGCAGCCTCGATGACGGCAGGATCTGCGGCTTCATATACGGTCTTCTTGGTATAGAACAGCTTTTCGCTCAGGGCCTTGGATGCTTCACTCATGATTGTTCTCCTTTGTTTTTCCGGGTGCGGCGTTATTCGGCCGTACCGCTGTAATAAAGTTTTTGATAAATATTTGCTGCCTTTTCCACCTTTTTGGTGTAGGCTTTGGTTTCGGGAATGGGGATATCGGTCAGTGCACCGTTGACATCGGCATAGGCAGGATCCTCCCGCCATTCCTTGACCCGGTTTGGGCCTGCGTTGTATGCGGCAAACACCGAATTCCACAGACCGAATTCCTGATAGAGATAGGACAGATAATAAACGCCGTAGCGGATATTGGTCTCGGGATCATAGAGCATTCCCGTGTCCATGTCCTCCTTCTGACGCATCATCAGCCAATCGAAGGTGTCGGGGGTGATCTGCATCAGTCCAACCGCCCCCGCGTGGGAGACGGCGTTGCTGACAAATTTGCTCTCCACCTTGATCACGGCATAAACAATGTGCTCGGGCACGCCGTACATGGCGGAGTAGCGTTCCACATATTCCCGGTAATCCCGGGGATAGAGATGGCGGTCAATCTTATCCCGGACGAAATCGTAGGCATAGCCGATGCCGAGGGACAGGGCAATGATCAGTAAGGTGACGACGGTGCGTTTGATGGCAGTTCTCACGGCATCTCCTCCCTCAGCTTGGCAAGAATGCATTCGGCGGCGCAGCGAAGCGCATCGGTGTCACCGTCGTTGCATACCACGAAATCTGCCCGCGCAGTATAAAAGTCGTCCGCTTTCTGCGCACGGAACCGCGCTGCGGCGGCATCCGCATCAATGCTGTCTCTTTCCATGATACGGGCAAGACGCAGATCCCGCGGGGCAATGACAGCGATCACCCGGTGGCATTCCCCGTCAAAGCCGCTTTCATACAGCAGCGGGGCATCCACCAGTACGGCAAATTTGCCCTCTTCCCCGTATCGGCGCAGTCGGGCGCGGGTTTCATCCAAAATAAAGCGATGTGTGATGCGATTAAGGGTCTGCTGCAGCGCAGGCGATGCATCTTTGGCAAATACCAGGGCTGCAAGCGCACGGCGGTCCAATTCTCCGTTCTCCGCGAGGATGCCGGAACCGAAAGCTTCCACCAGCGCCTCCAGACAAGGGGATGGTGGAATCAGCAGTTCGTGGTAAATCGCATCGGTGTCCAGCGACGGGACGCCGTGCTCCGCAAACGCTCGGGCAAGCGCCCCCTTGCCCGCACCGCTGGGACCGGTAAGACCAAGGACAATCATGCATTGTCCTCCGCGAGGTTCACGCGGCAGCCGGATTTTGCCGAGCGGTAGGCGGCGGACATGATGCGGTTGATCTCTGCCCCCTGGGCGAAGGTGGGGCCGCTTTGGGTGTCACCGCGGTGCACCGCATCCAGGAATGCGTACATGGATCCGACGTGCCCACGAAGCCATCCCACCGATGCCTTGGGGGAGGGGAAGAAGCCGCCGGGGGCGGGCGTCCGGCCCACGCACTCAATACGGGTGAAGCCTCGCAGACCGCCGATGGGTTCTCCCTTCGCCTCGGCAGAGTAGAAGTCAAGGTAATTGGTGTCCATCAGAGAGAAGCGGACAGCCCCCTTGGTGCCGCGAATATCGAAGGTCAGATCATCGTTTGCCCCCATAGACAGCTTGCTGACGGTAATAGTGCCCCGTGCGCCGCAGGCAAGCTCTGCCAAAAGGTAGAACGCCTCGTCGGCGTTGGTGACCCAGGGTGTCCCGTCCATGCCGGCGCGGCTTGGGAAGGCGATCTGCTCCATGCCCGTGACGGCAGCCATGGGACCGCAGAGGTGGGTGATCAGATCAATGACATGGGATCCCAGGTCATAGAGTACACCGCCGCCGCAAATGTCGGCGTTCTGCTTCCATCCCGCAGGCTTGGCGGGATCGAGACAGCTGTTGTGCAGATACGCGGCGTGGAAGGAAAGTACATCGCCGATCGCGCCCTCGTCGACGAGCTGCTTGGCGCGCATCACAGCGGGAATGAATCGGTTGTTGAACACCACGCGGCAGACCTTACCCGAAGCCTTGGCCAGCGCGGCCAGTTCGGCCCCTTCTTTGGCAGAGATGCCCAGAGGTTTCTCGCAGAGAATGTGCTTGCCTGCTTCCAGCGCTTTGCAGATAGAGGCACAATGCAGGCGGTTGGGGGTGCAGATATCGATGATGTCAACCTCAGGGTTTTCGATCAGTTCATCCTCGCAGGCCACGGCGGTCAGACCGTAGGGAGAAACCGCGGCGCGGGCACGTTCAAGGGAAGAAGTGCACACCCCGACGATGGAGGCGATGAAGGGAAGTGCACCGTAAAAATAAGGCAGATTGGCAACGGAATAAGCGTGAGCCTTACCCATGGCACCGAAGCCCAGCATACCGATTTTGAGTGTATTGTTCTGCATAAAGGAAGTTCCTCCCAAATGGCAATATCCAACTATTATATATTATACCGCAAAATATGCAAAATGGCAATAGGTTAAGGGAGAATTTCCCGAAAAGACTTAAATTGAAAAATATTTTAAAAAAATGCAAAAAAGACTTGCATTTATATACGAGTTGTGCTATAATAACCGCATATGCGGTCTTTCCGCAGAGACAGGATGGTCCTCTGCAAATGCTCTGCACGAACATCCGGGATTTTAAGGAGGAGCCAAACAATGGATTTGATTCAGGCTTTCACAAATGAGCAGCTGAAGGAGAATGTGCCTGTCATCCGCATCGGTGACACCATTCGCATTCACAACAAGATCAAAGAGGGTGCGCGCGAGCGTATTCAGCTCTTTGAGGGAACGGTTATCGCAAAGCACGGCGGCGGCATCTCGGAGACCTTTACGGTCAGACGTGTGTCCTACGGCTGCGGCGTAGAGAAGACCTTCCCGATCCACTCTCCCAACGTTGAGAAGGTTGACATCATCCGCGTCGGTAAGGTAAGACGTGCGAAGCTCTACTATCTGCGCGGCAGAGTCGGTAAGAGCTCTAAGGTTAAGGAACAGATCTAACCTGCCGGGCCGACTGCACTTGACGGATTTTCATCCGTCGTGCGGAAAAACCGCCATAAACCGCTTGGTTTATGGCGGTTTTTCGTTATCCTCACCGAAGAAAGGAACTGCACATGAAACGAATTTGGGCTGTGATACTTTTTCTCGTATTTTCTCTCGCCGGTTGTACCGCGCAGGAATTGCCACCGGTTGAAACCGAACCTCCCGTCACCATCAGCGAGGAGGATTTTCTTGCCCCCCGCCGCTCCATGTTGAGCGACAAAGAGAAGGAAGTATATGATCTGGTCAAGGGCTATGCTTTCAGTTATACTCCGTTTTTCTTTGATTTCAGCGAGGTGGATTTCGACTATGATACCTATTGGAAAGTCGACCGCGCCCTGTACTACGATTGTCCCGAGATGTGGCTCTTTTACAACGTGAGTACCGATTATGATCCAGACTCATGCGACGAGATCGGGATGCCCAGTGTATGGTATTCTGTGAAGTCTAAATATCGGCATTGGGATAGTTGGCAGACAGGAGATAGTTCCTTTGACCCGGAGCGGCACCTTGCCTATGTGGCGCGCATCAACGCCCGCTGTGACGAGATCCTGGCCGGAATGCCCCAGGGGCTGAGCACCAGAGAGCAGTATGTTTGGCTGGCCGATTATCTATGCGATCACACTGATTATGCCGATGATATCAAATACATCTACGCCGACGGCCCGTTGCTCTATGGGAAGGGAATATGCCAATCCTACACCCAGGCCTACCAGTGGCTCTGCCAGCGCGCGGGGCTGTGGTGCATGACCTGCAACGGTACGGGCAACAGGATTGCCCACGGCTGGAATATCGTCATGCCCGAGCCGGGCATCACCTACTACATGGACCTGACCTGGGCCGACAGCACAGGCCGACGCGACCTGTACTATTTTATGACCTATGACACTTGCATCTCTACCGGACATACCATAGATGAAGGCGAATGGATCGCCAACGGAAAATAAAAAACAGACAGCACACCGACACGGTGTGCTGTCTGCTTTTATAAAAATCAAGCCAAAAACGTGCGAAGCTTTTCCAGCTGCATCCGTACAGATTCTTCTGCGGGGCCGCCGTGTACCTTACGGCCGGCTGCGCAGGCGGCAAGATCGATGGCGGCATAAATGTCCTCATCAAAGACAGGGGAGAGGGCGCGGTATTCCTCCAGGGAAAGGGTTTCCAGGGTTTTGCCCTCTGCGATGCAGTAGCCCACCATGCGTCCCACGATCTTGTAGGCGTCCCGGAAGGCCAGCCCCTTCTTGACCAGGTAATCAGCGGCATCAGTTGCGTTGATGAAGCCCTTGGCAGCCGAGGCACGGAGCACATCGGCGCGCACCGAAGCAGTCTCGAGCATGGGGGCGAAGATGGAAATGCAGAGCTTGGTGGTATCAATGGCGTCAAAGATCGCCTCTTTGTCCTCCTGCATATCCTTGTTGTAGGCCAGGGGAAGGCCCTTCATCACCGTCAGCAGTGCGGTCAGATCGCCGTAAACACGGCCGGTCTTGCCGCGCACCAGCTCGGCAATGTCGGGATTCTTTTTCTGCGGCATGATGGAGGAACCGGTGGAATAGGCGTCGTCCAACTCAAGGAAGCCAAACTCGGAGGAGCACCACAGGATGATTTCCTCGGAGAAACGGCTGAGGTGCATCATCACAAGGGAGAGGGCAGAGGCCAGCTCAATGACAAAATCCCGATCCGACACGCCGTCGATGCTGTTGTCGGTAATACCGGCAAAGCCCAGCTGCTCTGCCACAAAGGCGCGGTCAATGGGATATGTGGTGGCGGCCAGGGCGCAGGAGCCCAGGGGAAGTACGTTGGTGTGTGCCTTAATCTCGGCCAGGCGGCGGCAGTCACGCATGAACATCTGGGCGTAGGCCAGCAGATAGTGCGCCATAGTCACAGGCTGTGCCCGCTGCAGATGGGTGTAGCCAGCCATAACGGTGCCAATATTCTCCTCAGCCTTGTCCGCAATGACATCAAGAAGTCCCCGGAGCAGGGTGTCAATCTCATCAATCTCCCGCATCAGATACATCCGGATGTCCAGGGCGACCTGATCATTTCGGCTGCGGGATGTGTGCAGGCGTTTGCCGGTCTCGCCGATCCGTGCGGTGAGCACGCTCTCAATAAACATATGGATATCTTCGGCCTCGGGATCAAACTCCAGGCGGCCCTCGTCAATGTCTGCCAGGATCTCCCGCAGCGTCTTGACGATCAGGTCGGCTTCGCTCTGCTCAATGATGCCGCACTTGCCCAGCATGGTGGCGTGTGCAATCGAGCCGGTGATATCCTCACGGTACATCCGACAGTCGAAGCGGATGGAGGAGTTAAAGTCGTTTACCCGACTGTCCAGCGCTTTGGAAAAGCGCCCGTCCCACATTTTCATAGTCATTTTATCCTTTCCGTATATTTGGGGCGCTGCCCCAAACCCCGCCAGAGGGGATTTTTTGAAAAAATCCCCTCTGGACTCCCAAAAAACTTCCCAACACGCCCCAATTGAAGGCGGGATGGAAAGTTTTTGAGGGGGTGTGGGGGCACTTTTTTCAAAAAGTGCCCCCACGGTCTTTATTACTTATTCTTCTTTGCGTCCAGCGCAGCCTTGACCTTGAGGGGCAGACCGAAGAGGTTGATGAAGCCGGTGGCATCGGCCTGATCGTAAACCTGGTCAGCCTCGAAGGTGGCGATATCCTCGTCGTAGAGGGAGTAGGGCGAGGTAACCGAAGCGAGGATGCAGTTGCCCTTGTAGAGCTTCAGCTTAACTTCACCGGTAACGACCTCCTGGGTCTTGTCCACAAACGCGGTCAGCGCTTCACGGACAGGGGTGAACCACTGGCCGAAGTAAACCAGGTCAGCGAACTTGCCCGAGAGCATCTGCTTGGTGTGCATGGTGTCGCGGTCGAGGGTCAGGGTCTCCAGCGCCTCGTGTGCGGCGTAGAGAATGGTTCCGCCGGGGGTCTCGTAAACGCCGCGGCTCTTCATGCCGACCAGGCGGTTCTCCACCATGTCCACAATGCCGATGCCGTTTGCACCGCCGAGTGCATTCAGCTTCTCAAGCAGCTCGATGGCACCAAGCTTCTCGCCGTCGATGGCAACGGGAACACCCTTCTCAAAGGAAATGGTGACATAGGTCGCCTTGTCGGGTGCCTGCTCGGGGGAAACACCCATCTCCAGGATCTTGTCGTACATGGGCTCGTTGGCGGGATCCTCAAGATCCAGGCCCTCATGGGAGAGATGCCAGATGTTCTTGTCCTTGGAGTAGTTGGTCTCGCGGGTGATGTTCAGGGGAACATTCTTTGCGATGGCGTAGTCGATCTCCTCGTCACGGGACTTGATATCCCAGACACGCCAGGGGGCGATGATCTCCATATCGGGGGCGAAGGCCTTGATGGTCAGCTCGAAACGAACCTGGTCGTTGCCCTTACCGGTGCAGCCGTGAGCGATGGCATCGGCGCCCTCGGCGCGGGCGATCTCAACGATGCGCTTAGCAATGATGGGGCGAGCGAAGGAAGTGCCCAGCAGATACTGGTTCTCATATTTTGCGCCTGCCTGCATGGTGGGGAAGACATAGTCCTCGATAAATTCCTTGCGCAGGTCCTCGATGTACAGCTTGGAGGCACCGGTCTTGATGGCCTTTTCCTCGAGACCGTCGGTCTCCTTGCCCTGGCCGACATCGGCGCAGACGGCGATGACCTCGCATCCGGGGTAGTTGTCTTTCAGCCACGGAATGATGATGGAGGTGTCAAGTCCGCCGGAGTAAGCAAGTACGATTTTTTTGATGTCCTTTTTCATGGTGTATGTATATCCTTTCTTTGCGTATATACTGTCCATTCGAGATGACAATATTATAGCGCATATTTATCCAAAAATCAACTGTTATATTCAACAAAAATGGAATAATATTCAATGCATTCCTGTTGCATAACCGCAAACCATCACTTCCCACGGGTCAAAAATCGGCTTTTGCACACACTTTCGGCGAAGGAGATGATGAAATGAAATGGAAAAATATTCACTGTATTCGTTTTGCGGCCATGTGCTGTGCATGGCTGACTCTGACCGCATCAGCTGAGGGAACCGGCTGGTACTGTGTGCGGAACAGTGAGCACCGCCAGCCCGAGCTTGGGGCAGACCTGCGCTGGGTAGAGGAATATGACGGTTATTATCTTGACCGCCGTCATGGGGATGCCTGTGAGGATAAAGTGCTGTATCTCACCTTTGATGCAGGATATGAAAACGGAAACGTGGCGAAAATCCTGGATACGCTCCGTGAGCAGGAGGTGTGCGGAGCCTTCTTTGTTTTGGGCAATCTGATCACCCGTGAGCCTGCGCTGATCCGGCGCATGGTGGAGGAGGGGCATACGGTGTGCAATCACACCTATTACCACCCCGACATGACGAAAATGCAGAGCAAGGACGCCTTTGCGGCTGAACTGACGGCTTTGGAAGAGGAATATTTTGCGCTGACAGGGGAACCTATGGCGAAATATTACCGACCGCCCGAGGGACGCTTTAACCGGGAAAACCTTGCCTGGGCCAAAGAGATGGGGTATAAAACGGTTTTCTGGAGCTTTGCCTACGCCGACTGGGACAACGCCAAGCAGCCCGATCCCGACGCGGCGGTCGAGAAGATCCTGGCAAATGTGCACAACGGCGGCGTGATTCTGCTCCATCCCACCTCATCTACCAATGCGGCTATTCTGGGGCAGGTGATCACAACGCTGAAGCAGGAAGGATGGCGGTTTGGCAATCTGGATGAGCTGACCGCCGGCGATAACGTATGAAGTTCCTGAAACGGCTTTGCTGTCTGCTGCTGTGCGCTTTGCTTTGCCTTGTCCCCTGTGCGGGGATAGAGGACAGCAGCATTGTATTTCACAGCCATGTAAACGGCGAGGACAAAATTGCCATTACGTTTGACGATGGCCCTCATCCCCGGTATACGCCGCAAATTTTGTCTATCTTAGAAGAATTTGGTGTCCGCGCCACCTTTTTTGTAGTGGGAGAGAATGTAGAGTATTATCCCGACTTGATTGGTCGGATCCTTGCCGCAGGGCATGAGATCGGCAACCACACCTACGATCACGGCAGAATGCCCCGGCAGACGGTGGAGCAGATGAAGAAAGAGATCCTGCGTACCGAGGGAGCCGTGTACGAACTGTCCGATTACCGGACCAAGGTTCTTCGTCCCCCTGAGGGGATGCTCAATGACAGCGTTATCGAAGCAGCCCGAGCCCTGGACTATCGGGTGGTGCTATGGAATATCGATACCCGGGACTGGGACCATACGCCCCCCGAGAAGATTGCGGAGCAAATCCTTGCGCAGGTTCAGTCGGGGGATATCATTCTGATGCATGACTATATCGGCCGGAACAGTCCGACGCCTGAAGCACTTCGGCTTGTCCTGCCGGAGCTTCTCCGTCGTGGATATCGCTTTGTGGGGATCAGCGAGCTGCTGGACAGCCAATAGATGAGAATAATCAGAGCAGGGCGGCGGCATCAGGATCGGCGAGGATGTCGCCGTCATCTCCGTCATTGTCCTCCCCGTCATCGCCGTTCTCGGCTTTATAGGGCTTGATCATATACTCATCGATCTTCGGATATGCGGCATATGCGGCCATGAAGGCGGTGCTTGCCGGGTAGAAGAAGATGGGAAGAATCACCACCACGATCAGGCCCAAGGGTGCAAAGGTGGCAATGAGGATGTAGCAGATCGCCGCAAGTACAAGGGCACCGAGGAGGGCCATGAAATTGCGCTTAATGCCCACCACAGAGAAAATGAAAGCGTTCTTGATCAGCTTCCGGATGGGCAGGTCGAAGGTGACCAGCATTAGATAGAGGTAGTAGCGCATGAAGATGTAGAGCAGGAGCATGGCAATGACCAGGTAGAACATCACATCCATGGCAAAGGTGCCGATGAGGTTGTAAAAGTAGACCAGATCAAAGCCCAGCAGGCAGAGAATAATAAGGTCGATCGCCCCCAGCAGAAGGCCTTGCTTGAGGTTGCGGCGGATGGCGTAGAAGAAATCGCTCCACATAAAGACAGGCTCGGCCCGTACCATGCTTCGCAGAATGTAGGTCGTCCCCACGTTGATCCAGCCGAAAACGCAGAGCCAAAGAATGCCGATGGCGACAATGCCCAGAATGAACCAAACCGAAAGGAAGGGCAGTTGGAACTGGATGCCGTTCACGCCGAAGAGCGGTGCAATCACAGGCGTGTTCACCACCTGGGAAGCGCCCCACAGCGCCGGATAGAGAGGGGAGAGCACGGAGGGCGTCTTCTCGCCGGTGAAGAAGAGATAGAACATGATCACGGGGGGGATAAACATCAGCAGAATATAGAGATTCACCGAAAGAAGCCGGGTGAATTTCCGACCGTAAAGCTTGAAGAAATTTTTGAGGTTGGGGGGGCCCTGAACCTCTTCTTTATCAACCCCTTTTCCGTCACGGTTGAAATCAAACAGTTTGAACTTTTTCTTTTTTTCCACGAATTGAAACCTCTTTTTATGTATTCTCAGAGCAAGAGTGAGGAAAGTGCGGCGTATAGACAGTTGACGATCAGTACAAAGCCGAAGATGGTCAGATAATGGAACAGGTATCGTCGCACAAACGGTGCAGTGAAAATCATCCGCGGCCGAATGCACTGCTGGCGATACATATGGGAAAAGATCACAGCCCGGGCAGACAGCTCCACAAAGGAGGCCGCGATGAGCACATTCGCCCCGAGAAAGAGCAGGAATGCAGCGGGGGCATTTGCCGGAACCGAAAGTCCTGCTTCCACCGCTGAGCAGAGATACGCGGCGGTAAAGCCCAGGGAGAAGCCACGCCATGCACTCTGCAGAGAAAGGGCCAGGGGGCAGAACATGGTAAACCCGGCGGTGAGGATAAACAGCATAGCGCGGATGTCTCCGCCCGCATCCTCCAGCACGCGGCAGGCGCGGTCGAGGAGAGATGTGCTGCTGTCGGATGTAGGGCCGAAGTGTGCGGCAGTATACTGTTCAGCGGGAGGCAGGGAGGCCGGATCCAGCAGAGAGCAGAAAAGAATGCCGAACAGAAAGGCCAGCAGATAGAGGATCAGGTATTCTCCGGTAATCCGGAGCCGGACATAGGCCGGAGAGTTCCGGCGGGTGATCTTCTCTTGGGATATTACGCTTTCCTGCATGGGCTTGCCTCCTGCCATTGAATTTGTTCCATTCTATGGCAGGGGCGATGGGATTATGTCAAATCCGGCCAAGCTCGTCTGCGCGGTTGGTGCAGGCAAGCATTGCCTCATGAATGACTTCGGGGAAGCGGTGTTCAGCAAGCTTCAGCATGGCTTGCTCGGTGGTGCCTTTTTTGGAGCAAACCATGGCGATCAGCTCCTCCGGGCTTTTTCCGGTTTCCTTCACCAGGCGGGCAGAGCCGATGACGGTACTGCACACCGCCTCCAGCAGGCCATCTTCGGGAAGGCCCTGGGCAAGGCCGCTTTTCCAAATGGAATCGATCATGAGGAAGATGTAAGCGGGGGAAGAGCTTGTCACCGAGATGATTTTGTTCATGTCTGCCTCATCCAGCACGATGGTACTTCCGGTGGCATCGAAGATCTGACGGACGGCGGCAAAGGTGTCATCGTCCACCAGGGGATTGCGGCAGAGTGCAGTCATTCCCTCACCGATGAGCATGGGGGTGTTGGGCATAGTGCGCACCACAGGAAGCTCACCCAATGCACGGGTAAAGGCGGCGATAGGGACTCCGGCGGCAATCGACACTATCGTCTTTCCCCCGCAGACGCCGGTCTGCTGAAGTTCCTCCAACAATGCCGGAACAGTCTGGGGCTTGACGGCGAAAATCACGCAGTCGGCTGCCTCCACTGCGGCAGCTGCCGAAGGGGCGATCTGATATTGACGTTCCGCAAAGCGGGCCGTTGCTGCGGGCAGGGGATCGTACAGATAGATATCACGGTCATCGGTGATACTCTGCAAACCGGTGAGAATGGCCGATGCCATATTGCCGACACCGAGAAATGCAAGCTTCATTTTCTTCATGGGGATCACCTCGGATAAGGATTAAATACAACCTTCATTTTACCATATTTCCGTGGTAAAATCAATGGGCGCGAAAAATAATTTACAACTTATCCGATATTTGCGGCGGTGATAGCGGGAATTTTAGCGGATTGAGAAAAAATAGGGTATCATACTTGAATGTCTGCGGGATTCGTGGTATAATGAGACAATATCCCACGGACAGGAGATAGGCTATGTTCAAAATTGTTGAAAAGTATGCGTTGAATGCCACCACCGATTATCTTTCGGTTTATGCTCCCCGCATTGCGGCAAAGGCTCTGCCGGGGCAGTTTATCATTTTCCGTCTCCATGAGAGAGGGGAACGTGTTCCCTTGACCATTGCCGGTTATGACCGGGATGCGGGGACGGTTTCGGTGATCTTTCAGAAGGTGGGCAGATCCACCATGGAGCTTGGTGCGTGCAGTGTGGGAGATGAGATCCTCGATTTTGTCGGCCCCCTGGGCACTCCGTCCCACCTGGACGGTTATCGCCGCGTTGCCGTCATCGGCGGCGGCCTTGGCTGTGCCATTGCCTACCCCCAGGCAAAGTATCTGCACGAGCACGGCGCACAGGTGGATATTATCGCCGGCTTCCGCACGCAGGATTTGATTATCCTGGAGAAGGAGATGGCGGCCTGTGCCGACACCTTGACTGTACTTACCGATGACGGCTCCAACGGCAGCCGAGGCCTTGTTACCGACGGCCTGAAGGCAAAGGTTGAGGCTGGCGCGGATTACGATCTGGTCATTGCCATTGGCCCTCCTGTCATGATGAAGTTTGTCTGCCTGCTGACCCGGGAATACGGCATCAAAACGGTGGTCAGCATGAATCCCATTATGATCGACGGCACCGGAATGTGCGGCGGATGCCGGGTTACGGTTGGCGGAGAGACCAAATTCGCCTGTGTGGACGGTCCCGATTTTGATGGTCATGCAGTAGATTTTGATGAGCTGATCCGCCGCAACCGAATGTATCAGACACAAGAACAGGAAGCGCGGGATGAGCACTGCAACCTGTTCAAGATGGCAGATAATGCCCAAAAGTAACCGAGGTGAATTGACATATGCCCAATATGCAGATGAATAAAGTTCCCATGCCCGAGGCTTGTCCCGCAGAGCGCAGACGAAATTTCGAGGAGGTCGCCCGGGGTTACACGGCAGAGGATGCTGTTCTTGAGGCGCAGCGTTGCCTGAACTGTAAGAATAAGCCTTGCGTGTCGGGGTGCCCTGTGCAGGTCCGCATTCCCGAATTTATCGCCCGAGTGGCAGAAGGGAAGTTTGAAGAAGCGTACACCATTATCCGCGGCACCAATGCACTTCCCGCTGTCTGCGGACGAGTCTGTCCTCAGGAAAACCAGTGTGAGGGAAAATGTGTCCGCGGCATCAAGGGTGAGAGCGTTGCCATCGGCCGCCTGGAGCGCTTCTGCGCCGACTATCACATGGCCAACATGGCAGAGCAAAAAAAGATGGAACCTGCCGACGATGCGCTTCGTGTGGCTGTGATTGGCTCCGGCCCCGCAGGCCTCTCCTGTGCGGGCGAGCTTGCCGCACGGGGTTACCGTGTGACGGTATTTGAGGCATTCCACATCCCGGGCGGTGTGTTGGTTTACGGCATTCCCGAGTTCCGTCTGCCCAAGGCCATCGTACAGGCCGAGATCGACAACCTGAAGGCAATGGGGGTCGAGATCTGTCAGGATATGGTGGTGGGACGTACCGTTACGGTGGATGAGCTTTTCGACGAAGGCTTTGCAGCGGTGTTTATCGGTACCGGTGCCGGTCTGCCCGGGTTCCTGGGAATCCCCGGGGAGAATAGCTGCGGTGTCTATTCCGCGAACGAATATCTTACCCGCGTGAACCTCATGAAAGCGTATCGCGAGGACTACAGCACCCCCGTCCTGAAGGCCAAACGGGTCGCTGTGGTGGGGGGCGGAAACGTAGCCATGGATGCCGCCCGCTGCGCCATGCGTATGGGGGCGGATGAAGTTTCCATTGTCTACCGACGCAGTGAGGCAGAGATGCCCGCCCGCAAGGAGGAGATCCACCACGCCAAGGAAGAGGGGATTATCTTCCGCATCCTCACCAATCCCGTTTCCATTGCCGCAGATGAGCGCGGCTTTGTCACCGCAATGATCTGTGACGTGATGGAACTGGGCGATCCCGACGCTTCCGGCCGCCGACGCCCCATGCCCACCGGGGAGCAGATTACTCTGCCTGTGGATGCTGTGATCGTTGCGGTGGGAACCTCCCCCAATCCGTTGATCCGAATGACCACCCCCGGCCTTGATACCGACCGTCGCGGATGCATCCTTGCTCCCGATGGCGTCAGCACCAGCCGAGAGGGCGTATTCGCCGGCGGCGACGCTGTCACCGGCGCGGCTACCGTTATCTTGGCCATGGGTGCCGGACGGGATGCGGCGGAGAAGATCGATACGTACTGCAAAAACAAGTTCGGTTTGAACTGACAAAAACGGCTGTCGCGTTGCGAGAGTTTTCATAAGAATGGTTACACAAATCGGCAGAGATTCTGTTTTCTCTGCCGATTTGTGTAATAATGGAACGCAAAAACATTTCCTTTGCACAGGAAGAATGATATGAGGATAAAAAATGGATTTTGAACAACTTGCCAAAATTGAAAATGAAAGTGAACGTGTCAACAGAACGTATGACATATTTAACGAGGACAGCAGGCTTAATCATTCAAAAGCAGCACGCGTTGAATTCTTGACCACCGTTCATTACATAGAAAAATACTTAAAAAAGGGTGACAGAATACTCGATATCGGTGCAGGGGCAGGCGAATACAGCTTTTATTTTGCGCGTAAGGGATATGAAGTGTCGGCGCTTGAACTTGCGGATGCCAATATTGCGGCTTTCCGAAAGAAGCTTACGCCCGACGATAAAATTGATCTCATTCAAGGCAATGCGCTTGACCTATCTTGGTATGAGGACAAGACGTTTGACATCGTGCTTCTGTTCGGCCCGCTTTATCACTTGAAGAATGACGAGGATAAGCAGAAATGTATCCGCGAAGCAAAGCGTGTTTGTAAAGATGGCGGCAAGATCTTCTTCGCCTTTATCTCCAACGACTTTGTTTTCCTTACAGAATTTGGATACGACGTTAATTATTTCAGTAACGGTGACTACAACAAGGAAACCTTCAAACTCAACGATTTTCCGTTTGTTTTCCATACGGTTGGTGCTGCGAGAAAGCTTCTTTCAGATGGTAGTGTAAATGTACTGCACGAGGTAGCATCCGATGGTGCAAGCGAACTTTTGGCGGCAAAAATCAATGAGATGAGCGACGAGGACTACGCGCAGTATCTTCGGTACCATCTCTATATATGCGAGAAACCGGAATTGCTTGGTATGACAAATCATCTGCTGTTTGTGGGTGAAAGATAACGATAAGCACAACCCCCGACAGACTTTTGTAGTCTGTCGGGGGTAACGATTTGTTTGCAGCGGATCAAGCAATATTTTGCGAGTCTACTTCCTTATGAGGATCTGCTTTGGGAGACAGCCGTTTTTTATTTTCCTTGACAGTAACTGCAGAGGCGTGATTTGCCCGCTTTCTCAGCTTCTGCGATCGATCCGGTGCGGACAGTGCTGGCCCGCTTCAGCGATGCACAGGCAGGATCGGTGTGCCACACCTGGCCGCCGTCTGTCCAATATACCGCAGTGTCGGATGAAACGGCTTCTGTCGATTCAGCAGCGGCGAGCTTGCTTTCTTCGGCAAGTGCCGATTCCCAGGCTTCGCGAATCATCTCTCTAATCTGCTCTGCGCTGACCGTTTCCACGCCTTCGACGGGCGGTTTTTCTGCGCAGCCAATGAGTAAAAGAAGGCAGACTGCCATCAGTGGGAAGACGGGATGAAATTTGCGTTTTGTCATCACAGGTCAGCTCTTCATTACACGGACGATTCGCTGAGCAGCTTCCTCAAGAATGGCGCGGGGTGCGGCAATGTTGACCCGCATATAACCGAGATAATCCTCTCCAAACCATTCTCCCGGATCGGGAACCACACGCGCCGTCTCGCAGAGACGACAGAAAATTTGATCGGCAGGAATCCCGCAGCCGCGGAAATCTGCCCAAAGCAGATAAGTAGAATCAGGATTGGCGAGGCGGATGCCGGGCAGATTTTTTTGCAGATATTCCCGGATGAATGCCATGTTGCCGTCGAGATAGCTGCAGAGCTCGTCCACATAATAAGCAGACTTTCTATAGGAAGCTTCCACTACATCTGCGCTGACGAAAGATGAGGTGGGAATGTGCATGGAACTCCAGAAACCGGACAATTTCTCTCTTTCTTCGTGGTTCTTGACGATCATGTATGCCGAGTGAGTGCCTGCGATATTAAAACTCTTGGAAGGTGAGCCCAATTGCAGAATGCGGTCTGTGCACGGAGCAACGGACAAAATCGGGGTGAATTTATTGCCTTTCAGCATGATGTCGGAATGGATTTCGTCGCTGATCAAGTATACGTCGTTTTCCGCACAAATGGTGCAGATCTTTCTCAGCTCATCGGGGGTGTACACCCGGCCGGTGGGGTTGTGGGGAGAGCAGAGGATCATCATTTTTGTGCGGGGCTCGGCGGCGAGTCGGCGGAGATCCTCAAAATCAATATCATAGGAAAGCACACCGTCACAGTAGCGCTCAATCAGCTTATTCTCGCGGATCACGCGACCCATACCTTTGGGAACCCCTACAAAAGGCGGGTAGATCGGGGGTTGAACAATGATGCCATCCCCGGGCTCGGAAAACACCGAAATTGCGGCAGAAATGCCGGCAACAACGCCTGGGCTCGGAAGAATCTCATCGGCCGATACAGACAGGCCATGGCGGGTCTGCATCCAGTGGATTACTGCCTCATCAAAGCGGGAGGCCAGGGTCCGATATCCCAGTACACCGGGGGCAGTTGCACACTTGACTGCATCAAGGATTTCGGGGGCGCAGAAAAAGTCCATGTCGGCCACCCACATGGGGATAAGGTCTGCTCCGGGGGCAAGGTGAAACTCTGCCGCGGTGCAATCCCATTTCACCGAATCGGTGCCGAGGCGGGAAGGGGCCAGGTCAAAATTCATTTTCATTGATGTTCTCCTGCTTTGTTCAGAAAATTTGGTTCTGGGAATATTTTAACACATTGCGGCAAAAATTGCAAGAGCAGAACGCGCTTTGGTCATTCCGACCCACAGATGAGCCTCTTTTCTGCAAAAAAACGCAAAAAAATATATTCTACCTCTTGCAAAACCGAAGAATATATGTTATACTGTACACAATTCTTATCAAGAGTGGCGGAGGGACTGGCCCTGTGAAGCCCGGCAACCTGCAGATGCAAGGTGCTAATTCCCGAGAGATGAGACGCAGTATTGCTGTGCGGTCCCTCGGTGACGAGGGCGTTTTTTTATGCGCAGCGGCAAGATTCTTCCGGCAAACATAGAGAAAGGTTTAGATATGGAA
The DNA here is from genome assembly GCA_015063805.1 of Oscillospiraceae bacterium. Lineage (GTDB taxonomy): Bacteria > Bacillota > Clostridia > Oscillospirales > CAG-272 > SIG693. Next base: position 44,062 of record SVTK01000012.1, read on the forward strand.
AACAGACGTTTATTTACCTCCGAATCGGTGACCGAAGGCCATCCCGATAAAATCTGCGATAAGATCTCGGATGCAGTCCTTGACGCAATGCTCGCCCAGGATCCCATGTCCCGTGTTGCCTGCGAAACCTGCACCACCACCGGCATGGTGATGGTCATGGGTGAGATCACCACCAAGGCGATTGTGGATATTCCCGCTCTCGTTCGTTCTACCGTTGAAGAGATCGGTTATGACCGCGCGAAATTCGGCTTTGACTGTCACACCTGTGCAGTGCTTAACTCCATCCATGAGCAGTCCCCCGACATTGCCATGGGCGTAGACCGCTCCCTTGAGGCAAAGGCGAGCGGTACCGATGCATACGATATCGGCGCCGGTGACCAGGGCATGATGTTCGGTTATGCCTGCGACGAAACCGAGGAGCTGATGCCCCTTCCCATTTCGCTGGCCCATAAGCTGGCACGTCAGTTGACTGCTGTCCGTAAGGACGGCACCCTGACCTACCTCCGTCCCGACGGAAAGACCCAGGTTACGGTGGAATATGTGGACGATCGTCCCGTGCGCGTGGATACCATCGTCATTTCGACCCAGCACGCACCCGAAGTGGAGATCGAGCAGATTCGCAGCGATATGATCACCCATGTGATTGGGCCCATCATTTCGGCTGATCTGATGAAGAATACCAAGATTTATGTCAACCCCACCGGCCGCTTTGTGGTTGGCGGTCCTCAGGGCGACAGCGGCCTGACCGGCCGTAAGATCATCGTAGACACTTACGGCGGATATGCCCGTCACGGCGGCGGTGCTTTCTCGGGCAAAGATCCCACTAAGGTAGACCGCTCCGCAGCTTATGCGGCCCGCTACATTGCCAAGAATGTGGTTGCTGCAGGCCTTGCTCGCAAGTGTGAGGTGCAGTTGGCTTACGCCATCGGTGTGGCACAGCCCGTATCGGTTCTGCTGGATACCTTCGGCACCGCAGTGGTGGACGAGGCACGCATTCGCGATGCCGTTCTCGCCAACATCGACCTGCGCCCTGCCGCGATTATCGAACGCTTCGGCCTTCGCCGCCCCATCTATTCTGCGCTGGCTGCCTACGGCCACATGGGCAGAGAAGATGTGGATGCCCCCTGGGAGAAGAGAGATATGGCCGACGCACTGCGCGCCGCGCTGAACTGATCACATAAATTCATTGCGCCGCATATCCTTTACCGAGGAGGAATTGATATGTGGCGCATTGTTTTCGAGGTCGTCGCGGCAATGCTTGCGGTGTGGGGGCTGTATTGTGCCCTCCGTGCGCTGGGGGAACTGTTTTTTGTCCCTCGGGCATATGCGGTGGCCGTTCATTTGCGGGAAGGGGAGACGGCGGCATCTCTTTCCTCCCGGATTATAGAAGCAAGGCTTGCCTTGAGCGGAAGCGCGGAACAGAGGGTGCTTCTCCTCTGTGATGCAGGGAAGTGCTGGGATGAAGAAGTGGAAGCCATCCTTCGGGAGCACACCGGTGAAGTGCTTACCGTAGTGCCGCGGGATGGGCAAAAAGAAGAATGACCGAAGAAAGGACGGACTGTGATGGGTGAGGTGATGCCGTACATGACCGAGCATCCCGATGACGCGGGGATCATTCGGATCGGTGGGAGTATAGAGCACGTCATTTACAGCAATGAGGAAAATGGTTATTCCATCTGCGATATGGGCACCGATGACGACGAGCTGATTACCATCGTCGGCACGATGCCCTTTATTGCCGAGGGGGAAGAGGTGGTTGTGTATGGGAAATGGATCCACAACCCCAAATATGGCCGTCAGTTTGCAGTGCAGAATTACGAGAAAATCCTCCCTGCCGATGTGAATTCCATCCTTCGCTATCTTTCCTCGGGGAGCATTAAAGGGATAGGCCCCAAAACGGCCCTCCGAATTGTGGAAGCTTACGGTGCAGAGAGCTTTGATGTGATCGAGCACCATCCCGACTGGCTGGCGGAGGTCAAAGGAATATCCCGTAAGTCCGCGGAGAAGATTTCGGAAGAGTTCCGCGCACAGTCGGGAATGCGGTCGGCAATGCTCTTTTTCCGGGATTTCTTCGGTCCTGCCACCACCATGCGAATCTATAAAAAGTGGGGCGGCGGCGCAGTGGATATTGCGAAACATAACCCCTACCGCCTGTGCGATGAAATAGACGGCGTTGGCTTTGAGCGTGCCGACGCCATGGCTGAGCGGCTTGGTCTTGCCCGGGACAGCGCGGCGAGGATCAACAGTGGGATTCGCTATTTGCTGACGGTGAACGGAATCCAGAACGGTCATGTGTGTCTGCCTCGGGAAAAACTGGCGGACTCCGCGGCAGCTTTGCTCGGCGTGAGCCGTGAGCAGGCGGATGGTGCTATCTCCGATCTGCTCAAATACGATTTGCTGAAATATACCCGCATCGAAGGGGTACAGTTTATCTATCCCGAGGATGCCTACAACGACGAAAAATACATTGCAGAAAAGCTCGTTCTTCTGGAACGTACTTGCGCCGGGCTATCTCACGCGGATATTGAACGGTTTATTCTCAGAGAAGAGCAGGAGGGCGGCATATCTTACGCTGCGCAGCAGAAGCAAGCGATTTATGATGCCCTTCGTTCCGGCGTCATGCTGCTGACCGGCGGCCCCGGAACGGGAAAGACTACCGTGGTACGGGCACTGCTGGATATTTTCGAGAGCATGGGTTATAAGGTCGCTCTGGCCGCCCCCACCGGGCGGGCTGCCATGCGAATGTCAGCCGCCTGCGCAAGGGAGGCAAAGACCATCCACCGTCTGCTGGAGATGGAGTATTCCGAAAACGAGCGGATGCACTTCTCCCGGGATGAGAGCAATTTGCTTGGCGAGAATGTAATCATCATTGATGAGGCGTCCATGATTGACAATGCCTTACTGGCGGCTTTGCTTCGAGCCGTGAAACCGGGGGCGCATTTTATCCTCATCGGCGATGCCGATCAGCTTCCCTCGGTGGGAGCGGGACGCGTTTTGTGGGATCTCATCGGCAGCGGCCGCTTTGCCACGGTGCGCCTGACCGAGATCTTCCGCCAGGCCCAGTCCAGCCTCATCATTACCAATGCCCACCGGATCAACAGCGGAGAGATGCCGGTGCTGACGGTCAAGGACAACGACTTTTTCTTTCTGCCCCGTGGCGGAGAGCGGGAGATTGCCGCGACCGTGGCAGACCTTTGGCTGAATCGCCTGCCCCGGAGCTATGGGGAAGAGACTCGGGATCGGATTCAGGTTATTTCCCCTTCCCGAAAAGGAGGGGCGGGAACCGAAAGCCTGAATATTGTCCTCCAGCAGGCCCTCAACCCCCCCGATCTGCAGAAGCGGGAGTATAAGTTCCGGGACATCACCTTCCGCGAAGGGGATCGTGTTATGCAGATCCGCAACAACTACGACCTGGAATGGGAGACTGAACATAAGCAGGGGCAGGGGATCTTCAACGGCGACATCGGCGTGATCAAAACCATTGATTCCCACGATCGGATGATGGAGATCAGCTTCGACGATAAGCTTGTGCGCTACGATTTCAGCAATCTGGAGGATCTGGAGCACGCCTATGCCATTACGGTGCACAAAAGCCAGGGAAGTGAGTATCCCATTGTGATCCTGCCCGCATACAACTGCGCACAGATGCTGCTCACAAGAAACCTTCTGTACACCGCTGTCACCCGTGCCCAGAGCATGGTGATCGTGGTGGGAAGCGCAGATATTCTGCGGACTATGGTGGAAAATAACCGACAATCCATGCGATACACCGGCCTTGCATTCCGGTTGGCACGGGGAGAAAATGAATGAAAAAACGTTCTGTGCGGAGATTCCTGTGGTATTTGGCTGCGGTACCTCGCTGTGCCGTTTGCGGATGTTTGCTTGGTGCGGCGGAGGTTATGCGGGGGTACAGCGGTTCCGACGTGCTTTGCCCCGAATGCCGTGCCGAATGGGAGAGGGAAAAGCTGACTCTCTGCGATGCCTGCGGTCTTCCGGCCGTGGACTGCCGCTGTATGCCGACCGCATTGCGCAAGGCCGGGGCAGAGACGCTGATCTGCCTTGGCGATTATTCGGCAGAAGGTGCTGTCGGGCGCATGATCCTTCGCCTGAAAAAGATCCGTCTTCGCCGCGCGGCCGCATTTGCGGCGGCCCAACTCTCGCCAGGTATCAAGCGAGCACTCGTCATGGGCAACAGTTCACCTGATATCCTTACCGTGACCTGGACGCCACGCACAAAGAAGGCGAAGCGGAAATACGGTCATGATCAGGCTGAGCTTCTTGCTCGTACTTTGGCCGATGAATTGGGCTGTGCCTGTTTGTCTTTGATTCTGCGATGCCGTGAAAACAAGGAGCAGAAAATGCTCGGTGCAGAAGAGCGAATGGAAAATGTGCAGAAGGTTTTTGCAGTTAATCCCAAGTTCAGCGCGGCCGGAAAGACGATTTTGCTGGTAGATGATGTGGTCACCTCCGGCGCATCTCTCGGACAGGCTTGTGCGCTCTTGCTGACTGCCGGTGCCGAGCGGGTTCTCTGCGCGGCACCGGGACGCAGCAGATCGCGGAAAAATCAAAAATAGCATTGCATTTTGTCGGCAAATCATGTATAATATTTGAAAGGTCTGTTTTGCAGATCCGCAAATCGGCATTTTGATGTGCGATTTTGCGTTTGGATGAAAGGGAGAACCATGTTTACAAAAGATATTGGGATCGACCTTGGCACGGCGACGGTACTGGTTTATGTACGCGGAAAGGGAATCGTGCTCAAGGAGCCTTCCGTTGTTGCCGTTAACACCGATACCGGTGCAATTAAAGCAGTGGGGAAACCTGCGCAGACCATGCTGGGCAGAACCCCCGAAAATATTATGGCAATCCGTCCCCTGCGGGATGGTGTGATCAGCCGTTACGATGTGACAATGGTGATGATCCGTGAATTTTTGCGCCGTGCGCTGGGGAATACTTTGCTTAAGCCCCGTGTGATCATCTGCATTCCCAGTGGAATTACCGAGGTAGAGGCGCGTGCCGTGCTGGATGCAGCCAAGCAGGCGGGCGCAGCGCGGGTACATCTGATTGAGGAGCCGGTAGCGGCCGCCATCGGCGCCGGGATAGACATTAACCGTGCCAACGGCAATATGGTCGTTGACATCGGCGGCGGTACTACCGATATCGCCGTGATCTCACTCGGCGGCGTTGTGGTCAGCGATTCCGTAAAGATTGCCGGAGATAAGTTTGATGATGCCATTATCCGCTATATGCGTCAGCAGCATAATATTCTGATCGGAGAACGCACAGCTGAGGCCATCAAGATCCGCATTGGTGCCGTTTACAGTCACCCCGAGCAGCAGTTTATGCAGGTCAAGGGCCGCTGCCTGATCCAGGGCCTGCCCCGCGTGGTCAACATCGGTTCTTATGAGATCATGCACGCTCTCACACCGCCCATCAGTGAGGTAATCGATGCTATTTGTGATGTCATTGAGCGAACGCCTCCCGGTCTGATCGGAGATATTATGAACAACGGTATTGTCATGACGGGCGGCGGAAGCCTGCTCTACGGCTTTGACCGTTTGATTGAGCATGTGACCAACATTCCCACCCGGGTGGCCCCCAAGGCTGTTTCCTGTGTGGCGATGGGGACGGGAATTGCCTTGGAAAGCTATGATCTCTTCTCGGAGAATGAGGTTTATGTCACCGCTGTGCGCAGTCCGCGCCAGGCGCAGTAATGGTTTTGATTTTACGGAGGTTTTTCGATGGAATACTTGATCAAAGGTTATGAGCCCGCTTGCCTTTTCCGCTTTTTTGAGGAAATTTGTGCCATCCCCCACGGATCTCGCAACGAAGAGAAGATTGCAGATTATCTGGTAGAGTTTGCCCGTGCACGTCAGCTGGATGTGTATCGGGATGAAATGCATAATGTATTTGTCCGCAAGCCTGCAACAGCAGGGCGTGAAAACGAACCTCCTGTTCTTTTGCAAGGGCACACTGATATGGTCTGTGAAAAAAATGCCGATGTTGAGCACGATTTCGCCCGTGACCCCCTTAAGCTTGCCCTGACCGATGACGGCAAGGTGTACGCCTGCGGGACAACCCTGGGCGCAGATGATGCCGTTGCTGTGGTGATTATGATGTCCCTGCTTGACGGCGCCCTGGATTCCCATCCCGCCCTGGAGTGCCTCTTCACCACCCAGGAGGAGATCGGTATGCACGGCGCAGATGCCTTTGACTGCAGCCTGATCAAAGCACGTCGGATGATCAATCTCGATTCCGAATCGGACAATTCCGCGATTGTCGGCTGTGCCGGCGGAATTCGCTCGGATATGACAGTTCCCGTGACCCGTATTCCCTTTGCCGGGGAGGCGGTTTTTGTCAAGGTGAAAGGTCTGATCGGCGGCCATTCGGGTGAGAATATTCATATGGGGCGTGCCAATGCCAACAAAATTATGGGCCGACTCCTGGCACAGCTGATGCGGGACGAAAGCCTCTGCCTGTGTACCATTGAAGGGGGGCTGAAGGATAATGCCATCCCTAGAGAGTGCAGTGCAACGATTTCTGTTTCGTCGGCAGCATTGGCAATGGAGACGCTGAAAAAGTCGGCGGAAGCGATTCGTGGCGAACTGGTAGCGGATGATGCAAATTTTGAGTTGGAACTCAGCGCGGTAAGTTCACCTGCTGTGATGATGGATGAAGCGTCCACCCGTCGGGTTGTGACAGTGCTTGAACTTTCGCATTCCGGTGTTCTGGCAATGAATCAAGTGATCGGCATTGTGGAATTTTCCCGCAATCTCGCAGTGATTCGTACCAAGGAAACCGAAGTAAGCATAGCTTTCTCCTCCCGTTCTCCCAAGGAGAGCCAACTGGATGCCTCTGTGCTGGAGCTGGATACGCTGGCAGCATTTGTCGGTGGATCGGTCACCCACCACAGCCGTTATCCCGGCTGGGATTACGCTCCGCAGTCGCCTCTTCGTGATGCCTATGTGGCCGCCTATATGCGATTGTTTGGGGAGAAGCCCATCATCAAGTCGATCCACGCCGGATTGGAATGCGGTCTGCTCAAATCCCGCATCCCTGACTTGGATATCATCGGTCTCGGGGCAAATCTTGAGAATATCCACTCTCCTCTTGAGAAGATGGAGCTTGCCTCCTGTGAGAAGCTTTGGAAGATTGTTGCCGAGCTGTTGAAATAATTGAAAAATCACCGGGGTGTCATGCGGATTGCGTGACGCCCCGGTGATTTTTTGTTTAGGACAAAGTTCTTCCGTACGGTGGAAGCAGAGAATAGCCCTTGCGGTAAATATGGCCGACCAGCCGGGGGATGTTTCCTTGTCGTGCAGCACGGTTCAGATTGTGAATGTGAATCGGTATGCTGTTTGTTGGAAGATCATGTCGCGGGCGGCGGAGAAAGGCCGCCATGATATCGGCTTCTGTTGGATCCGTGCAGCGAACCAGCAGATGCAGAATCGTATGTTGGGCCGGTGTCAGAGATATTCGCCTGATACCGAGCATGACGGTATGCCTATCGGATGTAAGTTCAATTCCGTATCGATGGATTGTATTCTGTGCATGACCGCGGAAAGCACCGAGGTTCTCAAGCGCAGCGGAGATTTCGGTAAACGAATAGGGAGCAGTAAGCTCCGCATCGGTGTTCGGTATGCTTCTCCAACGATAAGACGGATTGCCGTGGCTGAGAACAAGCAGACGAATTTGGGGAAAGAATGTACGCAATTCCGTTACTGAGGGAAGTCCGTCGTCTTTGCGTGCCATACAAAGTACAGCTGCCGAAAAGGGGATTACCGACAGCCGTTCAAGGGGGATATCTTTTTGCGGAAGACAAAGCAGGAATCCCTCTTCCCGTAGTTTTTTGCTGAGTTTCGTAACGGTTACGGAAGGAAAATCGGAAGAAGAAAACAGCAGGATCATGATTGATTCTGATCGATAAATCTGTCTTTTAGCCAAGCGGTGATCGGTTTCTCCAGAGCATGGCGGAAAAAGAGTGCAATGACAATACACACAAACCAGCCGATGAGAATAATGGTCACGTTGCCGGTAATGCCATGCTTGCCCAAGAAGGACTTGCAGATGGCGTTGGAAAAAAGCTGAGCCAGGAAAAAGACATAGGCGATGGAACTGCAGTAGGAAAGCACACGAGAGCGTTCCAGATCGTCAAACTCAATGCCGGACATGCCGATGATCATAATGATGAAGCAAGGCAGACAAATCAGGCTGTACATCATGTAGTTGCCGAGAGCAAAGCCCTTTTTTACCGCCACAGTAATACCTGCTGCCATGAGGATGCTGATCACGACCATGGAAGCACGGTTATAGAGAATACGTCTTACCACAATGCTTTCATCGAGCTTGGGTTTGAGCGAAGCAAGCAGAACACCAATCCCAAACTCAAGAAGTCTGAAAAACGGATTGGAATAAATATTGGAAATGCCGAACTTTGCAACAACAAACGGCGAGTACAGAAGGATAAACGAACTTATACCGATGAGGATGATTTTCGCACGGACAGACAGCGGTTTAAAAACTTCCTGTAAAAATGGATACACCAGATAGCAGATCATCAGACAGGAGATGAACCAGGTTCCGCCATTGTGTGAGAAATTGAATAGAGAAGAAAAATTAGATTGGATCCCCAGCGCTTCGATGGGGGCCAGCCACAGGTTTTCCATGACCACCTTCATCGGTTCTCCCGATAAGCTCATCCTGTGGAAGATAAACAGCAGGGAAGTGAGGTAATACATGGGGACAATGGCGATCATTCGCTTGAGCCAGAATTTTCTTAACGCCTCTTTATTCATGATCTCAATTCCGGCGTAATTGACAAACAGAGTGTAGCCGGACAGCATAAAAAATGCGGTCATAAATACCGCACCCATTTGCGATACAGATTGAAGGATACCATAATCCGCGCCCAGATGAATTGTTGTGTGGAAGGCGCAAACGACTGCGGCGGAAATCACGCGAAGAAGGTCTAGCCCTGCATATCTTTTTTTCAGTGCTGAATAATCCATGATTTTTCTCCGATCCGTTGAGTTTTTTGAGGGGTATCATGTCACATTATATCATGTCCGCGCAAGAAATGTCAACGGATTTGCTCTGTTCCAAATTATTTTTAAAGTTTTTGGGGAAAAATAAAAAATCCTCTATACAAACACAAAAAAATATGCTATAATATATTGAATAATACAATGTATACGTATGCTTTCATCGCAGAAAATAAAGGATTTTACTATGGAACAGAAAAATAAACAGACTCACGAAGGGGGCGCGGCACGCAAACCCCAGCAAAATCATCGCCGCAATTCTGGCAAGCCCAACGGTGCACACAAGAATAATCGCACGGCTGAAAATCAGCAGACACAGCCGAAGAAGGATTACAAAAACAGGAATCAGACAGACAAGCCCGCTGACAATAAGCGATATCAGGAGAAGAATAAATCATTCTCCCGGGGTGGAAAGCAGCGTGGAGGCCGCGGGGCTCATTTCAATACGGGAAATGCTGAAGATATCAAGCTTCGTCACAACGAGTATGTTGCCAACTACGAGGTTGATGAAGAGCTTCTCGATGGACGTAATGGTGAACTCCATCCCGATGCGCAGGGAGACAGCGGTGCTGTTGCAGGACGCAATGCCGTGCGCGAACTGCTGAAATCCGACCGATCCATTGACAAGATTTTTGTTCGCCGCGGGGACCGTGAGGGTTCCATCGTGGTTTTGGTGGCGGAGGCGGTAAGCCGCGGGATTCCTGTTATCGAAGTGGAGAAAAACAAGCTGGATATGCTTGCCGGCTACGCGCCTCATCAGGGCATTGTTGCTCTTGCGGCAGCAAAGGAATATTCCACGGTTGAGGACATTCTTGAAATCGCCAAATCCAGAGGGGAGAAGCCTCTGATCGTCATTGCAGACGGAATTGTGGATCCCTATAATCTTGGTGCACTGATCCGCTGTGCAGAATGTGCGGGTGCTCATGGTCTGATTATTCCCAAGCGCCGGGCAGTTGGACTTACTCCCGTTGTGACAAAGGCATCTGCCGGGGCTATTGAACATCTTGCCATTGCCAAGGTGTCCAATATCGCACAGACACTGAGTTGGCTCAAAAAGCAGGGCGTTTGGACTTACGCAGCTGAAGCCGGCGGGAGAAGCTATCATGATACGGATTTTCGTGGACCGGCCGCCATTGTGTTTGGCAGTGAAGGAGACGGCGTGTCCAGCTTAATTATGGAAAGATGCGATTTTATCACCTCAATCCCCATGTATGGCAAGGTCAATTCTTTCAACGTTTCCACCGCGGCCGCGGTGATTCTCTCCGAAGCTGCAAGACAGCAGCGCGCAGACTAACCAATTACTGAGCAAGGAGTTTGGAATTTATGAAACAAAAGAAACCCGAGAATCAAGAAACGATGTCAACGGGTGAACTGCTCGGACGGCTGAAAAAGAGCTATTCGGCTGATGATGAGGGAACAAAAACATTCCCCCCTGTTTCTGCCGAACCGGACGCCTCCGATGACGATCTGGATATTGCGGCACTGCTCAGACAGTATTTGCCCGATGCAGAGCATACTTCTGCCGAGAATGAACCTGCATCCGATACCATCGAATTCAGTATACCTGAATCCCGGACAGAGGAACCTGTTTCTGCTGAGGAGGACATTTTTGTCGAGAATCCTTTGCGTGATTTTGTTCCGGATACTGACGCTGGGCCGGCACCTGTTTCCGGATCGGTTCGCCGTCAGGTCTACCGTTTCCGTCCGTCGTCGAGAAATTTTGCTGCACAAACAGTGAAGATTACAGAAACGGTTCGGGAAGAGCTTCCTTTGGTTCAAACCCCGAATACTGCTGCGTCCGATGGTTATTTTTCCGGAAAGGGAAAGACAGATTTTGTCATTGACGATGAGATTGTTCTGCCCGACGAATCTGCTTTTGACGAACTGATTCCTTCGCTTCATGCGTCTGAGCCCGCACCTGATATGCGGGCAGATGCAGAATCCGAACAGACCCGTGTGTTTGACACCGCCGAAGTCCTGTTGGCGGAAGATACCAAACAGGATGAAGCTGGCACTGCGAGCACTGAGGAGACATCTCCTGTGCAGAATGCAGAAGTAGATGAATCTGTTTCCGATGTAAAGCCTGAGTCCAAAGCTGAGCTGGACGATACGGATATCAATTTGATGATTGCTCTTGGTTATGAAGAGGAGCTTCAGCAGACGGTCGGCATTGACCGTGTGAACGAAATTGAAGAGAAGCTGGACAAGGATGCATCTGCAGGAGATACCCGTGATAGTGCTGCCTTCCGCGGCTTTGAATATACCGAGAAAGAACAGGCAAAAGAGATTATGCAGAACTACCGTGCCGAGTACAACGGCACAGTGCTCCGCCTGATTGGCAGCATTTTGCTCTTGGTTGCACTTTTCTTCTACGAGAACATCTCCTTGCTTGGCGTTGAACTGCCCGGTGCACTCAATATGCGGCATTTCCCATCGGTTCATACCCTGGTTTCGCTTCAGCTTCTGGTGCTCAGCGCCGCACTTTCCTGGCGCGAGCTGTTTGCCGGTCTCCGCAGTGCGGTTACCTTTAAGCCGACACCGCAGAGCCTTGGTGCGGTTGCTGTTTTGGTAGCGGTTCTGTATGACCTGATTATTGCCCTGGTCGCGCCGAGCAACGGTGTGATGCTTTATAATTTCCCTGCGGCACTCTGCCTGACGCTGATGGCCCTTTATGATCTGATGAGCCTGAAGCGGGAAATTTTCAGCTTTACCGTGGTGGCTGATCGGCATGAAAAGTATGCCGCACGCAGTGTTTTGCTTCGCGATGCGGTGAGTGGTGAAGAGGAACTTACCCTTGATGTTCGCCGTTCCGCTTTCGTTTCCCGTTATTTTGCGCGTACGAATGCAAAATCCGTGGTAGGCAGTCACTTGAATTTTGTTCTGCTTCCTGTTTTGGCAGTTTCGCTGGCACTGGCATTTATCTCCCTCTCCATGCACAAGGACGGGGTGGGTGCGCTCAATGTTTTCGCATTAACCAATATGTTTTGTTTGCCGGTGTCTACCCTTATTGCGTACAGCTATCCGCTGTTCCGTGCTGCACAGATTGCTTTCGAGGAAGATACTGCGATCCTTGGTGAGGCATCTGCTGAGGAGTACAGCGGCGCATCTGTGATCAGTTTTGCTGATACCGATATGTTCCCGTCTTATTCTGTCAAGCTCCGTTCCATTAAGCTGTATGGCAATGCCCGTCCTGACCTGGTGCTCTTCGGCGCGGCAAGTGTCTTCTCCCGCGTAGGCGGGCCTTTAGCAGATGTGCTGGAACTGGCCACCATGGAATTTGACTCGGCTGAATCGGTGGAGCTTATCCGCATCGCTGAAGACGGCATTGAGGCGATTGTGGATGGCCAGAGCATTCTGATCGGCAGAGAAGATTTCCTCTCTACCTATGATGTTCATCCCCTTCGCGATGCGGATGATGATGCCAATGGCGAGCGGATTCTGTACATTGTAATGGACGGTGTGCTCTGTGCTAAGCTGTATATCCAGTATGAGATGGATACCGATTTTGAAGATACCCTTCGTGCCCTGACCAAGGAGGAAATTACCGCCAAGATCCGTACCTACGATCCCAATATTGATGAGGAGCTTCTTGCGGTTAAACTGCGCGGAAAGCCTTTTGCCGTACAGATCGACAAGCAGATGGAGGAACCTTCGGAGCCCGGCAAGCTGGAGGAGATCGACAGCGGACTGGTGTCCCGTTCTTCGGCGAAAGCGCTGGTTCGACCCGCCCTGCTGTGCAGCCGCCTGGCCCATGTTCGCCGCACCGGATCCATCATCCGGACGGTGGCGCTGGTGGTCAGCCTGCTGATCATGCTCCTGCTGACGGTGCTTAGTTCTTCGGTTTCCATTACGTCGGTGTATGTTGCACTTTATCAGATCTTCTGGATCATTCCCAGTCTGATTATCACTCGCTTGTTTATCAAATAAATCCATAAAAAAGAAGCACTTGCGGCAGGTTTGCCGCAAGTGCTTTTGTTGGTTATCGGATGTATTCTGCAAGATCATAGTTTGCCAGATATTGATAAAACGGTTTCATGTAGTATTCCTTATTTTCCTCAAAATCCTTCCACACCACCGATACAAGGCGGTATGCCTCGTCGATGGATTTTTCACATTTCTCCATATTGCCGAGCCTTTTGTGGCACGCTGCAATGCACTGATGGAAGCTCCAATGGAAGGTCTGCATACCAGGCCAAATGTACTGATCAGCCGGATCACGGTAGATATCGTCCAAAATAAAGGTGGTCAGGACGTCAAGTCCTTTTTGATAGCACCGCAGTGCCTGAGGAATATAATCATCAGGTGTGTAATCGCGGAAAGTTACCTTGTGCTCATGCATATGGAACCAGGCATCGCCTTCCTGCATACAAGCGATATACAAGCCCTCAAGGTGGTGGTTCCGGGAGAAAATCGCGCCGTTCAGCTTATCTTTCCCGGATAAACGAAAGGCAAAAGCGTTATCCCGAAGATTGAAATTGCGGGGCAGCGTTTCCAGAACTGCCTTGGCTTTTTCGTAGTCGCCTTTTTTGAGATAAGCCGCGGCTTGCGTATCCTTTGCGCTGTATACAAGAGTAAAATTTGTGCTTTCGGAAATTAGCTTTTGAGAAATCTCGATCATTTCATCCAAATGGGATGTGTCTTCCTGTGTGCGAAGTGTGTATTCGTATGCATTAAGAAGCGCGCAAAGCAGTGCCTCGTTTCCGGGATATTCCTGCAGAGCGGCCTTTACGGTTTCGGCATATTTTTCGGTGTTATCGAAGAAATCGCTGCTTGCGTCATCGATGATTTTTTGAATTTTTGCCTTCATCTCCCGGACATCATAGTCAAAGAGAATGTCCATGGATACCTCAAAATAGCCGGCGATCACAGGAATCATCTCCACGTCGGGGTAGCTGCAGCCGCTTTCCCATTTGCTCACTGCCTGGGGAGATACCGAAAGTGCACCGGCCAGGGCTTCCTGGGTAAGCCCTTTCTTTTTTCGCAGCTCACGGATCTTGCTGCCGATATGAACGGTCATCATTAACCTCCTAAATTGTGCTGTATTTTCGTGATGCGCTTCACTGTATACAGTATAGCATAGACAAAAATCGTTTGCAACAACGCCATTTTCGGAAAAAAACAACCAACAGTTAAGTTGGTAGATTTTGGGGTGAGCCAAGGCCTCACAAAAAAACTGCATCGCCGTCTCGGCGATGCAGTTTTTTTAATATTCAGATTACTTCTTGGGGGTGATCTCGGTCATGCCACCCATGTAAGGACGGAGTGCCTCGGGGATAGCCACAGAGCCGTCGGCGCGGAGGTTGTTCTCTAAGAATGCGATGAGCATACGGGGAGGTGCAACCACGGTGTTGTTGAGGGTGTGGGCAAAATACTTGCCATCCTTAGCATTGACACGGATTTTCAGACGGCGTGCCTGGGCATCGCCGAGATTGGAGCAGGAACCAACTTCAAAGTACTTCTTCTGACGGGGGCTCCACGCCTCAACGTCGATGGACTTGACCTTCAGGTCGGCCAGGTCGCCCGAGCAGCATTCCAGGGTGCGTACCGGGATATCCATGGAACGGAAGAGATCAACAGTGTTCTGCCACAGCTTTTCAAACCACATGGGGCTCTCCTCGGGCTTACAGACCACGATCATTTCCTGCTTCTCGAACTGATGGATACGGTACACGCCGCGTTCCTCCAGGCCGTGCGCGCCCTTCTCCTTGCGGAAGCAGGGAGAGTAGCTGGTGAGGGTGTAGGGAAGTGCCTGCTCATCCAGAATGGTGTCGATGAACTTACCGATCATGGAGTGCTCACTGGTACCGATCAGGTAGAGGTCCTCGCCCTCAATCTTGTACATCATGGCATCCATCTCAGCGAAGCTCATTACGCCGGTGACTACTTCGGAGCGGATCATGAAGGGAGGAATGCAGTAGGTAAAACCGCGGTTAATCATGAAATCCCGGGCATAGGAGATCACAGCGGAGTGGAGACGGGCAATGTCACCCATAAGGTAGTAGAAGCCGTTGCCCGCGACCTTGCGTGCGGCATCCAGGTCAATGCCGGCAAAGCGCTCCATGATATCGGTGTGGTAGGGAATATCAAACTCGGGAACAACGGGCTCACCGTAACGCTGTACTTCTACATTCTCGCTGTCGTCCTTGCCGATCGGAACAGAAGGATCAATGATGTTGGGAATGGTCATCATGATCTTCTTGATCTTTTCTTCCAGCTCGCCTTCTTTTGCTTCGGCAGCTGCAAGAGCCTCGGCGGAAGCGGTGACCTGCTTCTTTACTTCCTCGGCCTCATCGCGCTTGCCCTGGGCCATCAGACCGCCGATCTGCTTGGAGAGGCGGTTTCGCTCAGCGCGGAGACGGTCTGCCTCCTGCTTGTTGGCACGGTTTTCTGCATCAAGAGCGATCACCTCGTCCACCAGGGGAAGCTTGTTATCCTGGAATTTCCGACGAATGTTCTCCTTGACGATCTCAGGATTTTCTCTGACAAAACGTAAATCTAACATGGTTTCCTCCAAAATAAAAATATACCGATTTTACAGGTGAAAAAGAAAAAACTCCCGCCCATCAACATGGGACGGAAGCTCCGTGGTGCCACCCAATTTGCCGCGGAAAGCCGCAGCCGCTTAGCCGTGCGGTAAAGGGCACGTCCCTTCGGCTCGTCGCCGATAGCTCGGAAAGCGGAAACGCACCGTTGCTCATCGGTTTACACCGGCCACCGACTCTCTTTGCAGCGAAAGGATGCGATAACTTTCTTCATTGCATATCGATAGTATACACGATTTTCATCGTAAATGCAAGAGGGTTGACGAAATTTCCGCAAATATTTTTCTCTTGCGTCCCAAAATGAAGGGATAAATACCAATGGGATTCTTTGGCGGGATCATTTGTGCGGCGGGACACAAATTATCACCTTCTGCGGGAGATAATGTATACAGGAAATGTGTTTTTCCAGTGGTGTGTTTCGCGCAAATTGCGGTGTGAAAATTCAATTTTTTGTTGACATTTTTGGACAAAAGATGTATAATAAAATGTAATATTTCTGTCCGTAAAGGGCAGGAGCAAGGAGGGATGTTTTTGCCGAATTCTTTGGTTGGAATGTTTGCTGCATTTCTCATTGGTGCTGCACTTTCCTATGTGAATTATCTTCTGACCGCGAAGGCGGCAAAGGCTTCGTCCGGCCAGCTTGCCGGAGTATCTCTTCTGCGTCAGTTGATTAACATCGGCTATCTGGCACTGGTCTTTTTTCTCGCGCCCTACACGCCGTGGGATCGGATATGGATGCTGGTCGGGGCCGTGCTCGGTGTTACATTGCCAATGTTTCTGTTTACCTTTCTCCTCCTCCGACGCCTTAAGCAGCAAACTGGCGGCCGTGATGGGGAAGACACGAAAGGAGGCGAAAATTAAATGGGTGAAAAATCCGAGGTGATCATTCCTCTGTGGGGCATTCTTGATGTCACGGGGGAAGTCATCACGATGTGGATTATTCTTGCTGTGATTGCTGTGATTTCCTTGATTGTGACCCGTAACCTCAAGGAACGTCCCGGTAAGTTCCAGAATATGATCGAAACGGGAATCGAGTATCTGGACAATTTCTTCTCGGGGATTATCGGGAAGCATCATGCACGAAAATATTTTTTCTTTCTCGGCTCACTGTTCATTTTTATCATCGTTGCCAACTATACCGGGCTGATCCCCGGAGTGGGATTGACCGACTTTGTCAAAGCCCCCACGGCATCGCTGTCAGTCACATTGGGCTTAGGCATTGTGACCTTTTTCTTCCTGCAGATTGCAGGTCTTCGTGTTGGAGTCAAGCATTATTTCAAACGTTTTGTCAGTCCCATCGCGGTGATGCTTCCTCTCCTGATTCTGGATGAGTTTATTAAGCCCGCATCCCTTGCACTCCGTCTGTTCGGTAACGTGTTCGGTGAGGAAACGGTTTTGCATAATCTGTACGATCTGCTTCCCATCGGCGTTCCCGTCATCATGATGGCACTTTCCATCCTCTTCTGCGCAATCCAGGCGGTGGTCTTCACCATGCTGGTGTCGATCTACCTGGAAGAGGCCATCGAGGAATAACCAAACCGATATTTTCAGAAAATATAAATAATTAAAGGAGATTTATCATGGATAGTTCCGCTTTCATTGCAATTGCAGCAGCGATTGCTATCGCTGTCAGTACCATTTTCCCCGCCCTCGGCCAGGGCCTCGCCGCCAAGGCTGCCATGGAGAGCATTGCCCGTCAGCCTGATGCTGCCAAGGACATCCGTTCTACGCTGATCATTGCGCTGGCACTGATGGAGGCTCTGACCATCTACGGTTTGCTGATCGCCTTCATCCTCGCCTCCAAGATCTGAGGAGGCGGGCTGTGACGATACAGTTGTCCGTCTTGCTTTGGACGGTAATTACTTTCTGTCTGTTTATTGTGGTGATCAATCGGCTTTTGCTGAAGCCTATGCTGGCGTTTATGGACCAGAGGCAGGCGCGGATTGACCGTGCTGCGGAAAAGGCTGCAGAGCACAAGCAGGCTATGGAAGAGGCAGAACAAAAAATTGCTGATTTTCACCTTGAAGAAAACCGCCACCAAGCGCAGTGTGCCAAAGAAGCCGTGGAACGTGCACACAGCGAGGCAGCCGCACTTGCGGGGGAAACCGCAATGGTGCGGACGCGCAAAATCTCTGAACGCAGAGCCGAGCTTGGTATCGAACATCTTGAGATTGAGGAGCATTTGGATACCCGCGTGGAGGAGCTTGCTGCTTCCTATATCTCTACACTTGTATCCTGAACGGAAAATCAAATATGGAATTTTTCTATCAAATAATCAACTTCCTGATTTTGCTTGCCTTGATCTGGTTGATCGGACGAAAAATGATTGTCTCGATTTTTGCCGACAGACGGGCACGGATTAATCGGGAATTGGATGAAACAGAACAGATCGAGCAGGCAGAATTGTCTTTGCCCGAGGTTCCGACTGTATTCTCCGAGGAAATTCCGCAATCGATTTTGCATGAGGTGGAGGAAATTCACACTCACGCGGAAAAGGCAGCGGCAAACCTGCTGCGGCAGACCGATGGAGAACTGCATGATATGCGCCGTGAAATGCTCTCCGGCGTGAGGGACGCTTTTCTGAAAAAGCTGTCTGCCCGCATTGGGGAACTTTTGCGCACCGAGCCCTATGCTTCCATGCTGCGCGAAAAAGAAGCTGAATTTGCAGATATGATCATTGATCGGATGGAAGTTACGCCGGGCGACATGGCCTATTTGCGCCGTGCCGGTGTGCTCTATGTGACCCTGACCTCTGCCTACGAACTTCCCCAGGAGATCGTGGATAAAATTGGCCGGCACGCCACTGAAATGCTGGCAAAAATCGGGGGGACACCTTCCTATTGGGTCAAGGTTGATCCCAATCTGATTGGCGGCCTTCGTTTCCGCGTTGGCGACACGGTATATGACTGCACCGCGGAAGACCGGCTCTATGAGCTTTGCCGCGCCTTGGAACGACGCGAGATCAGCGGCGATGAGGATGCAGAGACGCTGGTTGCCGATATGCTTGAGGGGATTATGTCCACCAAGCACGGCGTCAATGAATATCAGCTTGGGCGCGTCATCAGCGTTTCCGACGGTATTTGCTGGCTCGACGGCCTGTCCGATATCATGTACGGCGAAGTTGTCGAGTTTGAATGCGGTGAACGCGGCATGGTGCTGGATATTGAGCCTGACCGCATCGGATGTGTGATTTACGGTAAATTTGAGCATATTGAGAGTGGCAGCCGTGTGCGCCGTGTAGGCCGCATTGCATCTGTCCCCTGCGGAGACGAGTTGCTGGGCCGTGTGATCAATCCCATGGGCCATGCACTTGACGGTAAGGGCCGCATCTGGTCGAAAGAGCGCCGTCCCATTGAGTGCAAATCTCCCAGTATACCCGATCGTGCTGCAGTTTTCCGTCCTCTGCATACCGGCATCAAGGCGATTGATGCCCTGGTGCCGATTGGCCGCGGCCAGCGTGAGCTGATTATCGGCGACCGTCAGTCGGGCAAGACTTCTGTGGCTATCGATGCCATCATCAATCAAAAAGGGAAGAACACTGTTTGTATTTATGTTGCCATCGGGCAGAAGGATACGACTGTGGCGGATATCCGCGAAAAACTGACCAAGTATGGGGCAATGGAATATACCACAATTGTCTGTGCACCGGCCTCGGCATCGGCATCCTTCCAGTATATTGCTCCCTTTGCCGGAACCGCGATGGCTGAGTATTTTATGTACCAGGGGCGAGACGTGCTCATCGTATACGATGACCTTTCCAAGCACGCTGTGGCCTATCGCGAGTTGTCCCTTCTGCTTCACCGTCCTTCGGGGCGTGAAGCTTATCCCGGTGACGTGTTCTATCTCCATTCCCGCTTGCTTGAGCGAGCAGCACAGCTTTCCCCCGAAAACGGCGGAGGCTCAATTACCGCGCTGCCAATTATTGAAACACAGGCAGGGGACATTTCTGCCTACATTCCTACTAATGTAATCTCTATCACTGACGGACAAATCTTCCTCGATTCGGATCTGTTCAATGAGGGACAGCGTCCTGCGGTTAATGTGGGCCTTTCCGTCTCCCGCGTGGGAAGTGCTGCGCAGACCAAGCTGATGAAGCAGGTTTCCTCCAGACTGCGTATGGAACTGGCACAATACCGTGAGCTGGTCGGGTTTACTCAGTTCGGTTCTGATCTCGATTCGGCAACGAAGCGTGTGCTGGATGCGGGCGAGCGCATGATGAGTGCACTTCGTCAGAGTCGTTACGCACCGCTTCCCGACTGGAAGCAGGTTCTGCTTATCTACGCTGTTGCCGAAGGGTACGCTGCGTCGGTATCCCCCGCAGATATGGAGGCGTTTGCCGAGGAGATGTACAGCTATTTTGAGGGAATGCAGCCTGCGGTGACCGAGATGCTGCGCACCGGGAAAAAGATGAGTGATGATGATAAAAAGCTGCTCAACGAAGCTTTGGCGTCCTTTGGCGCATCGCGAACCGCTGCGGACAATGAGGTGGCGTAAATGCCGAATTTGCGTGAACTGAAAAAGCATTTGCACAGTATCGAAATGACCGGCCAGCTTGCCGGGGCAATGAAAACGGTTGCGGCAGCAAAATATTCTCGGATCAATGCGATTCTGTCCAATTATTCCCGGTATGCCAAGCACTGTGTCGAAATCCGCGAACGGTTTGGTGACGCGCTTTCCCACGCATATCCCTGCGTTAATTCCGATGCACCGCGTGGAATTGTCGTTCTTGGTTCCAACCGAGGGCTTTGCGGTGGCTATAACATCGAGCTTTTGAATTTTTCTGATGCTGTGCTGTCTGAGTCGCCCCGCCCGTGGAAATTGTTTGCCGTTGGAAAAAGGGTATCAGTGCGTTTTCACGACAACGGAATTCCTGTTGAACGGGATTTTGAGCTCCCCGATGTGATCCGATATGAGGATTGTTCATCTCTGCTTTCCTATTTGTTAGATTTTTATCGGCAGGGAGAGATTTCCACAGTGGAGATTATTCATCAGAAATTCGTAAATATGCTGACCCAAACCCCTGTGATTTCGTCGCTTCTTCCGCTGACTGCTGCGGGAAAAGAGGAAATTCCCGACGATATTCTGTATGTTCCGGACAGGGAAACTGTTTTGTTTTCTGCCGCTGAAGTTTGCGTCAATGCATCGATGTATATGTATTTGCTTGAGTCTGCTGCCGGTGCTCAGGCCGCTACGCTGATGGCTATGCGCTCTGCATTTGACAATGCCGAGCAGACGGCTGCGGAGCTGGAATCTGCCATCAGCCGAAAACGGCAAAGCAATGTGACGGCCAGCGTAATCGAAACATCGGGCGGATTTTTTGAAGCATAGTGGTTGAATTTATCTTAATGTTTTAAGAATCGAGGGGAGGTAACTTATGCCTACGGATTCGATTGGCACAATTACTCGAATTAACGGTCCGGTTGTGGACATCATGTTTGATGCCCTCGACCTTCCCGATATTTTTCACGCGCTGGAGATTTCAACTCCGTCCGGAGAAAAGGTCACCCTTGAGGTGCTTCAGCATTTGAATCAGCATGAGGTTCGCTGTATTTCCATGCAGCCTACCGACGGCCTTTCCCGCGGTATGACGGCCAATGCAACCAATCAGCCCATCTCTGTGCCCGTGGGCAGCGCTACGCTTGGACGCATGACCAATGTGACGGGGGATCCCATCGACCGTGGGGGGGATATTGTTACCGATACCCGCTGGCCCATTCACCATTCTTCTCCGGCCTTTACCGACATTGTGACGGCCGATGAAATTCTTGAGACGGGCATCAAGGTCATCGACCTGATGACGCCCTATGCCAGAGGCGGCAAAATTGGCCTTTTTGGCGGTGCAGGCGTAGGCAAGACTGTGCTGATCATGGAATTGATCCGAAACATCGCCTTTGAGCATGACGGATATTCGGTGTTTGCCGGAGTTGGTGAACGCACGCGCGAAGGGAATGATCTTTGGAATGAAATGAAGCAGTCCGGCGTTTTGGAGAAGACCGCACTTGTCTTCGGCCAGATGAACGAAACCGCCGGCGCCCGTCTTCGTGTCCCGTTGGCAGGATTGACGATGGCCGAATACTTCCGCGAGAATTCCCATAAGGATGTTCTGCTTTTCATTGATAATATTTTCCGCTTTACCCAGGCAGGTTCTGAGGTTTCGGCACTGCTTGGCCGTATGCCTTCTGCCGTTGGCTATCAGCCCACCCTTGCGTCTGAAATGGGTAAGCTGCAGGAGCGCATCGTTTCCACCCGAAATGGATCGATCACTTCGGTGCAGGCGATTTATGTTCCCGCCGATGATCTGACCGACCCTGCTCCGGCTACTACTTTCTCTCACTTGGATGCCACAACAGTTCTTTCCCGTTCCATTGTCGAATTGGGGATTTATCCCGCAGTCTCCCCCCTGGAGTCCGGATCGAGAATGCTTGCTCCCGATGTTGTAGGGGAACGCCACTACCGCTGTGCTAAGGAAGTAGCACGCGTCCTTCAGCGTTACAATGAGCTTAAGGATATCATTGCCATCCTTGGTATGGACGAACTTTCCATTGAAGATAAAATGGCGGTTCGCCAGGCACGGCGTGTGCAGCGCTTTATGAGCCAGCCTTTCCACGTCGCCGAAAGTTTCACCGGCACGTCCGGAAAATATGTGAAGGTGGAGGAAACGATTTCCGGCTTTGAAGCGATTCTCGGCAACGAATGTGATGCACTTCCCGAGCACGCATTTCTCATGGCCGGTACCATCGATGATGTTTGGGCAGCATCGAAGGAGTGAGCGGAATGCAGGAAAAGACCTTTATTCTTGTTCTGACCTCGCCCGGAATGGCTGAAACGGCAGTGCGCTGTGATGCCGTTTCTTTCTCCGTTCCCAACGGTACAGATGGAAAAAACGGCGGAAGTGTGGGAATCCGGCCCGGACATACCCACGCGATGATGGCACTCGACCGCGGAAAAGTCGTTGCTCGGCTGGAGGGACAGTGTGTCCTTTCCGGCACGACATCAGGCGGATTTGCCATGGTAGAAGGTCAGCGGGTGACAATTCTTTCCGACAATTTGCAGATTGAACAGTTGGATCAGCGCTATTCTGTCGCAGAAGATCAAATATAAGCGTAAAACTCCCTCCAAAGGAGAGGCAGCAGCCTCACCCGGAGGGAGTTTTGGATTATATCCTGGTCGAACTGGTTTGCAGAGGATTCCATTTTCCGCGGATAAAATGGATCAGAAACAGGATAAAAAGTAAAATGTTATGTGCGATCATACAGCCCCAGGCGGAAATAAGACCGAAATGCAGAATTTGTGTAAAAATAAATGTGCCAATAATGCGGACTCCCCACATTCCGATCAGGTTAAATATAAACGGCGTTACGGTCTTTCCAACCCCAAACATCATACCTTCGATAATGATGGATACACCGTAAAACGGTTCTGACAGCGATACCATACGCAGAATGGTCGTCCCAAGTAGAATGACAGCCATTTCCTCGGCAAACAGTTGCATCATGGACGGGGCGAGGACAAATAACAGCCCACCGGAAACGGTCATCAGAATGATCTCCAGGGGGAAGATCACCCGAATTATGTCGCGCATCCGCTCGGAATCTTTGGCTCCGACAGCATTCCCGGCCAATGTCGCAGCAGCAGTCTGCATCCCGAAGCCGGGGATGTAAAATGCCGATTCAACGGTGTTGGCAATGGTGTGCGCTGCGGTGGAAATCTCTCCAAGGGAGTTGATCATGGCTGCGAAAGCAACATAGCCCAGAGAAGTACCGAAGCGTTGAAGCATATTGGGAAGTGCCGTCCGCAGACAAGGAAGCAGAAGTGATTTTTCAGGACGGAGATTTTCCCCGCGTGGAGAAAGCACCGGGTGATTCCAATATGCCGCGGTCATGCAGATACCGCCAACGGTGAATGCAATTGCACTGGCGACTGCAGCACCGATTACCCCCATTCCCACACCGGGCATGGTAAAGGAAATCTTCCAAACGGTTATTGTTCGGGTAGGGAAGATAAGAAAGAAGTTCAGGATGACATTGGTGAGGTTAACCAGAATTCCCACACGCATGGGAGTTCTGGTATCTCCCGCTGCTCGGAGAAGGGTGCTGAAAATAATGCTTGCTGCTCTGGGCAGCATGGGGGTGTAGAGAATAAAAAAGTATTTTGCGGACAAATCACGGATAGCAGGATCAACCTGCATCCAGATAGGGACGATATTGCTCAGTCCAAGGCACAGAAGCGTGAAAAAACCGCCTATCGTCAACACAATAAAGACGGACTGCGCCGAAATACGTTTGGCGAGTGCGGTGTCACCTGCACCAATGGAGCGAGCGATGTGGGAAAGAAATCCGATTCCTAATGCGGAAATTGAACTGCCAACCAACCAGTTAATGGTGGTGGTTGCACCGACGGCAGCGGTTGCCTGTGTCCCGAGGGATCCGACCATGGCGGTATCAATGTATTGTACCGCCGTTTGCAGAAGCTGCTCCAGCATGGTTGGCAGGGCAAGGGCCAAAATAACGGGGAGCATAGCTCGACGAGATGCGTTTATCTTCAAAGGGGAGCCTCCGATTTCAAATGTTCTTTCCAATTATAGCACGATTTCCTTTGAAAATCAAGAGAGAGACAGAAGAGAGCGATGCTTGACAGATTTTGTCGATGGGATTATAATATGTGTGCTTGAATTAATTCCGGGGAGGTGATCATGTGCAGATATTTTACCGACGGCCGCTTTGTTTGCTGTGTGTGCTGTTTCTTTTCGCAATGATGGCGGGCAGTGTTCTTTCTATGATCATTTCGATGGGAATCTGCCTTGTTTTGCTGATTTTTGCGTTGTGGCAGATGGTTCGGATCCGGAATAAACGTGTCGAATTTTGGCGCGGATGCATGGCAGTGTCCGGTTTGCTGGCTGTGATCTTGGGGCTGTTCACCTTCTCGCTGTTTTATCAGCACAAGATCAAGACAGTAGAAAAATTCGCCGGAGAAGATCGATGTGCTGAGGGGCAAATTATTTCAAGAGATTGGGGCAGGGGATATTATACCGGCTACACCGTTCATTTAACTGCAATCGACGGAAATGCAATTTCTGCTGACGCAATATTGACCTGCGAGTATCCGGCAAATTGGCAGCCCGGCGAAGTAATCCGAATGAATGTGGAGATCGAAACGCTGAGTGAAGATGTGAACGGTTTTTCTGAACGGCGGTACTACCATACCCGCGGAGTTTATCTCCGTGTGATTTCCCATGATTCTGACGGCGTGCTATTCTGCGGGGAAGGCAGTGCCTCTCTGAAGTTGGCATTTGCGCGTTTGAATGAACTTCTTTCCGCACGGATTGCACAGGCCGTAGGACATGAAGAGGGGGCGTTAATGTCGGCCTTGTTTCTGGCACGGCGGGATGCGCTTTCATCCGGTACGGTTCGCGATTTCGGTCGTCTGGGGTTATCACATCTTCTGGCTCTGAGCGGTCTGCACCTTTCCCTGATTGTTGGATTGTTAAAAAAGCTATTGGGTTTTCTGCCCTCAAGATCACCGCTGTCAAGCGGCATTGTACTGCTGGCTGTTGGCGGATATTGTCTTTTAACCGGCTCGCCGATATCTGTGCTTCGTGCGGCTGCAATGCTGGCAATCATGGAGATATTTACCCTTCTGTGGGACGAAGGAGATCTGCAGACTGCTTTGTTTTTGGCGGTTTCTTTGATTTGTCTGTTCAGTCCGGGCTCACTTTTTGATATAGGTTTGTGGATGTCGGCCTGTGCAACGCTTGGGCTGATTTTGCTAAGCAGATGGTCGCCTTTTCTCAGATATCCGCGCTGGCTGCATATACCGTTGGACCTGATGGCGGTGTCCTTTGTTGCAACGCTTGCAACCTTGCCCATGATCTGGTTGATTGGCGGGGAGTTTTCTCTTCTGTTTTTGCCGGCAAATTTGCTGTTCCTTCCCCTTGTTACCGGACTTCTTTACGGTGCACCGCTGGCAGCACTTCTTGGGCGTTTTGGGGTTGTATTGTGTGCGCCGTTTACCTGGCTTTCAAAATTAACTTTGTCGTTGGCAAAGGAAATATCCTCTTGGAGAGATATCACCGTATCCTTGCAATATGATTTTCTTCTTTGGATTATCATTCCATTCTCTGTGATTGCAGTGGTTTTTCTTGTGGGCAAGTGGAAGCGAAAATATATGTTTGTTGTTCTGCTTTGTGTGCTTTTAGTTGTTGGTTCGGTGGGGGTGTGGATTGAACGCACTGATTGTGGATTGGACCTTGTCTGCATTTCGGAAGGTAAAAACGAAACGCTTTCTTTGCAGGGAGAAAACGGCGCACTGGTCATTGATTTTACAGATGGCAGTTATTCGGCACTGTACCATGCCGCCAACCAGATGTATGCATTGGGTGAGACCGAAATTGAGGTTCTCATGTTGACGCATTATCATACCAAACACATCGGTGCAGTGTTGCGATTAGGAGATCGGATTACTTTGAGGCAGATCTGGGCTCCGTATCCAGAGACCGAGCGTGAATGGGAAATTCTGTTAGATCTGCAGGAGAACGCGGAGAGACAAGGGATAGAATTTGCTTTGTATCGGGATGGGCATACGCTCCGCTTGGGGGATACGGAGATTATTGCTTATACCCGAGAGAAAATCCCGCGATCCACGCAGCCGTTGCTCTTACTTCAACTCCGACATGGGGAAGACTGTGTGACCTATTGCGGCGCATCAATTGATGAGGGTGCAATTTGGGACGTTGCTTTATCCATGATTGCAGAAAGCCGGACAGTAATCTTTGGCGGGCATGGACCAAATTTGTCAAATCGGTATGGAATTTCTGCATCGTCCGTGCTGGAAAATGTAATTTTTACATCGGAAGAAGTTTTTGCCTATGCGGATATTCTCAATGATGAGACAGCCTTCGTGTTAACTCGTGCCAATGTTTTCGTGGGAAACAAGAAAGAAAATCTTTTCCTTCTACGTCTGGAACCGACAAAAAAGGACAGAACAAAGTGAGTTACGCATAGTCGAGCGCAGAATCGAAACGTTCAATGACAGCATTGGCTTTGTTTGGAATAAATGTGATATGAATCTTCAGATACCCAATTATCTGCGGGAGACAATGCTTGCATTGTCTCCCGCTCTGCATTTTCACCCACCGCGAGAAAACGCATATACTGCTGATGAAGCGCGAAAACGCTTCCAGAATGTAAAAAGGAGAAATGACAATGTACAGCATGGAGGATATCCGATCCCCACGGGATCGGGTAAGTGAGGAAATGCTTCGTCGCCTTCTTACGGAGGAGGAGAGCACTTGTGGATGCGCAGTCCGGCCCGAACCGCGCCAAGAACAGATTGCGCCCCACAGCGGATGTCATCGCGTTTCCGGCGGTGAGGCATTGGCCATGGTATATTCGCCTTGCCAGAGTTGGTGCGGGATCTATGATCCCGAAACCGCATTGCGTCGGGGAACCTTATTTAAGGCGCTGGATAAACCTTTTGAGGCTAAGGGCTGGGGGAATCGTTGCGGTGCTGTGAGGGGAGGGTGTGGCTGTGGAAAATAATACGGGGAAGGCTATGCTTTGTAAGCTTCGCGCACTGGATTTTTCTCTCTACGAAACAGTCCTTTATTTGGATGCCTACCCCCATGACGGGGATGCCCTGGCATACTATCATAAGCTGTTAGAACAAAGAAAAAGCTTGATGGAAGAGTATGAGAGCAGCTTTGGTCCTATCACCCCCATGGGCAACACCTGCACTGGCGAGTGGAAGTGGATCAAGAGCCCCTGGCCCTGGGAATATGATGCAAACTGAGGCCAATACCGAGGAAAGGAATTCTGTTTATGTGGAGCTACGAGAAAAAACTGCAATATCCGGTGAAGATTAAGAATCCGAACCCTAAATTGGCACAGATCATTATTAGCCAGCTCGGCGGACCGGACGGTGAACTGGCCGCATCTATGCGCTATCTCAATCAAAGATACGCCATGCCATACGACGAGATAACCGGAATTTTAACCGATGTCGGTACAGAAGAACTTGCCCACTTAGAAATGGTTGCGGCAATTTTGTATCAGCTGACGCGCAATCTCAGTGAAGCAGACATCAAGGCGGGGGGATTTGACACCTACTTTGTTGACCACACAACGGGGATTTATCCCATTGCCGCGTCCGGTGTCCCCATGGATATGAAGTATGTGGGAATCAAGGGTGATCTTCTTGCTGATCTTCATGAAGACTTGGCAGCGGAGCAGAAGGCACGGGTGACCTATGACAACATTCTTCGCCTGACCGACGATCCGGATGTGCGTGATCCGATCAAATTCCTGCGCGAACGGGAAATTGTGCACTATCAGCGCTTCGGTGACGCTTTGCGTATTGCTCAGGATCATATGGAAAGCCGAAATTTCTATGCGATGAATCCATCTTTCGACAAAGCAACAAATTGCTTGAACTGATCCGGCATGGAAAAAAGAACAGGGCGGGGGAGAATTTCCCCCGCCCCTATCTTCTATTGCCAAGGTTATACTTTATGAAAATACACATAATTTGCCCAAATATTATTTATTCCTTGGTAATAGAGAGAAAAAAACAAATTAAGCCAAAATAATTCTTTACAAAGTAAATACTGCGTGATATAATATTAACAAATACATAGAAAAAAGGAAGCTGACCATGAAATACCGTATTGAATCTGATTCTATCGGGCAGAGAGAGGTTCCTGCCGACGCTTATTATGGCGTGCAGTCACTCAGAGGTGCAGAGAATTTCCCCATCACTGGGCAGCGACTTCGTCCCGAGTTCATCGTCTCTTTGGCGGAGATCAAAAAGACCTGCGCGATTTGCAACCATCTCTCAGGAGAACTGTCTTTTGAGATTACGCAAGCGATTTCCCAGGCCGCTGACGAGATTATTTCGGGGAAGTTTCATGATCAATTTATTTGTGATCCCATCCAGGGCGGGGCGGGTACAACCGCTAATATGAACGCAAATGAAGTCATTGCAAATCGTGCGATAGAAATTCTGGGCGGAGAAAAGGGCGACTATTCCATTGTTCACCCGAACGATCATGTAAACCGCTCTCAGTCCACGAATGATGTTATTCCTACCGCAGCAAAGCTCACGACAGCAAAGCTTCTCAAGGGGGCGCTGGAACAGCTGGGACGTCTCCGCGATGCACTCGGCGAGAAAGCGGTTGAGTTTCATGATGTGATCAAGATGGGGCGTACACAGATGCAGGATGCGGTTCCGATTCGCATGGGATCCGAATTCGGTGCTTACCGTCAGGCTATTGCTCGTGACTTGGTGCGCTTGGCTCGCGCAGGCGAAGAAATGGTGGCTGTTAATCTCGGTGGTACTGCGATTGGAACAGCTTTGAATGCAAAGCCGGAGTACATCGATTCGTTGGCTCCCATTCTCTCGGAAATCACCGGACTGCCTGTAATCAAAGCTGAGGACTTGGTTGACGGGACCCAGAACCTGGATTCTTTTGCTTATGTGTCTTCTGCTCTGAAGACTTGTGCGATCTCCTGCTCCAAGATTGCCAATGACCTTCGGTTGATGTCCTCCGGGCCTCGTTGTGGATTTGAAGAGATCAATCTTCCTCCGATGCAAAACGGTTCGTCCATCATGCCTGGCAAGGTAAACCCCGTAATTCCCGAGGTAATGAGCCAAGTTGCGTTCTGTATCATCGGAAACGATACTTGTATCACCATGGCAGCTGAGGCTGGTCAGCTTGAGCTGAATTATGCCGAGCCTGTCCTGTATCATAAGCTGTTTGAGTCTATTGTTGCTCTCACCGGCGCAGTACAGACCTTTGTGGACCGTTGTGTTTCGGGCATTACGGCCAACCGTGAGCGCTGTGCGGAATTGGTGGAAGAGTCTGTCGGCGTAATCACTGCCATTTGTCCTCAGGTTGGATACAAGAAGTCTGCAAAAGTTGCGAAAAAGGCAATTGCTACCGGCAAGAGTGTTCGTGAGGTATTGAAAGAAGAAAACCTGATGTCGGAAGATGAGATCGAGACCATTCTGGATCCCAAGACGATGGTTTGATACATAACATCCAAAAGAGAAAGCGGCTATAAGCCGCTTTCTCTTTTTTTGTGTCTTTGGGGAATGTAAAAGGGTGTCGTGTAAATCACACGACACCCTTTGGTTGATGGGGGATTGATTATGCTTCGTACTGATACCCCAGCTCCAGAGCGCGCTTATTCTTTTCAATCAGCGAAGCCTTGGCAGCGGGAATGCCCTTGATCATCAAATCAAGGAATTCATCATAAGCAAAGATTCCGGTCTGCTTCAGCAGCTGTCCCAGGACGATGACATTGGCAAAGCCTTCAAGCTTATTTTCTGCGGCAATCCCGGTGGCGGGAATACGGCAGATCCGGATATCGGTACGGGCAGATTCCTTGGCAATCAGCGTACTGTCAGCGATCAGAAGGCCGCCGGGGACGATGGCAGGCTCAAATTTATCGAAAGAGGGGAGGTTCAGCGCAATCAGCACATCGGGAGCGGTAACGATGGGAGAGCCGATTTCCTCATCGGAGATGATCACCGAGCAGTTTGCTGCGCCGCCGCGCATTTCGGGGCCGTAAGAAGGAAGCCAGGAAACCTGCAAATCAGCGTACATTGCGGTCTTGGCCAGCTGCTTGCCGGCGAAGAGGATACCCTGGCCGCCGAATCCGGCGAGAAGAATTTTCGTGGTCATATCAGTTCTCCTCCTTCTTTGCATCGATGTCCTTGTATACGCCGAGAGGATAGTGCGGCATCATGTTCTGACGCAGCCACTCCAGGGAGTCGGCGGGGGACATTCCCCAGTTGGTGGGGCAGGTGGAAAGAACCTCAACGATGGAGAAACCCTTACCGTCGATCTGGTTCTGGAAGGCCTTTTTGATGGCACGCTTGGCGTTATTGATGTTCTTGGGGGTGTCCACCGAAACGCGCTCGGCATACGCAACACCGTCAAGAGTAGAGAGCATTTCGCAGACACGGACGGGGTTACCCTGGATCTTGGGATCGCGGCCGTAGGGCGAGGTGGTGGTCACTTGGCCGGGCAGGGTAGTGGGCGCCATCTGCCCGCCGGTCATGCCGTAAATGGCGTTGTTGATGAAGATAATGGTGATGTTTTCACCGCGAGTTGCGGAGTGTACGGTCTCGGCAGTACCGATGGCTGCAAGGTCGCCGTCACCTTGATAAGTGAATACGATGGTGTCGGGATGGGTGCGCTTGACACCGGTGGCAACCGCGGGCGCACGTCCGTGGGCAGCCTGAATCATGTCGCACTCAAAGTAGTTGTATGCAAAAACCGAGCAGCCAACAGGGGCAACGCCAACGGTTTTATCGGTAATATCCAGCGCATCCAGAGCTTCGGCAACAAGACGGTGTACAATACCGTGGGTGCAGCCGGGGCAGTAGTGGAGCGGAACATTGGAAAGAGCTTTCGGCTTATCAAAAACGATCATTTTGCCAGACCTCCTGCGATTTTTTCGATTTCTGCCAGCACTTCCTCGGAAGAAGGCATCACACCGCCGGTGCGGCCGTAGAAGCTGACGGGACGTGCACAGTCGATGGCCACCTTCACATCATCTACCATCTGCCCCATGTTCAGCTCGCAGACCATGAAGTGCTTAGCGGTTTCTGCAGCCTTCTTGAGGGCCGCTGCGGGGAAGGGCCACAGGGTAATGGGACGGATAAGGCCAACCTTGATCCCTTTTGCACGGGCCGCATTGATGGCGGTTTTGCAGATACGGGAGGTGATACCGTAGGCGACCATAACAATATCTGCATCCTCAACCATCAGCTCTTCCCAGCGGGTCTCGTTCTCCGCCATGGCGGCGTAGCGTTCAAAACGCTCCTTGATGGAATTTTCCAGGTCGACGGGATCCATGAAGAGGGAGTTGATAATGTTCTTCTTGCGCTTGCCGCCGTGGCCGTTGGCAGCCCAGGACTTCTCGGGAAGATCGGTCTTCTTTTCTACATCAAAATCCACAGGCTCCATCATCTGACCCAGCGCACCGTCTGCAAGGATCAGCGCGGGAGTGCGGTATTTATCGGCAACGTCAAATGCAACGCCGGTCAGGGTTGCCATTTCCTGCACGGAGGCGGGAGCAACCACAAAGAGATGCAGATCGCCGTGTCCATTAGCCTTGGTGGACTGGTAGTAGTCAGCCTGGGAGGGCTGAATGCCGCCCAAACCGGGGCCGCCGCGCTGAACGTTGACAATGACGCAGGGAAGATCACAGCCCACAATGTAGCTGATTCCCTCGCTCTTCAGGGATACTCCGGGGGAGGAGGAGGAGGTCATAACACGGCTGCCGGCGGCAGCAGCGCCCATGACCATATTGATCGCGGCCACTTCGCTTTCGGCCTGCAGGCAGAGTCCGCCGACCTTGGGCATACGCTTGGCCATGTATTCGGAAATTTCGGTCTGAGGGGTGATGGGGTAGCCGAAGAAGTGCAGACAGCCGTTCTGAATCGCGGCCTCAGCAATAGCCTCGTTACCCTTCATAAGTACCTTGTGTCCCATATGTACAGTATCCTTTCTTGTATTTGATTAAACGTCGCGCTCGACGCGGATAACCGTGTCGGGGCACATGGTGGCGCACATTGCGCAGGCAATACACTTGGCCATGTCGGTGACAACGGCGGGGTGATAGCCTTTGGCGTTCAGTGCGTCAGGGGAGAGAATCAGGATCTTCTTGGGGCAGACCAGTGTGCACAGGCCGCATCCCTTACAAAGATCGACTTGAAAGCTGACTTTGTTCATATATATTTCCTCCATAATGATTTCAAATTAAAATAATTTGCGGGTATAGTTTTGAATCTCCCAAACCGGGGACTTAATCGGCCCGTGGGGCAGATCGGTCTCGCGGAGTGGTGCACAAACTGTTGTGAAAAGAATCGGCAATCCGGCGAGAGCAGAGAATGCCTCCATGGTGGGCAAAGCATCCAACAAATCCGCCGCAGATGTTTCCTCGCCTAAGTTGCTGTTATTGACAATGGCATTACAGCGCAGGCGGGAATATGCCTCGATTTCCCGCAGGTTTTCCAGCATCGCTTCGGGGGAATCGGTAAGTGGTCGATAGGCGTTTTCCACGCAGAGCATATATGCGCCGAGCCTTGTCAGCTCAACATGATAGCGGCCCAAAGCAACCGCGCCGTTGTCCCCGCCAACATCGAAGATTACCGAAGCATTCGGATTTTGCTCAAGCATGGGGAAAACGCGCTGAATATCGGCACTGAGTACGGGAATATCCACGTTGGTGTTAGCAAAAGGGGGATTGATATACTGAATTCCCACAGCACGCAGTGCATTTTCCGCATCAGCGGCACGGAAGTAGGGATTGACAATATCCAGATCAATCAGAGTAACCTCCCGTCCCTCGGCTTTAAGCATATATGCCAGGTTCAGCGCCACATTGGTCTTTCCTGCGCCGAAATGTCCCGCGACAATCAACAGGCGGGGAGGGCAGGGAAAATAAGAAGATATCTGCAAAATAAACACAACTCCATTCTCGATTTTATTATTATACCATAAATCATCGAAAAAGGGAAGAGGAATAATTGAGAAAATACGTACAGGAAATGCAAGTTTTTGTGTATTATTACGTTAAAGTATCACTGCCCGGCTTTTCCGATGCATTTCGCCGGCAGATCAGACGGTAGACTGCAATTCCGCACAGGCTCAATACCGCGGCAACGACAAACGCGATGCCGGCAGTTATGTAGTTCTTTTCGCCCAACGCATTTCCGCCCAGCGTTGAGGAAACCAAAGATGGCAGACGGGCGAAAACCGAAATCGTGATCCACGTGGAGAGCTTGATATCGGTGAGACCGACAAAGTAGGAGAGCAGATCCTTTGGGGTGCCGGGAATCAGCATGATCAGAAAAACGACCAGCTCCACACGCTTTTGATTTTGCAGGAATCGCAGGGAGAGGATCTTTTCACGGGAGAAGAAAATCTCCACGACTTTGATCCCCCAGCGGCGGACAAAAAGAAAAATCAGAATGCTGCCCAATGCAGCACCGATCAGGGACAGCGCAGTACCCTCCCAAAAACCGAAGGCATAGCCCGCACCGATCTCAAAGGGTTCTCCGGGAATGATGGCTACCACAACCTGAAGCACTACCATGCCGATAAAGCCAAGCCTGCCCCATATTCCGGCATCCGCAACCCATTGCCGGAATCGCTCCGGATCATGCAGAAAGCGGATCAGCGGATTGCCCACAAAAATAAAAATGACTGTAAAAAACAGAATGAAGATTGCGATGGCAATGATCCCGAACAGTTTTTTTCGCTTATCAGAGTGTATATTTTTTTCTGCCTCTGCTGACATAATCTCACATCCTTCGCGCTGATATCTTGTATTATACCACGGCGGAATGGTCCAAACAAGAGGTATTTTGTGAACACAGGGAATGTATGACAAATTGCATGAATCAGTGCGGTCAATTGCGAGAAAATCTCTTGACAAACCGAGAAAAATAGTGTATGCTAATAACATAAAATTGGAAAAAGGAGATGTTTGCTATGAAATCCATTGAAATTCGTCTTTCCACCATTCAGGACGTGCAGGGGTTCGTTAACGTTGTTAACCGCTACGATATCGACGTAGACTTGGCTTCCGGCCGTTATATTGTTGATGCTAAGTCGATCATGGGTATCTTCAGCCTTGATCTGCTCAAGCCCATCACCTTGACTGCGCACAGTGATGATACCGACGCGCTCTTCGCTGAGCTGAAGCCCTACCTGGCATAACGAAAAAATCGTCCCCTATACCGCTCGGTATGGGGGATATTTTCGATTAAGAAAAACTGACACCGAACGATCGGTGTCAGTTTTTTGATGATTAAACCTGTGCGCTGTAGTTGGGCGCTTCCTTGGTGATGTTGATATCGTGGGGATGGGATTCGCGCAGACCGGCCCCTGTGATGCGGACGAACTGGCCCTTCTGGCGAAGATCCTCAATGGTCGGAGCACCGCAGTAACCCATACCGGCGCGAAGACCGCCGATGAGCTGGAAGATGGTATCTGCCAGGGGGCCCTTGTAGGGAACACGCCCCTCAACGCCCTCGGGAACAAGCTTGCGGTTGCCTTCCTGGAAGTAACGGTCCTTGGAGCCTTGCTCCATGGCGGCGATGGAGCCCATGCCGCGGTAAACCTTGAAGGAACGGCCCTGATAGATCTCGGTAGCACCGGGGCTCTCCTCACAGCCAGCCAGCAGAGAACCAATCATGATTACGCTGGCGCCTGCAGCGATTGCTTTGGGCAGGTCGCCCGAGTACTTGATACCGCCGTCAGCAATAACGGGAACGCCGTATTTTTCGGCAACTTCGGCGGCATTCATGATTGCCGTCACCTGGGGAACACCGATACCGGCGACCACACGGGTGGTACAGATCGAACCGGGGCCAATACCGACCTTGATGGCATCTGCACCTGCCTCGCAGAGGTCACGGGCAGCAGCTGCTGTGGCAATGTTGCCGGCAATCAGCTGGCAGTCGGGATACGCATTCTTGATGCTCTCCAGCGCCGTGAAAATATTCTTGGAGTGGCCATGGGCCGAGTCGAGCACCAGGAAGTCAGCGCCGGCGGCAAGCAGAGCACCTGCGCGCTCAATGACATCCTTGGTGATACCGATGGCAGCACCGCAGAGCAGACGGCCCTGTGCATCCTTTGCAGAGTTGGGATAACGGGTGGCCTTTTCAATGTCCTTGATGGTGATCAGACCGCGAAGACGGTAGTCGTCATCCACAATGGGGAGCTTCTCAATCTTATGGTGGCGGAGAATTTCCTGGGCGATCTCAAGGTTAGTACCTACAGGAGCGGTAATCAGGTTTTCCTTGGTCATCACATCCTTGATCTGTACGTTGTAATCCACCAGGAAACGCATATCGCGGTTGGTGATGATGCCTACCAGGTGACGGTCCTCGTCACAGATCGGCACACCGGAGATCTTGAACTTGCGCATGAGGTCATTGGCTTCGTAAACATAGTTATCGGGAGAGAGGAAGAAGGGGTTGGTAATGACACCGTTCTCGCTGCGCTTGACCCGGTCAACCTGATCGACCTGTTGCTCAACCGACATATTCTTATGAATAACGCCAACGCCGCCTTCACGTGCAATGGCAATGGCCAGGGCGGATTCGGTGACTGTATCCATTGCGGCAGACATGAGGGGGATGTTAAGGTTGATCTTTTTCGTCAGTCTGGTGTTCAACTTGACTTGATTGGGGATTACATCACTCTGTGCAGGGATGAGGAGGACATCATCAAAGGTGAGGCCTTCCTGTACGATTTTGTTGTGGAAATCCATCTCTTTCTCTCCTTAAAGTGTGGTATTGGTTGGACTCAAAAAAGATTTTGATTAGAATTATTATAGCAAAATCCGCTTCTCATGTCAAGAGGGAAGGGGGAACTTTTTTGACAAAGCGAAAGCTGCATATCCCGCTTGAATAGTTTAATCCGATAAGACATAGGATGGAGGGAAGGGAGTGAGTTTATGTCAAAACCCATAGCAAAATCGGTATCTCCGCTGAGATTTACACTGGGCTACCTGCTCTTTGCCGGGATTTTTGTGCTGTGTACCTTGATCTTGCTGCATTTAGCGCAGTATGGTGAAAAGGATACTGCCGGTGGTGCGGCCGATGCAGATTCCATGTTTATGCCCTGCATTGTCCTGGATGCCGGACACGGAGGAGAAGACGGAGGGACTGTTGGAGTAGATGGACTGCTGGAGAAGACGGTAAATTTGAAGGTCGCAGAAGCCTTGGAGAATATGTTGAAGCTGTCCGGTATCCCCGTGGTCATGACAAGAACAGAGGACAAAATGCTGAGTGATCCAGATGCGGCCGTGGGCGGAAAACGGAAAATGACCGATCTCCGCTCCCGATTGAAGATTGCACAAAACACACCGGAGGGCATCCTGGTCAGCATTCACATGAATTCTTTTTCCCAGGCGCAGTACCGCGGACTTCAGGTTTACTATTCCCCAAACCACCGGGAAAGTGCAATTTTGGCGCAAACGGTCCAAGACGGGGTAAGAACCTATCTTCAGCCAGACAATCACCGTAAGATCAAGCCCGCGGACAGCAGCATTTACCTCCTGGCCCATTGCGACCGTCCAGCAGTTTTGATTGAATGTGGGTTCCTTTCCAATCCCGAGGAATGTGCCTTGCTGGGAAATGAGGAATATCTTGGCGAGCTGAGTATGGTGATCTTTGCGGCTGTATGTGATTATTTGACCCCTGGGGAGAGCAGGACTTGATTTTTTGGTGAATCTGTAGTATAATGTGAA
This sequence comes from Oscillospiraceae bacterium, assembly GCA_015063805.1. Lineage (GTDB taxonomy): Bacteria > Bacillota > Clostridia > Oscillospirales > CAG-272 > SIG693. The sequence goes on from SVTK01000012.1 coordinate 80,914, forward strand.
AAAGAAAAGCCCGAAGGAGAAGCAAATGAAAGCACCGAAAAGCATCTATTGCTGCAATTCTTGCGGTTACAGGTCCCCGAAGTGGTTGGGAAAGTGTCCCGCTTGCGGGGAATGGAATACCTTTGCGGAAGAAATGGAGCTTCCTGCGGAAAAGAGCGGCGGACGCCTCAATTATTCCTCGGTGGACAATCATGCCGTGGATTATGCTTCTCTTGAATTGCCTACGTATATGCGCTCCCAAACCGGCCTTGGGGAGCTTGATCGCGTGCTTGGCGGCGGCTTGGTACACGGTTCTGTCGTGCTGCTTTCGGGCGAGCCCGGAATCGGTAAATCCACCTTGCTGATGCAGGTCTCGGATGTGCTGTGTAAAACCAGGCGCGTGCTTTATGTTTCCGGTGAGGAATCCGGCGGTCAGTTGAAACTGCGGGCACAGCGGCTTGGGGTGACGGGGGAAAATCTCTATATCCTCACCGAAACCAATTTTGACCGGGTCATGCACGAGGTGGATGCAGTGAAGCCGGAGGTTCTCATCGTGGACTCCATCCAAACCTTATACAGCGACCGACTTTCATCCACCCCGGGCAGTGTGACCCAGGTCCGGGAAAATGCCCTTTCTCTCATCAACCGTGCCAAGTGCGAAGGAATTTCCGTGCTCTTAGTGGGCCACGTCAACAAAGAGGGCGGGATCGCAGGTCCTAAGGTGCTGGAGCATATGGTGGATGCCGTGCTCTATTTTGAAGGCGAACGTCAGCAGGCATACCGTATCATCCGCGCCATCAAAAACCGATTTGGCTCCACCAACGAAATCGGTGTGTTCGAAATGGAGGAACAGGGCCTCCGTGAGGTGGAAAACCCCTCCATGCTCCTGCTGTCCGGCCGTCCCCGTGGAATGAGCGGCAACTGTGCCGTATGTACCCTGGAGGGAACACGTCCCTTGATCGCAGAGATCCAGGCGTTGGTTACCCAAACGCCGTATCCTGCGCCCCGCCGCGCTTCAAACGGGATTGATTACAACCGAATGTGCCTCACCCTTGCAGTACTGGAAAAGCGGCTTGGACTGAAGTTTTCCGCCAATGATGTTTACCTCAATGTGATCGGCGGCCTGCGTCTGGATGAACCTGCTGTGGATATGGCGGTGGCACTGGCGTTGATTTCTTCGCTGACCGACCGCGTGGTTCCGGATGATCTGATCGTTCTGGGTGAGCTCGGCCTGTCCGGAGAGTGCAGAGCAATCTCCGGTCTTGAGCACCGTGTCCGCGAGGCAATGCGGCTCGGATTTACCCGTGCGGTGGTCCCCGCACGCAATCTGGAAAAACGGAAATTGGATGTGGACATCGAATTGATACCGGTCAAGAGCATTTTTGAGGCCATCCGCGTCCTACAGAAACCTACAGAAACAGATCGGACGGAGGCTTTATAAATTCCGTGTCAAAAAGCAGACACCGCGCAGTCAGCGCGGTGTCTGCTTTACGTTTTCCCATGCTCCCGTCGGATCTGTCTGAGGGACCGCACCAGCGCATCCACGTCGCTGGCCTGGTTGAATACCGAAAATCCCGCTCTTAAAGCCCCGTTTTCTCCTGTGCCCAAGGTTTTGTGTCCCAAGGGGGCACAGTGAAACCCGGCCCGAAGATAAATGTCATGCCGATCCAACATTGCGGCCGCATCCGCAGAAGGGATGCCTTCCAGGTTGAACAGAAGAGTGGAACCTACGTGATTGGGCGCATAGACGGTAATTCCGTCGGTGTTGAGCAGCTGTTCCCGCAGGCGGAGATAAAGCATCTGTTCCTGTTTTCTGATCCTGTCAAGGCCCCTTTCCATGACAAATTTGATCCCGGCGCAAAGTCCGGCCAATGTCGGTGTGGCAAGCGTGCCGGCCTCATACCGTTCGGGGGGGAATTCAGGCATCGCAGGATCCAGAGAGTGGATTCCGCTTCCGCCCTCGATCAATGTCGCCATGGTTAAATCACTCCCCAAGGCGAGGATGCCGCTTCCCTGAGGACCGTATAATCCCTTATGTCCGGGGACACATAGGGCATCGATCTGCATTTTTTCGCAATCAATGTGCTCAATCCCCGCACTCTGGGCGGCATCCACAACAAAGAGAAGTTTGTTTTCCCGACAAAAGCGTCCCAGCACTTCGAGGGGCATCACCGCAGAACATAAATTGGGAATGTGTGCGGTAATGAGCATCCTGGTATTGTGGCGAAGAAGCTTGCGAAGGGCGAGAAGGATGTCTTCCGCCGACCCCGGGGGATCTGCACAGCCGGTGGGGAAAATATCATAGCTGATTTCCCCCAGCGCGGCCAATCGGTGCACAGGTCTGAAGACCGCATTGTGCTCCATGTCGCTGATGAGCACATGATCACCCCGGTGAAGCAATCCCTTAATGGCCATGTTCAGGGCATAGGTGGTGTTATAGGTGAAGATGATCCTCTCCGGTGAAGAGATACCGAATAGCTCTGCGGAAGCCAAACGGCAATCATAGACCGCCTCGGCGGCGGCAAGAGACAGTTTGTGGGCACTTCGCCCGGGATTGCCGCAGTATTCTCTGAGGCAGCGTTCCACCTCCCGCCTGACTGCGGGCGGTTTGGGGAAAGTGGTTGCTGCATTATCCAGATAAATCATGACATCACCCTCCGATATAACTGCTGACCTGGATACTGCGGGACACGAAGAGGGCTTCTACATTTTGGCGCTGTGCGCAGGAAAATTCCAATCCATACCCACAACCCCGCGCTGTTTGATTTGCGTTCAGCTTTACCACCGAAGATCGGATTGCCGCGGCAGATAAAATCCGCTGTGCACCGATTGCGGCAGTCATGGAATTGAACGCGGCAATGCAGGTTTGCATGATACTGCACCTCCTCGGTGTCATGATATGTCGAGATGAGGGGAAGGGTGACATCTTTATGGAGTGAAATTCTTCGGGAATCGACAAATTTTACTTTAGCGTTGTAAAAAATGATTGACAAAGAAAGAGGAAATATGGTATAATGTCAAGGTATATTCAATAAAAACCCCAAGTCCGAACACCGCCAAAAAACGGTGTCCAAGAGCATCTGCCAAAAGCTTTGAGGCGTTTTTATTTCACAGCCTGTCCCCGGACAGGAGAAGGAGTACAAAATGAATCGCGAGATTATTCAAACTGAGTTTGCCCCTGCCGCGATCGGCCCCTATGCGCAGGCCGTAACTGCCGGAGACATGATCTTCACTTCGGGACAGATTCCTCTGGATCCCGTAACCGGAGCAATGGTGGGGACTGATATTACGGAGCAAACTGTGCGTGTCTGCGAAAACCTCCGCGCTGTGTTGGAAGCGGCGGGCAGTTCTCCCGAACTTGCGGTGAAAACCACCTGTTATCTCACCAGCATGGACAATTTTGCCGCATTCAATGCGGTTTACGCAAAGTATTTTTCCACCACTCCCGCTCGCTCCTGCGTAGCGGTCAAGGAATTGCCCAAGGGGGCATTGGTTGAAGTTGAGGTCATTGCCGTCAAGGCATGACCCCGATAAGTAAGCAAAAACGAGGAGTGAAACATCGATGGGAGAAACCATGTATCTCTCGGGCGCGGATATCCTGGTCAGAACGCTGATTGAGCAGGGTTGTGATGTGGTATTCGGATATCCCGGCGGGCAGATCATCAATGTTTATGACAGCCTTTATAAATATCAGGACGAAATCACGCATATCCTGACTGCCCATGAGCAGGGGGCGGCTCACGCTGCTGACGGTTACGCAAGAACCACAGGACGTGTAGGCGTTGTGCTTTCCACCTCCGGTCCCGGTGCCACCAACCTGGTCACAGGGATTGCTACGGCGCACTTGGACTCCATTCCCTTAGTCGCCATCTGCGGAAATGTTCCCACCACCCAGATCGGTACCGACAGCTTCCAGGAGATTGATATTACCGGTGTGACCCTGCCCATTACCAAGCACAATTATTTTGTCGGTTCGGTAGAGCAGCTGGCCGATACGGTCAGAGAGGCCTTTGTGTTGGCGCAGTCCGGCCGTCCCGGACCTGTACTGGTGGACATCCCCAAGGATGTGCAGATTGCCATGTGCGAGTATACCCCCATGGCGCCCGTTAAAGCCGAGCCTAAGCAGGCGGCAAAGGAACTTCGTATCCGTGAAGCCGCGGAGTGTATTGATCTTGCTGAGCGGCCTTATATCTATTTCGGCGGTGGTGTTCTCTCCGGGAATGCCGAAGAAGAAATGTTGGCACTTGCCGAGAAGATCGATGCCGTGATCGGCTGTTCCATGATGGGACTCTCTGCTATCCCTACCGATCATCCCCGGTTCCTCGGGATGCAGGGAATGCACGGCCATTATGCTTCTTCCATGGCCATGCACCATGCCGATCTGATCATTTCCCTCGGTGTGCGTTTCAACGACCGTGCCACCGGAAACCGCTTTAAGTTTGCCCCAAGGGCTAAGATTGTACAGATCGATATCGACGGCTCAGAGCTGTCCAAAAATATCAACGCAGTTCACGGAATGCGCGGTGATATCAAGCTTACCCTTCAGCAGTTGCTTCCGCTGATCAAGCAGGTCGAGCATCCTGAATGGCAGCAAAAGGTTGCCGACCTTCGTAAAATTGAAGAAGAAGCCACGGACCGCCGGACGGGAATCACCCCCCGTAATGCCATTATGGCGCTGAACCGCCATCTCGGTCCCGACACGGCGGTTGCAACCGATGTTGGACAGCATCAGATGTGGTCCGCACAGAATCTGTTTTGGTGCAAGCCAAGACGGTTTGTTTCCAGCGGAGGACTGGGTACCATGGGCTTTGGCCTCGGTGCTGCCATCGGTGCCGCCTTTGGCACAAAGGAGCATTCAGTGCTGGTCACTGGCGACGGCAGCTTTGGTATGTGCCTCAACGAGCTGGCTACCGCAGTCCGCTACGGTGTTCCTGTGGTAATTCTGCTCTTCAATAACGGTGTGCTGGGCATGGTTCGGCAATGGCAGACTCTCTTCTTTGACCGCCATTATTCCAACACGATCCTGGACAGAAAAACCGATTTCATCGCTCTTGCCCGTGCTTTCGGCGCAGACGGCGAGCGGATTTCGAGCATGGACGAACTGGAGGCTGCCCTGGAGAAGGCCTTCTCGGTGAACGGCCCGTATGTCATCGAGTGTCCCATCGAAAAGGACGAGTTCGTTCTTCCCATGCTCCCCCCCGGCGGCTCAATGGACGATATTATTCTGAAGGTAGGTGACTGATATGAACCGATATACCGTGGCTGTGCTCGTGCGCAACCAGTTCGGCGTGCTGAACCGCGTGACCAGTATGTTCCGCCGCAGACAGTTCAATATCAGCGCCCTTACCGTAAGTGAGACCGAGTCCAGCGAATATTCCCGCATTACGGTGATTTTCGACGGTGATGAGCTGAACAAACAGCAGCTGATCAATCAGCTTTATAAGCTTCCCGATGTATATTCCATCAAGGAGTTCGGTGCTGATGATTCGGTCAGCTGTGAGCTGCTGCTGATTAAAATGGAAAACAATCCCGCCACCCGGGAGGATATCCGTGCTGCAGCGGAAGCATTCAACGCAAAAACCGTGGATTATGCCAAGGAGTCCATTGTCTTCCGCCTGGCGGATGACAGCCGCCGCATTGACGATTTTATCAACCTGATGCGCGACTATACCATTCTTGAGATTTGCCGTACCGGCAGCGTTTCTCTGGAAAAGGGAAGCTCTACCATCCGCAAGGTGACCAATCTGTAAATCAATTTATCCGAATAGAAAGAAGGAATTTTATCATGGCAAGAATTTTTTATCAGCAGGACTGCGATCTGCAGAAGCTTGCAGACAAGACCGTTGCGATCATCGGTTACGGCTCCCAGGGACACGCTCATGCGCTGAACCTCAAGGACAGCGGCGTGAATGTTATCGTCGGTCTGTACGAAGGCTCCAAGAGCTGGGCTAAGGCTGAGGCACAGGGCCTGAAGGTTATGGTTGCCGCCGAGGCTGCCAAGGCCGCAGACGTGATCATGATCCTGATCAACGACGAGAAGCAGGCTGCACTTTATAAGGAAAGCATTGAGCCCAATCTGACCGAGGGCAAGACCCTTGCCTTTGCTCACGGCTTCAACATTCATTTCGGCTGCATTAAGCCCCCCAAGAATGTCAACGTTATCATGGTTGCCCCCAAGGGCCCCGGCCACACCGTCAGAAGCGAGTATCAGGCCGGCAAGGGTGTTCCTTGCCTGATCGCCGTTGAGCAGGACGCTACCGGTGACGCGTGGGATATCGGTCTGGCCTATGCGCTTGGCATCGGCGGCGCGCGTGCAGGTGTTCTTGAGACCAACTTCCGCACCGAAACCGAG
>SVTK01000013.1 GCA_015063805.1 Oscillospiraceae bacterium
CGCGTGCGGATGTGATAAACGCTGAAGGCATCTAAGCGTGAAACACACCTCAAGATGAGATATCCCACAGCTTAAGCTGGTAAGGTCACTTAGAGACTATGAGTTTGATAGGTCGGAGGTGTAAGTGCAGTAATGCATTCAGCTGACCGATCCTAATAGACCGAGGGCTTGAACTGCTAACGCAGCCAAGCGCATTTGAGTTATCGCTGGTTTGCCGTTGAACTTTGTTCGGTTTTCAATGTACATTGGAAAGGCAATGGATTATCCATTGCCTTTTTTGTTTTTTTTTCTTGACAACGGAAGAGAAATATGGTAGTATATCGCTACCACGGAAAATACCTTTGTTTCCGTGTGATGTTGCAATATAATGACCTGTTTTACCTGCAGAGATGGAAAGGAAATCATGATGCAGCTATCTCAATATGATCAATTACACCGGGATTTTGTTGATCCTGCAAAGGCATATAAGGCCGACCTATATTTGGAAACGGGTTTGCTGCGGGATGAGGTTAAGCTTAATGAACGTTTGGAGAAGCTTGCCGCTGCAGGGGTAGGGTGTGTTATCCCTGTGCTGATGGGAAAAGATGAAAATCGCAGTTCCTCGGCGGGACTTCATCGGATGCGGGAATACAGTTCGCTGTATGCAGATTTGCTGAAGAAGATTATTCATTTCGATTTGGATGTATCGTTTTTGTTCGAGGCCGGTTTTGAACGGGACTATCTTGCCGCGGCAGATGAGGAAACCGATACGACCGCCTGTGCCAAGGAGCTTCTTCCGATTGAGTATGTTTGTTGCGCGGGAGAATCGGTCAATCTTTTGCTCCGAAGTGATGCATTAATGTCGGTCGTTGCGCTGGATGAAGAAACCGCTCGGGTGGTCGATCTTCGGCCGTTCATACAAGGGAGGATGCTTTCCTGGACGGTGCCGGAGGGCAACTGGAAAATCGTTCAATTCGTTTGCGCCGACTGCACCGACGAAGATGGGATAGGGGAACGGATCAATCCGCTGAGCTACAAATCCTGCATGGATTATCTGCAGCAAACCTATGCCGTTTTTGCCCCTCTGCTTGAGCCGCTGCGCGGGAAAAATTTCCATGCCATCGGTTACCGCGATATTGCATTTGATGCGCCAAATCGCCGAAACTGGGATCCGGATTTCAATCGAATTTTCGTCCAGCGGTTCGGATTTGATCCCGCATTGCTGTATCCCGCCCTTTTCTATGACCTGGGGCCTCAGACCGAGCGGCAGAAGGCACTTTTGCTGGATTGTCGTGCCCATATGCTGGCCGAGGGATTCCTGCGCGCTTATGCCGATTTTGCTGAGGCGCTGGGTGTTGACCTTCGCGGCAGTCTGTGTGAGCCCAAACTGCCGTCTTGTTCGCTTTTGAATGGTGACGCGCTGCTGGGCGGCAAATATGCCGCCGGAGCAATGCTGGAGAAGGCCTACCTCTACGGCGCGAATTCGGTAAAGCTGGCGGCGGGGGCTGCCTACAACTACGGCCTGCAGGAGGTCAGCTGCGAGATCTTCCGCGACTATCCGAGCTATGCACCGGATACCTACTACAGCGAGGCTTGTAATGCCTTCTCCCATGGCGCGAATCGGATGCTGATCCACCATGTGCCGGCGGCACAGAAGGATGGAAGTTTTGATTTTGCCCGCCGCGGTGATTTTTACCGTTTTGCGGCGCGGACCCAGGCACTTCTGCAGAGGGGAAACCATGTTGCCGATATTGCCATGCTGTATCCCATCTACTCCATTCACGCCCAAACCTATTTCTATCAGGCTGCGGCACAGGGATTCGAGTATCCCAATACCCCTACCAATCTTGACTATATGTCCCTGATCAACAGCATTTCCATCTATGCCGGGCACGATTTGACTTTGCTGCACCCGGAAACTCTGCGGAATAAGTGTCGGGTAGAAAACGGGAAGCTGCTGATGGACAACGGAAAAAATACCGAGACCTTCCGCGTGCTGATCCTGCCTTCCACGGTGATGATTGCACCGGAGGATATGCGGATCATTGCAGAATTTTACGCCGCAGGCGGAAAGATCATCTCTACCGGCGAACTGCCTCGGACCGCCTTCGGAACCGATGAAAGCGGCGAAGCAGATCGGGAAGTGCAGGCGTTGGTTCGGGAGATTTTTGGCGAAGACATCTTTGATGGCAATATCCTTCGCAGCTACGATTATCGCAGCAATGCGGCGGGAGGAGAGGCATACCACCTTACCGCCGAGCTGACCGCCATTGATGGTACCGATATGGTCCCCGGTGCGCTGATCGACGAAACCATCAAATCTCTGGATCTGCCCTACGATGTGCTGATGCCGGGAATGATCCATCTGGAATGTACCGGTGCGCTGAGCCTGCCTTATCCCGATTTTGTCCGGCTCGGTTTGGACAAGTTCATTCCCGGGAAGGGGATGCTTTCTCACACCCATAAACGGTATGGACGGTGTGATGTCTACTACTTTGCCAATACCACCGACCGTACTTATGACAGACCCATCCTCCTGCGCGGTGCGCAGAAGCTTGAGGTTTGGGATCCCCACAGCGGGACGGTTGCTCCCCTGGAGGTTTCCTATGTGACTTACCGCGGGGAGGAGTACACCGAGGTTCGGCTGAAGCTGGCGTCGGGGCGATCCCTGTTCTATGTTTCTCCCGACGATGTTGCTCCCACAATTTCGGAGAATATCGATTCCATCGAGGATTTGAAGTGATTTGCAAAAAGAGTGCTGCGCGATGCGCAGCACTCTTTTTGACAGAAAAATGAAATCACAAGGATAAGCTTCCTGGCATATGCTGATGACAAAAGGAGGTTTTGCCATGCATATGGACTGTACATCAAAGAACCCCTATCCCGACGGAAAGCCGGCACGGCGGGACGTGCGCCTGGCTCAGCGATTGCTTCCCCTGTGGAGCGGCGGAAACGGTGAGCTTGCCGCTATCTCTTCCTATTGCGTTGCCGCACTTCAGACTGAGGAGCATTCCTCGACCCTGGGGGAGATGTTTGAGGAGATGGCAAAGTGTGAGCTGACACATTTCCGTTTGCTCGGCCGACTGATCCGGGATCTGGGCGGTGAGCTTACGCTCTTCCCCCGGGGCGGAGCGGGAGCACCGGGGGGGTATTATTCCCGCCCCGGCGGAATCGGACAGATGTTCGAACAGTATATGCGGCGGGAGCAGGCGGCAGCCGATACCTATCGCTACCTGATGAGCCAAACCGAAGACGATGCTGTCCGCGCTCTGCTTGCCCGGATTGCCGAGGATGAGGAAAATCATGCGGCCATGTTTGCCCGCCTGTATCGGGGGTGATATGCTTTACGGTACTCGGGTGACCTCGACGCCGCACGCGGAGAGAAATGTCTCCACAGCGGCAGAATAGCGGGGGAAATCTTCAATAAAGCTGAGGCCATGTCCCGCATCGGGGAAGGTTTCCAGGCGGCAATGATTGCCCGCACATCGGGCGATCTCCCGACTCATGGTGCAGGGGACAAAGCGGTCATCTTCGCCGTGGATCAGCAGAATCGGAACCTTCGCCTGCATGACACTTTCCCGCGGAGAGGCAGCACAAAGATCGAAGCTCCCCCACAGAAGGCCGCCGAGCCGAACAAAGGGTATGGTGAACCGCGGGGGAAATCCCATCTCCCCACAGACCTTGGCAATGATTTCTTTGGGGGAGGAATAGGGGCAGTCCGCGATCACACCGCGGACATTTGCGGGAAGAGGAAGACCGGCCGCCATCAGCACGGTGGCTGCCCCCATGGACACGCCGGAGAGGATAATGGCAGGTGGAGAAAAGCGGCGATTGGCCTCTTCGATCCAATCCAGGCAATCATAGCGTTCCAGGATACCAAACGTAACGGCGCGACCGCCGCTCTGCCCATGGGCGCGCTGGTCGATGACCAGGGTATTGTGCCCGGCCTCCCTTGCCAGTTTGTTTCCGCCGCAGAAGTCCCTGACAGCACTGCCGTGGTAACCGTGAACCTGGATCTGCAGGGGGGCGCCGTCCCGCACATGATAGTAACGGGCGAACAGCGGCGTGCCGTCCCGCCCCCGGATGCGGATTTCTTCATAGGGAATTGCCGCCATTTCGGCAATCAGCGCCTCCATGCGCGGGCGCTGACGTTCATACTGCTCTCCTTCGGGGAGAGCAAGGGGGTCAATTCCTTTGGGCGGTGCAAAGGCCTGACGGAAGGCCCATCGGGTGATGAGCAGAAATGCCGCCATCAGCAGGATAAGCAGGGAGGTGAGGATAATCAGAGATGGAATCATATTTTACCTCTCGATGGGAAAATAGGGCGCAAAAACCGCAGAAATCTGCGGTTTTTCGTTTGTATTTCAGAGTCTGTATGCCTGGGAAACAGCGCGGCGTCCTTCGTTGTCGGTGAGGGTAACCACCACAAAATCCATACCTTCCTGCAGCGGGAAGACTGCCTCGGTGAAGCTGCCGTTCCGGCTCCATTGGTTATTGAAGCGGCGAACATTGCAGGCTACCGATATGCACCGAACGGGGGAACAAGTCACGTGAAGCATTCCGTCCTCGATGTAGAGGGATTCAAAGCGAGGCCCCATGGAGCCGTAAAAGTTTCCCTGTTCGAGCGCGTCAATCACAGCGGCATAGCTTAACTCGGGTGCCTTTACTTCAATCCAGCCTCCGAAGGAGAAGTCCCAGGGCTCAAGATTACCCAGGCTGCGGGGGCGATCCCCCACCAGGTTGTGATTGTCATCGGCCATGATGCCGAAGAGGTGCTCACCCTGGCGGATCTTGGAGAGATAAGTGGAAAGGTTGAACTCCTCGATCCCCAACACCTCGCTGAAGTGGTTGAAGACTTCCATTGCCCACATCCCGCGGTAGGCCAGGACATCGGCCTCGTTGTCCAGCGACCAGCGCATATGGTTGAGGACGGTGAGAAAGCCGGCCTCGTTGCCCCGACGGATGTTTTCGTTGATCGAGGCGGTGAATGTTTCGTCCACGGTGCCCACGGGGCAGTTGGGGAAAGCCAGCAGTTCGGGCATTTCCCTGATCTCGGGGGATCGGGCGATCATCCCGAGATGGACAGTGCGGTTCTCGGGGATATAGTCGGCGTGATTGTATTCAAAGGCGTTGAGCACCAGAAAATCCTCACGGCAAAGAAGACTGCGGTCAAAAAAGCGGTTGTGGTCGGTGATGGCAAGGATGGAATAGCCGTGATCGAGGTAGCCTTCCACCAGCTCCTCGGGGGTGAAATGACCGTCTGAGTCGGTGCTGTGGCTGTGGAGATTGGCGCGGTAAAACCGGCCTTCCCGGGGAAGAAGATAACGGATCATATCGGTATCCTTTCGTGAAGAATCTTCTTTGATTATACGCGAAAGCCTTGAATTTGTCAAGAGCCAAAGACCGGTTTTTAGGGAGCAAATCGATGAAATCCCTTGACTTTTTCGTGCCAGTACGATATAATAATTATGTATATGCCTTGGCAAATTTAATCCGTGCCGATACAACGGCTTCGGAAAAAAAGCAGGTGGAAACGATGGCAAAACAGAATCTTTTGACAATGATCCAAACGCGGATGCCCGAATTTTCAAAGGGGCAGAAGCAGATTGCAAATTATATCCTTTCCCATTATGAAAAGGCAGCATATATGACTGCCTCAAAACTTGGTGGACTGGTGGGCGTATCTGAGTCTACCGTCGTCCGCTTTGCCATTGAACTGGGCTTTGATGGCTATCCCGAGCTTCAGCGTGCTCTGCAGGAGCTGATCCGCACCAAGCTGACCTCCTTCCAGCGCATCGAGGTGGCCAGCAATCTCATCGGTGACGGGGATATCCTGGAGAAGGTGCTGATGTCGGATGCCGAGCGCATCCGTCACACGCTGGATCTGGTGGATCGCGATGTCTTCAATACCGCCATTGACAAGATCCTTTCGGCGCGGCGCATTTATATTATCGGTGTCCGCTCTGCCGCATCCCTTGCGTCCTTCCTGAGTCAGAATTTTCAGATGATTTTCGACAACGTAGAGTTTGTGCAGACCACTTCGGGCAGCGAGATGTTCGAGCGCATCATGCGCATCGGCAAGGAAGATGTGATGATCGCCATCAGCTTCCCCCGTTACTCCAAGCGCACCATTAATGCCGTGGAATATGCCCGGGAAACAGGGGCCAATGTAATCGCCATTACCGACAGCGAATTCTCTCCCATTGCACAGTATGCGGACGAGCTTCTCACCGCCCAGAGCGATATGGTTTCCTTTGTGGATTCCCTGGTGGCACCGCTGAGCCTGATCAATGCCATGATCGCCGCTGTTTCCATGAAGCGCCAGGAAGAGCTGAATGTTTTGTTCCGCCGCCTGGAGAGCATTTGGGACGAATACGATGTCTACGATAAAGCCCATGGATGATCTTCGCCGAGTTGCCGTGGTGGGAGGCGGGGCCGCCGGCATGATGGCGGCCGCTGTGGCCGCCCGCAACGGTGCCGCAGTGACCCTGTTTGAGCGCAACGAGGGCCGTCTTGGCCGTAAGCTGCGGATCACAGGAAAGGGAAGATGCAACCTCACCAATGCCTGTACCACCGAAGAATTTATGGAAGCTGTCCCCCGCAACGCCCGCTTCCTTTATGCCGCCCTGGCCCGATTTGGCCCGGAGGACACCATGGCCCATTTTGAGCGCCTGGGCGTTCCCCTTAAGGTGGAGCGGGGGCGGCGGGTTTTTCCTGTCTCGGACAAGGCCGCCGATGTAGTGGCTGCCCTTGCCGCCGACCTGCGGCAGAATGGGGTGCAGACAGTCTACCGCAGGGTCACGGGGCTGTGCACCGAGGACGGCCGAGTAACCGGTGTCCGCTGCGGTGAGGAGATTCACACCTTTGATGCCGTGATCCTCTGTACCGGCGGGATGTCCTATCCCCTTACCGGCTCGGATGGGGACGGCTACCGCTTTGCCCGGACCGCCGGGCACACCGTTACCCCGCTGACCCCCTCTCTTGTACCTATTGTTGCCGATGACCGCGTCTGCGCACAGCTTCAGGGTCTTTCTTTGAAAAATGTTGCCCTGCGTATTGTTGCCACGGGCAGCGGGAAAACTGTGTATGAGGACTTCGGTGAGATGATGTTCACCCACTTCGGTCTCACCGGGCCTATGGTGCTCTCTGCCTCTGCCCATATCCGGGACATTGCGCCCGGTAAATATACCGCACAGATCGACCTCAAGCCTGCGCTGGATGCCAAACAGCTGGATACACGGCTCCTGGCCGATTTTGCCAAATACGCCAACCGGGATTTTCTCAATGCTCTTGGGGATCTTCTCCCGCAGAAGCTGATTCCCGCAGCGGTTTCCCGCTCGGGGATCGATCCCCGAAAAAAGGTAAATCTGATCACCCGTGAAGAGCGGATTGCCTTCGGCGGCCTGCTCAAGAGCTTTTCGATTCCCCTCCGGTGTTTCCGCCCCATTGAAGAAGCCATTATTACCGCAGGAGGTGTGACCCTGAAGGAAATCGATCCCGGCACCATGAAATCCAAACTGACCGAAGGCCTTTATTTCGCCGGTGAGCTATTGGACCTGGATGCCTATACCGGCGGCTACAATCTGCAGATCGCCTTCTCCACCGCAGTCCTCGCTGGTGAGCACGCTGCGTGGGGCGACTGATCATGCGGACAAAAGAAAGGATGTTTTGCTATGCTGAATATTGCCATTGACGGGCCCGGCGGTGCAGGGAAGAGTACGATTGCTCGTGCCGTTGCTGCTGCCCTTGGAATTGTTTATGTGGATACCGGCGCTCTTTACCGCACCATTGGCCTTTATGTACGTCGTCACGACACCGACCCTACCGATGAAGCCGCGGTGGCCGCGCTTCTGCCCGGAATCTCCCTGGAGATCAAGTATGAAGAGGGCAGCCAGCAGGTCTACCTCAACGGTGAGCGGGTGGGAGATGCCATCCGCACTCCCGAGATGTCCCACTACGCCTCGGCAGTCTCTGTTCACCCCACCGTCCGCACCTTCCTGCTGGATACCCAGCGGGAGATTGCCCGCCGCACTGCCGTGATCATGGACGGCCGCGACATCGGAACGGTGATCCTTCCCGAGGCGCAGGTGAAGATTTTCCTCACCGCCTCCCCCGAGTGCCGCGCCCAGCGCCGTTACCTTGAGCTCTGCCAGAAGGGGATCACTACCACCTTTGAAGAGGTGCTTGCCGAGATGAATGCCCGTGACGCACGGGATAGCGGCCGTGCCGTTGCCCCCGCCGTTGCCGCTGAGGATGCCGTCCTCTTCGATAATACCGGGATGGACCTGGAGCAGAGTGTGGCCTATGTGCTGGACTTGGTGAAGGAAAAGACCGGCATCACTCCGCCGAGAGGTTGAGGCTATGGCAAAAGAAAAGAAAAATTTCTACGAGAAGGCCCACGCCCTGCTTGCAAAGCTGGTGCTTCGCCTTTTCCGTGTCCGCGTGTTCGGCCGGGAAAACCTCCCCGCCGAGGGCGGCTACTTATACTGTTCCAACCATATTTGCCTGCTTGACCCGGTTTTGATTGCCGCCGCCGCCATCACGCAGGTGCACTTCATGGCCAAAAAGGAACTGTTCAAGGTTCCGCTGCTCTCCTCGCTGATCCGCATTTTGGGGGCATATCCCATTGACCGCAGCGGTGCCGATGTGGGGGCGGTCCGGCATTCCATCGAGCTGCTCAAGGAAAAGAAAAGCATCGGTGTCTTCATCCAGGGCCACCGTCAGAAGGGGACTCCTCTGCGGGAAACTAAGCCCAAGAACGGTGTCGCGCTGATTGCCCTGCGTTCCGGTTCGCCGATTATCCCCGTCTGTATCAAAATGAAAAAAGATCGCTATGTCCTATTCCGCCGGGTGAATATTATTTTCGGTTCTCCCATGTCCTGCGGAGTCGAATCCGAGGAAGGACAGGGCAAGGGCGAATACGCACAGATTGCGGGACAGGTTTTTTCCGAGATCTGCCGATTGGAGGACGAGTTCCATGGCTGAGGAGAGGATCCGGATTGCCAAAAATGCAGGCTTCTGTTTTGGGGTGAAGCGCGCTACCGACCGCCTTGCCGCTCTGCTTGATGCGGCGAAACCGGGAGCACGGATCTGCACCCTGGGCCAGTTGATCCACAATCGAATCTACCAGGAAAGTATCGAGGCCAAAGGGGTCACCGTGACTGATGCGGAAGAGGCGGCTGTCCTTGCCAGTGGAGCTGATGCCGAACATCCTGTGACGGTGCTGATCCGCGCCCACGGCATCGAATGCGGGGTGGAGGAAAAGCTGCGCCGGCTGTCGGAGGAAAATCCGTA
Organism: Oscillospiraceae bacterium; assembly: GCA_015063805.1. GTDB lineage: Bacteria > Bacillota > Clostridia > Oscillospirales > CAG-272 > SIG693. Next base: position 9,274 of record SVTK01000013.1, read on the forward strand.
TTTTGTGGTGGAGGACTGCACCTGTCCTTATGTCAAAAAGGTGCAGCGCATTGCCGCCGAAAATTCGGGAGAGGGCCGCGTCTTTTTACTGATCGGTGCCGAGCAGCACCCCGAGGTGGTTGGGATTATGAGCTATGTTCGGGGCGAAGGCAGAGTGTTTCCCGATGCGGAAGCGCTTGAATCGGCATTGTGCCGAAGCGAGTTGGGCGATTTGTACAAAAAGAAGGTCGCAATTGCGGCACAAACGACCCAGAAATTGTCGGAATGGAAAAAGTCGATCAAAATTCTCGAAAAGTACTGTACAAATCCAATTATTTTTGATACAATATGTAGTGTTACGGAAATTCGTCAGCAGGAGGCTGAAAAGCTCTCCCGCACGTGCGACGGTATGGTGGTTATCGGCAGTAAACACAGCTCCAATACCGCCAAACTGTACGAAATTTGCCGTGCAAACTGCGCAGATACCCGCCTGGTGGAAACCGCGGATGAACTGCGTGAAATGAAGCAATTTCCGCCGTTTGCTCGGCTGGGAATAGCCGCAGGTGCATCGACACCCGGCGGTATTATAGAGGAGGTATATAAAACCATGAGCGAAAATTTTGCACAAATGCTCGAAGAATCTCTCATCACTTTAAATACAGGAGACACCGTTAAAGGCATCGTAACTTCGGTTACGAACAGCGAGCTTCAGCTCGACCTGGGCGCCAAGGTCACCGGCATCATTGTTGCCGATCAGATCACCGATGATCCTTCTGTAAAGCTGACCGAACAGTACAAGGTCGGCGACGAAATCGAAGCCTTCGTTATCCGCGTCAGCGATCTCGACGGCGTAGCAACCCTTTCCAAGAAGCGTGTAGACGCTAACAAGAGCTGGCAGGTCATCGTTGATGCGCTGGCCAGCGAGGCAGTTCTTGAGGGCAAGGTGGTTGAGGCTGTAAAGGGCGGCGTGATTGCCCTGACCAATGCCAACCGCGTCTTCATCCCCGGCGCACACACCGGTATCCCCAAGGACGGCGACTTGACCACTCTCGTTGGCCAGACCGTTCGCTTCAAGATCATCGAGATCAAGGACCGTCAGCATCGCGCTTACGGCTCCATGCGTGCCGTACTCCGTGAGGAGCGCAAGGCTCGCGAGGCTGCTTTCTGGGCAGAGATCGAGGAAGGCAAGCAGTACACCGGCGTTGTCAAGAGCATGACCACCTACGGTGCATTCGTTGATCTCGGCGGCGTGGACGGTATGGTACATACCTCCGAGCTGTCCTGGGCACGCATCAAGTCTCCTGCAGATGTTGTTTCTATTGGCGAGACCCTGACTGTTTACGTCAAGTCCTTCGATCCCGAGAAGAAGCGCATCTCCCTCGGCTACAAGACCGCCGAGACCAATCCCTGGTACATCTTCACCAACAAGTATGCCATCGGCGATGTTGCAACCGTAAAGATTGTGAACATGATGCCCTTCGGCGCATTTGCTGAGATCGTTGAGGGTGTTGACGGTCTGATTCACATCTCCCAGATCGCGAAGGAGCGCATTGCGAAGCCCGCAGATGTGCTTGAGCTCGGTCAGGAGGTTGATGTAAAGATTATCGACATCAACGAGGAGAAGCACACCGTAAGCCTGTCCATCCGCGCACTGCTGGAGGAGGCAGAGGCTGTTGAGGAGCCCGCTGCCGAGGCAGATGAGCTTGTCTACTCCGACGACGCACAGGCATAACTTTCCCATGTTTTACCAACGGATCTGCCGGGATTTCGGCAGATCCGTTATTTTTTAAAGAAATTCATTTAAAGGCTTGCAAAAAGCAAGAAAATCAAGTATACTGTACTCGGTGCAAACTACCAATCTTTTAATAGAGAAAGGATAGACGAAAATGTATCAGTTTCCGATCGGAGTCATGGTGGATTCCTTCCGCTGTGAGATGCACGAAGCAATCCGCCGCGCCGCAGGAATCGGGGCCAAAGGATTGCAGATGTATGCTACCCACGGGGATTATTCCCCCGAGAATCTTACCCCCACCGCCCGCCGTGAACTGCTGGATTTTGTAAAATCCAACGGTCTGGTTTTCTCGGCGCTTTGCGGTGACCTGGGCAAAGGGTTTACCAATCCCGAGCTCAACCCTGCTTTGATTGAAAAGTCCAAACGCATCCTGGATCTTGCCTGTGAGCTGGAGACCGACGTTGTTACTACGCATATCGGCGTGGTGCCCGAGGACAAAACCTGCGAACGCTATTCCATCATGCAGGAGGCCTGCAGAGAACTGGCTGAGTATGCCGACAGCCTTGGCGCACATTTTGCCATTGAAACCGGTCCTGAGACGGCGGTGATTCTGCGGGATTTTCTGGATTCTCTCGGTTCCCGCGGTGTTGCGGTCAACCTTGACCCCGCAAATTTCGTCATGGTCACAGGAGATGACCCTGTCCGCGCTGTGTACACACTCAAAGACTATATCGTGCATACCCATGCCAAGGATGGCGTCAAGTTGAAGGGATGCGATGTGGCCGGCCTGTACGAGGGCATCGAGGAAGCTATTCAGGCAGGTAAGGCCTTTGTAGAGCTTCCCCTGGGCAAGGGCGGCGTGGATTTCGACAACTACCTTAAGGCGTTGGATGAAATCGGCTATCGCGGCTTTTTGACCATTGAGCGCGAAGTGGGCGAGGATCCCGCCCGGGACATTGCCGAGGCCGCTCGTTTCCTGGAAGCAAAGATTGCTGCACTTTGAGATAAAGACAAAATAAAGGAGAAGAAAATGATTCGCATTTTGGTTTGTGAGGATTATGCTGAGGTTTCCCGCCGTGCCGCGGATATCGTGGCAGCGCAGCTTTCCGGGAAACCCGATTCGGTGCTTGGCTTTGCCACCGGTTCCACCCCCGAGGGAATGTATGCCGAGCTTGCCCGGGACTGCGGGGAAGGGCGCATTTCTTTTGCACGTGCCTGTACCTTTAATTTGGATGAGTACTATCCCATTTCCTCCGATGCTCCCTGCTCCTATCGCCGCTATATGGAGGAAAATCTTTTCTCCCGTATTGACATTGACCCCGCCAATACGCATCTGCCCAACGGCCTGGCAGAGGATCCTGAGGCGGAAGGAAAGCACTATGACGAGATGATCGCCGCCGCGGGCGGGATTGATCTGCAGGTGCTGGGTGTTGGCAGAAACGGCCACATCGGTTTCAACGAGCCGGACGAGGTGCTGATTCTCGGCACCCATTGCACTAAGCTGACCCCCTCCACCATTTCGGCAAACTCTCGTTTCTTTGCCTCCGAGGATGAGGTGCCGAAGCGGGCAATGACCATGGGGCTGGGGACTATTTTCGGTGCAAAGCACATTATTCTGCTTGCTACGGGGGCAGAGAAGGCAGAGCCTATCTCCCATTTGCTGGCCGGGGAGCTGCGTACCGACTGTCCCGTGTCTCTCCTGAACCTCCATCCTGATGTGCTGCTGATTGCCGACCGTGCGGCCATGGGAGAATGACCAGGCTGAATTTTTGCATAAAAATAAGATAAAACTGCATTTATACATAAAAATTCGAGGATTTTGCAAAAAATAATTCATTTTTTTGCAAAATCCTCTTCCATTTTATGCGAAGCTGTGATATAATAACTTTATTATATCGCCGCGCTAAAGTGGTTTTCTCCGGTGGGGGGGCGGCGAAAATATTTGAAGGAGGGTTCTTATGAATTCCGATCAGATTTTGAATCTTGTTGCCATGTTGTTTTATATGTGCTGCGTCATCGGTATTGGTGTCTTTTTTGCCAAGCGCGCAAATAAGAGTTCCAATGACTATTTCCTAGGCGGCCGCTCTCTCGGCCCCTGGGTCACTGCCATGAGTGCCGAGGCGTCCGATATGTCGGGATGGCTGCTGATGGGGCTTCCCGGTGTTGCCTACTGGTGCGGCATTGCCGATGCCATGTGGACTGCCATTGGTCTTGCAGTGGGTACTTACATCAACTGGCTGGTGGTTGCCCGCCGCCTGCGCCGCTACTCTGCGGTGGCGGGGGATGCCATCACGCTGCCTGACTTCTTCTCCGCGCGCTTCCGCGAGAAGAAGAAGATCATTATGACCGTGGCTGCACTCTTTATTCTGATTTTCTTCACGGTTTACGCCGCATCCTGCTTTGTGACCTGCGGTAAGCTCTTCTCCGCACTCTTTGGCGCAAACTACCAGGCTATGATGGTCCTGGGTGCCCTGTTTGTCATCCTGTATACCTTCCTCGGCGGCTTCCTGGCTGAGAGTGCCTCCGACTTCATGCAGGCCATTGTCATGATCAGCGCACTTTCCATGGTCCTGATTCTCGGTACCGTCAGTGCGGGCGGTCTGGGCGCTGTGCTGGAAAATGCCAAGTCCATTGATGGCTTCTGGAACTTCTTTGCCACCGCTACGCCGGTTGTGAATGCCGATGGTATCCAGCAGGTGGTGGAAGGAGCTCCTCAGTTCGGTGCTGCAACCCCCTATGCCGCCATGTCCATCATTTCCTGCATGGCATGGGGCCTTGGTTACTTCGGTATGCCCCAGGTTCTGCTTCGCTTCATGGCAATCCGCAACGAAAAGGAGCTCCCCTTCTCCCGCCGCATTGCTACCGTTTGGGTTGTCATTTCTCTCTTTGCTGCAGTCATGGTGGGTGTCATCGGCCGCGCACTGTATCCCACTGAGCTTTCTCTGCTCACGAAAGGCGGTGCTGAGAACATCTTTATCGTTCTTTCTCAGGGACTTCTGCCCGCGCTTTTTGCCGGTATTGTCATGGCCGGTATTCTTGCGGCTACCATTTCCTCGTCCGATTCCTATCTGCTGATTGCTGCCTCTGCGATGTCCAAAAATATCTACCAGGGCCTGATCAACAAGAAGGCCAGCGACAAGCAGGTTATGTGGGTTACCCGCGGTGTGCTGATTGCCATCTCTCTTATCGGTATTCTCATTGCGCTGGATGAAGACAGTGTAATCTTCCAGGTGGTATCCTTTGCATGGGCAGGCTTCGGTGCAACCTTCGGCCCGCTGATGCTCTTCTCCCTTTTCTGGAAGCGTACGACCCAGGCCGGTGCCCTTGCCGGTATGCTGACCGGCGGTGTGATGGTCTTTGTTTGGAAGTTGCTCATCAGTAAGGCAGGCGGCATCTTCGCCGTTTACGAGCTCTTCCCGGCCTTTGTTCTGTCCTGCCTGGCCATTGTTGTGGTATCTCTGCTTACTCCCGCCCCTTCTGCCGAGATTTGTGCAGATTTTGAGCAGGCCAGAAGCAAGGTAGAGATTGCCGAGTAAAATGAAAAAAGGCCGTTTTGTCGGCCGACCGTTTGTATGGCGATGCCTCGCCTTGGGCGGGGCATCACTTTTGCTTTTTGCAGTGGTTGGGCTGACTATCTTTTCTCTAAAACCGGAGTTGTTGACGGTCTATGTGTTGGACGTTGGGCAGGGAGATGCGGTACTGGTGCGCTGTTCCGGAGAAACGCTCCTGGTGGATGCGGGACCGAATACGGCAGAGTATCATCTGCTGGCCGAGCTTCGGGCAATGGGAATTCACCGTTTGGATGCACTTGTGCTCACCCATCCTGACGAAGATCATATCGGCGGTGCCGATGTGATTCTGGAGGAGATTCCGGTGAGCAAAATATATATCCCTGCACTTGAAACCGAGGATGAAACCTTCAGCCGTTTTCTGAAAGCGGCAGCTCATTCCGGGGCAGAGGTATGCGTAATCGCTGCGGGGGAGCATTTTGTGCTTGGCGTCGCTGACGTGGATTTCCTTGCGCCGCTGAGCCTGCAGGGATCTTCCAACGATTCCAGCACGGTTCTCCGTATTTCTTGCGGCAAGTCATCGGTGATGCTGATGGGAGATGCAGAGGCATCAGCCGAGGTAATGCTTCTGGAACAATATCCTGCCGAATTTTTGTCCGCGGATCTGTTGAAGGTGGGACATCACGGCGGAGCGACTTCTACCTCCGATGCGCTCCTGGATGCGGTGGCACCCCGATTTGCTGCGATTTCCTGCGGTTACGGCAATACCTTCGGCCATCCTGCACGCAGGGTGATTGATGCCCTGGCTGTGCGTGAGATTGACGTGGGGCGTACCGATCGGGATGGGACGCTGATCTATTGCTCGGACGGAGCGAAAATGTGGCGAAAACAGTAGAAAAGAGAGCCGTGCGGTCTGCGCGGCTCTCTTTCTCATTTTGCGGTGTATTATTCTTTTTTCTTTCCGGACGATCGGGCATCCAGCCCAAGGTCTGCGGCGGCGTAGAAGAGCATCAGCGCGGCGCTGATCAGAACTGCACCAATGATATCGCTGAGCCAGTGCATCCCGGAGAGCAGGCGTGCGATGACGGTGAGGGCGGCCGTGAGAGCCAGCCCCGCCGCCGCAATTCTGCCGGGTGCTTTTGGCAGGACCGCACCGAGGCGGATGGCTGCCGATGCTGCAATGCAGATGGCGAGCATGGTGTGGGAGGAGGGATAAGCTGCCTCAAGAATTCCGTCCGAGAGGACCGGGCGAAAGTTGATAACCACAATTTCAAAGCCCACATAGACTAAAGCGAGCATCACATACAGGGCGGCCAGCAGATACAGGTGGGGATCCACTCGGCGGAAACTGCGGTGTCGGATCAGCTGGATTCCGCCACACAGAGCAAAGCCGGCCGCAACCGCAAGGATGATCAGGCCGAGGATTTCGCTGAGGTTGTACCAGCCTTCGCTGACGCCCAGGGCTGTGTGCACGGCCAGGTTCATTTGGGAAAAGCCTACCGCGGAATCCATGGGACCGATGGGAGCGCGGTCAACCGTGAGCACGGCCACGGTCCAAAGGACGAAAAGGAGCAGGGTGACTGCACCCGAGATAAGCAGAATCTTCTGTTTTTTTGTCATACCTTTTCCTTTCTACAGGTCCGCCAGCTCTTCGCGGTAGTCCTCGATAAGGATGAAGTGGCCGGGGGACTCTTCTTCAAACAGAATGTCGCCGAAGCTGTCCTGGGCTTCGGTATTGATGCGGTCTACCGCCGCATCCAGCATCAGTCCGCAGGCAGTGGCCGCGGCCCTTGCGCCGGGGGTGTCCTCAGCCAGCAGGGCACGCACCACGCCGTCCAGCTTCAGGGTACAAAGCCGTGCCGCCAGAGGAGGCTCGGTCTGGTCGGGTGGTACCGGAGCGGGCGCAGGGACAGGCGGGGGCGGAGTAGGTGCCGGCACTTCGGTATCCTCAAAGGCCTCCACCAGCTTCTGCGTGGTCTGCCAGGAAGTTTGCTCGATCTCCGCTGCATGAGCAGGGGAGAAATCCGCGGACAGGGGCTCGTAAAGGGCGGCGTAGCGTTTTTCTTCGGCGGCCTCTGCGCGGCGCTTTGGGGTCATGGCCCGGGATGCGGGGAGGTGCTGGGCGAAATAGCGGTCAATGATCCCCCGAATCTCGTTGGGCAGGGCATACAGTCCCAGGCGGGATTTGATTCCAAGGTGGGCGCGAATCTTATTTTCGCTGTATTTGATGATGTCAGTCACCAAGAATCGCAGTTCATGGGAGCGGGTAAAGGAACAGTAGTCTACCTCAATGCGGTACTTGTTCTCATGGGCGCAGAGCGCACCGCCAAAGGCGTCCCGGGAAAGACGGCTGTCCTGCAGATTTGCCCCCGAGAGCAGGGAACCCCGGGAATCGGCAGTGGCGGCCACGGTGTAGGCCAGGGCGGCAGGGATGTGCTCGTCGTAGAGGGGAAGATTTTCCCCTGCCGCGAATTTGCTCCCGTGGTAGTCATAGTTGGAAGAGAAACGAAGCAGAGCATTGGCATAGGCCTCATTTTCCCCGGGGGCCTGGCTGAGCCAGAATTCCTTGAGCGGGGAACAGGAGACAAGGACGTCCAATGCCTCGGCAGGAAGGTTCTTGGGGGCAGGGAGGTGGTGCACCAGACAGTAGTCGCAGATCCACTCACCCAAGAAGCGGTCAAGCCGTGGATAGCGGCCGCGGTAGCCCAACCAAAGGGCGCAGATGGCGGCCAGCCCGTCAGAAGGATCGATTTCCCGGCCCAGATTGATGATTTCGTAGAGATAAAGCAGGAGGTAGGTGTAGTCGCAGTCGGGGTATGTGCCCGCCCGCACCTGGGAGCGCCAGTAGAGATACCAGGCCAACCGGTCTTCGGTAAGCTGAGTATACTGAGGCACATAGGAGAAGAAGGGAACTCTCGGGCAGGGGGGCGCTTCGACGTGAAGATAGCGACGGGCATCCTCAACAAACCGCGCATAGTACTGATAGGAAGAGGGCCAGCGGTAGATGCGGACCTGACGGAGCAGGGGGTTGTCGGGGCAGTAGGTGTCGATAGGCTCGGCCTGCCGGCGCGGTTCTTCGGCCACAGTATGCTGGACAAGTGGGATGCTGTCGGTACGCTGTCTTTCGTTGTGGGGGAGGGTAAGGCGGTGATTGGTATTGTCCGGGGCGGTCGAGATGGGCTCCAGAACCAGTTCCACCGTTTCGGTGGAGTGGGGCTGGGGGGGCGTGCGCGACCCGCTTTGCCGCCGGGGCAGAAGCTCGCCGATATCCCAGAATTGGTCCAGTTCGTCCAGTCGCTTGTTTTTCTCTTCCATGTTGAACCTCCTTCCCGTTGGGTACTTACCCTCAATATTATAGCAGAAAAGCCTCCGAAAGGCAAGAATAATGCGGATTTTTTCGCCCGTTTTCGTCTGCGCTTGACAGCGGGCCGTTTTTTCGGTACAATATAGGCAGTACAACATGAGAGGAGGGGAAAGATGGCTGCCTACCGCCGACTGTGCTCCCGATTGGGGCTGACCATGCTTTTTCATATGCTGCTGATGAATGCGGTGTATCCCGCTGTGGTATTCATCTATGAACTCATCGCCGGCGGATGGGAATACCGCGTCTATAGCATCGGCTATTCTTTGCTCTCTGCCGCTCTGTATTTGCTGTGCTTTATGCTTCCCGTTTTGTTTTTCCGCATTCTCGCCCGTGGAGAGGCGCCTGTTTCTATGGGGATGGAGCCGGCTATGCCTCCTCGTACTGTGGCCATGGTAGCGGCGGTGCTGGGGGTTAACCTGGCTTGTGCTTACTGCAACAGCATTTTTATGCAGATGCTGGATAGTCTGGGAATCGGCAACGTGCTGGACTATATCCCCATGTCTTCCTTCATTTATCCCGAGGATATTGTTTTCCTGCATCTTTCCCTGGCCCTGGTGCCCGCTTTCTGCGAGGAATTTCTATTCCGTGGGCTGATCTGCGCTCGCTTGATGCCCTATGGGAAGACGGCAGCCATTGTGGGATCCGCGGTTCTGTTCGGTTTGATGCATGGCAATCTTGGTCAGCTTTTCTACACCACCGTGGCGGGGATCATGCTCGGCTGGTGCTTTGTGGAGACCCGCTCCATTTGGCCGGGGGTGATCGCCCATATGCTCAATAATTTGATGGGCGTTCTGTCAGAGTATTGGTACACCTTTTTGCCTGTCGAAAAGGCATCGGCGGTGGATTTCTTCTCCACCGCGGGGATCTTCCTGATGGCGCTGCCTGCTCTGATCTGGCTCGTGGCTGCACGGGAAAGGGAAAAGCCCATCCTGGGGCTGGGGAACACTCGCCCCTTGGATGTCGGAGCGGTTTCTCTGCTTCCCGCCGGGGAGGGCGTGCGAGGATTTTTCCGCCCCTCCATGACGGTGTATTTTGTGCTTGCCATTGGGGGGATCCTGCTGTATATGCTGCTGGGAACCCTGTTTTCCTGGCTTGAAGCGGCAGGAATACCGCTGAATATGTAGGAGGTGCGGGAATGGAAAATCAAGATCGGATGTGGATGCGGGTTGCACTGGAAGAGGCTCGCATTGCCGCCGAGGCGGGGGAGGTTCCTGTGGGGGCGGTGCTGGTGCGGGATAACACCGAGGTCGCCCGTGCACACAATCTGCGGGAAACCAACCGAATGGCCACTGCCCACGCCGAACTGCTGGCCATTGAGGCCGGATGCCGCGCCCTCGGCGGCTGGAGACTGGAGGGGTGTACGCTGTATGTGACGCTTGAGCCGTGTCCCATGTGCGGCGGTGCCATCGTCAATGCCCGCCTGCCCCGGTTGGTGTATGCCGCCAGAGATCCCCGTGCAGGGGTGTACGGCAGTCTGCTCCAGCTGAATGCCTATCCCCTCAATCACCGTGTTGAAGTGGTTTCCGGGATATGTGAGGAGGAGGCCTTGCTGCTTCTGCGGGACTTTTTTGCCCTCCGCCGACATTGAACGTAAGACAGACACAGATAGGGCAACATTGCAAAAAACGCAATGTTGCCCTTTTTTGCACATTTTATTCATTTTGCAATTTTCTGTGGGATAAAATTGCATGAAAGACAAAAAATTCTCTCATTTTTCGGAAAAATACATGAATTTTTGCAAGCGACGGGGGAACATTTTAAGAAAAGACTTTGTTTGATACTTGACAAACACGGGGAGGTATGATATAATACCCATCAGACCATAAACTAAATTAAGTTTGGAGGCATCACTGTGGAAACCCTGATCGTCATTCTCACCTTTACGGCTGCTGTACTTGCGCTGCTGTTCGCTGTCCTTACGGCACGGAAGGTGATGAAGTTTTCGGAAGGCACCGATTTGATGAAGAAGATTTCTTCTTCCATCAGAGAGGGTGCCAATGCTTTTCTGAAGCGACAGTACAAGATCGTGCTGATCTTCTTTGCCATTATGTTTGTTGTACTTGGTGCAATGGCAATTTTCGATCTTTTGACGCCCTATGTCCCCTTTGCTTTCCTCACCGGCGGATTTTTCTCTGCACTTTCCGGGTTTATCGGCATGAAAATTGCCACCGCCTCCAATGCCCGGACCGCCAACGCCTGCCGTGAAGGACTCAATAAGGGTCTTCGCGTCGCATTTTCTGCAGGCAGCGTAATGGGCTTCACCGTGGTTGGTCTTGGCCTGCTGGATATTTCGGTGTGGTTCTTCCTGCTGAAGTTTGTCTTTAAGCTTTCTCCCGCCGAAGTCACCAGCGCAATGCTGACCTTCGGTATGGGTGCATCTTCCATGGCCCTCTTTGCCCGTGTGGGCGGCGGTATTTTCACCAAGGCGGCCGATGTGGGCGCTGACCTGGTGGGTAAGGTTGAGGCGGGAATCCCCGAGGATGACCCCCGCAACCCTGCTGTTATCGCTGATAATGTGGGCGACAATGTGGGCGACGTGGCCGGTATGGGCGCAGACCTGTACGAGTCCTACGTTGGCTCTGTCATTTCTGCCTGTGCGTTGGGTGTTTCTGCATTTGGCTCGGTTTCCGCCATGGCGCTGCCCATGGTTCTTGCTGCAGTGGGTATTGTTTGCTCTATTCTGGGTACTTTCCTGGTCAGAACCAAGGAAGACGCTTCTCAGAAGCAGCTGCTCCGCGCCCTTTCCCGCGGGACCAATTTCTCGGCTATCCTAATTGCCGTAGTTGCATTTCCCATGGTATACTTTGTGCTGGGTAAGGAAAACTGGACGGTTTATTTTGCCATCCTTGCCGGTCTTGTTGCCGGTGTGCTGATCGGTCAGTCCACCGAGTACTACACCTCCGACAGCTATAAGCCCACCCGTAATCTTGCCGCTACCTCTGAGACCGGTACTGCCACGATCATCATCGGCGGTCTGTCCGTGGGTATGCTTTCCACGCTGCTTCCCATCGTAATCGTTGCTGTCTGCGTACTGGTCGCTTTCTATGTATCCGGCGGCGCCTCCAGTGCCTCTGCCGGTCTGTACGGCATCGCGCTTGCCGCGGTGGGTATGCTGTCCACCCTGGGCATCACCCTGGCCACCGATGCATACGGCCCCGTTGCCGATAATGCCGGTGGTATCGCCCAGATGGCCGGCCTCGACCACAAGGTGAGAGAGCGCACCGATGCCCTGGACTCCCTGGGCAACACCACCGCCGCTACCGGTAAGGGCTTTGCCATCGGTTCCGCTGCACTGACTGCCCTGGCGCTTATGGCATCCTATATTGATAAGGTCAAGTCCATCGAAGGCGGCATGGAGAAGGTTGCTGACCTCAGCATTACCACTCCCACCGTTCTGATCGGTCTGTTTGTGGGCGCCTGCCTCCCCTTCGTATTTGCCGCACTCACCATGAATTCGGTTGGCCGCGCCGCACAGAGCGTGGTGAAGGAAGTCCGCCGTCAGTTTAAGGAGATTGTTGGCCTGATGGATGGCAAGGCAGATGCGGATTATGCATCCTGCGTTGACCTTTGCACCAAGGCAAGCCTCCGCGAGATGGTGCTTCCCACCGTGGTCGCTGTAGCCGTGCCGATTATTGTGGGCCTCGTGCTGGGCTGTGCCGGTGTCGTGGGAATGCTGGCCGGCGCTACTGCTTCCGGCTTCCTCATGGCCATCTATATGTCCAACGCCGGCGGAGCCTGGGATAACGCCAAGAAGTATATCGAGAGCGGTGTTCACGGCGGCAAGGGCTCGGATTGCCACAAGGCTGCCGTGGTTGGCGATACCGTGGGTGACCCCTTCAAGGATACCTCGGGTCCTGCTATCAATATTCTCATCAAGCTGCTGTCCATGGTTTCCATCGTCTTTGCTGCAGTTGTGGTGAAATTCTCCATCCTTTAATGATAATCCGGAAGGGTCGGCGAATGCCGATCCTTCCTTTGTTTTAGATGTGGTTTTTAGTAAAAACGGAATAAAAAATTTGACATCGGACTTGACACCGACTCCGTAAAGGGGTATAATTGACTCAGGTTAATCCTGAAAATTACACCGAAAGGAAGAAATGCCATGAGTCTGTTTACCGTAACCGATTATGACAAGAAAGTCTACGAAGAACAGCTTCGCGACTATCTGCCCAACAAGATTATTGACATCCATACCCACGTTTGGAAGGGCGCACCCAAGCCCCAAAATCCCAACACCCCCAAGCGTACCGTGACCTGGCCCTCCCTGGTTGCTGCAGAGAATAAGATCGAGGATATCATGGAGGCATATAAGCTCTATTTCCCGGATAAGGAAGTAACTCCCCTTATCTTCGCTTCTAAGGTGCGCGATCTGGAGACCTGCTACGAGAGAAATGCCTATATTTCCCACGCGGCCAAAGTTTCGGGCTATCCTGCTCTCTACTATTCTCATCCCCTGCAGACCGCAGACGAGGTGGAGCGCGAGATCTTCCGCAACGGCTTCCTGGGCATCAAGTCCTACCTCTCCCTGTCTCCCGCTTACATTCCCGGCAAGGAGGTTCGCATTCTGGACTTCTTCCCGCCCCACCAGTTGGAGATGATCAACCGCAACGGTCTGATGGTGATGCTTCATATTCCCCGTGATGCACGCTTCCGTGACCCCGTAAATATTGCGCAGATCCGCTACATCTGCGAGACCTACCCCAACATCCGCCTGGTGATCGCCCATGTGGGCCGTGCATACTGCCAGTGTGACGTGGGAGATGCTTTCGAGCAGCTCAAGGACTACACCGATCTGTACTATGACTTCACTGCCAACACCAGCGCCTATGTATTTGAGCGCCTGCTGGAGAATGTGAGCCCGGACAAGATCCTGTTCGGCAGTGACGAGCCCATTGTGCGCATGAGAATGCGCCGCATTGAGGAGAACAATACCTACATCAATCTGGTTCCCCCCGGACTCTACGGCGATCCCAGCCAGGATCCCCACCTGCGTGAGGTTTCCGAGGAAGAAGGCAAGAAGCTGACCTTCTTCATGTACGAGGAGATCCTCGCCATGAAGGAAGCCACCACTAAGCTCGGCCTCGGCGCCGACGTGGTGGAGAAGCTCTTCTACAGCAACGCAAAGAAGCTGCTGGATGAGCTCCAGAGCAAGGTCCGCGCATAAACGGAAACTGCTTTATCTGACGAAAAACAAAAGGAGTACGAGCGTCGCTCGTACTCCTTTTTTCGTTCTGTCGAACGGGTTACGGCACCATCAAAGCTTGAAACTCCTCGCTTTCCCGGATCGGATCAAAGCATTGGTTGTTGTTCAGGCAGCGAATGAAATCATCCACATCTGTTGAATCGGACTCGGAAATGAGAGGGTCTTCTTCAATGAGAGAAAACAGGGGCGCGGTGAATTTGATGACCTTTTGATGATATACTTTCGTCATTTCTTCCGCGTGATATCTTGCTTTTTTCAACTCTTCCAGCACGCGGTCATACTGCTTTGTTTTGCAAAAATGAAAGGCTTTGCTGATACAGTTGTATTGCAGTATGTTGTGGTAGTATTGGTAATTCCCGTCGGGGAACAGAATAAGCAGAATCTTTTCCACCGCCTCCAAGGCCTCTATTGAGCTTTGCCCGAATTTTAAGTGGAAGAGAAAACGGTTCAGCTTTTTGTTTGCCAGGTGCTGACAATGCCGTTTCTTTTCCTCGCCCTCCAGGCACCAGCAAAGCAGCTCGTCTCTTTTCTCTTCGTTCTCTTCCAACAAAGCATACTTCTTCGCTTCCTCTTTTTGCTGATTACAGCTGAGCGCAAGAACAATGCCGAACAATGCCTTGGCATATAATTTTGAACTTCCCGTATGATCAAGAACGGTTTTATAATGCTTTGCAGAGCTGTCAAGTAAGCGGGAATATTCGTCGTCATCCGATTTCGGGATGGCAACGTAATACTCCGCCGATGCCAACCATTCCACATACTCCATGTTCCCGGGGTATTCGGCAACTGCGCGCAGGGCGATTTGATAGTTTTTCTCTTTGTCGTCGTGTTTCCAATACTCATGAAAGGCTTCGTCAAATTCCGCTTTGCGCAAGTCCTTTTGATAGGTTTCCATTCCCAGCAGATAATCGGTGGTGACGTTGAACAGGTTGGCAAGGGGCGGCAGAAGAGAAATATCGGGCATTGCTGCATCGGTTTCCCAACGGCTCACCGCCTGCGGGGAAATTGAGAGAAGATCCGCGAGTTTTTCCTGTGTCATATTGGTATTTCGTCGAAGAGTTTTTATGGTTTGTCCAAAAGACATATTAATCATCCTCCTGAATAGGTTACTTGACCGGCCGGTGATTCTATTATAACATTTTTTTGCGATTTGTCCACCTCTCGCTGATTGAGAGAGGGTAAACCGAAAATTGAGTGAGGGAAAGGATTGGCGCACCTGCCCGGGGCAGGTGCGCCAATGTATGCTTTTTCGCGAAGATTATGGTGGGGAAATCTGATTTGCCGAGGTGTATGTGCCGGTATTGATCACACCGAACTTGTCTGCATTCGCCCAGCTTTCCTGGGCGGCGGGATAGAGCAGTACCGTGTCTTCATCGGCGAGCTCCAGCTTATCTCCCCCCACCATGGTGGGGTAAGGCCCGCGGAAGGTCAGACGCTCAAGGGCAGGACAGCCCGAGAACGCGGTTGCATCAAATTCTTTTAGTGAGGAGGGCAGCATATATTCGGTGATTTGTGGGTTGTCGGCCAAAGCCCCTGCAGGAAGCGATTGGATGCGATCGGACAGACGAATCGAACGAAGCGCGGGCATACCCGCCAGTGCATTCTCCTCCAGCGTGGTAACGTTGGTCTTCAGCGTCAGATTTTGCAAATACACACTGCCGTAAAAGGCGTAAGGCGCAATGGTTGTTGCAGATGAGTAGACAGTGAAGGATGTATTTCCTTTGCCCGCGGGATAGCGGATCAGTACAGTCTTATCATGATTGTACAGAGCATCATTGATGGTCCAGAAGCAGGGGTTACCATATGCAGTTTTGATGGAGGTCAGGGACGGGCAGGCCAGGGCATTTTCTTCAACTTTGGTCAGGGTCACGGGAATAGACAGCATTTGCAGATTGATGCAGCCTGCCAGCGCATAGGGGCGGAGTGTTTCCACAAAGGAAGAGTAGGAATTGCTGATGGTGAGAAGGTTGCGGCTGGTCATGGCATACTCCCCGATCACGGTAACGGATGAAGGAATCACAAAATCGGAGCCCGGCTTGTTGTTGGGATATGCAATGAGCAGGGTCATATCTGCCGAATACAGTACGCCGTTGACGGCTTTCAGATAGGGAGAGCTGTTCTCCACTTCGATGATTTTTAACTCCTTCAGTGCAGACAGCGTGCGGCCTGAGACGGTTTTCAGAGTGGCGGGAAGAGAGAGCTGCTCGATATAAAGGTCTTTTCCGAATGCATCTTCCGCCAGCGCGACAACAGGAAGTCCATCAATTTCTGCGGGAATATCCAGTGATGGTTCATCGGTGACGATTTTCTCCAGGATAATGCCATCCTCACCCACCGAATAGGTGAAGGGGGACACATTTTCCGAAACCGGAGTGGTTTCTGTGGTTTGTGCATCTGCGGCGGGATTGCTCCCATCTGACGGAGGAGGATCTGTGTGTTGAAGATAGCCAATTCCCAGCATGGTCGTCATCAGTACAAGAAAAATCAACACAAAGGGAATAATGGCGGCGGGGGAGAATTTCAGCAGATACTTGCGCCGCAGAACCGAGCGCAATCTGTTGCGCTTCGGTGACACCTCATCCTCCTCAGGAACAGCGATAAAGGTGACGGATTCGGGATTAACCGTTTGTCCTATGCTGAGCGCGCTGAGAATCGTGGTGAAGATTTTTGCCGACTCGGCAGCGGACAGGGTGACCGGGATGCCGGGCAGAGCCATCAGCGCGGCAATCCCCAGGACAGCAGGCGGCAAGTGGAGCTTGTCCCCGGTGCGGCGCTCCTCTTCTTCGATGGCACGGCGCAGGGTAGTGCGTGCATAGAACAGGCGGCTTTTGATGGTGTTGGCCGAGCAGTTTTCCAGGGCGGCGGCCTGTCCCACAGACAGCTGATGAAAATATACGTAGTTTACCGCACGCTGCTGTGGTTCGGGCAGGAGAAGCATGATTCGCTGAATCACCGACTGAATCGCTTCTTTTTGGTGCCAGAGTTCAATGTCATCTTCTCCCGGCGGTTCCGGGACGGGGGGAGAGCAGGAAGTGTTTTCTGCATTTACAAGATGGTCGGTACACACATTGTGCGTAATGACAGTCAGCCAGCGGATGAAGGAATGACTGTCACGCAGGGTTGGTAAATAGCGAAAAACGCGGATATATACCTCGGATACCACATCCTTGGCCTCCTCAGGATTTTTGACGGCGGCACAGGCGATGTTGTATACCATAGAATGTGTTTCTTTGAAAATGATTGCAAATGCCTCTTCGTCCCCAAGCTTTGCTTTTTCGATGTAGTCAATGAGATGATCGGGTTGCTGCAATGAAACCCCTCCTTTTGTGAAGTGGACGGAGTCCGTTGGAATGGGTGTGCAGAATACACAAGTTTATTATAGCACAGACGGTGGAAATATTCAAGAAAACAATTTTTCGGAAAATAAAACCGAATTGTCAAAAATGGAGTCATACGAACGAATTTGGTAAATTTCCAAGGAATTATGCCATGGGAATTGATTTTTGACGGGAGATATGGTATACTGTCGGTATATGGCCGTCCCGACGGCTGTTTTGGCGAGGAGATGAACCCATGAAATTTGACTTTGCTTTTCCCACACGCCTGATTTCCGGCGAGAGGTGCCTGGCGGAAAACCGAGCCCTTCTGGCCCAGGGCCGCCATGCTTTTGTGGTCACCGGACGCACCAGCGCGCGCCGCGCAGGAGTGTTGGATGATCTGCTTCCCCTTTTGGAGGAGCAGGGAATTACCTATACACTTTTTTCGGAAATTACCGAAAATCCTCCTATCCTGACCTGCCATGCCGGCGGACAGGCGGCCTATGCCGCAGGAGCGGATTTTGTCATCGGCATCGGCGGCGGTTCTCCGTTGGATGCGGCTAAGGCCATCGCAGCCTATGCGGCCAATCCCGGAATTGCACCCACTGATATCTATGATCCGGCAAAGCGGGTTAATTCCTCTCTTCCCCTGCTGGCCATTCCCACTACCGCGGGAACCGGCTCCGAGGCCAATGCCTACAGCGTGCTGACTCTGGCCGACGGACGGCAGAAGAAAACCTTCACCGCCCCCGATTCCTGGCCTCGTGTCAGCTTCCTGGATCCTCGTTATTTGGCCAGTATGCCTGCGCCCATGATGGTGAGCTGTGCCCTGGATGCCTTTGCCCATGCCATCGAGTCCTATCTGTCCCCCAAATCCACCGTCTTCTCAGAACAGCTTGCTCTGTGGGCGGCCGGGCAGATCTGGCCCATTCTTTCTGCCGAGCCGGCCGTATACACCGCCGAACAGCGGGAGGCACTTCTGTACGCTGCCACTGCTGCCGGTATGGCCATCAGCATCACGGGAACGGGCTTCCCCCATCCCCTGGGCTACAGCCTGACGCTGCTGGACGGAATCCCGCACGGTCGTGCCTGTGCCGTGTTTGATGGAGACTACATCACCTTCAATGCCCGCACCGAAGTGGGGGCAGCGCGGCTGGCGGTCTTTGCCGCCGCGGCGGGAACCGATCCAGATACCCTTGCCCGTGAACTCCCTCGGCTGTCCGGGGTGTCCTTCAATTTCAGCGAGGAAGAGATCACCGAACGGGTAGAGTTGATCGCGGGAGCAAAGAACTACACCAATTCCCCCTATGTGCTCTCCCGGGAGGAGATCTACGCTATCTACCGCAACCATTTTGCTGAAATCAAATAAGGAGATAATGTCATGCTGGAGCAACTGAAAAAAGAAGTTTTTGAGGCCAATTTGATGCTGGTCAAGTACAATCTTGTTCTCTTTACCTGGGGCAATGTCAGCGGCATTGACCGGGAGAGCGGCCTTGTGGTGATCAAGCCCTCGGGCGTGGAGTACGATGCTCTCTCTCCCCTGGATCTGCCCGTCCTGGACCTGGA
Organism: Oscillospiraceae bacterium; assembly: GCA_015063805.1. GTDB lineage: Bacteria > Bacillota > Clostridia > Oscillospirales > CAG-272 > SIG693. The sequence continues at coordinate 27,944 of SVTK01000013.1, forward strand.
CGGCAACGTGGTGGAAGGAAAGTACAATCCCTCCTCCGACACCCCCACTCACCTGGAGTTGTATAAAGCTTTCCCGAACATCGGCGGCATCACCCATACCCATTCTACCTTCGCCACCGCTTACGCCCAGGCAGGGCGGGAAATCAAGCCCTACGGTACTACCCACGCCGACTATTATGACGGCATCATCCCCTGCACCCGAAAGATGACCCGCGAGGAGATCGAGAGCGAGTACGAAAAGAACACCGGCCTGGTGATTGCCGAGACCTTTGCCGACATTGATCCCGATCGGATGCCGGCGGTGCTGGTGCATTCCCATGCTCCCTTCACCTGGGGGAAGAATGCAAAGAAGTCGGTGGAATCCTCGGTTATTCTGGAGGAGGTAGCACGGATGGCCCAGTATACCGAGCTGCTTCAGTTGGTGGACGGTATTCGGGGCGGCGTGCAGATGCAGAGCGATCTGCTCCGCAAGCATTTCGACCGCAAGCACGGCCCCGGCGCCTACTACGGACAGGGTGGGGAACATTGAGAAAAACAGGAACCGCAGAATGATTTTCTGCGGTTCCTGTTTTTCGTGGGGCAGATCTGCCTCACCGTTAGGAATAAAATTTGCGCATGGAGCAAGGAAGATTACAACTTCCGGTGGGAATTTTGCTCAGTTCCCCTGCAGGCAGACTGCAACCTGTTCGCAGATTTGCTTCATGCCCAATACGGTAGGATGTCCTTTTTCCTTTTCGATTTCTTTCAGCACCAAGCACTCGACATCAATTTTTTCGCAGGCTTCAATGAATCCGCTTGCGATTTCCGGTTTCAGGTCAGTGTTTACTATGCAGATCACCCTTCCGGCCAATGCCTTGGCGCGGCTTACCAGGTAGCAGAAGGCGGGCAACACGCATTTGAGATCGTCCTCAGTCCAATCGGCGTACTTAGTCTCTCCTACCGGAGCATTGATCCAGGAATCATTGGTACCCCCAAAGATGAACAAGGTGTCAATCCTGTTCTCGGTGAAGAAGTTTTCGGCAATATAGCGGTCAATTCTGCGGATGAACGAGGTTTCAACCGAAAAATTCTCTCTTACCGTGTTGCAGATGGTGGAGCCCGAATAACTGTCGTTGAGGATGAGGCTGAGGTCGTTTTCGGCCATCAACCGATGCCACCATGTTTTTTCTACGCCTTTCACAATGGGGGCGTCCTCTCTTGCATCACTATAGTAGGCGTAATAGCCTTCAGGGATGTATCCGCCATATGTGGAATAACTGTCACCAATGATCATGACATTGTTTTTCTTTTCCATGTTTGATTTAACCTTCCTGTATTTTGGATCTACAAAATAATGCCCCCGCCCACGACATAGTCCCCGTCGTAGAGGACCACCGACTGCCCCGGGGCAATGGCGCGCTGTGCCTCGTCGAAGGTGACGCGGATGCGATCCTCCCCGATCTGCTCCACCGTGGCTGGCTGCGCTGCCTGGGCGTAACGCACCTTGGCGGTGACCCGCAGGGGCTGTTCGAGGTGATCAAAGGGGATAAAGTTGATCCCATCCGCGGTGAGGGTTCGGGTGAAGAGTGCGGCGTTGTCGGATAGAATCACGCTGTTTTCGGCGACATTTTTCTCGCAAACATAAAGGGGCGCGGGGAGAGCAAGACCAAGCCCCTTCCGCTGACCCACGGTGTAGTGAATCAGTCCCCGATGGCGGCCCAGCACCTGCCCGTCGATGGTACGGAAATCCCCCGCGGGATATGCGCCGCCGTGGGCGCGCTCAAGGAATCCGCCGTAGTCCCCGTCGGGAATGAAGCAGATATCCTGGCTGTCCCGCTTGCGGGCGTTGGTAAAGCCGGCTTCGGCTGCCAGTTCCCGTACCTCCGTCTTAGAAAACTCGCCCAGGGGGAAACGGCTGCGGGAGAGCTGCGCCTGGGAGAGGGAATAGAGCATATAGCTTTGATCCTTGGTCAGATCGGCGGCACGGCGAAGCAGATATCGCCCACCGGGGGAGCGCTCCAACCGGGCGTAGTGGCCGGTTGCCACGCCATCCAGCCCCAGGTCGGCGGTGCAATCAAGGAGCAGACCGAATTTTACCGTGCGGTTGCAGAGGACACAGGGATTGGGCGTCTTTCCGGCCTCGTAAGCTTCGATGAAGGGGCAGATAACCAGGCGGTGGAACTCCTCACGCAGATCAAAGGTGTGGTGGGGAATGCCCAGGCGATCAGCTACAGCGCGGGCCTCCTCAGCTTCACTTTCGCCGCCTTCGCGCAAAACCAGGGTTCCGCCTTCCACGGTGTATCCGTTCCGCTCAAGCAGAAGGGCTGTCACCGCGCTGTCCACGCCGCCGCTCATGGCCGCGAGAAGCTTTTGTTTTTCCATCGTAGATCCTCCTTTCCCGCAAAATGCCGGGGAATGGCGGCAGAGAATGGGGATTGCCCTTGCAATTCACTGCCGAAAGAGATATAATATAAGCAGATATTCCACACAATCGGAGGATTTATGCTGCAGCTTCAAATGTATACCGCACAAACACCCATGCCCGATGCAGAGTTTGATGCGTTTTTTGATTTATTGTCCACTTCGCTCCCCGCCAATGAGCATCGTTCCTACGCGGCACAGAAGGCCCTGTTTGGCCGTTCAGCCTATGGGGTGCTGACCGGGACGCATGATGGGGCACTTTGCGCCCTGATGGCGGTATGGAGCTTTCCGAAGTTCCGTTATCTTGAGCATTTCGCCGTGGATCCCGCCCTGCGGGGGCAGGGAATCGGCGGGGAGATGCTGGGGCGATATATTGCCGGGGATCCCCGTCCCCTGGTGCTGGAGGTGGAGCCCCCCGATACCGATATCGCCCGTCGGCGCATCGGTTTCTACACCCGGTGCGGGCTTTATCTGTCGGATTTCCCCTATGCCCAGCCTCCCCTCAATGCAGGGGACGGGATGCTTCCCCTGATGCTGATGCGCAGCGGGAAGATGTGGTCCGATGCAGAGGCGAAACAGGTGCGGGATACGCTCTACCGTGAGGTCTACTGCTGCCCCATTCCCCGGGATTAATCCTCCCAGGACAGACGGTGAAGCTCGCCTTTATCGCAAAGGCCGGTAAAGTCCTGCTGGCGCAGGATCTCATATACCGCAATGGCGGCGCTGTTGGAGAGATTCAGCGAGCGCAGGCCGTTCCGCATGGGGATGCGGACGCAGTTTTCGCGATTGGCCAGGAGAAGCTCCTCGGGGAGCCCTGCCGTTTCCTTGCCGAACATGATGTAGCTGACGGCGGGGTAGGCAATATCGGTGTAACGATGCCGTGCCTTGGTGGAAAAAAACCAGCAGTTGGTGCGAGCATCGGGATTCCTCGCGTAAAAGTCTTCGAGATCCCGATAATAAGTGATGTCCAGGGCGTGCCAGTAATCAAGGCCAGCCCGCTTGAGCTTGGCATCGTCGATACGGAAACCCATAGGTTCGATGATGTGCAGAGCGGCCCCCGTGGCGGCACAGGTGCGGGCAATGTTGCCCGTGTTCTGCGGGATCTGGGGCTCGTGCAGAACGATGTTGATGGCCTTCATGGAAAAATGTCCTTTCTTTGGGCGTACATTGGTTACAGTATAAAACAATTTCGCAAAAAAAGCAAGTATTGTGAGAAAATTTACAAATCCCACTTGGAATGTCCGCAGTTTTGCGGTATAATAAATAGAATGATTATTTGAAATTCGGAGGAGTTTGTCCCATGAGTTTACTGGATAAATTGATCGGTACCTACAGCGAGCGTCAGCTGAAGAAGCTGAACAAAACTGTGGATGCCATCGAAGCCCTGGCAGACCGCTACGCCGCGCTGTCGGATGCCGAGTTGGCCGCCACCACCGATGCCCTCAAGGCCCGTCTCGCCGCAGGGGAGACCCTGGATGATATCCTGCCCGATGCCTTCGCCGCCGTGCGCGAGGCCGACTGGCGCGTACTGGGTAAGCGTCCCTTCCGCGTGCAGCTCATCGGCGGCATTCTGCTCCACCAGGGGCGAATCGCCGAGATGAAGACAGGTGAAGGTAAGACCCTGGTGGCCACCATGCCCGCCTACCTCAACGCCCTGGAAGGGAAGGGCGTGCACATCGTTACCGTCAATGACTACCTTGCCCGCCGCGACAGCGAGGAAATGGGCCGCGTATACGGTTTTATGGGACTGACCACCGGCCTTGTGGTCCACGGGCAGTTCCCCCCTGAGAAACAGGCTGCCTATGCTGCCGATATCACCTACGGTACCAACAATGAGTTCGGTTTCGACTACCTTCGCGATAACATGGTGATCTACCGCGACCGCATGGTACAGCGGGGCCACCGCTTTGCCATCGTGGACGAGGTGGACTCCATCCTCATCGACGAAGCCCGCACGCCTCTGATTATTTCGGGTGAGGGGGACAAGTCCACCGACCTCTATGACCGCGCCGATACCTTTGTCCGCAAGCTGCGCAAGTTTGTCATCAAGGAACTGGACGATAAGCAGGAGCAGGACAGCTATGACGGCGATTACATTGTGGACGAAAAGGCCAAGACCGCAACCCTGACCCCCTCGGGCGTACAGAAGGCTGAGGCCTTCTTCGGGGTGGAGAACCTGGCGGATGGAGAAAACACCCTCATCTCCCACCACATCAATCAGGCTCTGAAGGCCCACGGCACCATGAAGCTGGACGTGGACTATGTGGTTAAGGATGACAGCGTCATTATCGTCGATGCCTTCACCGGTCGACTGATGCCCGGCCGCCGCTACTCTGACGGTCTGCACCAGGCCATCGAAGCCAAGGAAAAGGTGAAGATCGAGAAGGAGAACAAGACCCTCGCCACCATCACCTTCCAGAACTACTTCCGCCTCTATCACAAGCTCTCGGGTATGACGGGTACCGCCCTCACCGAGGAGACCGAGTTTCGTGAAATCTACTCCCTCGACGTGGTGGAGGTGCCCACCAACAAGCCCATGATCCGCCATGATCATCCCGATGCGGTTTACCGCACGGTGAAGGGCAAATATCAGGCCATTGTGGAGCAGGTCAAGGCCTGCCACGCTAAGGGGCAGCCGGTGCTGGTGGGTACGGTGTCCATTGATAAATCCGAGCTGCTGTCCAGAATGCTCAAGCTCAACGGTATCCCTCACACGGTGCTCAACGCCAAGTACCACGAAAAAGAGGCCGAGATCGTGGCCCAGGCCGGCAAGCTGGGGGCCGTCACCATTTCCACCAACATGGCGGGACGCGGTACCGACATTATGCTGGGCGGCAACGCTGAGTTTATGGCCAAGGATGCCATGCGCCGCCAGGGCGTGGAGGAGGAGCTGATCGCCCAGGCAACCGGCTCTGCCGTCACTGAGGATGAAGCCGTTCTCGCCGCCCGCGCCACCTTTGCCGAGCTTTACGCCAAATTTAAGGAAGAGATTGCCCCCGAAGCTGATCAGGTTCGGGCGGCAGGCGGTCTGTTCATCCTCGGTACCGAGCGGCACGAAAGCCGACGGATCGATAACCAGCTCCGCGGCCGTTCCGGCCGTCAGGGCGACCCCGGTGAATCCCGCTTCTTCCTGTCCCTGGAGGACGATCTCATGCGCCTCTTCGGCAGTGAGCGGATCAGCGGTATGGTAGAGCGCCTGGGGCTTCCCGAAGATATGCCCATCGATGCCAAGATTCTCTCGGGCTCCATCGAGTCGGCACAGAAGCGCATTGAGGACCAGAACTTCAAGCGCCGTAAGTATGTGCTGACCTATGACGATGTGATGAATCAACAGCGTTCCATCATTTACAAGCAGCGCCAGAGCGTGCTGGATGGGGATAACATCACCGACAGCATCCAGGCGATGATCAATCAGACCATTGCCGAGGCGGTGAACGAAGCCTGTGCCGCCGAGGATCACACCACCTGGGAACTGGAGGCACTGCGGGACCGCTATGTAGGGCTGCTCTGCAACAAGGATGAGTTCAACTATTCTCCCGAGGAGCTGCAGAAGCTCAAGGCCGAGGACATCACCGAGTTGCTTCAGACCCGGGCCATCACCCTCTACCACGACAAGGAAAAGCTGTTTGGCGAAGAAACCTTCCGTGAGATCGAGCGTGCTGTCCTGCTCCGCAATGTGGACACCAAGTGGATGGATCACATCGACGAGATGGATGACCTCAAGGGCAGCATTGGCCTGCAGGCCTACGCCCAGCGCGATCCTGTCAATGAGTACCGCCTCATCGGCGCCGATATGTTCGATGCCATGGTAGCCGAGATTCGCGAGAACACCGTGCGCACTCTGCTGAGCATTTTCCCGCGGGTACAGCCTGTGACCCGTGTGGAGGTGGCCAAGCCCCTGGTTGAAGGCTTTGCCGGCGGACGGATGCCCGGTCAGCCCCAGCGCCCGGTGGCCCCCAGAGCAGGTGCTCCCATCGGTGCACCCCAAAAGGCCGCTCCCAAGGTGGGACGGAACGATCCCTGCCCCTGCGGCAGCGGTAAGAAGTACAAGAAGTGCTGCGGCCTTGGCGCCGAGGATGATTCTGCACCCAAGGCATAACGACATTCCCGAAAGGAGGACGCTGATATGGGCTTCGGACTTTTGTTCTTAGGCTATCTCATCGCCTTTCTGCTCTATCTCAATCCCTATGCCGCCGTCACCCGTCTCATCGGGTACTGCGTGATCTTCGCGGCACTGACCAAACTTCGCCGTCATAATCGCTGGTTTGCCTTCTCCCAAACCGCGGCTATCCCTCTGATGGTTCTGGCCTTGGTAGATTCGGTTATCGATATTACCACCCGGATCATGGGGGAGGGCACGCCTGCCGCCATGACCGCCGCCACCGGCGGCATCGAAACGGCGATGACTCTGCTTCTGCTGGTTTTTCACGTTTGTCTGCTCATGGCGGTCTACACCATTGCCCAGGACACCGATCTGCCTTCTCTTGCCGCGGCGGCGCGGCGCAACATTGTGCTGATTGCTGCCTACGCGGTGCTCCACGGCATTTGGTCGCTCCCGGTCAAATTGGGGGACAGCTATACTGTAACCTTGAGCCTGATGGTTTTCGTTCTCCAGCTCATTTGGACGGTGGCCGACCTCATCCTCATCTTCCGCTGTTATATGTGGATTTGCCTGGAAGGGGACGAGGACATGGCGCAGAAGCCTTCACGCTTTGCCTTTGTGAACCGATTCCGGGAGAAGTTTGAGCGCCACAACCAAAAAGCCGCCGCCGAGGCCGAGGCATACGCCGCAGAACGGCGAGCCGCCCGGGGCGGAACGAAAAAGAAACGCAAACACAAAAAATGATGCCGCAAACAGGAAAGGAGCTTGCCCTATGGGATGTGCCCCTGCTTCAGTGAAGAAGATCGGGTTCGGTTTGCTGATTCCCGCTGTGATCTTCTTCTTCAATCCCCTTGTTGCTGTCCTCGATTTTCTGCCTGACTTCATCGGATATCTCTTGCTGTGGGCCGCGCTCTGCCGTGCGGCGGATCTTTCCTCCCAGCTGGATGAGGCCAAGCGCGGCTTTGCGCGTATGGCCGTGATCGATGCCCTGAAGTTTGGCAGCAATCTGTGGATGATCTTCATGGTGGCTCCCCATGAGCTGCCCAATACCCGCCTGCTCCTGACCTTTGTCTTTGCAGTGCTGGAGTTCATCTATGCCATTCCCGCGTGGTGTGCCTTCTTCAATGGGATCTATGCGCTGATCATCTCGGACGGAGATCCTGCCGGGTACGGATCAACAGCGAGACGGAAGCGGGCAATCCGCACGCTCCCCGAGCAGATGAAGACCGCCACCATTGCCTTCTTCATCTGCCGCAATGTGCTGGCTCTTTTGCCCGAGCTTTCCTCCCTGGCGTACGCTGCCTTCGATAATTCGGGCTACGTCACCAACTTCGACCGCAATCTTTATGATTTCTACGGCCTGTTCCTCTTCTTCGCCCTGATCATTATGCTGGTGGTGGGCATTGTATGGCTGGTGCGGATGCTTCGGTTTGCCATCCGACTTTATGCCGACCGTCCCTTCGCTGCCCGTTTGCTGGAGCGCTATGTGATCGAGGTTCTGCCTTGCGAGAAGCTTTTTACCCGCCGAACATTGCGTTTTGCTCTGACTCTGCTGGGAATCGGAAGTTTTCTTACCCTTGACTTTTACTTTGACGATATCAATATTCTTCCCGATGTGATTCCCGCCCTGACGGTGATTTTTGTCCTGCTTCGTCTGCGCCGCTGTATGAGTGGGTGGCAGCTTCCCCTGGCCCTGTCCGTTCTGTGGGGCGCGGCTTCGGTGGGGACGGCCGTGTTGGGGTGGAATTTCTTCCAAACCTACTACATCGAGCTGATCCTCCGTAAGCCCGAGGCCTACGCCGCCTATCAGCTGCTCACCGGCAGTACGGTGCTGACCCAGGCCGCTTTCCTTGTTACGGTGATCGCACTCTGCGTCTACCTCTACCGCCTGTGCCGGCATTACCTGGCCGATGAGCGAGAGAATGATGCGCGGGAATTCCTGCGCGAACAGAAGAAACAGTTCATTTTTCTCGGCGTATTGGCCCTGCTCTCGGCTCTTGGCGGGATTGGGTATGTGACCCTCCGTCTGCAGGTAGAGTTCATGTGGCTGCTGGAATTTGCCGCCACCTTGATTTTTGCCATCTACGCTTGGAAGGTGATGGGTGAGCTGTCCGAGAACCTGTGTCTGATCATCGGCGAGGATCACACCGAAGCACCCAGAGAAAAATCGTGGTCATTTCTTGAATGACCGCTACAAAAGAAAGGAATGATTGTGATGTATCAGGAGATTTCTTCTTCCGCCGCCACGGCGATTCGTGAGCTGCTTGCAGCCGCCAAACTCCAGCGCGGCGATCTTTTGGTGATTGGCTGTTCCTCCAGCGAAATGGTGGGGGAGCATATCGGTCACGGTTCCAGCCTTGAGGCCGCACAGGCCGCTTTTCATGCTATCTACCCCATCCTCTGTGAGGCGGGAATTTATCTTGCGGTGCAGTGCTGTGAACACCTCAATCGCGCCCTGATCCTGGAGCGAGAGGCCGCCCTGCGCTACGGCTATGAGATCGTATCGGTTCGTCCCCAGCCCAAGGCCGGCGGCTCCTTCGCCACCACCGCCTATGAAAATTTTGCCGATCCCGTTGCGGTGGAGCACATTCGCGCTTCTGCCGGTCTCGACATCGGCGGGACGCTGATCGGTATGCACCTGCGTGACGTGGCCGTTCCCGTGCGGCTTTCCATCGACCACATCGGCCAAGCTCACATTCTCTGCGCTCGCACCCGCCCGAAATACATCGGCGGCAGCCGCGCTTGCTATCCGGAAAATTGAATATGAAGGACATGACACCGCAAATTGAGGAGATTACCGATAAAGAATCGCTTTTGCGTTTTATGGCGAAGCTGATTGACGATTATCGAGGTAATTCCGGAGCGTGGGAAAATACATCGATTGACGGGTATTTGGCGTCGATTATGTCATGGATTGAAGATTCACCTTCTTCGGAGGAAGGTGGAATCGAATGGAATAAAACAGATTGTTCTTTAATCGCAAAACTTTTGTACATGGGAAAGCTATATGAATAGCATAGTTCCGTTTTGTGCCGGTCCTGCCGATGCAAAAGGAAACGCCCATCCCGCGGGATTCGCAGGATGGGCGTTTTCATATTCAAATCAATACTCCAGCGCCGCGTAGACCAGGTTTCGCAGGCGGGGATGTACGATATCTTCTTTGTTGTTGAGCATATGCTGAAGGTAGACGATAGTCAGCTCCTTGGCTGGGTCACAGTGAACATAAGCACCCGCCGCACCGCCCCAGCCGAATTCACCCACCGAGGAGAGGGTGCCCGACAGGGCGGGATCCTGCAGGACGCGCACGCCGAAGCCGTAGCTGTAGCCACGCATCCGCGGCCAGTTGAAATCGGGGCGGGAGGACTCGTTCAGGCAATCCCGCCGCATCAGCTCCACCGTGGATTCCGCCAGGATCCGCGTACCGTTGGGGGCAAGCCCCATGTGAGTGAGCATCTCGGCGAAGCGGATATAGTCATCGGTACAGGAAATGGCACCTGCGCCGCCGCTGGCGTGCTTGGAGCCGAAGACGTATTCGTTGGTCAGTCCCACATCCACGGCGCGCCCAAGCATCCCGTTGAAACGATACTGGGCAGCCATGCGGGGAGCAAGGCTTTCATCATAGTGCATGAAGGTGCTCTCCATGCCGATGGGGTCAAAAATATTCGCCTTGGCGTAGTCAGCGAAGGTCTGATCGGCCACTGCTTCTACCAAACGAAGCAGCACGTCATGAGAGAGGCTGTACGCCCAATGGGTTCCGGGCTGGAAGGAGAGGGGACGGGTGGCAATGGCGCGGACAATATCTGCCGTGGTGGGCTCGCCGTCATGCTCGGCAACGCAGGCCATGATCTCGGGGGAACGTGCGGCGTAATCCAGCCCCGAGGTCATGCAGAACAGGTCCCGCACCAGCATGGGCTCGGCGCGGACCAGAGTAATATTGCCCGCCTCATCCTTTTCCTTGACCTTCATGGAGGTGAATTCGGGCAGATAATCGGAGACAGGATCGTTGAGCAGGAATTTGCCCTTCTCCAACAGCTGCATCCCTGCGGTGACGGTGAGCAGCTTGGTGGCTGAGTACATGAAGTAGAGGGCATCACGTCGCAGCGGTTCACGGGTCTCCACATCCTGGAATCCGGCGCTGTGACGGTAAATCGGCTCTCCGTGCAGATACACGACCATATCGGAAGAGGGGATTCCCTCGGTTTCGTACAGGCGGTCAATATATTCGGTCAGGTATTGGAAGTTCATTTTTTTCTCCTTCGCACATGGGAATTGAGTATATTATAACAGCAGAATTTTCCATTGTCAAGTCGGATAGACGGTGAATGTGAATATTTTGTTAAGGATTGCGCCCCTCTGTTGACTCTTACCCAAGGTAAGATGCTATAATACAGACAGAAATCCCCCCGACGAAAGGAGAATGACCGTGAAAATGAAGGAGGTTTGCAGCCGCACAGGCCTTAGTGAGCGTGCGGTGCGCCTGTACTGTGAGGAGGGCTTGCTCATGCCCATCCGCACCGAGGTGCGGGGACGGGTCTACCTGGAATTTGAAGAGACCCATATTGCCGAGCTGCAGCAGATCGCCTGCCTGCGAAGCGCGGGGTTCTCGCTTGGTGAGATCAAGGACGTTTTCAATGAGCCCCACTTGATTCCCAATATCCTGAAAAGCTTTCAGGCAAGATTGGTGCAGGAGCAGGGGGAGCAGGGGCGCATCCTCGGTGCGCTGGAGGAACTCACCGCACCTCCCGCCAATGCGGAGGAGCTATGTCGGGCACTTGCTCCCCGAGAAGTGACCCGCGATTATACCAACGGTGCGGTCCCGCGGGAAAAAGAGCCCAGCTTCCGCGAGTTTTGCGAACGCGGCGGGTATGCTTCCGCTGATGCCTGCGATCAGCTGGAACAGCTGGATCGAAGCGTTGCCCGCGGACGGGTAATCATGCTGATTTATGCCATCTGGTACTGGCTTTCCTTCGGCTATTCACTCCTGTTGGCGGTGAGTTCCACTGGCGGATCCCTGCTGGCACTTTTGATCTGTATTGCCATTGCGGTGGCGGTGTTTATTTTCTTCCGTCGGGGTGTAGTGTGGCTTCGTGTGGTGCTTGCCATCCTGCACGCGGGAAATGCTCTGTTCATCGGGGCAGGGATGGCGGATTTGATCCCGTCCAAGCGGATCATCCACAGCTACGACGAATTCGGCAACACCAGCCAATGGGTGCAGGAAACCGGCTCCTGGTGGCTGTTCTCCCTGGCACTGCTGATGGTACTGGTAGAGCTGGCCTGTGTGTATTTTCTCTGTTTCAACCGTTGGGTCAGCGATTATCTCTACGACCGTTCCACCGAATATTGAAACAAGGTGCCGCGCATTTGCGCGGCACCTTGCTTTGCTGTTACAGCGTGTGCGTAAAGAATGTGTCTGCTCTGCCGAGGATTCCGGCGACCAGGTCCGCTTCCTTACCCCGGGCGGCGGGATAAAGGCCGCTGTCCAGCCACGCACCCATCTGGGTACAAAGCAGGCGGCGGAGATAATCCTGCTCGGGGAAACGGAGGTAGGCGGGGGCGTTCCCCCACAGGCTGCGGCAGTATCCCATGGGATACGCGGCGGCAAATCCGGCGATGCCGCGGCGTATGTCCTCGGGGGCACCGCATCCGGGAGCATAGGCAGCGGGAAAACTCAGCCCGGCAGGAGGATTTTCGGTAAGAATCAAGGTGCGGGGCAGGGCATCCTCTGCGCTGAGATAATTGAGGAGGGCGGCATATTCAGCGGTGTTCTCTTCTGTGAGAACCAGCTGCATTCCCCATCCCCGGCGGCGGTATTCCTGTCCGAGGATGCGGTACATTTGGGCGACAAAACAGGTCTGCTGTTCAGTCGAGACACCTCTGCCATCGGTGCGGAGGGCGGCGAGCAGCGCCTGCTCGGCGTGGTAGGGATCGGGCCGCCGGAAGGTGAATTGTCGGGGCAGGGTGTGGCGCGCGCAAACACATCCCGCCTCAGCAAAGCGGTCGAGGACAGTGTGCAGAGCCGATTCCAGCGCGGCGAGATCGGTGACGGCGCGGCCGACGGTGTTGCTCAAGGCCCGTATGGCGGCCGCAAAGCCGGGGCGGTTGGCGCCAAGAAGACCATCGGGGCAAAAGAGGGGGCGAATGTCGCAGGCAGAGGCCTCGGCAAGCCCACGGTAGGGCGTCAGATCCCCCTGCGGTTTCTCGGCCAGAAACAGCCGCTTGACCTGCCATGCCGCCAGCACATCCCGAGGACGAAGTGGAGTCCGGGCCAGTTGCTCGGCGGTGAGGGTCCAGATGGTATCACAGTTCTCCACCGTCAGCGTAAGATTACAGTCGAACAGGCGGTGCAGCAGCATCTGCTGAAACAAAGGAATGGGATGCCCGATCAGCGCGGGGACGCAGAGGCACCAGGCACGGAATCGTTCGTAATCGGCAGCATCCGGGGCAGTATTGCGCCGATCTGCCCCGCATTGCACCATCAGCCGATGTATGTCGGGATGTGGGGGAAGCAGAAGCTGAGCAATGTTGCTGAAGGGGGCGTTGAGAGCCAGTTCTTCCGCTGAAAGTTCGGCGGCAAGCTCTGCCATGGGCAGAGTCTCAGCGCATCCGTGGTAGAGCCGCCGGGCGGTCTCCCCGGACAGCAGAAGATCTTGTTCGGTTATCCTGTTCATGTTCTTCCTCCGGAGGATTTATGCGGGATTCATTATGGCGTGCAGTCTGCGCAGGGAAGCGGCCAGCTTCGGCGTGTCGATGCCGTCCTCCCCCAGTACGGGAGATTCCAGGGTCACCGTGCCGCGGTATCCTGCGGCATGGAGGCGGGCGAAGAGGGCGGAGAAGTCGATTCTTCCCTCGCCGGGATGAAGAATGGGGCGCAGACGGGAGAAATCCCGGGGAGCACCGTCCCGCAGGTCGCTAACGTGGATGTGGGCAAGGCAGCCCCCAAGCAGCCAGGGAAGGGAAAACAGGCTCTCGGACTGCCCGTGAAATGCGGCAAAGCGGGTGTCGAAGACAAAACGCTGTTCCGGAAAAGCGGCATGGATTGCGGCGAGATTTGCCGCAGGATCGGCGGTGGTGCAGGGGACGTTTTCGATGAGCAGTTCGAGGTCGTGCATTTTCGCAGTTTCCCGCAGAGCCGGCAGATAGCTGAGGTTGACCGCAAACGCCCCGTCGGAATCGGTTCCCCCCCAAAGGTGGAGGACGATCTGTGCAGCACCTATCTGCGCTCCCATGGCGCAGTTCTTCTCCCACAGCGCCAATGCCTGATCGCAGAGGCCGGCATCCCCACGCACCGCACCTGAGCTGAGCAGCGTGCCCACCTCTTTGTCGGCGTGGATCACGGGAAAAGGCAGACCGGCAGCGGCAAAATCCTCTGCCATTCGGGGAAGCTTGTCCAAATAGGCCGGGAGCATCATCAGCTCCAGCCCGTCCAGCGGAATTTCCCGGCAGAGGTGGGGCATCACATGGAGAATGTGTCGATAGTCATATTGATTGAGCCGACCGATGATGGCACCGGTGGAGCAATATAAGGGAAGATGTGTCATGATATAGAACCGGCTTTCTTTTTTGGTCCGATACGGTGGAATCTCCTTACATTTTATCATATAACCCGAAAAACTGCAAGAAAAATTTTCGTTTTTCTCTTCCATCTGCGCGCAAAATATGATATAATAACTATATATTTTCTTTTTGGGGAGGATGCCCATGTACTGTGCCGATAATCATGTGCATACTTGCTTTTCCTTCGATGGCGCACCCGGTGCTGCGCCCGATGCGGTTTGCCGTGCTGCCATTGCCTGCGGTCTGCAGGAGATCACCTTTACCGACCATTGCGATATCAACGGTCAGGTGGAGGGAATCTATGCCCGCTATACCATGGAAGAAGCCCGGGCGGCTGTACTGACCGCCAAAGAAACCTACCGCGGCTGCCTTCAGGTGAACTGGGGCATTGAGCTGGGACAGCCCCATCAATATCCCGAAGAAGCACGGAAAATGATTGCAGACGGCGGCTTTGACTTTGTCCTCGGCTCTCTGCACAATCTGACAGGGGTGCCCGATTTCTCCTTTATGAAGTACGAGATCATGACCGACGAGCATCTGGATCAGCTCTTTTCCCGTAGTCTCGGCGAGATCATGGAGGTGGTCAAATTCCCGGGGATTCACGCCCTGGCGCATCTGACCTACCCCTGCCGATACTACACCCTGGCCGGCCGAAGCTTTGACCCCATGCGATATGCACACCGCATTGCGGAGATTTTCGGGGAGATGAAGCAGCGGGGGCTGGCCCTGGAGATCAACACCTCCACCCTGCGCAAGGGATTGGACTTCACCCTCCCGCACACCCCCATTCTTGCCCTGTGGCGGGAGTGCGGCGGTGAAATGGTCACCTTCGGTTCGGATGCCCATACTCCGGCGGATGTGGGCGCTGATTTTGCAGACTTTGTCCACATGATGAAGTCCTGTGGATTTTCGTCATACTTCACCTTCCGCGGCGGTGAGCCGGTGGAACACCCTCTCGGGTAACCTCAAGCAAGAAAGGAACGATTACCCATGGATCTGACAAATTTCAGCCTGCTTTATCCCGATGCGGAGAGTCAGCGGGCCCATTACAGCGGCAAAGACCGCCCCGATATTGATGCTGACGTGGTGGAACAGCTGGGGCTTGGGGAGATGCTGGACCTCAAGAACAGCGACCTCAGCGATTTCTTCACCACCGATCCCCGGGTCATTACCTACCGTATGGCTACCTTCGGGGACATTTTGGCCAATGAACCGCTGATCAAAATGCTGGGGGATCTGATCCCGGTGCTCAGCGACGTGATGGAGCTTCGCCGCCTGGAGGCTGACAGCGGGGACACCGAGTCCTATCTGCTCAGTATTACCGAGATCGAATTGTACATCTCCAGCATTGAGATTCTCCACGGTACCCTTAAAGCGGTGAAGGACAATCTCAAGGGTGATGCTTTCCGTACTCTGGCCGACCGCATCATTGAGCTGGCGGAGAGCGATTATTACCGCAATCTCAATCAGAAGCTGGCCGAGCTGACCTCCCGTGTGCGGGAGATCAAGAGCGTGACGGTAGGCGTTAACCTGGATGCCCAGCTTCGCCCCAAAAATGCAGGGGTGCTTTCCATCAACAACGAACCCTTCCGTTCGGGGGACGTGATGGAGAAGATCTTGCGCCTGGATTTCCGCAATGACGAATATACCTGCATTGCCAACCTGGTGCCCTTCGGCCGCAAACAGAGCGAGGATCAGAAAATGGCCCTCAGCATGGCCTTCAATTCGGCCATTAACGAGGTGTACAAATCCTCCCTGCGTTCCTGGAAGAAGATCGTGCAGAGCTATGTGCTGGAAAATACCGATTTCCTCTTGAACCTTATGCCCGAGATCGAGCTTTTGGTGAAGGGAACCCGGTTGGTGCAGAGCCTGCGTGAGCGGGGATGCGCCCTGTGTATGCCCACCATCGCTCCCGCGGAGGCCCACACCTTCCGTGCCACGGGGCTCTATAACCCCGCTGTTGCCCTGAAGATCGAGGATGAGGTCGTCACTAACGACCTGATTTTCGACGAAAACGCCGCCATCTATATTCTCTCCGGTCCCAACCGAGGCGGTAAATCGGTGATCACCTGCGCCCTGGGCCTGGCCCAGACCATGATGCAGCTGGGGCTTTACGTCCCCGCCGAATCAGCCGAGATTTCCCCTTGTGACGGGGTGTTTACCCATTTCCCCAGCGTATCCACCGATACCATTGACCATGGCCGTTTGGGCGAGGAATGTGTGCGGCTGGGGGATATTTTCGACCGCCTCAGTGCCGAGAGCCTTGTCCTGCTTGACGAGTCCCTCTCCTCCACCGGATCCTTTGAAGGCGCAGCCATCGCTACCGAAGTGCTGGCGGGGCTGAGCCGTGCGGGCTGTCGCTGCCTCTTCTCCACCCACCTGCATGAGTTGGCCGCCGAGATCGACTCCATCAACGAAAGAACCGCCGCATTCGGCGGCGGACGGATCGATACCCTGGTGGCAGGAATCGAGGACGGTAAGCGCTCTTTCAAGATCCACCGCGCCAAGCCCGACGGAAAGAGCTACGCCCGGGACATCGCCGCCAAGTACGGCCTGTCCTATGAGAATATCATGAAGAAAATTGAAGAAAAATCGGAGGACAAATAAATGGATCAGATTTTGAAAATGCTGGAAGACGACGCCACCCTTACCCCCGAGCAGATTGCCCTGATGTGCGAGAAGGAAGAGGGCGAGATCCGGGACATGATCAAGCAGTACGAGCATGACGGTGTTATCCTAGCCTATAAGACCATCATTGACTGGGATAAAACCGACCGCGAATATGTCAGCGCCCTCATTGAACTGAAGGTTACACCTCAGCGGGATCGCGGCTTTGACAAGGTGGCGGAAAAAATCTACAATTACCCCGAGGTACAGAGTGTATACCTGATGTCGGGCAGCTTTGATCTGGCAGTCTTCATTGAGGGGAAGACCATGCGGGAGGTTGCCTACTTTGTGGCGCAGAAGCTGGCGCCTCTGGAGTACATTCAGGCAACCGCAACCCACTTTATTCTGCGAAAGTACAAGGATAAGGGCGTGGTTTACGGCACTGTGGAAGTGGATGAAAGAGGGAATATCATCTGATGGATTACACGAGCATTCTCTCCAGTACCGTTCAGGATATCAAGCCCTCCGGTATCCGTAAGTTCTTCGATCTTTTGGAAAATATGGAGGATGTGGTGGCCCTCACGGTCGGCCAGCCTGACTTTGCCACCCCCTGGCATATCCGCGAGGCGGGCATCGCCAGCCTGGAGCAGGGAAAGACCTACTATACCTCCAACGCAGGTACCATTGACCTTCGCCGTGCCATCGCTGAGTATCTGGAACGTCGTTTTGACTTGCGTTACAATGCTGAGCACGAGGTGATCGTGACGGTGGGAGGCAGCGAGGCCATCGACCTCGCCTTCCGCGCCCTGATCAACCCCGGCGATGAGGTGATCGTGCCCACCCCCAGCTTTGTTTGCTACGGGCCCCTGGCTGAGCTTTGCCACGGCAAGCCGGTTTACATTGAAACCAAGGCTAAGGATAACTTTAAGCTGACGGCCCAGGATCTGCGTGCCGCCATCACCCCAAAAACCAAACTCTTGGTGCTGCCGTTCCCCAACAATCCCACCGGCGCCATCATGACCCGAGAGGACCTCGAGTCCATTGCCGCTGTTCTCCGGGATACCAATATCATGGTGCTCTCGGACGAGATCTACGGTGAGCTGACCTACGGTCGCCGCCATATTTCGGTGGCCTCCATCGACGGCATGGCCGAGCGCACCATCATTGCCAGCGGTTTCTCCAAGGCTTATGCCATGACGGGCTGGCGCATGGGTTATCTCGCCGCGCCTGCTGAGCTGGCACGCCAAATGCTGAAAATCCACCAGTATGCCGTGATGTGCGCCCCCACCACCAGCCAGTTTGCCGCCATTGAGGCCATGCGGAACGGGGACGAGGATATCGAATATATGGCGGCCGAGTATAACCGCCGCCGCCGTTATATCGTCAAGGGCCTGCGGGAAATCGGGCTGCCTTGCTTTGAACCCGAGGGGGCATTCTATGTCTTTCCCGAGATCGGTGCGCTGGGACTTTCCAGTGAGGAGTTCTGCGAGCGCCTGCTGCAGGAAAGCGGCGTGGCCATTGTGCCGGGTACCGCCTTTGGCGCAGGGGGAGAGGGCTTTGCCCGTATCTCCTATGCCTACTCGGTCAAGCACATTACCGAAGCACTTGAACGCATGGGGAAATTCATACAAACGCTTCGCTGAAAGGATAAGAAGAAACTGTCATGAAGAAGCTTCTTGTTGTTGACGGAAACAGTATTCTCAACCGTGCCTTTTACGGTGTCCGCATCCTGACCACGCGGGAGGGGCTTTGCACCAATGCGGTGTACGGGATGATCACCATCCTTTTGCGGCATCTGGAGATGAGCGCCCCTGACGGCTGTGCCATTGCTTTTGACCGCAAGGCACCCACTTTCCGCCATCAGCGGTACGCCGAATACAAGGCCAACCGTCACGGGATGCCCGAGGAACTGGCCATGCAGCTGCCCTATGCCAAGGAAGCGGCCGCGCTGCTTGGTTTCCGCGTGCTGGAGCTGGACGGGTACGAGGCCGATGATATTCTCGGAACCCTCTCGGTGCAGGCAAACGCCGCCGGGATTGCCTGTGATATTCTTACCGGCGACCGGGATTCGCTGCAGCTGATCACCGACGGAAATGCAGAGGTTGGTGCGACCCGTGTCCTGCTCGCCACCAACGCTGACACTCTTATTTTTGATGAAGCGGCCTTTGAGGCCAAGTACGGGGTCAGGCCTTCCCAGTTCGTGGATGTGAAAGCCTTGATGGGAGATAGCTCGGACAACATTCCCGGTGTGCCGGGGATCGGTGAGAAGACCGCCCTGAAGCTGATTGCTCAGTTCGGCTCACTTGATGCCGTTTACGCGGCCTTGCCCGAGGCCGATCTGACCAAATCGGTGAAGGCTAAGCTGGAGCAGGGAAGGGAAAGTGCTTTGCTCTCCCGTGAGTTAGCACAGATCTTCTGCGCGGTTCCGCTGGATGCTGCGCCGGGGGAGATGACCTACACCGGCATGGATCGTGAGGGCTGTCTGGCGCTCTTTGAAAAGCTGGAATTCCACGCGCTGATCAAGCGGTTTGACCTGGGGACGGAAAGCAAAACCCTGCGTGCTGCCATGACGCCGATTGCCGTGTCGGCAAAGGACCTGCTCGCTCTGCCGTCCGACATCCCGCTGGCGGTGAGCTTATCCGATGAAGGGGACACCTTTCTGTTCTGCGGAGAGGGGAAACTTTGGGAGATTCCGGTGGGCGAAATGCCCACAGAATTCTTCGCGGATCCCGCCCGCTCCTTCATCTGCTATGATTTCAAAACACTCCGCCGCGCATTGGCACGCCATGGCATCGGATTTGCACGGTGTACGCATGATGTGATGTTGGCAGCTTATGTGCTTAATTCCTCTGATAGCTACGGTCTGCCGAGATTGGTCAACCGCTATCTGGACGAATCTTATGATGAAACCATTCCTACCGTGCAGTATGTAGATGCTCTTTACCCCATTTTGGATGCCAAGCTGAAGGAAGCCGACGAAGAGCGGCTGATGTACGAGATTGAGCTTCCCACTGCCCGGGTTCTGGCAGATATGGAGACACGGGGCTTCAAGATCGACCGGGAGGGCGTCCGGAAGTTCGGGGAGAAGCTTGCCCGCTATGAAGCTGAATGTGCTGAGCGGATCTATATGCTGGCCGGCCGCACCTTCAATCTCAATTCTCCCAAACAACTGGGGGAGGTCCTGTTTGAGGATCTCGGCCTGCCTGCGGGAAAGAAAACGAAGACGGGGTACTCCACCAATGCCGAGGTGCTGGAACGCCTGCGGCCCTTCCATCCCATCGTTGAGGATATTTTGGACTACCGCCAGGTGGCCAAGCTTCGTGCCACTTATGCCGACGGCCTCCTTCGTGTGGCCGATGAGGCTGGGCGAATCCACACCAGCTTCAACCAGACCGGAACTGCCACCGGCCGTCTGTCCTCTGCTGAGCCGAACCTGCAGAATATTCCCATCCGTACCGCTTTGGGCCGGGAGCTGCGGCGGTTCTTTGTCCCTGAGAACAGCGACTATATCCTGCTGGATGCAGACTACTCCCAGATTGAGCTGCGCCTGCTGGCTGATATCTCGGAGGATGAGGCCATGATCCGGGCCTTTGCCGCAGGGGAGGATATTCATACCGCCACCGCCTGCACTGTGTTCGGTGTGGAGCCTGAGAATGTCACCTTAGAGCTGCGCAAGCGGGCTAAGGCGGTGAATTTCGGCATTGTTTACGGCATCGGTGATTTTTCCCTGTCCCAGGATTTGGGGATCCCCCGTGCTCAGGCCAAGCGCTATATTGAGGATTATCTTGCTGCTTACAGTGGGATTGATGCCTATCTGAAACGCATTGTTGCCGAGGCATACGCAGACGGTTATGTAAAGACCATCTTCGGCCGCCGCCGTTTCATCCCGGAACTTGCCGGACAGAACAAAAATCTCCGGAGTTTCGGCGAGCGGGTGGCCATGAATAGCCCCATCCAAGGAAGCGCTGCCGATATCATCAAGATTGCCATGGTGCGTGTGGACGAAACTCTCCGTGCCCGTGGGCTGGATGCCCATTTGATTCTCCAGGTGCACGACGAGCTGATTGTAGAGGCACACCGCAACTGCGCCGAGGAAGCACTGGCTATCCTTCGTGAAGAGATGGAGAATGCGGTTGCGCTCAAGGTTCCCCTCGATGTGGATGCCAAAATGGGCGAGACCTGGTATGACTGCAAATAAAAAACAAATTGCATACAAAAAGACCTGCCCTTACAGCGTAAGGGCAGGTCTTCAGTTATTCTTCGGGGTGCCGGGCGATGGCGCGGCGTGCAATCTCCAGCAGACGCGCTCTGAGCCAGTTGGGCGAGAGGATTTGCACCTCTCCTTCCGCCAGGAGAATAGCGGCCAGGAAGAGATCCACCTGGGCAAACTCGCACAGGAAACGGTCGCTGCCTTTTTCCTCGGCGATGAAGCGGTCGAGGGCCATGCGGGTCAGCTTGTCGGGGATGCGCAGGGTGGCGGTGAAAGGAATTTGCAGCTGTACGTAGCGAGGATGCCCGTTTTCTTCGTCTGCCTGTCGTTCAAGGGCGCGGGTTTGGGCATCGAGAAATTCGGTATAATCCCCTTCATTGGCGTTCTTATAATAGATAGGAAGGGAAAAATCTCCGGTGTAGCAGAAACCGCGGCGCTCGGGAGAGTAGTGCAGGGGAGCCCCCAGCTCCTTCCGGAGGAAGTGGATATCCCGCTGTCCCTGGCGGCGGGAGATGGAAAAACGCTCGCACAGTCGCTGTGCATTGGGATAGCGCAGGGCGCGGATCTGCTCGTGCAGCCATTGAATGCGGTTGTAAGCGTTGGACATGATGGCTCCCTTCTTGGCTGATTAGTCGTTTTTGTCGGTGAGCGGGGCAGCGGGGGTGAGATTGCGGATCACAGTATCGATCGCGCGGAAAAGAATGTAGAGCCAAAGGGCAGTGAGGATCATCAGCTCGAAGGTGTAGTCAGAGAGCGCTGTCGAGAGTTTTGGCAGAGAGAGAAGACAAGCCACGCCGCCGACTCCTCCCAGAAGAAGCCCGGCAAAGGTGCACACCATACCCAACCGTGGCTGTGCTTGTCCCATCAGAATCCGAAGCTCCTGCAGGAAGAAGAGCATCATTCCGATCAAGGCCAATTGCAGCATGATTTTGATGGGGTTGTTCATGGCGTGGGCGAGATCAAAATAACAGCGGGCGAGGGCCAGCAGAGCCCAAATGGGGACAAAGAAGCCCAGGAGAATCCGTTTGTTATCGGTGCGGAGGGTAGGTTTGAGGGCGGCGAGGAAATAAAGGCCGGCCAGAAGTGCGGCGGCACAGATCAAATAGTGGAGGATCCTGTCCCGAAGGGCGGTCTCGATGGAGAAGGAGACGATGCCGCGGTGTACATTGAGGAAGGACAGTGCGGCGTAAAAGATGAAGACAAAGCCACACAGCGCTGAAGCAAACACCGAAGCCGCAGAAAAATCGGGAAGGGTATCGGAGAGAAGCCCCCGGGGCATGAAGATCAGCATGGAGAAAGCCCACAGCAGGGAAAGAATGAGCAGCGCGTTGCCCATAGCGGGGAGGGGCGTGCTCAAGGCGAAATAGCCCGAATCGGACTCGTACGCAGTCAAAAGTGCGCACACACGGAGGATTACGGCGATCCCGGTCAAAGCAAATAGGGAATAGGCATAGATCTTGAGCTTGGCGTGAATTGCATTCATTGTATCTTTTCCTTCAATATTTATATTGGTTGTTTGCTCGATATCACTATTATAAAGCATCTTTGTGAACAAATTGTAACGATTAGCGTAAAAAGCGCACAAAACAGTGAAAAAATTCCTCTTTTAAGCCTGCATCGATGTGAAATCAGGGTGTAACAAGTGGGTTTTGTGCACAATGAACAAAAAACAGCTTGAAATTTCGTGAAATATTTCTTTCGGTTTGCCCGAAAAAAAGTAAAAAAAGCTTGCATTTTCAAGGCGGATATAGTATAATTATAGGGCTTGATGTGCGATGAAGCGAGAGGTTGCCGCGAAAAGTGCCAAATCGGTGCTTGGAACGGGTAATTTTCGTGGAGTATGTCCGTGTCAACCGGGCGATAGCAAACTGTTCGGCGCAAGCCAACGGCGTTTTTGCTTTCGTCTTACCCCGGAGCTGTCGGGACTGATGTTTCGGCAAATCCGGTTTTTGTAAGGCGAGGGTTGAAACGCACGGGCGAGTGTTGAATGGTTTCGCCCCATTTTGAAACGTTACGGCGGACGCGGTACCATGGTTCAGGCATACGCTGTAACGAAATTTTGAAAAGGAGGCAAAACAAATGGCAGTCAAAGAAAAGATTCGTGTGAGACTCAAGAGCTACGACCACACTCTGATCGACACCGCAGCCGAGAAGATCGTGGAAGCAGCCAAGAGAAACGGTGCAACCGTTTCGGGTCCTGTCCCGCTGCCGACGGAGAAGGAGATCGTAACGATCCTCCGCGCCGTCCACAAGTACAAGGACAGCCGTGAGCAGTTTGAAATGCGCACGCACAAGCGTCTGATCGACATCATCAAGCCCTCGGCCAAGACCGCAGAGGCGCTGATGGCAGTCGAGCTCCCCGCCGGCGTTGAGATGGAGATTAAGCTCTGATCTTTAATGAAGGCAAAACCAACCTTCCGACGATGATGGCAAGTCGGATCCAGGTCATGTTGGCGGATCGCTGTTGATTGCGAAAATTCAAACCGTCAACCAATAACCAAGGAGGAAAAAATGAAAAAGGGTATTATCGGTAAGAAGATCGGTATGACGCAGATTTTTGACGAAATCGGCAACGTCATCCCGGTAACGGTTATCGAGGCGGGCCCCTGTGTAGTTGCACAGAAGAAGACCGCCGAAAACGACGGCTACGAGGCCGTACAGCTTGGCTTTATGGATGTGAAGGAAAAGCACATGACTAAGGCTGAGAAGGGTCATTTCGCCAAGGCAAATGTCGCTCCTAAGAAGCATCTGAAGGAGTTCCGCTTTGACGACTGCTCGGGTATCAACGTTGGCGACATCATCTCGGTCGAAACCTTCGCCGCAGGCGACAAGGTCGACGTAACAGGGATTACCAAGGGCCACGGTTACTCCGGTGTCGTAAAGCGCTGGAACACCGCGATCAAGCGCATGACGCACGGCGGCGGCCCGATTCACCGTAACATCGGTTCGGTGGGCGCAAACTCCACCCCCTCCCGCATCTACAAGAACAAGAAGATGCCCGGTCATTACGGTAGCGAGCAGGTAACTGTTCTCAATCTCAATGTTGTCAAGATCGACGCAGAGAAGAACCTCATCGCCATCAAGGGCGCCGTTCCCGGTGCTCGCGGCGGTATCGTGTTCATCCGCGACTCGGTCAAAGCATAAACGGAAGGAGGAATAACAATGCCGAACGTAAAAGTATTGAATATGGCCGGTCAGGAGGTTGGCGAGATCGCCCTCTCCGATGCCATCTTTGGCGCAGAAGTGAACGGTCCTGTCCTCCACACCGCGGTTAAGGCTTATCTGGCCAACCAGAGACAGGGTACTCAGTCTACTCTGACCCGCTCTGAGGTTTCCGGCGGCGGTAAGAAGCCCTGGAGACAGAAGGGTACCGGTCGTGCAAGACAGGGTTCCACCCGTTCTCCTCAGTGGACGCACGGCGGTATCGCGCTGGGCCCCAAGCCTCGCAGCTACACCATGTCCCTGAACAAGAAGGTTAAGCGCATCGCTCTGCAGAGTGCCTTCTCTTCGAAGGTCGCTGCAGGTGAACTGATCGTGATCGACGAGATCAAGACGGCTGAATACAAGACCAAGACCATGGCTGCTATGCTGAGCGCTGTCGGTGCTGACAGAAAGGCTCTCATCGTTCTTCCTGAAATGGATCAGATGGTGATCAAGAGCTGTGCCAACATCCCCGGTGTGCAGACCTGCCAGTGGAACACGGTGAATGTCTATGACATTCTCAACAGCGGCAAGCTGGTTATCTCCCGCGCTGCTGTGGAAAAGATCGAGGAGGTGTTCGCATAATGAAGACTGTACAGGATATCATCATCAAGCCGGTCATCACTGAGGCCAGCATGGACATGATGGCAGAGAAGAAGTACGTTTTCAAGGTCCTCAAGACCGCAACCAAGTCCGAGATCGCAGCTGCAGTTGAGGAGATGTTCAAGGTTGAGGTTGCAAGCGTTAATACCATCAACATGAAGAGAAAACCGAAGAGACTCGGCGTGCACGCAGGCTACACTGCTGCATGGAAGAAAGCTATTGTTACGCTCAAGGCTGATTCCAAGACCATCGAGTTCTTTGACGGCATGAACTAAGTTGGGAGGAATAAGAAAAAATGCCTACCATTAAGTATAAGCCGACAACTCCGGCCAGACGCCACATGAGCGTTCCTTCCTTCGAGGAAGTAACCAAGTTTACTCCTGAGAAGAGCCTGATTGTCATTAAGAAAAAGAACGCAGGCCGTAACAGCTATGGCCGCATCACCGTTCGCCATCGCGGCGGCGGCAACAAGATCAAGTACCGTATCGTTGACTTCAAGCGCGGCTCTGAGGCTCCTGCAAAGGTCATCGGTATCGAGTACGACCCCAACAGAACCGCTTACATTGCTCTCCTTCAGAACGAGGCAGGCGAAAAGAGCTACATTATCGCTCCCGTAGGCCTCAAGGACGGCGATACCGTTTACACCGGTGCGGATGCGGATATCAAGCCCGGCAACACTCTGCCGATCGCGAACATCCCTGTTGGTACCTTCATTCACAACATCGAGCTTTATCCCGGCAAGGGCGGTCAGCTGGTTCGCAGCGCAGGCGCTGCTGCTCAGCTCATCTCCAAGGAGAACGGCATCTCGCAGGTTCGCCTTCCTTCCGGTGAGGTTCGCATCATCCGCCTTGACTGCAAGGCAACGATCGGGCAGGTCGGCAACATCGAGCATGAGACTGTTAAGGTCGGTAAGGCCGGTAAGACCCGTCATAAGGGTATCCGTCCCACTGTTCGCGGTTCCGTGATGAACCCCTGCGACCACCCCCACGGTGGTGGTGAGGGCCGCTCGCCCATCGGCCGTCCTTCGCCTGTTACCCCCTGGGGTAAGCCTGCTCTGGGTTATAAGACCAGAAATAAGAAGGCAAGAACGGATAAGTTCATCGTAAAGCGCAGAAATGCTAAGTAAGGAGGGAATATAAGATGAGCAGAAGCCTTAAGAAAGCACCTTATGTAGAAGCAAAGCTTTTTGCACGTGTTGAGGCCATGAACGCGAAGAACGAAAAGAAAGTTCTCAAGACCTGGTCCCGCGCGTCTACCATATTCCCGGAATTCGTCGGTCACACCATCGCTGTTCATGACGGTAAGAAGCACGTTCCGGTTTATGTAACCGAGGATATGGTCGGACACAAGCTTGGCGAGTTTGCACTCACCAGAACGTTCAAGGGCCATGCAGGCTCCAAGACGTCTAACAACGGTAAATAATTGCAAAGGGAGGAATCATACAAATGGAAGCAAAAGCATATCTGAAGTATGCAAGAATTTCCCCGCGCAAGGTTAAGATCGTTCTCGACCTGATCAGAGGTAAGGATGCTGCAACCGCCATGGCTATTCTGAAGAACACGCCCAAGAGCGCATCGGAATACCTGATCAAACTGCTGGGAAGTGCAATCGCAAATGCAGAAAACAACTTCAGCATGGACGTCTCGAAGCTTTACGTGTCTGAGTGCTTCGTATGCCCCGGCCCGACTCTGAAGAGAATCATGCCCAGAGCAAAGGGAAGCGCAGACAGAATCCTGAAGAGAACCAGCCATGTGACCATCGCGGTCAAAGAGAGAGACTGAGCAAAGGAGGTTAAAGCTAAATGGGTCAGAAGGTTAATCCCCACGGTCTCCGTGTGGGTGTAATCAAGAACTGGGATTCGAGATGGTATGAGAAGGACGAAACCTTCGGCGATACTCTCGTATCCGACTACAATGTCAGAAAATATCTGAAGAAAGAGCTCCAGGCTGCAGGCGTACCGAAGATCGAGATCGAGCGTGATGCAAAGCGCGTACGCGTTTTCATTCACTGCGCGAAGCCCGGTATGGTAATCGGCCGCGGCGGTTCTGAGATCGAAAAGTACAGAACTGCTCTGGAGAAGATGGTCGGCAAGCCTGTATCCCTCAACGTTGTTGAGGTTAAGCAGCCCGACATGAACGCTCAGCTGGTTGCAGAGAACATCGCATCTCAGCTCGAGCGCAGAATCGGTTTCCGCCGTGCAATGAAGCAGTCGATCATTCGTACCATGCGTCTCGGCGCAAAGGGTATCAAGATCTCCTGCGGCGGCCGTCTCGGCGGCGCGGAAATCGCGAGAAACGAGCACTATCATGAAGGCAGCATTCCGCTGCAGACCCTCCGTGCCGACATCGACTACGGCTTCTGGGAGGCTAACACCACCTACGGTAAGATCGGCGTCAAGGTATGGATTTACAAGGGCGAGGTCCTCTCCGAGGTAAACCGCGTCGCAGCTCAGCGTCCTGAGGTTCGTCAGGATCGCCGCGACAACCGCCGCGACAACCGCCGCGGTGACCGCCGCGACAACCGCCGCGACAACCACACCAGAGGGGAAGGGGGCAGACGATAATGTTAATGCCGAAGAGAGTAAAGTACCGTCGCGTACAGCGCGGTCGCATGAAGGGTATCGCAACTCGCGGTAACACCATCAGCAACGGTGAGTACGGTCTCGTCGCTCTTGAGCCCGCTTGGATCACCAGTAACCAGATCGAGGCTGCCCGTATCGCAATGACGCGTTACATTCGCCGTGGCGGTCACGTTTGGATCAAGATCTTCCCCGACAAGCCCATCACTGAGAAGCCTGCTGAGACCCGAATGGGTTCCGGTAAGGGTTCGCCCGAGTACTGGGTGGCTGTTGTTAAGCCCGGCCGCGTTATGTTCGAGATGGACGGCGTTGCTGAGAATGTCGCAAAGGAAGCAATGCGCCTTGCATCCCACAAGCTGCCCATCAAGTGCAAGTTTGTGACCAAGGAATCGCAGAAGAAAGAAGCTGGGGAGGTATAAGCTGTGAAGGCAAAGGAAATCAGAGAAATGACTCCCGAAGAGCTGAATGCAAAGCTGAAGGAGCTGAAGACTGAGCTCTTCAATCTCCGCTTTCAGCACGCGATCAACCAGCTTGATAACCCGCACAAGATCGTGGACGTTAAGCGCGATATCGCTCGCGTGATGACCGTTCTCCACGAAAAGAATGCATAAGGGGGACTGAGTCATGACCGAAGAACGTAACCTGAGAAAAACCCGCGTGGGTCTCGTCGTCAGCAACAAGATGGACAAAACCGTCGTCGTTGCCATTGAGGACAATGTCGCTCACCCCGTATACGGGAAGATCATTAAGCGCACCACCAAGATCCATGTGCACGACGAGAACAACGAGTGCACCATCGGCGATAAGGTGAGCGTAATGGAAACCAGACCGCTCTCGAAGACCAAGAGATGGAGACTCGTCTCGATCATCGAGAAGGCAAAGTAATTAAAACCAACACTTGTAAAGCGATACAGTAAATACGTCAAAATACGTATTGAAAAGGAGGAAACGCAACAGTGATTCAGCAACAGTCGTTAATGAAGGTTGCCGACAACACCGGCGCGAAGGAACTGATGTGCATTCGCGTACTCGGCGGCACCGGCCGTCGCTACGCAAACATCGGTGATGTCGTAGTCGCGTGTGTCAAGAAGGCTGCGCCCGGTGGTCAGGTTAAGAAGGGCGAGGTCGTCAAGGCTGTCATCGTAAGAAGCGTCAAGGGCCTGAAGCGCGCCGACGGTTCTTACATTAAGTTTGATGAGAACGCTGCCGTTATCATCAAGGAAGATAAGAATCCCAGAGGTACCCGTATTTTTGGGCCTGTGGCAAGAGAGCTCCGTGAGAAGGATTATCTGAAGATCCTCTCCCTCGCTCCCGAAGTTCTGTAAGGAGGTAACTTGGAATGAAGATTAAGACAGGTGATACTGTAATCCTTCTTACAGGTAAGTATGAGGAGAAGAAGGACGAGAAGGGCGCACTGAAGACCCATAAGGTAATCGCTGTCTCCCCCAAGGAAGACAAGGTTATCGTTGAGGGTGTGAACGTTGCCCACAAGCATGTCAAGCCCCGCAAGCAGGGCGAGACCGGCGGTATCGTCGATACTCCCGCAGCAATTTACGCATCCAAGGTCCAGCTGTACTGCGAAAAGTGCGGCAAGGGCGTTCGCACCAAGGCTAAGATCGACGGTGACAAGAAGATCCGCGTCTGCGCTAAGTGCGGACAGGAAATTTGAGTGGAGGTAACGAGAAATGGCACCTAGACTGAAAGAAATGTATGTCAATGACGTTGCTCCCGCTTTGATGAAGAAGTTCGCGTACAAGAGCCCCATGCAGATCCCCAAGATGGACAAGATCGTCATCAACGTGGGCGCAGGCGACGCGAAGGAGAACGCAAAGGTAATCGACACCATCATCGCGGATCTGTCCCTGATCTCCGGTCAGAAGGCAGTTCCCACCTATGCAAAGAAGTCGATTGCAAACTTCAAGCTCCGTGAGGGCATGAAGATCGGCGCGAAGGTTACCCTCCGCGGCGAAAAGATGTATGAGTTCATGGACAGATTCTTCAACTTCGCACTTCCTCGTGTCCGTGACTTCAAGGGAATCAATCCCAACGCCTTCGACGGCCGCGGTAACTACTCCGTCGGTCTGAAGGAACAGCTGATCTTCCCCGAGATCGAGTACGATAAGGTTGAGAAGATCCGCGGTATGGACATCGTGTTCGTCACCACGGCCAACACCGATGAAGAAGCAAGAGAGCTGCTTACCCTGATGGGCGCTCCCTTTGCGAAATAAGGAGGGGAAAGAGAAATGGCAAAGACTTCTATGATCCTGAAGCAGCAGAAAAAGCAGAAGTACTCCACCCGTGAGTACAACCGCTGCAAGATCTGCGGCCGCCCCCATGCCTATATGCGCAAGTACGGCATCTGCCGTATCTGCTTCCGTAATCTTGCCTACAAGGGCGAGATTCCCGGCGTGAAGAAGGCAAGCTGGTAAAACACATTCTCCGGGGCAACCCGGGTTGTGATACTCCGTCCGGTATGGACGGCTCCAAACTATCGGCAGGAAAACAGAGTCTACGCTCTGTTTTAACCGCCGATCAGCCGTCGGGGAGACCCGGCAGCAAGAATATTTACTTGCATAAGGAGGATAAAAACTATGCAAATGTCAGATGTAATCGCGGATATGCTCACCAGAATCAGAAATGCGAACGATGCAAAGCACGCAACTGTTGACGTTCCCGCATCCAAAATGAAGAAGGCGATCGCCGACATCCTTGTCGCTGAGGGCTATGTCAAGAGCTACACCGTCATCGAGGACGGTAAGCAGGGCGTTATTCGCATCACCCTGAAGTACGCTCCCGGTAAGCAGAAGATCATTCGCGGCCTGCGCCGCGTGTCCAAGCCCGGTCTGCGTATCTATGCAGGCTGCGAGGATATGCCTCGTGTAATGAACGGTCTGGGGATCGCGATTGTCTCCACGTCCAAGGGTATCATGACAGACAAGAAGGCTCGTGCGCTGAACGTCGGCGGCGAAGTCCTTGCTTTCGTCTGGTAATGGGAGGTAGAGAAGATGTCTAGAATCGGTAAGAAACCCATCGCAGTTGCAGCAGGTGTTACTGTCACCATTGCTGACAATAACCTCGTTACCGTCAAGGGCCCCAAGGGCACCCTGACCCAGCAGCTCGCTCCCAACATGACCATCAAGCAGGAAGGCGCAGTGATCACCGTCGAGCGTCCCTCTGACGAGAAGAACGACCGCGCACTCCATGGCCTGACCCGCACCCTTCTGGCAAACATGGTTGAGGGCGTAACCAACGGTTACTCCAAGACCCTGGATATCGTCGGTGTCGGTTACAAGGCAGCCAAACAGGGCAAGACCCTGGTTCTCAACCTCGGCCACTCTCACCCCATCCACTTTGAGGAGAATGAGACCATCAGCTTTGATGTTCCCAACCCCAACCAGATTATCGTTCGCGGTATCGACAAGCAGATCGTTGGTGAGATTGCAGCGCAGATCAGAAGCAAGAGACCCCCTGAACCCTACCTGGGCAAGGGTGTTAAGTACTCCGACGAGCGCATTCGCCGTAAGGCCGGTAAGACCGGTAAATAATGAAAGGAGGGGACAAGAATGGTTTCCAGAATTGATAGCAATAAGCAGCGTCTTAAGAGACATAAGAGAGTTAGAGCGAAGATTTCGGGTACTGCTGCGAAGCCGCGCCTGGCTGTTTACCGCTCCAACGCTAATATCAGCGCTCAGATCATCGATGATGTGAAGGGCGTAACCCTTGTATCCGCCTCCACCCTCGAGAAGGATTTCGAGGGAATCGGCAGCAACAAGGCTGCAGCTCGCCAGGTCGGCCAGACCATCGCAGAGCGCGCAGCAGCAAAGGGCATCACCGAGATCGTGTTCGACCGCGGCGGTTACCTTTATCATGGACGTGTATCGGAACTGGCTGACGGCGCTCGCGAGGGCGGCCTGAAGTTCTGAGTCCGGTTTGTACACTGTTCGAGAAAACACTTTTCCGAACAAATTTCAGGAGGAATAACATGGCAAAGAATTTTGACCCTGCTACCCTCGACCTCAAGCAGGCCAAGCAGGTAGCGATCAACCGTGTTTCCAAGACCGTTAAGGGCGGCCGCGTAGCCCGCTTTGCTGCTATCATGGTTATTGGTGACGAGAACGGTCACGTTGGATGCGGCCTCGGCAAGGCAGCCGAAATTCAGGAAGCCTGCCGCAAGGGCGAGGAAGACGCTAAGAAAAACATGATTCAGGTTTCCCTTAAGGATACCACCATTCCGCACGAGGTCATCGGTGAGTTCGGCGCAGCCCGCGTGCTGCTCAAGCCCGCAGCTCCCGGTACCGGTATCATCGCAGGCGGCACCGTTCGTACCGTCCTCGAGATGGCCGGCATCAAGAACATCCGTGCAAAGAGCCTTCGTTCCAACAACCCCACCAATGTGGCTAAGGCTACCATTGAGGGTCTGAAGGCACTCCGCAGCGTTGAAGACGTGGCTAAGCTCCGCGACATCAGCGTTGAGCAGGTTAAGGGTTAAGGAGGGCATGACAATGGAAAAGAAAGTTATCCTTGTTAAGAGCCTGATCGGCGCAAAGCCGAACCAGAAGGCAACCGCCAAGTCCCTTGGTCTGGTAAAGATCGGCGACAGCATCATCCACAACGATGACGCAGTTCTCGCCGGCAAAATCAAAGTCATCTCGCACCTCGTTGCGGTTGAAAATGTCTAAAAGGAGGAATACGCATGAAGCTCCATGAACTTTCACCCGCTCCCGGCTCCAACACGCCGGCGTGGCGCAAAGGCAGAGGCCCCGGTTCCGGCAACGGCAAGACCGCAGGTAAGGGCCACAAGGGTCAGAACGCTCGCTCCGGCGGCGGTGTAAGACCCGGTTTTGAGGGCGGTCAGCTCCCCCTCTACCGCAAGCACCCCAAGAGAGGTTTCAACAACTACTTCGCAAAAGAGTATGCAATCATCAACGTTTGCACCCTCAACGAGCGTTTCAATGACGGTGACACCGTTGATCTCGCAACTCTGCTCGAGAAGAAGATCATCCGTAAGGCTTATGATGGTCTGAAGGTTCTCGGCAACGGTGAGATTACCAAGAAGCTGAACGTCAACGCAGCTGTCTTTTCGGCTAGCGCTAAAGAAAAGATCGAAGCAGCAGGTGGAAAGACTGAGGTGGTATAAGTGTTTCAGACGTTAAAGAATGCCTGGAAGGTACCGGAACTTAAGTCCAAGCTCCTCTTCACATTGGTTATCGTCATACTTTACCGCATTGGTTCTGTGCTGCCCGTTCCTTACGTCAGCGCAGACGTCATGAACTCGTTCAACGAAGCAGCTGCTGGATCCATCTTCCAGTATCTCAACATCCTGTCGGGTGATGCATTTGCCCGTGCAACTCTGTTTGCACTGGGTGTATCCCCCTATATCACTTCTTCCATCGTCATTCAGCTTCTGACCATTGCCATCCCCGCCCTTGAGCGTCTTGCCAAGGAGGGTGACGAGGGTAAGAAGAAGCTGACTGCACTGACCCGCTTGGTAACCGTTGGTCTTGCTCTGATTACTGCTATCGGTTACGCGCTGTTCCTCAAGAACGGTATCAACGGTCAGTCGATGCTGGTTCCCGGTACCAACGCATTCCACCTGATCGTTATCATCGCCTGCTACTGTGCAGGTGCTGCACTGGTCATGTGGCTTGCTGAGAAGATCAATGAGAACGGCATTGGCAACGGTATCTCCATGATCCTGTTTGCCGGTATCGTTTCCCGCGGTCCCGCGCTGGTCTCCTCTCTCTGGTATATGATGTTCAAGGACGGCAAGTTCTCGATCATCGGTCTGCTGCTGGTTATCCTTTCTCTCGTAATCACTCTGGCTGTGGTAGGCTTCGTTGTCTTCATGACCCACAGTGAGCGCAGAATTCCGATCCAGTATGCAAAGAAGGTTGTCGGTCGTAAGATGTACGGCGGTCAGGCTTCCAATCTCCCGATCAAGCTGAATATGTCCGGCGTTATGCCTATCATCTTCGCAAACTCGATCGTGGCGATTCCCGCGACCATTGCTGCATTCTTCCCCAACAGCAAGTTCTGGAGTGGTGTGAACAACTTCTTCAACTACACCTCTCCCGTTTACGCAATCCTGTTCTTCGCTCTTATCATCGCTTTCGCTTACTTCTATATTGCGATCTCCTTCAACCCCGTTGAGGTGGCCAATAATCTGAAGAAGAACGGCGGTTCGATCCCCGGCATTCGCCCCGGTCGTCCCACCACCGAGTATATCACCCGTGTGCTTAATCGCATCACCCTGATCGGTGCAATCTTCCTCGGCGTTATTGCAGTCTTCCCGATGATCATTAACATGGTCTCCGGCGGACAGTTCGCAGGTCTTGCCTTCGGCGGCTCTTCGCTGCTGATCGTGGTCGGTGTCGCTCTCGAGACCACCCGCGACCTTGAGGCACAGATGAGCCTGCGCCACTATAAGGGCTTCCTTGAATAAGCCTACGGAGGAACTCCCAATGAAATTGATTTTGATGGGTGCTCCCGGTGCCGGCAAAGGCACGCAGGCTGAGAAGATCGCAGCGCAGTATCAGATCCCTGCCGTTTCGACGGGTGAGATTCTGCGCGGCGCGATCAGCGCAGGAACAGAGCTCGGCATGACCGCGAAGTCCTATATGGACGCCGGTCAGCTGGTGCCCGATGATATCGTGATCGGCATCGTGAAGGAACATCTTGCTTCCGACACCTGCCGGAACGGTTTCATCCTCGATGGATTCCCCCGTTCGATTCCCCAGGCCGAGGCCCTTGAGACCCTTGGCGTGAAGATCGACGTGGTGCTGAGCATCGAGGTCGATGACAGTGTCATCGTTGAGCGGATGAGCGGCAGAAGAGTATGCCCCGCTTGCGGCGCATCCTACCACGTCGCCTACAATCCGCCTAAAACCGCAGATGTCTGCGACAAATGCGGTAAGGAGCTGATCATTCGCAAGGATGATAAGCCCGAAACCGTTCTCAATCGCCTTGAGACCTACCACGCACAGACTGAGCCGCTGAAGGCGTTCTACGCAGAGCGCGGCCTGCTCCGTACTGTGGTTGGCCAGGAGAAGGTTGAGGATACAACCGCGCTTGTGTTTGCAGCGTTGCAGACCGAGCAGGCTTGAGGCAGAAATCCATGATTCAAATCAAAAACGCGACTCAGATCCAGGCCATGAAAAAGGCCGGCCGTATTACGGGAGAGGCGCTGCTTACTGCGCGTGAGCACGTCAGACCCGGCGTCAGCACCAAATACCTGGACGATGTAATTCGCTCTTACATCGAAAGGGCAGGTGCCAAGCCCTCTTTCCTGGGCTACGCCGGTTTTCCCGGCAGCGCGTGTATCAGCATCAATGATGAGGTCATCCACGGGATCCCGTCAGCCAAGCGGATCCTCGAAGAGGGCGATATTGTCAAAATTGATGTGGGTGCGTTCATTGATGGCTTCCACGGCGACAGCGCCCGTACCATTCCGGTAGGGCGGGTCAGCCCCGAGGCCGAACGCCTGATCGCCGCCGCTGAGGAAAGCTTCCGCCGCGCGGTGGAACAGTTCAAAGATGGCAACCGCATCGGTGATATCGGTGCCGCCGTCGAGGGCTGTGTCCGCCAGGCCGGCTACCATGTGGTCCGTAAGTATATCGGCCACGGTATCGGCCACGATCTCCATGAGTCGCCCGATGTTCCCAATTTCGGTACCCCCGGCCGCGGACCTCGTATCTGCTGCGGCATGACCCTTGCCATCGAGCCGATGATCAACATCGGCACCCACCTCGTCCGCGAGCTGGATGATGGCTGGACGGTCGTGACCGAGGATGGCAGCCTGTCCGCGCACTACGAGAACACAGTCGCGCTTACGCCTGACGGTGTGATCAACCTGACTCAGGTAGACTGATGCCTATGCAGGGATCGGGGGCATATGTGGGCTGCATCGTGCGTTCCCTTGCCGGACGCGATGCCAAACGTATCTTCGCTGTGGTTGCGGTCGAGGAAGACTCGGGCGAGACCGGCGGCTACGTTTGGATCGCGGATGGCAGGCTGCGCCGACTTGCACAGCCCAAACGAAAGAAACTCAGACACCTGCGTGTCCTCTGTCCGCAGGACAGGGAACTGGCGCAGATGCTTGCGGACAACAGCCTGCGGGATGCGGTGCTGTTCGCCCGTCTGATGCAATTTGAACGAATTGACAATGCAAATGCAGATGCAAACGCATAGGAGGGATTCTTCTGCCTAAGGACGATGTTATCGAATTTGAAGGTGTGGTAGTCGAAGCACTGCCTAACGCAACCTTCAAGGTGAAGCTGCCGAATGAGCATATTGTGACCGCACATATCTCCGGAAAGCTGCGCATGAATTATATCCGAATTTTGCCGGGTGACCGCGTGACCATCGAGGTCTCGGTGTATGATCTGAACAAGGGTCGTATCACCTGGCGCGCGAAATAAGTAAGAAAGGTTTGGTCTAAACATGAAGGTTAAACCGTCTGTCAAAAAGATTTGCGAGAAGTGCAAGATCATCAAGAGAAAAGGTAAGATCATGGTGATCTGCGAGAACCCCAAGCACAAGCAGAGACAGGGTTAATGCACGGCTGAGGCCGATGCATCACATGACCGTTAGGGTCACATTAAGACATGAGAGGTGAATATACAGAATGGCACGTATTGCTGGTGTAGATATTCCGAACCAGAAGCGCGTTGAAATCGCCCTTACCTATATTTACGGTATTGGCAGAACCAGCGCACAGAAGATCCTCGAGAAGACCGGTATCAATCCTGATACCCGCGCAAAGGATCTGACTGAAGAAGAAGTCGCAAAGCTCCGTGACGAGATCGAGAACGCTTACACTGTTGAGGGTGACCTCCGCCGTGAGGTTGGCATGAACATCAAGCGTCTGGTCGAGATCAACTGCTATCGCGGTATCCGTCACAGAAAGGGTCTCCCCGTTCGCGGCCAGAGAACCAAGACCAACGCAAGAACCCGCAAGGGTCCCGCAAAGACCATTGCAAACAAGAAGAAGTAAAGGAGTGAACTGAATCGATGGCTAAGACCGCTAAGAAGGTTATTAAGAAGCGCCGCGAGCGCAAAAATATCGAAAAGGGTGCTGTGCATATTCAGTCCACCTTTAACAACACCATCATCACCATCACCGATGTTCAGGGCAACGCAGTTTCTTGGGCATCCGCCGGTGAGCTTGGTTTCAAGGGCTCCAGAAAGTCCACCGCATTCGCTGCTCAGTCCGCTGCTGAGACCGCTGCAAAGACTGCAATGGAGCACGGCATGAAGTCCGTTGAGGTTTACGTTAAGGGCCCCGGTCCCGGACGTGAGTCTGCTATCCGCGCCCTCGAGGCTGTCGGCATGAGCATCACTCTCATCCGTGATGTTACCCCCATCCCCCACAACGGCTGCCGTCCCCCAAAACGCCGCCGCGTTTAATTCATAAGGAGGAGAATAATTATGGCAAAGAATATTGTAAAGCGCTGCAAGACGCTGGGTATTTCTCCTGCAACTATGGGCTATACCGGCAGCTCTAAGTCGGAAACCATCCGTCATTCTCAGAGTGATGTCCGCAGAAAGCAGAGCGAGTATGCTGTACACCTCAAGGAGAAGCAGAAGGTTAAGTTCATCTACGGTGTTCAGGAGAAGCAGTTCCGTCTGGCATACGAGAAGGCAGAGAGAATGACCGGTCAGACCGGTGAGATCCTCCTCTCCCTGATGGAGCGCCGTCTTGACAACGTGGTCTACCGCCTTGGCTTCGCCATGACCCGTGCAGAGGCTCGTCAGATGGTAACCCACGCACACTTCACTGTGGATGGCCGCAAGGTCAACATCCCCAGCTTCCTTGTAAAGCCCGGTATGGTAGTTGCTGTTAAGGAGTCCAGCCGTGGCCACGCAAGAATCAAGGCTAACATTGAGACCAATTCGGTTGCTCAGCCTCCGAAGTGGCTCGCACTCGATGCTGCTAACATGACCGCTAAGGTTGTGGCAATCCCCACCAGAGAAGATATTGACTTTCCTGTTGAAGAGCAGCTTATCGTTGAGTTCTATTCCAAGTAATTGCCTCCCCGGTGCGCTTGTCCGCGATGCTGTGAGGCAGTACGGGGAATGCGCATGAATATATTGTAACCCGGCGGCTTTGGCCCCCCGATAGGGAAGGGCATCCGCAGGCCGCAACAAACAAAATTATTCTATAGGAGGGTTATTTGGAATGATTGAGATTGAAAAGCCCAATATTGCTACAGTTAATCTGAGCGATGACGGGAAAAGCGGAAAGTTCATCGTCGAGCCTCTCGAGAGAGGATACGGCATTACGCTTGGTAACTCGCTGCGCAGAGTTCTGCTCAGCTCTCTTCCCGGCGTAGCTGTCACCAGCATCAAGATCGACGGCGTTCTCCATGAATTCTCGACCGTTCCCGGCGTGAAGGAGGATGTCACTGAGATCGTGCTGAACGTCAAGGGGATCACGGCAAAGCTTTACGGCGGCGCCCCCAAGACCGTGGTGATCGACATGACCGGTCCCTGCACGGTAACCGCAGGTGACATCAAGCAGGATGCAGACCTCGAGATCCTGAATCCCGAGCAGCACATCGCGACGCTTGGTGAAAATGCCCGTTTCTTTATGGAGCTGACCTTCGACGTGGGACGCGGCTACGTTTCCCAGGAGAAGAATAAGCAGATCGCTGCTGCAGCACTGGGCAATACTACTTCCGCACCGATCGGCACGATCTACACCGACTCGATTTACACCCCGGTTTACAACGTAAACTACACGGTGGAGAATACTCGTGTCGGTAACATCACCGATTACGATAAGCTTACACTTGAGGTTCTGACGAATGGAACCATTTCGGCCAAAGAAGCGATTTCTCTTGGTGCCAAGATTCTCAACGAGCATCTCAACCTGTTTGTGAACTTGTCCGATGAGGCAAAGAAGGCAGAGATCATGGTTGAGCGTGAAGAGACGATCAAAGAGAAAGTCCTTGAGATGACCATTGAGGAGCTTGACATGTCTGTCCGCAGCTTCAACTGCTTGAAGCGCGCAGGCATTGATACGGTCGAAGATTTGACCAACCGCACTGAGGAGGACATGATTAAGGTCCGTAACCTCGGTAAGAAGTCGCTTGAAGAAGTCATTTTCAAACTGCATTCGCTTGGCCTCGACCTGAAGAAGGAAGAGGAGTAAGCCCGTTTGCTTACTTGCGATTGCGCAATAATTTGTATTATATCTACAGCAGAAGGAGGGAATTGCAATGCCCGGAACCAGAAAACTCGGCAGACCCACCGCGCACAGACAGGCGATGTTGAGAGGCATGGTGACCTATTTACTCGAGAACGGCTCGATTGAGACCACCCTGACTCGCGCTAAGGAAGTCCGCTCTATCGCAGAGCAGATGATTACCCTTGGCAAGAAGAACACTCTTGCATCTCGCCGTGCAGCGCTGGCATATATCACCAAGGAAGAAGTTGTGTCCAAGCTGTTCAACGAAATCGCCCCCAAGTACGCAGAGCGCGTTGGTGGCTATACCCAGATCTATAAGCTTGGTCCCCGTCGCGGCGATGCAGCCGAGATGGCACTGATTAAGCTGGTTGACTAATTCAATCATCGGCAGACGCCTCCCACGGGAGGCGTCTGTTTTTGCGTTTGCTTTTGTTCGCTTTTTGGAGTAATTGGCTTGACAAAAACAGGGAAATGGGGTATAATAAATAGGTACGGGCCTTTAGCTCAGTTGGTTAGAGCCACCGGCTCATAACCGGTCGGTCCCGGGTTCGAGTCCCTGAAGGCCCACCAAAACCCCCGCTTTGCGCAGGGAAGAGAATAGGATGTGAAGATTGCCTTGCAGGCAGTGTTTTCTGCCTATTCTCTTTTTGTTTTGCGCAACCTCTATTTAACAAAAAATTAAACATTCGTATACGTCGTGTTCATAAAACGGCGCTATAATAAACTGTGTAGTTGAGGGAGTAATTCGGCGTCGGATTCCCGATGCCTGATAAATCAACATCATGGCGGCGCTGCTGCCTGGTTTATCGTTTGGAATGAGACTCATATACAGTTTTGCTGTATATGAGCTTTTTTATTGCAAAAAATATTTTTGGAGGAATTTTCATGAAGGAGTATCTCAAGGAACAAAGCGAAGTTCTGACAGAGAAACAAACCACCGAGAATGGTCTCAGTGCTGCTGAGGCCGAACGCCGCCTGGCCGAAAACGGCAAGAACAAGCTGGCCGAGGGGAAGAAGGAGTCTATGCTTCATCGCTTCTTCAAGCAGCTGGCCGAGCCTATGACCATCATCTTGATCGTCGCAGCCGCTGTCTCGGCAGGGCTTGAGATCTACGAGGGTATTTCTCACGGCGCGTGGGCGTTCCCTACTGATGTTGTGATCATTCTTGCTGTTGTGTTGATCAACGCCATTCTCGGCGTCGTTCAGGAGAGCAAGGCGGAGCAGGCTATTGAGGCACTGCAGCAGATCGCCGCTGCAACCAGCAAGGTCATTCGTGACGGTAAGCAGTTTACGGTTAAGAGTGAGGACCTGGTGGTGGGCGATATCATCGTCCTGGAAGCCGGTGACTCGGTACCTGCCGATGCCCGCATCATTGAGTGTGCCTCGATGAAGATCGAGGAAGCCGCTCTGACGGGCGAGTCGGTGCCTGTGGATAAGAAGGTCGAGAAGCTGACGGCGAACGCAGAGGGGGATGTTCCCCTGGGTGACCGTAAGAACATGGTCTTCATGGGCTCTACCGTGGTTTACGGCCGCGGTAAGGCTGTGGTAACCGCTACCGGTATGGATACCGAAATGGGTAAGATCGCCGATGCTCTGGCAAAGGCAGAGGAGGGCAAGACCCCCCTGCAGATCAAGCTGGCACAGCTGAGCAAGATCCTGACCTATTTGGTTATCTGCATTTGTGTCGTAATTTTTGCCATCGGTATCATCAAGGATGGCTTCGGTGCAGCACCTATCCTCAATTCCTTTATGACTGCTATTTCCCTCGCCGTTGCTGCGATTCCCGAGGGCTTGGCCACCGTTGTTACCATCGTTCTTTCCATCGGTGTGACCAATATGTCCCGCCGCAGCGCCATCATCCGCAAGCTGACCGCAGTGGAGACGCTGGGCTGCACGCAGATTATCTGCTCGGATAAAACCGGTACACTGACCCAGAATAAAATGACCGTTGTTGAGCATTACGGTGAGGACGAGGTTCTGCTTGCCACCGCCATGTCCATGTGCTCGGATGCTGAGTTCGACCGCGATGCAGGCGAGGCTGTGGGTGAACCCACCGAGTGCGCACTGGTCAACTATGCAAATGTACTGGGCTACGATAAGAACGTTCAGAAGGGCGAATATGTCCGTGTGGGCGAGGTTCCCTTCGACTCCATGCGCAAGATGATGACTACGGTTCATCGTACCACCGATGGCTCCCTCCTGCAGTTCACCAAGGGTGCACCTGACGAGGTTCTCAAGCGCTGCACCCATGCGCTGGTGGGCGGTAATGTCGTGGAAATGACCGACGCGATCCGCGCTGATATCCTTGGTGCAAACAAGGGCATGGCTGACCGCGCACTGCGCGTGCTGGCTGCCGCGCAGAAGCCCCTGGATGCCGAGCCCGCCGCATATGAGAGCGATGCGGTAGAGAACGACCTCTGCTTTGTGGGCCTTGTGGGCATGATTGACCCCGTTCGCCCCGAGGTTAAGCCTGCCATTGATGAATGCCGCTCTGCCGGTATCCGCCCCATTATGATTACGGGTGACCATAAGGATACTGCAGTTGCAATCGCAACCCAGCTTGGCATTATTACCGATCCCTCCCAGGCCATCACCGGTTCGGAGCTGGATAAGATTTCGGACGAGGATTTTGACGTAGCGGTAGAGAACTACTCGGTCTATGCCCGTGTTCAGCCTGAGCACAAGACCAGAATCGTCAACGCATGGCGTAAGAAGGGCAAGGTCACGGCCATGACCGGTGACGGTGTAAACGACGCTCCCTCGATCAAGAACGCTGACATTGGCGTTGGTATGGGTATCACCGGTACCGACGTCACCAAGAACGTGGCGGATATGATTCTGACCGACGATAACTTTGCCACTATCGTATCTGCCGCTGCTGAAGGCCGCCGCATTTACGACAACATTCGTAAGGCAATTCAGTTCCTGCTGGCGTCCAACCTTTCCGAGGTTCTGACCATTCTGCTGGCGACCATTATTCTGCCCTCTGGCGTTTCGATCTTTGCCGCAGTTCACCTGCTGTGGATCAACCTCATCACCGACTGCTTCCCGGCGCTGGCACTGGGTATGGAAAAGCCCGAGGCCGATGTCATGACCCGCAAGCCCCGCGATTCCAAGGAAGGTATCTTTGCCGGCGGACTTGGCGTAGCTGTGGCTTACCAGGGTGTGCTTGTGACTGCCATCACGCTGATCTCCTACTTCATCGGCCGTGATTTCCTCGCTACGGTGCATCACGCTGAAGCAATCGCAGCAGGCACCTATTCCGCCGAGATGCTGGGCACCTCCATGGCATTCCTGACGCTGTCTATGTGCGAGATTTTCCACGCATTCAATATGCGTTCTCTCCGCGGTTCGATCTTTACCCTCAAGACGCAGAATGCATGGCTGTGGGGCGCAGGCGCGCTGTCGTTGCTGCTGACCACTGCCGTGGTGGAGGTTGATTTCCTGTGCAATGCATTTGGTCTTGCACACCTCGATCTGATGGAGTACGGTATCGCAATTGGCCTTGGCTTCTGCATCATTCCCATTGTTGAGATCGTTAAGCTCATCCACCGTGCCATTGACCGCGCACGCGCAAAGGCATAATAATGTTCAACCGAAAGGGCTGACGCATTTGCGTCAGCCCTTGTTCAAAAAAAGGACTGGGATTTCGTGAGGAGATGGAGCGGCATATATGGTTGGAATTTATGATTGCTTTGGGTATGGTAAGGGGTACGATATATCGTTTGCGCAAAGATAT
Source organism: Oscillospiraceae bacterium (assembly GCA_015063805.1). Classification (GTDB taxonomy): domain Bacteria; phylum Bacillota; class Clostridia; order Oscillospirales; family CAG-272; genus SIG693. The sequence goes on from SVTK01000013.1 coordinate 70,126, forward strand.
AGACTGATTAAAAATGCAGGTTTTGATTGTGTAATGCTGTGGTGGAGCGATATGTTCGGCCGCGGTGATGGGTATCAAGATGATGTATGGCTGGCAAAAAATGCAGGTCTGCAGATTGAGAATATCCATGCACCCGTTCACGAACAAAACTGTCTATCCTTGGATAATTTGCAGGGAGACAGCGTTTTGAGGGCGTATGTGCAATGTGTAAAGGATTGCCATCAGTATGAAATTGCCACAGTGGTAATTCATTTGCCCGGCGATTCTCATCCCATAAGTGATTTGGGTATGAAGAGACTCGAAGAGATCATTTGTATAGCAGAAGATGAGAATATTCAAATTGCCTTTGAAAATTTGGGGAATATTCAAAATTTGGCGACGGTGCTCGACTGGTTTTCGTCCCCAAATGTTGGATTTTGCTATGATAGTTGTCACCATGTCAATTACTCACCCGATGTTGATTTGCTTCAGCTGTATGGAAACCGTCTGAAGGCGATTCACTTACACGATAACGGCGGAATGCGAAATCAGCACCAGCTTCCCTTTGATGGAGCGATTGACTGGTCAGATGTCATGGGAAGAATTGCACACACTGGCTACCAAGGTGCTACGACCTTAGAGCCAATGAATTGGGATTATGAGCATCTGACGATACATGAATTTTTGGATTTGGCATACCAACGTTCAAAAAAAGTTGATGAATTGAGAATAACCTGAATTTATAAGCAAAATGCCAGGGTGCTTTTCAAGCACCCTGGCATTTTGTCGTGTATATCGTGCAATATTTTTCTTTATTAGAACGCGATCTTCTCGGCCACATAAGCCTTCAGCTCGCTGATCGGGATGCGGACCTGCTCCATGGTGTCGCGGTCGCGGACGGTGACGCAGCCGTCTTCCTTGGAGTCGAAGTCGTAGGTGACGCAGAGGGGAGTACCGATCTCGTCCTCGCGGCGGTAACGCTTACCGATGGAACCAGTCTCATCAAAGTCGGTCATGAAGTCCTTCGAGAGCATGGTGTAAACCTCCATAGCCTCGGGGGACAGCTTCTTGGAGAGAGGCAGAACGGCAACCTTGTAGGGTGCGATGGCGGGATGGAAGCGCATAACAACACGGACATCGTTCTTCGCCTCGTCGATGACTTCCTCATCGTATGCCTCAACCAGAAGAGCCAGCGTCATACGGTCAGCGCCGAGAGAGGGCTCGACCACATAGGGAACGTAGTGCTCGTTGGTCTCGGGATCGAAGTAGGTGAGATCCTGGCCGGAGTGCTTTGCGTGCTGGGAGAGGTCGTAGTTGGTACGGTCGGCAACACCCCACAGCTCGCCCCAGCCGAAGGGGAAGAGGTACTCGAAGTCGGTGGTCGCCTTGGAGTAGAAGGACAGCTCCTCGGGCTCGTGGTCGCGCAGACGGAGGTTCTCCTCCTTGATGTTCAGGGACTTGAGCCACTCGTGGCAGTAGTTGCGCCAGTAAGCGAACCACTCCAGATCGGTGTCGGGCTTGCAGAAGAACTCCAGTTCCATCTGCTCGAACTCGCGGATACGGAAGATGAAGTTACCGGGGGTGATCTCGTTACGGAAGGACTTACCGATCTGGCAAACGCCGAAGGGCAGCTTGCGGCGGGTGGAGCGCTGGATAGCGGGGAAGTTCACAAAGATACCCTGCGCGGTCTCGGGACGGAGGTAAACCTCATTCTGATTATCCTCGGTAACGCCCTGGTGGGTCTTAAACATCAGATTGAACTTGCGGATGTCGGTGAAATCGGACTTGCCGCAGCCGGGGCAGGGGATCTTCTGTTCGCGGATGTAGGCCAGCAGAGCTTCGCCGTCCATGGCCTCAACGTTCACATCGGTGATGTTGTTGTCGCGGACATACTCCTCAACCAGCTTGTCGGCGCGGTGGCGCATCTTGCAGGCCTTGCAGTCGATGAGGGGATCGTTGAAGGTAGCAACGTGGCCCGACGCAACCCAAACCTCGCGGTTCATCAGGATTGCCGAGTCAAGGCCCACATTGTAGGGGTTCTCCTGCACGAACTTCTTCCACCAGGCGCGCTTGACGTTGTTCTTCAGCTCAACGCCCAGGGGGCCGTAGTCCCAAGAGTTGGCCAGACCGCCGTAGATCTCGGAGCCGGGGAAGACGATGCCGCGGTTTTTGCACAGCGCGACAATTTTTTCCATTGTTTTTTCATTCTGGTTCATGATGTTGTCTCCTGTTGTATATTTGAAAAATTTTATTCGTAAATTCGTTTGTAGTCGCTGAAGTAATCCAGCGCACCCTCGAGATTGGGGTTGAAAATGCGGTCTCCCTTGGCATCGGTGACATAGCTGCCGGGGAAGGACAGCTCAAGCAGCTGGAATTCACCGTACTTGAAAATCAGATCCAGGTTGGCGGTGAGGTCCTGCAGGGAGAAGTTGGAGATGAACAGACTTCTAATCTGCGCGTACAGCTTGGGCGCCTCGGGCAGATAGGAGAGATCGGTCATCTTCTGCATCATGACCCGCACGAAGTTGACTGCGGTTTTCACGCGGCTCTGATTGGGCTCGGTGTACTTGTTGAACTGCAGCATATGCAGGGCCGAAACACCGTCCAGCTTCTGTGTGCCGGCAGACAGGTTGATGTGCAGATTTCCCTTGTAATCGTCGTACTTCATGTTGCAGGGGACATTGTAGGTAATGCCGCCCAAAGTGTCAACAATCTCAGGGAACTGCTCTACGTTGACAATGACATGGCGATCGATTATCAGCCCGGTCATTGCGTTGAGTTTGCGGATGAGGAAGTCAAGGCCGTACTCGGCAAATACATCCCGGAGCATCATGCGTCGGCCTTCGATGGTCAGGATCATTTCGGGAGGGAATGCGGTAAAGGTGAACTGACGGCGTTCCTTGTCCACCCGAACCAACAGGATCGTATCGGTCTGGACAGCGCGGTATTCCTCCGAGAAAAAGCCGCCTTCAAAGTAGAGGGAGCCGTCGGGCATCAGCTTGCCTGTATCAATGGCGGAGGTGGTCTCATCTGCTACGGTGATCTCGGCGGGCGGGGCCATGGTCTCGGGGGCCACTGTGATGTCGGCAGGCGGTGCGACTGTTTGGGGAATATCGGTGGTTTCGCCTTCACCCGTCGTTTCTTCCATGGTCTCAGGGGCGAGAGCGGCCATCATATCGGGGTCATAGTCATAGTAGCGGTGAGGGGCATAATCCACGCCCAGCAACAGGATGTTGAAGGATGAGCCGTTGAGGGGCTCGGGGGGATCTGTTTCCGGTGGGACGGTGGTGACAGTAGGATGGTCGGGATTTTCCGGATCGTTTGGCGTTACAAAGAATGAATCGGAGAGACTGTCCATGACGATCTGCACCACGCCGAAGGCAATGAGCGAAAAAATGACAGCGGCGATCAGAAAGGTGATCGCGTAATTTTTGAAGGCTGAAAGCATAATACCTCCTTACTGTTCGCAGGGAAGCGGGAATTTTTATCCAAGATATGCGCCGTTCTCCAAGAGGATGCGTTGTACCTCACCACAAGGCACTTCTGCGGCGGGAACATTCGCGGCGGCGGCCAGGGCGGCGGTGACACCGGCGGCCTCGCCCATGGCAACGCAGGGGGGCATGACCCGAACTGCGGCAAAGGCGTACTTGTCGGCGGAGAGACTCTTGCCTGCGGTGAGCAGGTTGTCGATGTTGTTGGAGATCAGGCAGGAGAGGGGGATGTAATAGTTTTCGGTCTGGTGCGCGATGTACTTGACCCCATCCTTATGGTGAATATCCACCGAGTTGGCACAAACCGCAATGCGGTCATCAAACTTGTGGGCATTTTGGATATCCTCCAGGCAGAAGAGAGTCTTGCCCACTATGCGGCGGCTCTCTCTGACCCCGATATCCGATGCGGTGGCAACCAGGCGGATGTTCTCCAGCCCCGGAATGCGGTTCCGTAGGAAGTCAATCAGCCGCATGATCTGCTGCCGCTGTTCGATCTCTGCCACCGTGACGGCCTCACCGTCCAGCTCGTTGAGCTGACCGTCCATTTGCGTCATGTTTACCGTCCAGGTGTCGTCGGGATTTTCAAAGATGCGCAGCTTATTCTGCCCGCAGGGGAAGCTGCCGTCCCGCTTGCCGGCGTCAATCTCATCCATGAAATAGCGCGCACGCATTTCGGTATGGGTGCGCATATGTTCATCCAGAACCGACTTGTCCACCCCGTCGATGATGAAGAAGGTGGAAGCGGTTTGCAGAATGCCGTCATCGTTTCCCCGCATGGTTTGAGCACCGGCCTTGTGGGCCAGGGCGGCGGAGCCGGTGGTGTCGATGAAGGTCTTGGCACGCACCGAAATAATCCGATTGCTGTCGGCGGCGAAAATACGGGAAATACGATTTTCGTTGGTCTCACAGCCGATCAGCAGAGTATGGTAGAGCAGGGTTACCCCGGCGTCCAGGCACATCTTCTCGGTGACCCGCTTGAGGGACTCCCGATCAAAGGGCATGACACCGATGTGGCCGCCGGTGCGGTAGCCGCTGTAGCCGTCACCGCCGTGACAGTCCGCCGGAGAGACAGCGCCTCCCTCGGCAAGAAGAGCCTGCTTCAATTCGTCAAACAGACCGCGGATGATCTGCGTTCCCCCAAACGCATCATAGCAGGTCATGAAGGGTCCCACAAGGCCCTTGGTGGCGGTTCCGCCCAAGAACCCGCCCGATTCAATGAGAACCGTTCTGGCACCTGTTCTGGCTGCCGAGACAGCGGCCGCAAAGCCGCTCATTCCGCCGCCGCAGACCGCGACATCAAAGTCGTATTCTTTCTGTACGGGCAAAAGAATGTTTTCCATATTTCTCCGTGGGGAAGGGGAGATCTTCCCGTGATCAATGCAATTAATTTGCGCACAGACCAAGCCATACACATTCACTCTATTATATAACAAAATCCCGAATTTTGCAAGAGGGGAAAGGCAGGATTTTGGGGCGGAAATGTAAATATTCAAGGAAAAAGCGGTGACGCATTGCGTCACCGCCGGAAATTATTGCAGGGGGATAGTCTGGCCGTCCAGCGTCAGGCTGACGACCTTGCCCGTGTCAATGGCTTTATCGAGCAGCCAGTTGAAAACAAATTTGCCATCGGGCATGGTCCCGCAGCCGTTTTTGCCGCCGCAGGGGAGCGTGGTACCATCGGCCAGGGTCAGATAAGCCTCGTCTAAAAGCGTGCCGACCCAGGGCATTTCTCTGCCGTCAGGGGCATCACAGGTGCCGGAGAGAGTCAGTTCGGTGTTGGTCATGGTGATGTGGTCCATGCTGATGACAATGCCGTCACGGTGAATGGTGATGGGGGTGATTTCGCTGTCCAGCGTGTCATTCCGGTAGTTCAGCGAGACGGACATGGGTTTGGCGGGGGTACCGAAGGGGCGGGTGGTGATGGCACCGTCGGCCATTTGCAAGGTGAGCAGCATTTCGCCCGGTGTCAGCGTGGCCGTCTGACCGATATGGACGAGATCAGCGTTGTAGAGCAGGGCTGATCCTTCAAGGTGGACACAGCCGGGGGTGCTGTCACCCAGGGGTGAGATGTAGACCTTTCTTTGGGTACCGTCGGCAAAGGTGAGAGCGGCATTGGGAAAGTCGATGTGAAGAAGCGTTTCGCCGTCTTCTACCGAGACAACATCACTGCCGTCGGTTCGGGTCAGCGACAGCGAGAGATAGAGCTGATTCCCGCCGCCGGTGACGGCATCACAGCGAAACTCCAGAGGCGAAGCATTGCCGGTATCAACGGTTGCCAGCGCATCGGGCTGTGTGATGACGATATCGGGATCGTTGACAAAATGCGACTCCGTTTTGCCGCGCAGGCCAAACCATGCGGTGGCCGATCCGATGGCTCCAACCGTCAGCGTTGCGGCTGTGATCACCGCGGCGGCGATGATGATCCCTGCTGTGCGGCGGGGCAGATGCCGCGTGCGGGATGCTTCTGCGCGGCAGGACGCCATGATCCGCGCCCGTGTTTCATTCGGAAGACGCTGCTCCCGCAGTTCTCGGAAAAAACGTTCATTCATGATCTTTCTCCTCCTGCATACGCGAATTTGAATTTTTCGCGCCCAGTTTTCAGGCGCATTTTGGCAGCCGATTCACTGATGCCAAGCATTCGTGCCGCTTCCTTTACCGGATAACCCTCTACGTAATGCAGCAGCATGATTTGCCGCGATTGAGGGGGCAGGGCCGCCAGCGTAGCCAGCACCTCGCTGCAGTCCTCGTCCGCAGGCAGCTCTGCCACTGCATCCAGTGCCACGGTACTGCGAATCTTCCGTCGACGGAGCATATCCCGGCAAAGATTCATTGCAACCGTGATGAGCCAGGCCTTCTCATGCTCGGTGTCACGAAAATGCGGTGCACGGCGAAGGTAGCGAAGCATGGTTTCCTGCACGGCATCTTCAGCATCAGCGCGGTTGGCCAGCATCCCCAACGCGATGCGGTACAGCGTGTCTCCCCAACGGTGGAGTGCCAACTCGGCATTGCTCAGCCGCATGTTTGGGTCATTCATGTGGATCCCTCCTTTTTTGTGGTTTCATCCATAACACGCACGACGGCGGTGATCGGTCAGCGGTGCGAAAAAAATGGCAGAAGGAAGAGAAAACCTCCGCCGAAGCGGAGGTTTTCCCGGGGTTTACTTATTCGGCGGTCGGCTCTTCTGCGGGAGCATCCTCGGCCTTTTTGCCGAGATACTCAGGCAGCTGCATACCGGCCATGTCGAAGATTTCGTTGAGGGGAGGAACCGACTTCATCAGGCCCGACACAAAGTTGGCAGTCGAGGTCTTGCCGTCTGCGGAATTTGCGCCGTTGTCCCAAACCGTGATCTTGTCGATCTTGAGGTTCTTGATGGCATCCACCTGGATGCGGGTGAGCTCTTCCATCTTGTCGGCCAGCATGAGACGGATGGCATCGCTTGCCTCGCCGCCGGCAGAGTTGACGATCTCGGTGAAGCCTTCGGCCTGCTTGGAGAGGATCTCCCGCATACCGGCGGCTTCAGCCTGCATCTTCATCAGGATGGCATCGGCTTCACCGCGAGCCTTGCGGCGCATCTGTTCAGCCTCGGCCTCAGCTTCCAGCTCTTTCTGCTTCTTGGCGATTTCAGCCTTGACCAGAACATCTGCCTCAAGGCGAGCCTTTTCCAGAGCGGCACGGGCAGTTTCAGCGGCCTGCTGAGCGGCGTAGGATTCCTCCAGGGCACGGGCGGCCTGAATATTCTCGGCGGCGGTAGCGCGTTTCAGGGACTCTGCCTCGCGCTCACGGCGGCTAGCCTCGGAATCGGCGATCTGAATCTTGGCTTCGTTCTCACCGCGGATTGCCTCGGAGTCGGATTTTGCCACGCTGATACGCTGTTCCTTCTCGGCAATGGATGCACCGATGGCACCGTTACGGTCAGCCTCGGCAACCGATACCTTAGCATCGTTGATGGCCTTGGCGGCGGCTTCCTTACCCAGGGCGGCGATGTAGCCGCTCTCGTCGTTGATGTCGGTGACGTTTACGTTGATCAGACGGAGACCAATCTTCTTCAGCTCGGTTTCCACATTGCCCGAAACCGCTTCAAGGAACTTGTCGCGGTCGGTGTTGATCTCCTCGATGTCCATGGTGGCGATAACCAAACGCAGCTGACCGAAGATGATATCCTTCGCCAGCTCCTGGATTTCCACCAGCTTCAGGCCCAGCAGACGCTCGGCCGCATTCTGCATGACGCCAACCTCGGTGGAGATACCGACGGTAAAACGGGAGGGAACATCGATACGGATGTTCTGACGGGAGAGGGCATTGGTCAGATCCACGCTGATGGACAGGGGCGTCAGATCGAGATACTCATACGCCTGGATGACGGGCCAGATAAAGGCCGCGCCGCCGTGGATACATTTTGCGGAGCGGGAGGTGCCGTCCTTGTTGGTGCCCACCTTACCGTAAATAACCATGACCTTATCCGAGGGACACTTTTTGTAGCGGGAAAGGACGACGATGAGGGTAGTGAAGAGGAGAAGGGCGATGACGACCACCAAACCGATGATGGCAGGGTTAATTCCGTTTTGCGGCATAGCAGTGATTCCTTTCTTTGGTGATTTTGATTTTATTGGATGGGTTCAACGACAAGGGTACCGTCCTCACCGGCCGAGACCACACGGACGTAGCTGCCCGTGGGGAGAGTTTGGTTGACGGTAGTGATTGCCGTGACTTCGATGTACTTCTCCTGCAGAGTCAGCGTAACCTTGCCGCTGGCAGTTCCTGCGGGAGGGATGGGGATATAAACCTGGGCCACATGGCCGATGCTGTTGCCGTAATCGATGTTGCCCGAGGATTGGAGTTTCATCACCAGCTTCATCAGGTAAGCAAAGCCCACCATGGTGGCAAAGCCCAGTACAATGGAAATGAGGATCGATACAATATGAGGCAGCGCGGTTTCCAGCAAAGCCACAGCGCTCCATCCCATCACGCAGAGCATAGCCATAATACCGCGAATGGAGAAGAGCGCAAGACCATCGTCTCCTACGTCGATGTCACCATCGGTGTCAACGTCGGCGTCCATGTCGTTGTCGCCCGCGCCGAAGAGCAGCATCAGGGTCTGAATGACCAGGATCAAACTTGAGGGGATTGCGATCAGGGCAAAAATTTGCTGTATGAGCATCAGCTCGTTCCACCAGTTAAGCATAGACAGCTCCTTTCAGTCGGATGGAAAATGGATAAACTTGAGGTCAGCGGGAAAGCAGAGCGGAATAGAGCGCATCTGCCTGCTTTTTCATGGAGGCGGCACAGTAAGCCACGGTGAAAATTTCCAACACCTTGGTCAGCCGTGATTTTGCGGCGCCAACCCGGTTCGCGTAGGGGGTAATTGCCCCGTCAATGACTGCGGCCATACCGCCGGCGGGAAGGGAATCTTCTGCCATGCCGTCAATGATGCGGCACATACAGTCATAGAGCTCGGACTCACGGATAATGGCCGTTTCTTCGTCCTCACCGTTGAGATAGCGGAGTAGGAAAATAATGTGATCCAGCTGCATACAGTCCCTGAGCATATTGATGATGAGAATACGGGAGAGCTGTTCCATGCTGTACTTTTTCAGCCGGGCGTTGGCAACCCAGCCGCGCTTGGTCCAGTTCTGCAGGGTAGAGCCGTCGATTCCGGCAATCTCCCGGATTTGAGAGAGCATGATCCCTTGCGAGATGTAGAATATTTTATGCAGGAATTCGAGTCCTGTTACATTCCCCATCGCACTTTTTTGCAGAATTGTACCGGGAATATTTGTTTGCGGAGAAATATTCATGTAGATTGCGCCTCCTTTCGGGCAGGTGATTCAATCGACTGTAATAAGTATATCATGCAGTCACGTGATTGTCAATAGCTGAGAACAAAAAAATTGAAAAAGGCACCGTGCGGCAGCACGGTACCTTTTTCGGTCTTCAAACTTTTTCTGCGATCAGGACATCCATGCAGTGCTTGTGTGGGATGCCGCCGCTGCTGCAGTCAAAGATTTTTTCCTCGGTTCTGTGCAGCAGCCAATCGTGGTAAAAACCAAACAGCTCGCCGGATTTCCAATCACCGGCGATAAGTTCATCGGCTTCCACATCAGGAGGCGTGGGAATAAACGGCTTTTTGACAAACACATTGATCACATTCAGTCCCCTCGGGTTTGTGTGCGATTTGATATTGTCAATCACTTTCTCCCGCTCATCGGGCGGAATGTAATGAAACACACCGCTGGAAAAGATAATATCATACGCGATGTCCAGCCTGAAGTCCCGGACATCGGCTTTGAAGAAATCAACCTTCACACCGCAGTGTTCAGCCAGTGTTCGGGCTTTGGATAAGCCCTTCTCTGCGGCATCAAAGGCAGTTACCCGGTAGCCGTTTCTCGCGAGGAAAACAGAGTCCTTGCCCTCGCCGCAGCCAATGTCCAGCACACGGTACGGCTTGACCGGCGGTTTCATGCGCATGATCTCGTAGCAAAGATGATTTGGCACCAAGCCCCAGTAATAGCCTTCTGCATCATAACGCCGATCATAATCCGTTATTGATCGTGCCGGATAGCCCAGCAAGGCATCGATGGAGAGATTCAAAACGGCTGCAAGCCGTGGGAGAAGGTCAATATCCGGGCAGGATGTTCCGTTCTCCCATTTTGAAATTGCTTGAAAGGAAATGTTGAGTTTCTCCGCCAATATTTGCTGTGTAAATCCCAGTGCTCTGCGTCTTTCAGAAATTGTTTTGCCGATATTCATTTGTCCACCCTCCTTTGCTGAATTGATTATACCATTGCAAAGAAGCGATTTCAATAACCGGTCCGTTGAAGCAAACGCGGATATTCTATCGGCGGTTGAACCGATCACTCCACCACGCTGAAGATGAGGGGGAGCAGGTCGGGGGCTTCGTCGGAGAAGGTGAGGGCAGCCATGAAGGCAGCTTCCGCGGAAGCAATTTTCTTCTCGTCCGAGGTGTACAGGGTGGCAACGGGATCCCCTGCCGCCAGTTTATCGCCAACGGTGGCCGCGAGTCGAATACCGGCCAGCGGATCGATCACATCCTCCTTGGCGGCCCGTCCTGCACCCAGCAGCATGGCGGCCCGACCGATCCGCTCAGCATCCATGGCCGACAGATATCCCGCCTTGGGGGCAAGAACGGTTTTGACGCAAGGAGCTGTCCCCAGCGCAGCGGGATCCTTGGCACAGGCAGGGTCGCCCCCCTGCGCCGCGATCCACTCGGTGAACTTGGACAACGCCCGTCCACTGTCCAGGGCATCCCGGACTTCCTCGGCTGCCCGGTCGGTGGGAATATCATGGGCCAGGGCGTGCATATTGGCGGCCAGCTCAAGACAGATCTGCCGCAGCTTGGGGCATCCGCCGCCTTGCAGGATCTCAACGGCTTCAGCTACCTCCAGGGCATTACCGATAGCGTATCCCAGGGGAAGATCCATATTGGTCACCAGCGCGCGCATCCGCCGGCCACAGCTGCGGCCAATCTCCACCATAGCCCGGGCGAGGGCTTCGCCCTCTTCACGGGTCTTCATGAAGGCACCGCTGCCCACCTTGACGTCCAATACGATGGAATGGGCTCCTGCGGCCAGCTTTTTGCTCATGACCGAGGAGGCGATGAGGGGAATGCTGTCCACGGTTGCCGTCACGTCGCGGAGGGCATAGAGCTTTTTGTCGGCGGGGGCAAGGTTGCCTGTCTGCCCCACCACAGCTACGCCGATTTCCTCCACCTGCGCAAAAAATTCTTCGGGGGAGAGGGAAGTGCGGAACCCGGGGATGGATTCCAGCTTGTCGATGGTACCGCCGGTGTGACCAAGGCCGCGCCCCGACATTTTTGCCACCTTCCCGCCCAGGGAAGCCACCAGCGGGGCTAAGATGAGGGTAGTTTTGTCCCCCACGCCGCCGGTGCTGTGCTTGTCCACCGAAAGCGTACCGAATTTGGAAAGGTCCACTGAATCCCCGGATGCCGCCATGCAGGCGGTGAGATCGGCGGTTTCCCGTGCATCCATCCCCCGGAAGCAGACCGCCATCAGCCAGGCAGAGAGCTGATAATCGGGAACAGAGCCGTCGGTGATGCCCTGTACCAGGATTTCCAGCGCCGCGCGGTCATGGGACTCCCCCCGACGCTTGGCTTGAATCAGTTCGTACATGGTCATATCTTCTTGTCCTCCATGAGCGAGAAGCTGTAGGGAAGCAGTTCCCCAAGGGTAAGAGTCTTGAATCCTTCAGCGTGGCCCAGGTAGACCGGCATATCGGGGGCGCAGAATTCAGCAATGGCCTGGCGGCAGATCCCGCAGGGGGTACAGATCTCGCCCAGGACCCCCTCGTGACCGCCCACCACAGCCAGCGCGGCAAATTCACGAACGCCTGCGCTGACCGCCGCAGAGAGGGCGGCTCGCTCGGCGCAGATGGTGACGGGATACGAAGCATTTTCAATGTTGCAGCCGCAGAAAATTCTGCCGTCGGCGGCGAGAAGTGCGGCACCCACCCGGAAATGGGAATAGGGCGCATATGCCCGCGCCATTGCGGCGACAGCGGCATCTACCAGAGCTTGCGGTTGGAGATTTGTCATGGGTGTACTCCTTCAAAAAGCATTTTGTTCGATCAGCGGCTCGCCCCAGCCGTTTTCCAGGCCAAAGGCCTCGGCTAAGGTAGCGGCAATGCGGAAGAATCCGTCCTTGGTGCCGAGGTTGCGCGGGGCAAGGGCAGGGGAATAGATCAGCAGGGGCACATATTCACGGGAGTGGTCGGTGGAGGGGGTGGAGGGATCACAGCCGTGGTCGGCGGTGATGATGAGAGCGTCCCCCTCACGCAGCTGTTCCATGAAACGGCCAAGCCAGGCGTCAAAGCGAGTCAACGCGGCACCGTAGCCCTCCACATCGTTGCGGTGACCGTAGGCAGAATCAAAATCCACCAGATTCACAAAGCACAGCCCGTGCCAGTCTTCACCGGCCACAGCCAAGGTCTTTTCCATGCCGTCATCATTGCCCGCAGTAGGCAGCGCACGGCTGATGCCGCGGCCGGCAAAGATATCGTTGATCTTGCCCACCGCAATGGTGTCAAGCCCCGCCTCTGCCATGCGGTCGAGAACCGTGACTGAGGGCGGCTCAATGGAGAAATCATGCCGTCCGGAGGTACGGGTGAAGCTGCCGGGCTGACCGATGAAGGGGCGGGCAATGACCCGACCCACGCCGTGATCTCCCACAAGGATGCGGCGTGCGATGCGGCAGTAGTCGTAGAGCTGTTCCGGGGGAACGATCTCCTCATGCGCAGCAATTTGGAAGACGCTGTCCGCCGAGGTGTAGACGATCAGCGCGCCGGTACGCATATGCTCTGCACCGTATTCCTCAATGACCTGTGTGCCCGACGCCGGGCGGTTGCAGAGCACCCCGCGGCCAGTTTCCCGGGAGAATGCTTCAATAATTTCGGCGGGAAAGCCATCGGGATAAGTGGGCAGGGGAGCGGGCATCACGACACCGGAAATTTCAAAGTGCCCCGTGGTGGTATCCTTGCCCGCCGAGCACTCCCGCAGACGGGCATGGGCGGCCAAAGGAGACGGCGTTGGGCCGAGGAAATTCAGCCCGTCGATGTTGCCGATCCCCAAACGGCGCAGATTGTCAATGCAAAAGCCGGGGGTACGGCAGATAGCCCGCAGGGTGTGGGAGCCGCTGTCCCCGTAGGCGGCAGCATCGGGGGCCTCGCCGGCACCCAAACTGTCCAGTACGATGAGAAAAATGCGGTTGAGCATAATGATCTCCTTCTGTTGCGATTGTATATGGATATCCTTGACATTTGCGCGGATTTTATGTATAATAATAGCGAATTCAACATGACACAGGAGGTGCACATGGAATACAGCGGGAAGAAAAGAAGCAGCCTGATGCTGATCGTGATCATGTGGCTCCTGTTATCAGGGTACATATTTCTCAAGGCCACACCCCATCAGATTCCCCTCCGGATGATGATGCCCCTTGAATTTTTCCGTTATTCTTTGGTGTATATCATTTTTTCCCTTGGTGTCTTGATCCTTGGCTTTGTGCGGGAGGATCGCCCCTTGCTTTTTGCCGTTGCCAGCTGCAGCGTGGCAGTTTTGTGTGTGCTGATGTGTCGGGACGCCGAGATCGAGCATGAGCTGCTTGCCAAGGTGCGGGATAACGCGGTGGCGTTTTTCGTGCTGCCCCATTGGGGATGGACCCGTGTGCTGAAGGAAAACACGCAGGGCATAGTCGCCGGGTGGTGTGCCTTCAGCGGCAGTATTGCCTTCTTTGCCGCATGTGCGGTGCGAAAATAAAACTGTCAGTCAGGTCAGAGGTGCTTCGGCACCTCTTTTTCTTTCTTCAGTATACCATAAAAACGGCTCGCTGTCCATAGCGGGCGGGGAAAAAAGATTGCGCACTGGGGATTTTTCCCTGTGAACAACCGAGGCTTTTCTGAATAAGAGGCGAGAGCCCGCGGCAATACTTTCTTTGCAAGTACACAGGAAAAAGAAAGTGAGCGCGGGAGAATGTATCATAACAAAGTCGAGATCTGCGGGGTGAACACTGCAAAGCTGAAGACACTCACCGATGAGGAAAAACGCCGCCTGCTGGCACGGGCCAAGGAAGGGGACAGTGAAGCGCGGCAGGAGCTGATCGACGGCAATCTCCGTCTGGTGCTGAGCATTATCCAGCGGTTCACCGGACGGCGGGAAAATCTGGACGATCTCTTTCAGGTGGGATGCATCGGCCTGATCAAGGCGGTGGATAATTTCAACCTGGATCTGGATGTGAAGTTCTCCACCTATGCCGTTCCCATGATCATCGGCGAGGTGCGCCGCTACCTGCGGGACAACAACGCCATCCGGGTCAGCCGTTCGGTGCGGGACTTGGCTTACCGTGCCCTGCAGGTACGGGAACAAATGACCAAGGCTAAGTGGAGCGAGCCTGGCGTGGACGAGATCGCGGCTGAGTTGGGAGAAAAAAAGGAGAACGTGGTGCGGGCGCTGGAGGCCATCGTGGAGCCCATTTCCCTCTACGAACCGGTATACAGCGACAGCGGGGACTCCATCTATGTGATGGATCAGCTCAGCGACGATAAAAACACCGATGAAGCCTGGCTGGAGGATATTGCCTTGCGGGAGGCCATGAAGCGGCTCAGCGAACGGGAGCGGAAGATCATCAATCTCCGCTTCTATCGGGGCAAGACACAGATGGAGATCGCCACCGAGATCGGTATCTCCCAAGCCCAGGTATCCCGCCTGGAGAAGGGGGCCCTGGAACGCATCAAGAAGCAGATCTGAATTGCGCAAAAGCACTTGCAATTTGCGGGAAATTATGATATACTATGGGGGCGGATGTCCGCCCCTATCTCTTTGCCTGCATAGTTAAATGGATATAATAGCCCCCTCCTAAGCGGCAGCTCGTTCGTTTCCTGGAGGGGCGGAAAACTGAATATTTTTTGAATACGTCCCGGTAGCTCAGTAGGATAGAGCGGTCGCCTCCTAAGCGGCAGCTCGTTCGTTTCCTGGAGG
>SVTK01000014.1 GCA_015063805.1 Oscillospiraceae bacterium
TCCTTGATCAAATCATCCTGGAGAAGCTCCGCGAGGTAACCTCTTTCGCCCGTAAGAATCCCGATGAATTCTACGCCCTGGCAACACAGAACGGTGAAGCAGAAGCAAAGAAGTTCTATCAGACAGCTGAAAAAGAAAAAACACGGATCGAAATCCGTATCAAGGAGCTTGACAATATTATTCGCTGTCTGTATGAAGACCGTGTTTGCGGACGAATCACCGCAGAACGATATGACACCATGGCAATCGGATACGAACAGGAGCAGGCAGAGCTGAAACAGGAGATTGCATCCATCACGGAGCGTATTGACGAAATGGATATGCGAGAGCAGTGCATTCGGGAGTTTATGGACAAGGCCAAGGAATATCTTGAAATGCCGAAGCTGACACCCGAGCTGCTGCGAGTGTTTGTGAGAAAGATACTCGTGTATGAAAAAGAGGTCAAGTATTCACGGACGGCGGGTAACCCGATTGTGATATACTTCACCTTTCAGCCGAATTCAGACTGATACGGTATAGAGTAGCATAGAAAGGGCAAGAAAAGTATATACCCGGAAGCCATCATGACTTCCGGGTATATACCGAGATTTATTCTTCGTTAAGGATAGCACACTAATGCGCGGCACCTTTTTGTGTGCAATTTTTACGCCAGGGCGGGGGTGAAAAGGTCGGCTTCGGTGATGCCGGTGAGTTCGGAGATGCGCTCGCCCTTGGTGATGGAGCTCAGCCCCTTGACGCTGTGGGCATCGGTGCCGAAGGTGAACTTGCAGCCTACATCCCGGGCAATGCGGATGGTGCGGATGTTGGCCTCGTCGGCGTAGTCGTTCTCGGCGTTGAAGCAGCCCACATTGACCTCCAGGCCGATGCCCAGCTTCTTGGCCTTCCCGAAGCAGCGGCGGAGATCCTCTTCCCGGAGGGCGCGGTTGGCGGCCACCGACTCATTGCGCGGGATGCAGCAGGCGTGCATGGGATGGGCGATCACGGTGGGCACCCGGGCGGCCAGCTTGATGAATTCGCTGTTTTCCATCAGCGCCTCGAAGGAGTTGATCATCTGGGTGGAGTAGAAGAGGGCCAGGTCGGTGGGCTCGGCATATGCCAGCTCACGCAGTTCGGCCACAGGGAGGGTGGCCACCATCTTTTTGACCTGCGCCTCGTTCAGCTCGGGCATGGCGGCGGCCAGGCGACGGCGCATCTCGGCGCGGCGGGCCAGAACGTCATCGGGATCGGGGCAGACGGTGCCCTTCATGTGCACATGGGTGTGGGGCACCAGGACATAGTCAAAGCGCTCAGCGGTGTCGGCCAGCATTCCCAGGGTGTCGGTGACGGCGAAGTATTCGGTTTCCACGCCGATCTTGACTTTGACCCCGCAGGTATCGGCGGGGACGCAATTCCGCGCCTGCAGGCCGTAGTTGATCATCTGTCCCTTGTACCATGCGCTGGCCCCCTCCACCTTCTCGTCCCAAAGGTGATTGGAGATGCCGAAGACGGCGTGTCCCAGCTCGGCGGCGCGGCGGACATAGGCTTCCACCGTGGCGGCGGGATCGTGGCAGCAGGCAGACAGCAGAGTATGGGTGTGAATGTCGTGATTGATCTTCATGATAGCCTCCTGTTTACCGTCAGCGTGGGGAAATTACCACTTCGCCTTGTTGCTGTGGTGGGGCGTGCCGATGAAGCCTACCTGCTTGAAGTCTTCAGGGTTGTGGCGGATGATGTAGTCGATGTAGGAGCCGATGATTTTGGCGGAGAAGATATATCCGGCGGGATTGAGGTGGCTGCCCAGGTTGAAATAGCTGCGGAATTCCTCGCCGTAGACGGGGGCGTAGCGGTTAAGATCGATGACATAGGTAAATTCAAAGAGGGACGCGATGTCATGGAGCAGGGCGGCGTGGAGTTCGGCCTTGGCGTCCCGCTCGGGTCTGTCGGCGCGGGGGATGGTGACAAGGAAGAAGCGGCTCTTGGGCATGGCCTCGCGGTAACGCTGGAGAATGGCGGCGTAGCGGCCGGCGAAGGTGGTCAGGTCGTTTTCCTTCCAGTTCTCGGGGTTGATGGAGTCCTTGGAGCCCAGGGGATGATTCTGATTGAGGATGTCGTTGACGCCCAGGGCCATGATGTAGGCCTGTGCCAGCTTGTCATCGCCCCAGAAGCCCTTCTTGTCGGCGAAGGATTCCAGGTACTGTTTGGCGGTCATGCCGCCTTTGGAGAAATTGTAGACCTTTGCCCCGGTCATGCGGGCAAGATACTGGCCCCAGGAATACTCGTAGTAGTCGTGGTAGCCGGTGGAGCCGTCGGCCTTGGTGGACTCGAACTCGCCGGAGGCAAGGGAGTCGCCGATGCAGGCGATGGTGCGGAAGATGGCGGTCAGGCCGCCGTCGTCAACAATGCGGTCCAGGGGCTTTTCGTTGGGATTGGCATAGAAGCGGGAAAGATCCATAGCAAAGTCTCCTTTTTTCGGCGCGGTGCCGTTTTTTTCATTATACAGGAATTGGGGGGCAAATGCAAGGGGTGGGCAGGAACTTCTCAAATTTTTTTGCTGTCGCGGAAAAAGACAAAAATATGTAAGAAATATGGCAGAGGATTGTTAAGAAGGACATGGTAAAATAGCACCACATTCATCAAGGAGAATTAAAATGCCGGGATTGATATTTTCATGTACACGCCGCTTGCGGCGGGGGCTGCTGATTGTTTTTTTCTGTTTACTGCTGATAATTGGCGGCACGCTGCTGCTCACCCGGCAGCCCATGGCCGATGTTTATTCTGTTTCGGAGGGGGCGAAGCCCATTGCGGCTTCCCCTGACAACACGGGTTGTGTGGTGATCGTCTGCCGATATGGAGCGGAGAGATAAAATGTTCTATGTACATCGGGAGGAAGGAAGATGGATCTGATTTTGCATACCGAGGATTTGTGCCTGCACTATGGCGGGCGCGCGGTGCTGGACGGGCTGTCCATGCACATTCCCCGTGGGGCGATCTACGGTTTTGTGGGGCGGAACGGTGCGGGGAAAACTACCCTGATCCGCACGGTCTGCGGTCTGCAGGTACCCACAGAGGGGAGTTACCGTCTCTTCGGGATGGATTACCGCCGACGGGAGATCGCACAATCCCGCCGTCGGATGGGAGCGGTGATCGAGACCCCCGCCCTTTACGGCGATATGACCGCCGAGGAAAATCTCCGGGAGCAGGCACTGATGCTGGGTGTCCGGACGGACATTTCCGGACTTCTCCGGGAGGTGGGGCTGGCCGACACAGGACGGAAGCGGGCGCGGCATTTTTCCCTTGGGATGAAACAGCGGCTGGGGATCGCGGTGGCTTTGGTAGGGGAGCCCGAATTTCTCGTGCTGGATGAGCCTATCAATGGGCTTGACCCCCAGGGGATCGTACAGCTGCGGGAGCTGATCGGGCAGCTGAATCGGGAGAGGGGGATCACTTTTCTCATTTCCAGCCACATCCTTCCCGAGCTTGGCAGGCTGGCCACCCATTACGGTTTTATTGACAGGGGCAGGCTGCTGCAGGAGATCAGTGCGGCGGAAATTGAGGAAAAGTGCCGAAGCTATGTGCGGGTGACGGCTGATGATAACGCGGTATTGCGCCGTTTTCTTGCCGGGGCGGACATTGAGCATACCACGGATGCGAACGGATCGGTGCTGATCTACGGACGTCCTGCGGTGAGTGAACTGACGCTTGCCCTGCATGAGCGGGGATGCACACTCCTCTCCTGGCGGGAGGAGGAAGAAACGGTTGAACAGTATTATCTCAGCCTGCTGGGAGGTGGAGAAGATGACTAGGCTTCTGCGTGCGGGATTCTTTCGGCTGGCGCACAGCCGCGGGGTGCGGTTCTGCTTTGTTCTGACCCTGATCTGCGCCTTCCTGTTTGCCCGGGAGGTGCGGCAGGAGGTTTCCCTGGGGGAGATTTGGTTTTTGCCGCAAATGATGATCTATGCTGTGATGTTCTCCCTTGCGGTGGGCCGGGAGATGGGGCATCGGGCGAAGAATAAGCTGATCGCCGGGGTGTCTCGGAGCCGGATGTATTGGAGCGAGCTGGCCGCGGCACTTGGCGTGGCGGCGGTTTGTTATCTGCTCTTTTCGGGGATCGTCCTTCTTGCGAATCTTCGTCTGCTGGAGCATACGCCCATATCCCTCATCCTTTGGCTGTGGCTGGGCTTTGGGGGAATTACGCTGGGGATGACGGCGGTGTTTGTTACCGTCTCCCTGCTGGCTCCTGCCAAGACCTTAGCCGCTGTGCTTTGCCTGGTGCTGGTGACGGCGCTTTATGTGACCGCGCTTCCTCTCGGTCAGATGCTCGGCGAACCGGAATTCCATGCGGTGGCGGGAACGGTGGGGGGAAAGCCCTTCTATCGGGAGGAGCCAAACCCTGACTATGTGGCAGAGCCGTGGCGCAGCGTGCTTGAACTCTACCGGGCGGTCAATCCCTTCGCGGTGCGGGAGGATTTCGGCCGTGCGGTACATCCTTTCCTCTTTTATGGCGAGAGCTGGGAGCGGGCAAAAGCAGCCACTGCTGAGACCATGGGGCCGGAATTTATGGAACGGATGCTCACCGAAGAGGAGGTGAGTATGCTCCGCCGCGCCCCCCTGTGTGCGCTTGCCCACGCGGTATGTCTTGTGCTGGCGGGATGGCCCATCTTTTGTCGGCGCGGATTCCGATAAAAAGTGCACCGTATGCCGTACGGCATACGGTGCACTTTCTTTACTTCTTCAGGGCCTCGGCGCGGGCTAGGGCCGCGTCGATGTTGGGGCAGACATTGTCTGCACCGACCTTTTCCAGGAAGCCCGCGTGGGAGAGAATCTCGTTGGGCTGTTGGTTGAGGTGGGAGAGGATCAGGGTGACATTTGCCTTCTGGCAGGCGGCATAGAGGGCCTCCAGGCCCCGCAGGCCGGAGGTGTCCACGGAGGTGACGCCCTTCATGCGCAGGATAAGGCAGTTCTTTCCGCTCCGTGCAGAGATGGAGGAGATGTGCTGGGATGCACCAAAGAAGAGGGGACCGTCCAGCTCGTAGACCGAGGCGTTGGCGGGAATCTGCTTGGCGGTGTTGTGCAGGTGGTCAGCATCTGTCCACTCACGGAAGGAGGAGTTCTCCTTCTCCCGCTTGACGAAGAAGATGAGGGTGAGGATCAGGCCGGCCTCGATGGCCACCACCAGGTCGAAGATCACCGTGAGCAGGAAGGTGATCACCAGTACGGCAATGTCGCCCTTGGGGGAAGTCTTGCAGAGGTGGACGAAGTGCCGCCACTCGCTCATGTTGTAGGCCACCATCAGCAGGATGGCGGCAATGGTGGGCATGGGGATAAGTGCCGCGTAGGGCATCAGCACCACCAGCACCAGCAGAAGTACCACGGCGTGGACCATGCCGGCGATGGGGGAGCGGCCGCCGTTCTTGATGTTGGCGGCGGTGCGGGCAATGGCGCCGGTGGCGGGGATGCCCCCGAAGAGCACCGAGCCGATATTGCCCACGCCCTGGGCGATGAGCTCCATGTTGGAGTTGTGCTTTGCGCCGATCATGCCGTCTGCCACCACGCAGGAGAGCAGCGATTCGATGGCGGCAAGGATGGCGATGGTGAAGGCATCGGGAATGGCATCGGTGATGGCCGAGAAGCTGAGGGCGGGCAGGGTAGGCGTAGGCAGGGAAGAGCTGATGGTGTAGAGATCACCGATGGTGTTGACGGGGAGCTTCAGCAGCTTCACCATGAGTACCGCGGCGATGATGGCGATCAGCGAGCCGGGGATTTTACGGCTGATGTAAGGCCAAACAATAAGAATGGCCAGGCTCACCGCGCCCACAAGGAATGCCCAGGGGTTGAAAGTGCCGATGTTGTGTGCGAAGACCTCCAGCTTCTCCAGGGTCTCCACCGCGGTGGTGCCGGCGGGATAGGTCAGCCCTACGAAATCCTTGAGCTGGCCCACCACAATGGTCACGGCAATGCCCGCCGTGAAGCCCACGGTGATGGTGTAGGGGATGTACTGGATCAGGCTGCCCAGCTTGAGCACGCCCATAAGAATAAGGAAGATACCTGCAAGGACCGTGGCAATGATCAGCCCTGACATTCCCTTTTGGGCGACAATGCCCGCCACGATGGTGGCAAAGGCGGCGGTGGGACCGGCGATCTGCACCCGGCTGCCGCCTAAGAAAGAGATCAGAAAGCCGGCGATGATGGCGGTGTAGATACCCTGCTCGGGGCTGACCCCGGAGGCCAGCGCCAGGGCAATGGAGAGGGGAAGGGCAATGACGGCAACGATCAGACCTGCCGTCAGATCCTTGACCAGCTGCCCGCGGGTGTAGCCGCGGAGGGAGTTGAAGAGTTCGGGACGAAGCGATTTCATGATGACATTCCTCGGTTTGAATTTTTTACGTACTTGCAGGGGGGACTTTTTTGGAAAAAAGTCCCCCCTGCACCCCCCAAAAAACTGCACAAACGCATGATACTACGGTTTCTGCGGGTTTTTGGGGTTTCCAAAGGGGTGTTTTTTTCGAAAAACACCCCTTTGATAGGGTGTGGGACAGCGTCCCACGGTCTTACGCCCAGCTCATGGTGGTGGGCTTGGGTTCTTCGATGATAATATTCTGCAGGAAGGTGACGGCCTTGCGCAGGCCCTCGTCGATGGTCATAACGCTGTCCTCATGCTCGATGGAGAGGACGCGGTCATAGCCGCAGAGGCGGAGATTGGATACGAGATCACGCCAGTAACTCTCGCCGTTGCCGTAGCCCACGGTGCGGAAGACCCAGGCGCGGTGGATCTCGTCGCCGTAGTGCTTGGTGTCAAGCACGCCGTTCTTTGCGGTGTTGTAGGGGTCCACCTTGGTGTCCTTGGCGTGGACGTGGTAAATGCAGCCCGCCAGCTCCCGGATGGCGGCCACGGGATCCATGCCCTGCCAGATCAGGTGGGAGGGGTCGAAGTTGGCACCCAGGACATTGCCCACTTCCTCGCCGGCCACGGCGGAAACGGCGCGGCGCAGCTTGAGCAGAGTCTCGGGGTTGTAGACGCAGAAGCCGGGGTGCATCTCAAATGCAATGCGGTTCACCTTGTGCTCCAGGGCAAACTTAGCCGTCTCGGCCCAGTAGGGGATGAGAACCTCGTTCCACTGGTACTCCAGGATGGCGAGGAAATCCTCGGGCCAGGGGCAGGTGACCCAGTTTGGGTACTTTGCACCGGGGGCGTCGCCGGGGCAGCCGGCGAAGGTGATGACGGTGTCCACGCCGATCTGCTCGGCTAAGAGCACGGCCTCACGGAAGTCGCGGTCGAAGCCTTCGGCGGTAGCTTTGTCGGGATGCACGGGGTTGCCGTGTGCCGCCAGGGCGCAGACGCTGACATCATATTTCTCAAAGGTGGCCTTCCATGCCGCCAGCTTGGCGGGATCCGCCAGCAGCTCGGCGGGGTTGCAGTGTGCCTTCCCCGGGTAGCCGCCTGCACCGATCTCCACGGTGTGCACGCCGAGGGCAGTGAGCTTTGCCAGGGTTTCGTCCAATGGAAATGCGCCGTAAAGGTTGGCAAGTACGCTGAGTTTCATGGTGTTTCCTCCATTAAATTAGATTGGGGCGCTGCCCCAAACCCCGCCAGAGGGGCTTTTTGAAAAAAGCCCCTCTGGACTCCGCAAAAACGTTCAAAAAGGGCGTTTTTGCAGTTTTTTGTGGGGGTGTGGGGGAACTTTTTTGAAAAAAAGTTCCCCCACGGTCTTAAAACCTAAACATCTCTCCGGTCTTGGCAGAGGTGTAGATGCCTTCCAGGATGCGGGTGACGACGATGGCCTGCTCGGGGGTGACGGCAGGGGTCTTGTCGTTGATCACCGCGTCGATCCACAGCCGGGCCTCCCGGTCCTCGGCCGATTCGCCCTTGATGCCGTCAAAGAAGGCGGCACCCTTGTTGCTCAGCTGGGGGGTGAAGATGTACTTCTGGTTGTTGTGAATGCCGTTGATGCGCAGACCTTCGTTCATGTCAGCACCGGCTTTGGTGCCGCAGAGGATGGTCTTTGCCTCCCGTGCGTCCACGTAGTTGAGTGCCCAGGTGGCGCGGAGGTTGATGGTGGCACCGTTTTCCATGACGACGAAACCGAAGGCGGCATCCTCCACCGTGAATTTGGCGGGATCCCAGTTGCCCCAGTCGTTGCCCTGCTCCACCGAGTTGTTGAGGGCGTGATAGGTGGTGCCCACGCAGTACTTGGGTTTGTAGTTGTCCATCATCCAGAGGGTGAGGTCCAGGGCGTGGGTGCCGATATCGATCAGCGGACCGCCGCCCTGCTCATATTCGTTGAGGAAGACGCCCCAGGTGGGGACGGCACGGCGGCGGATGGCCAGGGCCTCGGCGTAGTAGATGTCGCCCAGAGTGCCGGCTTCCACCTCGGCCTTGAGGTAAAGGGAGTCGACACGCTGACGGGACTGGTAGCCGATGGTCAGCTTCTTGCCGGTGCGCTTGGCAGCATCCAGCATTTTCTGTGCTTCGGCGGCATTGATGGCCATGGGCTTCTCGCACATGACGTGCTTGCCTGCCTCCAGCGCATCCACCGTGATGAAGCTGTGAGAGCGGTTGGGGGTGAGAACATGGACCACGTCGATGGTCTTGTCCTCCAGCAACTGGCGGTAATCGGTGTAGACCGCGGCACCTTCGATGCCGTACTTGTCTCTGGCCTTCACGGCCCGCTCTTCCACGATGTCGCAGAAGGCCACCATTTCCACATTGTGCAGTTTGGACAGGGCAGGGAGATGCTTGCCGTTGGCAATTCCGCCGCAGCCGATAATGCCGACTCTGACTTTTTCGTTTGCTCCGATAGCCATGGGATATCCTCCTTGAGAGAGCAGAATAAATATTGTGTGGGGTGAAAAAGTATACATCATAATCATACACATATTTGAAAAAAATGTCAAGATTTTTGCGGTGAATTGCGCAATTATATGACGACTCGGGACAAAAAAATGTCCGATGTCGGGAGCGGAGGCAGGAAAATTTCAAAAAATGCTTGACAGCGCGGCGGTTTTGGTATATACTGCTGATAGGTATCCCCTTTCGGGAACCTGGCTTTGATCGGAAAGAATCCGCCACAGACTTCCAAAAGAGAGCACCGCCGCGGTTCGCCGCGTGCTGAAAGCGGTGCGGGAAGAGCGGCGGGCTGTGCATCCGTGAGCCACCGGGATAATCCCCGGCGCAGCGCAGCGTTACGGCGCAGAGGCGTCGCGGTTACCGCCGCGCCCGATCAAGTGAGAAAGCAGAGTGGAACCGCGGTTTGCCGCCTCTGTGTTTGTTGTGGCACAAACACGAGGCGATTTTTTTATCCGCCGCCTGCTTTCGCGAAAGGAGTTCTTATGGGAACCAAAATCAAATTTGAAACCTCGTCCCCCGCGCTTCGTCGGGGAAAGAAGGTCATTGGCACCGTAGTGCGGGAGATCAAGGAGGAGATCGCCGTCATCCGTGAGCGTGACCCTGCGGCCCGCTCGGACATTGAGGTGCTGCTGCTCTATTCCGGTCTGCACGCACTGCTGGCCTACCGTGCGGCCCATTATCTGCACGAAAAGAAGCACTACCTGCCCGCCCGCTTCATCAGTCAGGCGGCCCGTGCACTGACGGGGATAGAGATCCATCCCGGTGCCAAAATCGGCCGGGGGCTCTTCATCGACCACGGCATGGCTGTGGTGATCGGTGAAACCGCCGAGCTGGGGGACAACTGCACCCTTTATCAGGGGGTGACCCTGGGCGGTACGGGCAAGGACGTGGGCAAGCGTCACCCAACCCTGGGCAACAACGTGATGGTGGGTGCCGGTGCCAAGGTGCTGGGCCCCTTCAAGGTGGGGGACAACGCCAAGATCGCCGCCAATGCGGTGGTGCTCAAGGAAGTGCCTCCCGGTGCGACGGCGGTGGGGATTCCCGCCAAGGTGGTGCGCCGCGACGGTGAGCGTGTGGGCGACCTGGACCAGATCCACATTCCCGACCCCGTGGCCCAGCAGCTGGCCGCTCTGCAGGCGCGTATTGAAGAACTGGAGAAAAAAGAAAAGGAACGTGAGGCTTCTGCCGCCGAAAACGGTACCCGCTGAGGGTACCGCGGTGCGGACTCCTTCTGCGGAGGAATTATGCGATATATGCGAAAGACTAAGATTGTCTGTACCATCGGTCCCGCGTCCCGGGATCAGAGGATGATTGAGAAGCTGCTGCGGGCGGGGATGAACGTAGCGCGGCTGAACTTCTCCCACGGCACACACGAAAATCATGCCGAGACCATCCGTGATATCCGTGCAGTGCGGGACCGTTTGGGTCTGCCCGCTGCCATTATGCTGGACACCAAGGGGCCTGAGATTCGTCTGGGGTGTTTTGCGGGAGGGAAGGTTACGTTGGAAGCGGGGGCGGCTTTTGTCCTCACCACCCGGGAGGTGGAGGGGAATGAGACCATTGCCTCCATCACCTATGCCGATCTGCCCCGCCAGCTGAAGGCGGGGGATCATATCCTCATCGACGACGGCCGCATTCGCCTTGCCGTAGAGACGGTGGAGGATACCGACATTCACTGCGGGGTGTTGGTGGGGGGCGCGGTCAGCGACCGCAAGAGCATCAATCTCCCCGGCGCACGGCTGGATATGCCCTACCTCTCCCCTGCGGACGAGGCGGATATCCGTCTTGGCATCGAGATGGATGTGGATTTCATTGCCGCATCCTTTGTCCGCCGCAAGGAGGACGTGATCGCCCTGCGCAAGTTTGTGGACTACTGGGGCGGACGCAATATCCGCATCATTGCCAAGATCGAGAATATGGAAGGCATCGACAATTTCGATGAGATCCTCCGTTATGCCGACGGCATCATGGTGGCTCGTGGAGATATGGGTGTCGAGGTTGCCTTTGAGCGGCTGCCCGGCTTGCAGAAGCAGTTTATCCGCAAGTGCTACCATGCGGGAAAGATGGTCATCACCGCAACCCAGATGCTGGAGTCCATGATCCATTCCCCCACCCCCACCCGTGCTGAGATCACCGATGTGGCCAATGCCGTTTTCGACGGCACCTCGGCGGTGATGCTCTCGGGGGAGACGGCCATGGGTGATTATCCCGAACAGGCGGTGCAGGTCATGGCCAGCATTGCGCGGCAGGCCGAGCACGACGCCTTTGAGATGGGCGCCTGGCGACATGCGCAGTTTGAGCTGGACAGCTCCGACACCACCAATGCTATCTGCGATGCGGCCTGCACCACCGCCCGAGACCTGGGCGCGGCGGCCATTATCGCCGTGACCAAGTCTGGCACCACCGCCCGCCGGGTTTCTAAATTTCGTCCCAAGGAACCCATTGTGGCGGCCACCCCCATCCCCAAAACCTTTCACCAGCTTGCCCTTTCCTGGGGCGTGTATCCCGTCCTTTCCCGGATGCAGGACAGCTCGGATGATCTGATCATGCACGCCATCGACTGCGCCAAGCAGATCGATGCGGTGAAGGTTGGCGATATTACCGTCATTACCGCGGGCGTCCCCCTTAATCTGGCCGGGACCACCAATCTGCTCAAGGTGCAGATGGTGGAGGACAATTTGGACTGAGGCGACCCGCATCAAGG
Organism: Oscillospiraceae bacterium; assembly: GCA_015063805.1. Taxonomy (GTDB): domain Bacteria; phylum Bacillota; class Clostridia; order Oscillospirales; family CAG-272; genus SIG693. Next base: position 11,529 of record SVTK01000014.1, read on the forward strand.
ATAAAAATGTTAAGGAGAAAAATCATGCTGCTTTACAATTCCCTCTCGCGTACCCGCGAAGAATTTGTTCCTCTGGAGCCCGGCAAGGTGAAAATGTACACCTGCGGTCCCACCGTTTACCATTTTGCCCACATCGGCAACCTGCGCACCTATATCATGGAGGACGTGCTGGAGAAGACCTTCCGCTACCTGGGCTATGATGTGACCCGTGTCATGAACATCACCGACGTGGGCCACCTGGCCTCGGATGCCGACACCGGTGAGGATAAGATGCTCAAGGGTGCCCGCCGCGAGAACAAGTCGGTGATGGAGATCGCCAAGTTCTACACCGATGCCTTCTTTGCCGACTGCGAAAAGCTCAACATCAAGCGTCCCGACGTGGTGGAGCCTGCCACCAACTGCATCGATGAGTATATCAAGATCATCGAGGGCCTGTTGGAGAAGGGCTCGGCCTATGCGGCGGGGGGGAATATCTATTTTGACACCTCCACCCTGCCCAAGTACTACGTCTTCAACGACCATGACGAGGAGGATCTCGCCGTGGGCGTCCGTGAGGGTGTGGAGGAGGATACCAATAAGCGCAACAAGAATGACTTTGTGCTGTGGTTCACCAAATCCAAGTTCGAGGATCAGGCCCTGAAGTGGGATTCCCCCTGGGGTGTGGGCTATCCCGGCTGGCATATCGAGTGCTCGGGCATTTCCCTCAAACACCTCGGCGGCACCCTTGACCTCCATGCCGGTGGTATCGACAACGCCTTCCCCCACCACACCAATGAGATCGCACAGTCCGAGAGCTACCTGGGCCACAAGTGGTGCAACTACTGGTTCCATGTGCATCATCTCAACACCGACACCGGCAAGATGTCTAAGTCCAAGGGTGAATTTCTTACCGTTTCTCTGCTGGAGCAGAAGGGGTACGCGCCTCTGGCCTACCGTCTCTTCTGCCTGCAGAGCCATTACCGCCGCAACCTGGTCTTCTCCTGGGAGAACCTGGACAATGCCGTGGTGGCCTACAACAAGCTTATCGCCCGCATTGCGGCGCTTAAGCCCGAGGGGGAGGTGGACGAGGCTGCCCTGGCCGAACTCAAGGCGGGCTTCGCCGGCGCGCTGGAGAACGACCTGAACACCTCCCTTGCCGTCACCGCTCTCTACGATGCGTTGAAGGCCAAGACGAGTGACGCCACCAAGCTGGCTGCTCTGGCCGACTTCGACCGGGTGCTTTCCCTTAACCTGATCGCAGCTGCTGAGGCGCTGCGCAATCAGCAGGCTGAGGCCAAGGCAGCCGAGACCGAGGCGGGGGATCCCGAAATTCTTGCCGCCATCGCTGCCCGTGCCGCCGCCAAGAAGGAGCGGAATTTTGCCGAGGCAGACCGCATCCGTGACGAGCTTGCCGCCCGGGGCATCATCCTGGTGGACACCCGCGAGGGTACCACCTATCGGATCGAGAACTGAGATGAAGATTAAAGCATTTTACGAAAAATGGCGAGAGGTGATTCTGTACCTCGCCTTTGGGGTGCTGACCACGGTGGTGGGGCTGGGCACCTATTCCCTCTGCTTTGTGCTGGCCGAGAAGGTCTTCCATCTGGATCTGGCCGACAAAACCAGCGCGGTCTACCTGGCGGTGTACACCACCGCCCAGGTGGTGCAGTGGCTGGCCGCCATCCTCTTCTCCTTTTTCACTAACCGCAAGTGGGTGTTTGAGGGAGCAAGAGAGGGTTCTGCCCTACGTCAGCTGATTGTCTTCGCCGGGGGCCGCGTGGCGACCCTGGGCCTGGACGTGGTGCTGACCTATGTGGGGGTCATTGCCCTCACTGCCCTGCTGTCGGGGGATGTGCTGGATCTGTATTTCATTCAGCTCAGTGCCGAATTGGTGGCCAAGCTGGTGGCCTCGGTGGCGGTGGTCATCGCCAATTACTTCATCAGTAAGTGGTTTGTGTTCAAAAAGAAGTGATCCTGCGGCTGCCGCAGAAAGAAAAATTTACGAATTTCCTGTTTACAATCGCGCATACTTATACTATAATTAAAGGTACGCCGCCCCCCGACGAAGGGTTGTGCGGTTCGCGGTTTGCATTGCACATACGGGATAGAGAGGTTTATTTATGAAGATATTGCACGGAAAAACCGACATCGGACGGCGCCGGAAGGTCAATCAGGATACCTTCGCGGTGCTGAGCCCGTCTGCCGATCTTGCACTCTGCGTCGTCTGCGACGGCATGGGTGGAGCGGTGGGAGGGGCCGAGGCCAGCAGACTGGCCTGCGATACCTTCTGCGCATCGGTGAACGGACTGATCGATGAGATCCGGGAGATCTCCGGTGCGGTCTGCAGTGATGCCGAGGCCTGTGCCGCCCTGCGGGGGCGGCTGGCGGGGTGTATTCCCGATGCCCTTTGCGATGCGGCGGAGGCGGCCAATGCCGCAGTCTATGCGGCGGCGGAACAAGATCATACTCTGCAGGGTATGGGCACCACGCTGGTGGCGCTGTTCTGCTGGGAGGACTATGCCTGTGCCGTCAATGTGGGAGACAGCCGCCTGTATGCAGTCACCGATGATGAGATCCGTCAGCTTTCCCGTGACCATTCCTATGTGCAGTACCTCATTGATATGGGCAAGCTTACCGCCGAGGAGGCCAGACAGAGCAGCAACCGCAATATCATTACCCGTGCGGTGGGCACTGCCGCCGACCTGGACTGCGATGTCATTGATATTCCCCCCGAGCTGGTGAAAAACGCTACCTTCCTGCTTTGCTCCGACGGCCTTTCCGGCATGGTGGAGGATGGACAGATGGCGGAGATCATCCGCGGAGAAGGCAGCGCTGAGGAGAAGGTGGATGCCCTGGTTGACCGCGCCAATGCGGCGGGGGGCACCGACAACATTACGGTGGTGCTTTGTCGCAGATAAGGATGCGGGCCGAAAATACGAAAAAGGAGCCTTGCCCGGCAAGGCGAAGATAAACAGGATATTATGATGGAAAATTACGATCGCTTTGTGGGGCAGGTCTTCGACAAGCGATATAAGCTGGAGCGGGTGATCGGCGTGGGCGGAATGGCCGTGGTCTTCCTCGCTTACGATACCCTGATGAAACGTCCTGTGGCAGTGAAAATGCTCAAGGACAATGTCGCCGCCGACGAGCAGTCGGTGAAGCGGTTCATCAACGAATCCAAGGCGGTTGCCATGCTGTCCCACCCCAACATCGTCAACATCTACGACGTTTCGGTGAAGGACAACATCAAATATATCGTCATGGAGTATATCGAGGGCATTACCCTCAAGAACTACATGACCCGCCGCGGGCCCCTCTCCTTCCGTGAGGTGCTCAGCTACACCGAGCAGATTCTGCGTGCGCTGGATCATGCCCATGCCAAAAATATTGTGCATCGGGACATCAAGCCCCAGAATATCATGCTGCTCAAGAACGGGCAGATCAAGGTCACCGACTTCGGCATTGCCAAGCTGCCCGACGCCGAAACCCTGACCATGACCGATAAGGCCATCGGCACGGTGTACTATATCTCCCCCGAACAGGCCAGCGGCAAGCCCATTGACCAGCGCTCCGACCTGTATTCCCTCGGCGTGGTGATGTACGAGATGGCTACCGGGCGTCTGCCCTTCTATGCAGACAGTCCCATTTCGGTGGCCCTGATGCAGGTCAACGATACGCCTCCCACCCCCCGTTCCGTGGACAGCGGTATTCCCCGGGGACTGGAGCAGATCATTCTCTCGGCGATGGAGAAGAACCCCGCCCTGCGCTTCGAAAATGCGGGACAGATGCTCCGTCAGCTGCAGCGGCTCCGTGCCGACCCCAATATTGTGTTCAAGCCCTCCCGCAAGCTGCAGCAGGCACGGCGCGCCGAGGAAAAAGCCGCCGCCGCACGCCGCCGCAAGGAGAATCATAAGCCCAGCCAGTCCATGCTGCCCATTATTCTTGGGGTATCCACCGCACTTCTGCTGGTGATGATCGTGGCGGGCTGGTATGTGCTGGACAATCTGCTCTTTACCGAGGATACGGGGCAGGTAAGCGTCAAGGTCCCCCCTGTGGCAGGGCAGATCTATACCGATGACGCAGCCCTTGGCTTTGATCCCCGCTATTATCGGGTGACGGTGGAATATCGCTACGATCCCGATACCGCACCCGGTACCATTCTGGAGCAGGAGCCCAAGGGCGGTCTGACCAAAAAAGCGGTGGCCAATGCCCAGCGGGTTGAGGTGGTGCTCACCGTCAGCCGGGGAGCCGAGACGGTGATCCTCAACGACTATACCATCATGGAAGCGCGTCTGGTGGAATCCACCCTGCGTTCCATGGGCTTTGTGGTGAAGCGGGAACCGATCTATTCCGATGTGGTGCGGACGGGCTATGTGGCCCGCACCGTTCCCGCTCCCGGTGACCCCATCAATATCGGGGATACGGTGGTGCTGTATGTCAGCCGTGGTGAGAATATTCAGAATGTGATCATGCCCGATTTTGTGGGGCTTCCCGAGGCCGAGGCCAATGCCGAGCTTCGGCGGAACGAGCTTTCCCTGGGTGAGGTGACCTATGTCAACTCCAACCGACCCGCGGGGACGGTGCTGGAGCAAAGTGTGGTGGCCTATACCCTGGTGCCCAAGAAGGCCACGGCGGTGGACTTTGTGGTCAGCGGCGGTCCTGCCTTCGGGGCTGTGGTGATGCCCGATCTGAAGGGCATGAGCCTGGAGCAGGCGAGAGTTCTTCTGTCTGAGCTGGATATGGTTCTCTATATTGAGGGAATGGTGCGCAGCGATGTGGCAGGCGGCCTGATCGTGGAGCAGGATGTGGCCCACGGTACCGACCTCAAGGAAAACAGCTACACGGCCGTGCGGGTGAAGGTCAGCGGCGGCCCGGGTTATGTGGACCCCAACGCCGGCTTGAATCCTGGCGGTGATCCCGCAAAAACCGAGCCTCCCGAAACCACTCCGGTGATGCCCGGCGGCGATGATATCGACGGGGACGGCATTCCCAACGATCGGGACAACGACATCGATGGTGACGGGGTTCCCAACCATCGTGACGGGGATATGGACGGAGACGGAAAATCCAACAGCATTGACGCGGATATGGATGGTGACGGGGTTCCCAACCATCGGGACAGTGATGCTGACGGAGACGGTGTCCCCGATCGGCAGATAGGCGGTTCCGGATCAACGGAGCGCTGAACGGATACGCATGGAAAGCCGCGGCAGACAACCGGCGGGGGAGGGCAATCCTCCCTCGGCCGGAGGCCCGGCTTGCCTTTTCTTTTCCCGCGGGAGCGCGGAATCTGTATGGATGCAGGTGAACATATGCAGGAAACAGCCACCGTCCGCGGACGCATCCTCCGGGGTGTGGGCGGACTGTACAGCGTATTGCTCGACGGCGCGGAGGGGAGCATTGTCTCCTGTCGCGCCCGCGGGCTTTTTCGCCATTTGGACATTACCCCCCTGCCCGGGGACCGGGTGGAGCTTGCTCTCACCGAGCGGGCAGACACCGCGGAGGACAGCGGAGACGGGGGCGAGATGATGATCGCCGAGATCATCGACCGCCGCTCGGCCCTGATCCGCCCGCCCATGGCGAATCTGGACTATCTTTTCATTACCCTGGCTTCGGCCAAGCCGGCGCCAGTTCCCGAAACGGTGGACAAGCTGACGGCCATTGCCCAGCACAACGGCATTGAGCCGGTGATCGTCATCGGCAAGGCTGAGCTGAATCGGAACATGGCTGCCGAGCTCACCGATATCTACTGCCGTGCGGGATTTTCGGTCTTCCCCCTCAGCTGCCGCACGGGGGAGGGAATCGATGACCTACGGGCATTTATCAACGCGAATCTGCCCGGGCGGGTGGCCGCCTTTGCGGGGGCATCGGGGGTGGGGAAATCCACCCTGCTGACGCAGCTTTTTCCCACCTTGGATCTGCAGACCGGGGGACTTTCCCGCAAGATCGAGCGGGGACGGCACACCACGCGGCAGGTGGATCTCTATCCCCTTACCCTGGAGAACGGCGAGCAGACATTCCTGGCTGATACCCCGGGCTTCAGTATGCTGGATTTTGCCCGGTTTGATTTTTTCTCGCTGGAGGATCTGCCCCATGCCATGCGGGAGTTTGCGCCCCACCTGGGGAAGTGCCGCTACACCGACTGCACCCACCTCTGCGAGGAAGGGTGCGCCATTGTGGAGGCGGTGGCGGCAGGGGAGATTCCCGAGAGCCGCCACGCCGGCTACTGCGCCATGTATGCGGTGCTCAAGGAGAAAAAAGCCTGGAAGTGACCTGACGGAAAGGAGAAGCTCATGAAGGCGTTTGTTTACATCGGCGGCGGGATCGATCCCGCAGGCCTGGACGAGCATCCCGGCGAGGGGGAGCTTTGCATTGCCGCCGACAGCGGCTGGCGCAATGCCTGCCGCCTTGGGGTGCGGGTGAATCTGCTGGTGGGGGACATGGATTCCCTGGGGGCAGAGGCCGGCTCTGCCATGGCGGAGGTGGAAGCCCTGGGGGGCGAGGTGATGCGGGTCCCGGCAGAGAAGGACGAGACCGACACCCAGCTGGCGGTGCACGAGGCCGTGCGGCGGGGTGCCGATGAGATTGTGATCGTCGGCGGCCTTTCGGGACGGCTGGATCATACCCTGGCCAATCTTTCGGTGCTGGAGGCACTGGCGGAGCATCGCATTGCGGCGCGGATCACCGACGGCCGCAATCGGGTGCGCTTCCTCAAAAATGACAGCCTTCTGCTGGCGGCGGGGGGATTCCGCTATCTTTCCCTCATCCCGGTGGACGAGGTCTGCCGCGGGGTGTCCGCCGAGGGCTGCCGCTATCCCCTCAAGGGGGCGACTCTGCGCCGCACCAATGCCGCCTATTCCACCAGCAACGAGATCCTGGGGCCGGTGGCACTGATCTCGGTGCGCCGGGGACGGCTTTTCGTGGTGGAGTCCCGGGAGGACTGACTTTCTCACCCATTTTTCGCCGCGGCATATGCTGTGAACAGGGAGCTGTTTTCCCGCGGACAGTGCGGGAAGGGCAGGCTCGCCCGAGAAAGGGGGCTGTTCCGTGAAGGTCGTGGTGATCCGTTCCCCCAAGCTGCTGGCACCGTTTCTGCGGCGGTGGTTTGGGATTAAGAAAACATAAATGCAGAAGGGGAAGGCAGGGGCCTTTTTGAAAAAAGGCCCCCTGCACCCTCAAAAACTTTCCTGCCCGCCTTGGATTTCGCTTCGTCTTGGTCTGCGGCGGGCGCAAAGGAGATTATATGTCACAATTTCTTCCCCTATCCCGCGCCGAGATGGAAGGGCGGGGCTGGGATGCACCCGATTTTGTCTATGTGACGGGAGATGCCTATGTGGATCACCCGTCCTTTGGTGTGTCCATTATCTCCCGCGTGCTGGAGGATGCGGGCTACCGTGTGGCGATTCTGTCGCAGCCCGATTATAAGTCCTGCGATGCCTTCCGCGCCTTCGGTAGGCCCCGACTGGGCTTTCTGGTGACGGCGGGGAACATCGACTCCATGGTGGCCCACTACACCGCCGCCAAGAAAAAGCGCAGCTATGATTACTATTCCCCCGGCGGCAAGGCGGGACTTCGTCCCGACCGGGCGACCATTGTGTACTGCAACCGCATCCGCGAGGCCTATGGGGATGTGCCCATCATCATCGGCGGGCTGGAGGCATCCCTGCGCCGTTTCGCCCACTATGATTACTGGGACAACAAGGTGCGCCGCTCGATTCTGGTGGACTCCCGCGCCGACATTCTGACCTACGGCATGGGAGAGAAGATCCTGCTCCGCATCGCCGAGCTGCTGGCCAAGGGAGTCCCGGTAAAGAAGATCCGGGATGTGCGGGGGACGGTTTACCTCTGCGCCCCCGAGGATAAGCTGCACTATCCCGTGGCGGGAGAGTTCGATTATAATGTGCTGAAAACCGACAAGCGTGCCTATGCCGAGGCCTTTGGGGTGCAGTACCGGAACCAGGATGCCATCGGCGGGCAGGCCATTGTGGAGCGGTACGATGCCAAGCTGCTGGTGCAGAATCCCCCCATGCCTCCCCTTGAGCGGGAGGAGCTGGACCGGGTCTATGCGCTGCCCTATATGCGCACCTATCATCCGTCCTACGAGGCGGCGGGGGGCGTGCCTGCCATTGAGGAGGTGCGCTTCTCCATCACCCATAACCGGGGATGCTTCGGGGCCTGCAACTTCTGCGCCCTTGCTTTCCACCAGGGACGGACGGTGCGCTCCCGCTCTGTCGAGAGTGTGGTGGAGGAGGCACGGAAGATCACGGCCATGCCCGATTTCAAGGGCTACATTCACGACATCGGCGGTCCCACCGCCAATTTTCGCTATCCCGCCTGCAAAAAGCAGCTCACCGATGGGGTTTGCGCCGGCCGGAAGTGCCTGGCGCCCAAGCCCTGTCCCAATCTTGAGGTGGACCACAGCGAGTACATCAAGCTCATCGAGCAGGTGGAGGCACTGCCTCGGGTGAAGCGGGTGTTCATCCGCTCGGGGATTCGCTTCGACTATCTGCTGGCCGACAAATCCGATGCCTTCTTCCGCAAGCTGGTGCGGGACAACGTGTCGGGGCAGCTGAAGGTGGCCCCCGAGCATTGCTCGGCGGATGTTCTGCGGTGCATGGGCAAGCCCGATTATTCGGTTTATTCCCGCTTCCGCGAGAAATATTTCGCCCTCTGTGATGCGGTGGGCAAGGAGCAGTACCTGGTGCCCTATCTCATGTCCAGCCATCCCGGCTCGACCCTCAACGATGCGGTTGAGCTGGCGCTTTGTCTCAAGCGGGAGGGCTATGCCCCCGAGCAGGTGCAGGATTTTTATCCCACCCCCGGGACGGCGTCCACCGTTATGTACTACACCGGCATCAATCCGCTGACGGGGAAGGAGGTCTACGTGGCCACCGACTACCACGAGAAGCAGCTGCAGCGGGCTCTGCTGCAGTATAACCGCCCTCAGTCGGCAGATCTGGTGCGTGAGGCGCTGATGCTCTGCGGCAGAGAGGATCTCATCGGTCACGGCAAGCACTGCCTGGTGAAGCCGGCGGGCAAGCCTGCAGCCGGGCGAGGGGAGGCTCCCCGCGGCCCTAAGGCTGACGGACGGGGCAAGGCCCGGGACGGCGGCAGAAAGCCGAAGGAAGCGGCAGCCGGGGCAAAGAACCGTCGGGACAACGCGTCCGCCAAGGGAAAAGATGCCCGCAAGCCCGCCCGCAGCCCTGCATCCGGGAGCAAACCGGGACGGGGAAGGAAGAAAAAGTAAGCCGATGGAGGGAAAAAACGAAAAAAATTCATCATTCTGTAAACTTTTTTTCGGAAATCCCTTGCATCGGGGCGAAAGTTGTGCTATACTATCATTGTCATAGTATGGATAAAGTAGAAGAGTGGGTTGACAGACCCACTCTTCCTTGTTTGAAACGACATTTTTTATTGCATTCGGGGAAGGAGTGAAGCGAAGATTTGAAGAAATCCACGAAAAATATTGCCTCAACGGTGCGTGAGCTCATCGCCCCCACGGCGGAGTCGCTGGGCCTCATCCTCTGGGACGTGGAGTACGTCAAGGAAGGCACCGAGTGGTACCTGCGTGTGACCATTGACACCGAAGAGGGCGTGACCATCGAGGACTGCGAAAAAATGCACCGTGCCATCGATCCACTGCTGGACGAGGCCGATCCCATTGAGAACAGCTATCACCTGGAGGTCTGCTCCCCCGGCCTTGAGCGGGAGCTGAAGACCGATTTCCATTTTGCCGCCTGTGTGGGTGAGCCGGTAGAGGTTCGCCTCTTTGCCCCCATGGACGGAAGCAAGAGCTTCTGCGGCATTCTCGCCCCCATCGAAGACGACTGCATCCGCATCGAAGACGAGGGCGGCATTCGTGCCTTCCCCCGCGCCGCGGTGGCCCGGGTGCAGACCCTCTTCGATTTTGACGGAGTTGAGGAATGAGAACACGGATGATTCGGTGGCTTGCGGTACTGACCGCCGCCATCCTGCTGGCAGGCTGTTCCTTCAGTATTGACGAAATCTCCATCGGTAACCGCCGGGTGATCCGCGCGGAAGGTGAGGATGTGCAGGAGATTGACCTGCTCCTCTTTGCCGAGCAGGCGGGGGACCACACACTCTCCATTGAAGGGATCCATTTCGTCAACGGCGGCATTGAGCTGACCATTGATCCTGCGCTGGAGGACAACATCACCATGTCAGCCCCCCAGGTGGTGATGGATACCATCAAGGTGAAAATCGACCATGAAAACGGTGTGATCGCCATTTCCGGCAACGAGAAGCTCAGCTTTTCCGAGGCCGAGCTGGAGATTACCGTGGGCGTCCCGGTGAAATCCCTGTCGGTGGAGGGCGGCGTTGAAGTGGATGCCGTTCTGCCCGAGGTGAAGGATTTTGTGCTGGACGTGGCCGGTGCCGTGGACGGCGAGATTCAATTCGGCAGCCTGGAGGCGCTTGATGTAGAAATCGATGGGGCAGGGAGCCTGGAGCTTTTGGGCAGCTGCGGGAAGGCGGAGGTCACGGTCAACGGCGCCGGCAGCATTGATGCCGAGACGCTGATCTGCACCGAGGCCGAGGTGACCATCAACGGTGCCGGAAGCTGCAAGATTCATGTGACCGATACCCTGGATGCCGAGGTGAACGGGGTGGGATCGGTCCGCTACTTTGGTAAGCCCCAAACGGTGAACCGCGCCGTGGACGGTCTGGGCACCGTCAGCGAGGGCTGACCGCATCTGTATCCGTAAATTATTGATTCATTCACATATATGTAAGTAAAACCGAAAGGAAAACAATCATGAACAAGGAGTTATTCGCCGCACTTGACCTGCTGGAAAAGGAAAAGGGCATTCCGAAGGAATATATGCTCGAGAAGATTGAGGCCGCACTGCTTGCCGCCTACAAGAAGGAGCAGGGAAACAACACCAACGTGCGTATCGTTCTTGATCCTGTCAAGGAGGATATGCGGGTGTACCAGCAGCGCACCGTGGTGGAGGAAGTTGAGAACCCTGTCACCGAAATTTCCCTCGAAGACGCACAGAAGCTCTCCCGCCGTCACACCTTGGGCGGCATCGTGGAGAATGAGCTGAAGACCAAGAACTTCCGCCGTCTCTCTGCCACCAATGCCAAGCAGGTGATTATTCAGGCCATCCGTGAGAAGGAACGCAGCCTGGCCATTGAGGTTTATGAGAGCAAGCGTGAGGAGATCATCACCGCCACCGTCCTCAAGATCGACGATTCCGACGGCGCAGTTGTCCTGGCCACCGGTACCTCCAACGCCGTTCTCCAGAAGAGCGAGCAGATCCCCGGGGAGGTCTTCCATATCGACGAGAAGGTGAAGGTCTTCATCTCCGAGGTGCTCAAGAACAAGGAGCGCGGTCCCCTGGTCACCCTGTCCCGTGCCCATTCCGGCCTGGTCAAGCGTCTCTTTGAGCTGGAGATCCCCGAGATTCAGGACGGCGTGGTTCTGGTGAAGACCGTTGCCCGTGAGGCAGGCTCCCGCACCAAGATCGCTGTCATGAGCCGTGATCCCGACGTGGATCCTGTGGGCGCCTGCATCGGTAACCACGGGATGCGTATCGCCAGCATCATCGAGGAGCTCCGCGGCGAGAAGATCGACATCGTCAAGTACAGCGATTCCCTGGAGGAATTCGTAGCCGCCGCTCTGGCTCCCGCCGAGGTCCGCTCGGTCACCATGGACGGCGAGCGCTCCTGCCGGGTTATCGTGGCTCCCGATCAGCTCTCCCTTGCCATCGGCAAGGTGGGACAGAATGCCCGTCTTGCCGCCCATCTGACCGGCTGCAAGATCGATATCAAGGCAGAGTAAACCCTAAGCAAAAAAGTAAGGAGGCGAAGACCGTGAACGATCAGCCGAAGAAAGTGCGCAAGATCCCCGAGCGGCAGTGCATGGGCTGCAATGAGAAGAAGCCCAAGCCCGATCTGCTCCGTGTGGTGCGTGCCCCCGACGGAAGTGTTTCCCTGGATTTCACCGGGAAGAAGTCGGGCCGCGGCGCGTATATCTGCCGTGACGTGCGGTGCCTGCAGAAGGCGGTCAAGACCCGCCGGCTGTCCCGCAGTCTTGAGTGCGAGATCCCTGACGAAGTGTTCGCCGCCATGGAGGAGGAATTACGCCAGCATGCCGAAAACTGACCGACCTGCGGATGTGGGAAGGCTGCTTGGGGCACTTGGCCTGTGCGCCCGTGCGGGACGTCTGATCTATGGAGTTCCCATGATCTGCGACGCACTTCGGGCGGGACGGAGCGGAAAGATCCCGCTGTTGGTGCTGGAAGCTGCCGACACCTCCCCCAACACCCATAAACGCATTACCGATCGCTGTGCCTACTACGCGGCTGAGACAGTCCGCCTCCCGGTGGAGGGAGCTGAACTGGCCCACGCCGTCGGCCACACAGGCGTGTTGGCCGCTGTGGGCGTGACCGATCCGAACCTGGTTCGGGCGGTCCGCGCCGCACTCCCCGCGCAGCCCGTGAACAAGCCCCCCGACAGTACGGCGGGATGACAGAACTAACCGATCAACCGAATCATCGGCACTCCCGCCCGCCGCACCGCGGGCTGACATCGCAAGAAAGGAAGCCTTTGCCCGGCAAAGGCATGGTGATAATTTTATGGCACAAAATGCACAATATCGCGTCAACCAGTTTGCAAAGGACCTCAACATAAAGAGCAAGGCCATCATCGATCTGCTCGCCGAGCAGAAGATCGAGGTCAAGACCCAGACCACCCTGGAGGGGAACGATTTCAACATCATGCTGGACGGCCTGACCCGCCAGCATCAGATCGAGGGCATCGACGACTACCTCTCGGGTAAGACCACCATTCACTCTACTTTCGCGGCCCAGAATGCCGAGGAAAGAGCCAAGGCTGCCGCAGAGGCAAAGGCCGCCGCAGAGGCAAAGGCCGCCGCAGAGGCAAAGGCCGCCGCAGAGGCAAAGGCTGCTGCAGAAGCAAAGGCTGCTGCTGAAGCAAAAGCCGCCGCAGAGGCAAAGGCTGCTGCAGAAGCAAAAGCCGCCGCAGAGGCAAAGGCCGCCGCAGAAGCAAAGGCCGCCGCAGAGGCAAAGGCTGCTGCAGAAGCAAAGGCTGCTGCAGAGGCAAAAGCTGCTGCCGCACGCGCGCAGGCACAGCAGCCCCGTCCCCAGGGCGACAGATCTCAGGGTGGCTTCAACCGTCCCCAGGGTGACCGTCCTCAGCAGGGCTTCAACCGTCCTCAGGGCGACAGACCTCAGCAGGGCTTCAACCGTCCCCAGGGTGACCGTCCTCAGCAGGGCTTTAACCGTTCCCAGGGCGACAGACCCCAGGGCGGTTTCAATCGTCCTCAGGGCGACAGACCTCAGGGTAGCTTCAACCGTCCCCAGGGCGACAGACCCCAGGGTGGTTTCAACCGTCCCCAGGGTGACAGACCCCAGGGCGGGTTCAACCGCGACCGGGACAACGACCGTCAGCAGTCGGCGCCCAAGCCCAAGTTCCAGCCCCAGGCCATCGTCCGGGGTCAGACCCCCAAGGGCACCGAGGCCAAGCGCAAGACCGGCGAGACCCGCATTGTCGACACCCGCACCACGGTGGTGGACCTTTCCAAGTACGATGAGCGTCTGGACAGCTATGTGGATCATCGCCAGGACAACGTCCGCACCGACCGTCAGAAGGTGAAGAAGCAGAACAACCGGGACAACGCCGCTGCCAAGGAGCGCGCCGCTATGGATAAGCTCCGCCGCAAGGAGGCCATGAAGGCCAAGCAGCAGCCCCTGCAGCTGGCCCTGCCCGAGGAGATCTCGGTGGGCGAGCTTGCTTCCCGCCTGAAGGTGACGGCGGGCGAGGTCATCAAGCGCCTGATGAAGCTGGGCGTGATGGCCACCGTCAACCAGGTCATCGATTATGATACCGCCTACCTCATCGGTGATGAGCTGGGCGCTGTGATTACCCGGGAAGTGGTGGTCACCATTGAGGAGCGTCTCTTTGACGAAAGTGAGGATGCCGAGGAGAACCTGCAGCCCCGCAGCCCTGTTGTCTGCGTCATGGGCCACGTTGACCACGGTAAGACCTCTCTGCTGGATGCCATCCGCCACACCAGCGTGACCTCCGGCGAGGCCGGCGGCATTACCCAGCACATCGGTGCATACCGGGTCAAGGTGGGCGACAAGGAGCTGACCTTCCTGGATACCCCCGGTCACGAGGCCTTTACCGCCATGCGTGCCCGCGGTGCACAGTCTACCGATATTGCCATCCTTGTGGTGGCTGCCGATGACGGCATCATGCCCCAGACGGTTGAGGCAATCAATCACGCTAAGGCCGCAGGGATTGACATCGTTGTTGCCATCAACAAGATGGATAAGCCCACCGCAAATCCCGACATGGTTAAGCAGGCCCTCACCAACTACTCCCTCGTTCCCGAGGAGTGGGGCGGCGACGTGATCTGCTGCCCTGTTTCCGCCCTCACCGGCATGGGTCTGGATGACCTGCTGGAGAACGTCCTGCTGGTGGCCGAGATGAAGGATCTGAAGGCCAACCCCAACCGCCGTGCCAAGGGTCTGGTTATCGAGGCGAAGCTGGACAAGGGCCGCGGTCCCGTGGCCACCGTTCTGGTGCAGAACGGTACCCTCCACACCGGCGACATCGTCATCGCCGGCACAGCAGTTGGCCGTGTCCGCGCCATGACCGACCACAACGGCCGTCAGCTCAAGACCGCAGGCCCCTCCGTGCCGGTTGAGATCATTGGTCTTGCCGAGGTTCCTCAGGCAGGCGACGAGTTCAACGCCGTCGAGGACGAGCGCATGGCCCGTACCCTGGCCGAGCAGCGCAAGGACAAGGTCAAGGAAGAGGCCTTCCGTGCCAACGCCCGTGCAAATCTGGACGATCTGTTCAGCCAGATCAAGGAAGGCGTCAAGGAGCTTTCCATCATCGTCAAGGCCGACGTGGGCGGCTCTGCCGAGGCGGTCAAGGCGTCCCTGGAGAAGATCTCCAACGAGGAGGTCAAGGTCCGCGTGATCCACTCCGCCGTGGGCGGCATCACCGAGGGCGACGTTATGCTGGCGGCAGCTTCCAATGCCATTATCGTTGGCTTCAACGTCCGTCCCGATAAGGCGGCCATTGATTCCGCCGAGCGTCAGGGGGTTGACATCCGCACCTACCGCGTCATCTACGAGTGCATCGAGGAGATCGAGGCGGCCATGAAGGGTATGCTGGCACCCCAGTTCCGCGAGGTTGTCCTGGGCCACGCCGAGGTCCGTCAGACCATCCATGTGCCCAACGTGGGTACCATCGCCGGCTCCTATGTCCAGGACGGTAAGGTTGCCCGTAACGCACAGATCCGCGTTGTCCGCGACGGCATCGTGATCTATGAGGATAAGATTTCTTCGCTGAAGCGCTTCAAGGACGATGCCCGCGAAGTGGCATCGGGCTTCGAGTGCGGTATTGGCCTGGAGAAGTTCAATGATATCAAGGAAGGCGATATTCTCGAGGCCTTCATCATGGAGGAGATCGCACGGTAAAGGCTGCCGATGCGCCTGACACTTTTCGGAAAGGAGTATGCCTCATGACGCATGAAAAATCCTGCGGTGCAGTGGTTCTTCGCCGCGAGGAAGACGGGATGTTTGTATTGCTGATCCGACACAGGAAGGGCGGGCATCGCTCCTTCCCGAAGGGTCACGTGGAGAGGGGCGAGAGCGAGCGCCGCACCGCTGAGCGGGAGGTGCTGGAGGAAACCGGCGCACGGATCAGTATCAAGGAGCGCTTCCGTGTCCCCATTCACTACCGTCCCATGCCCGGGGTGGAGAAGGAGGTTGTGTACTTCCTGGCCTTCACCGACGACCCGGCCATCCGCCCGCGAGAAGGCGAGATCGCCGAGGTGGAATGGGTCCCACTGGAGAGAGCCGAGGGTGCACTCTCCCACGACAATGACCGCATGGTGCTCCGCTCCGCTCGCCGCTACCTGGCGGCCAAGGGAAGGAAGGAGCAGGCATAGGAAAAGGCGTGCCGCGCAGATTGCGCGGCACGCCTTTCTTTGGTGCGCAAAAGGGCGGATCCCTTTTGCCTTTTGTGCCGGTAAACCTAGCTTTGTTCATTTCACCGAAGAACAGCTCATATTCTGACCGTCACGATTTTTCAGTGTTGAATTATTCATAATTATACGGTATACTGTACATTGATGGAACTTTTTTGAAACAAACACGTCCGAATATATAGTCAGAATCAATAAACCGGTATCCGTATGGTGAAATGAATACGTAAAAACGGTTCGGGAAATAAGAATTTGGAAAAGGAGATTATCTGCATGAGGAAGCTAAGTGTATGTGTTTCATTGCTGCTGCTACTGTCACTGTTTGCGTGTAATCAAGATATCCGTCCAAATGCCGATACAGACATTGAGGAGACAATTCCGCAGGAGACAATTCCGCAGGAGACAATTCCGCAGGAAACAATTCCGCAGGAGACTACTCCGCAGGAAACAACCACGGGCGAAGTCATTGCCATCCCATCTTTTGAAGAGGTCTATCACAAGGCGGAATGGGTATATTCGCTATTTACCAGGTATGGGAAATTAACCTACACCGAAAATGAAATCCTGCATAACAACGAGCGATATCGAGAAGTAAAGATGAGTGAGTTTGATACGCTTGATGAGCTGCGCGCCCTTTGCCTTTTGTATTTCAATCAAAATGTCACGCGCGTATTGATGAACACCCGGGCGGAAACAGATTGTCCGCTTTACATCGAGCAAGACGGCAAACTTTATCGATTCAGTAGATATACTGCGCCCTACGCATACGATGCACCGTATAATTACACCTTTGACCTTCAAACCGATGACGGTGGGCACAATTATGCCAACATATATGCAAGGATGGATTCAAACGGGCAGCAGCTTCCTTGTCAGACATACTGCGGGTATGAAATCGGTGAAACCGGTGAAATCATCTTTGTCAGATTTGATCTGATGGCCCACTCCTTCTTCAAACAGTATCGGGTGATTGAAATAACTCCCGATTTGGAACCGCTGACAAACGGCGGTGCGTGGACCTGTGTTGCAATATATGGGGAAAACGGAAACACCGGCAGCGGTTGGGGAGGAAAAATCCAGGCCTCTGAAGATGGAATTGTATATTTCGTGTTCGGCAGCACCAGAGGAAAATACGACAATTCCATAGAACGGTATGTGACATTTAAGGTTACGATAACAAACGGAAGTATCGTTTCTTGTGAAGAAGCAGAAAATACCATTGCCGATTTTTTGAGTGGGTCAGCATCGGTATATAAAGGTGAGGCTTTTGCCAAAGAGAATGTCGAAATCATGACGAAAGCACGATATACCACCGATGCGTACAATGCATATATGATTGTATATACCGTTCAAATAGAAGGTGATGAAATTAGTATATACGCGTATGCAGACGGTACAGACATGGGTGGTCAATACACAGGCACATTTGAATATGACAATGAAACCGGTGAAATCATTTTTCATCTAACATATCATTTCTTTAGAGATGATAACGGGCCAAACGAAGAAGATATCGGCGAAGTTCGCGGAAAACTCTATGAAAGCAATGGATTGGTTGCTTTTGTTTGTACGGATGCCGGAGAAGCAATCATTAACGAAGGAATGCCGCTGATATTCGTGAAAGATTAAAGACCAGCTCGATCCGGCAATTTGTTTGCAGGAAGGAAAAACGACAAATTCCAATCTGTCCAACAGTTAAACCATGAAAAGCGGAGGTTCCATGCCTCCGCTTTTGTTGTTTAACCGTTTTGGCACCGTTACCCATCGGTGGCGGTTGGGGTTTATTTATTTCCGAAAAATTGGCGAAAGATATGACGGATAGGCCTGTATCAGCGCAAAAAGAAAAGGGATACGGCGGATTTCTGTTGCATTCCGGGGGCGAATGTGGTATAATGGTGACACCGGTGAGTTCGAAACCTTCCTCACCTAAAACAAAACTAAAGGAGCCTGTCATGAAACATCGCAATTCTACCCGCCATCTGGTGCAGGCGGCCCTGATCGCCGCCGTGTATGTGGTGCTGACCTACCTGGTCAACGCCCTGGGCTGGGCGAGCGGTGCCGTTCAGCTGCGGCTGTCCGAGGCACTGACCGTCCTGCCGTTTTTTGTTTCCTCGGCTGTGCCCGGGCTTTGGTGCGGGTGCCTGCTGGCCAATCTCCTCACGGGCTGTGCGCCTTGGGATGTGGTCTTCGGCAGTATTGCCACTCTGCTGGGGGCACTGGGGACCCGTGCCCTGCGGCACCGTTCCCCCTATCTGGCCTGCGTTCCGCCTATCCTGGCCAACACCCTGATCATCCCATTTGTTCTGCGGCTGGTCTACGGAGACGCCACCCCCATGGGCTTTTTGTTCCTCACGGTAGGATTGGGTGAGGTGCTTTCCTGCGGGGGGCTGGGAACGGCACTTTTGCTGGTGCTTCGCCGTCGGGGCGGCCTGCGCTGAGCGGCCTTGACATTGCTCCCCGCCTGTGCTAAAATATCGGCAGACGGGCATATGTCCTGCCGCCTGTGCATAGGGGTATAGTATCTCTTTTGGGGAGGTACCTATGCTCGACTGGCTTAAAATTCTTCTTCTTGGCCTTGTGCAGGGGGTGACCGAATGGCTGCCCATTTCCTCCACGGGGCATCTGATCCTGCTCGAGGGGCTTTTTTCCCTCCCGGTGTCGGAGGAATTCTTTTCCCTCTTTTCGGTGGTGATCCAACTGGGCTCCATTGCGGCGGTACCGGTGCTTTATGCCCGGCCCCTCTTCGCGCCCCTGCGCGCCAAATGTGCCGGGGAGCGGCAGGCGGGGCTTCGGCTATGGCGGAACATTCTGCTAGCCTGTCTGCCTTCGGCGGTGCTGGGGTTTTTGCTGGATGACCTCATTGATTCGACTCTGGACGGCCCCCTGACGGTGGCCTGTACCCTTGTCCTGTACGGCGTTTTTTTCCTTGCGGCCGAGAGACGGCGGGGGGTACGGGAGCGGGGGATAACGGGGGAGGTTCCCCTTTCTCGGGCCGTGGGCATCGGCTTCTTTCAGGTACTTGCCCTGATTCCCGGAACATCCCGCTCGGGGGCGACCATCCTCGGGGGAATGCTGCTGGGGCTTGACCGGGGAACGGCGGCGGAGTTTTCCTTCTTTCTGGCCATCCCCACCATGGTGGGGGCCAGCGGCCTGCGGGGTGCGAAGTTCGCCCTGGCCCTGGCACGGGGCGAGGTGAGCTGTACGGCCACCGAGTGGCTGATGCTGGGGTTGGCCGCCGTGGTGGCCTTTGCCGTGTCCTGTGCCGTGATCCGCTTTCTGCGGGATTTTGTCCGCCGTCATACCTTCCGCGTATTTGGAATTTACCGCATTCTGCTGGGCGGGGCGGTGCTTGCCGCCGCGCTGGCAGAGCGATTTTGTTGAACAGAAAGGGAGCTGACTATGACCAACCAGGCTCTTCCTCCCCGCGCGCCCCTGGCCGATCGGGTACGTCCCCGCACCATCGATGAAATGGTGGGGCAGGCCCATCTTTTCGGTGAGCGGGGTGTCCTGCGCCGTATGCTGGCGGCGGGGCGCATTCCCAATATGATCTTTTTCGGTCCTCCGGGGGTGGGTAAGACCACGGCGGCCTCCATTATCGCTGCCGCATCCTCCCGCCGGTTGATCCGACTCAATGCCACCACGGCGTCGCTCTCCGACATCAAGGCGGCGGCTGCCGAAACGGGGAATCTCTTCGGGGGCGGCGGGGTGCTGCTTTACCTGGACGAGATCCAGTACTTCAACCGCAAGCAGCAGCAGTCGCTGCTGGAATACATCGAGGACGGGCGGATCACGCTGATCGCTTCCACCACCGAGAATCCGCATTTTTGTCTGTATAACGCTCTGCTCTCCCGCTGTTCGCTGTTTGAGTTCAAGCCGGTGAAGGGAGAGGAGCTGACGCCGGCTCTCACCCGTGCCCTGGATATCCTCAATGCCGAGGGAGGGGAAGGGGAGGTTCAGCGCATCCTGACCCCCGAGGCCATTGCGCGCATTGCCCGGGGATCGGGCGGGGATGTGCGCCGCGCTCTCGGTCTGCTGGAGAACGGCTACTACGCCGCCGAAGAGGACGGGCGGATCACCGCTGAGGCCATTGAGGCCTTCAGCCCTGCGGGAATCGGCAACTTTGACGAGGACACCCACTACGATCTCCTCTCCTGCCTGCAGAAGTCGATCCGCGGCTCGGATCCCGATGCGGCGGTGTTCTATCTGGCCAAGCTGCTGAGCCTGGGCGAGCTGATCTCGGTCTGCCGCCGTCTGCAGGTGATTGCCTCCGAGGACATCGGCCTGGCCTATCCCCTGGCCGCTGTGGTAACCCAGGCCTGCTGTGCCTCGGCCCGGGAGTTGGGGATGCCCGAGGCGAGACTGCCCCTGGCCAATGCCGCCATCCTGCTGGCCACCGCCCCCAAGTCCAACGCGGCCCACAATGCGGTGCTGGCCGCCGCCGCCGATGTGGAGGCGGGGAAGGGCATCACGGTGCCCGAGCATCTGGCGTCTCCCCTGTTCAAGGGATACAAATATCCCCACGATTACCCCGGCCACTATGTCAAACAGCAGTATCTGCCCACCGATCTTGCCGACGCCCGCTACTACGAATGGGGCGAGAACAAGCAGGAGCAGGCGGCCAAGAGCTATTGGGAAAAGCTGAAGCAGTAAGCGGATGCCGCTTCCCACGAAAGGATAAACCATGAATCTGACCACAGAAATCGCTGTCATCGGCGCGGGCCATGCGGGGGTGGAGGCTGCCCTTGCCGCCGCACGGCTGGGCTGTGACACGGTGCTATTTACCCTGTCCCTGGATGCCATTGCCAATATGCCCTGCAATCCCTCCATCGGGGGAACGGGGAAGGGGCATCTAGTGTACGAGATCGATGCCCTGGGGGGCGAGATGGGGCGGGCGGCCGATGCTGTTACCCTCCAGTCCCGCACCTTGAACCTGGGAAAGGGCGCGGCGGTGCACTCCAAGCGGATCCAGGCCGACCGCCGCGCCTATGCTGCTTACATGAAGCGGGTGTTGGAGAAAACACCGGGCCTTCGGTTGGTGCAGGCCGAAGTGACGGCACTGATTACCGAGCCCGATGCCGACGGCACGCCCCGGGTCTGCGGGGTAGAAACGCGGCTGGGGGAGCGGTGGAGCTGCGGCGGTGCCATCATTGCCACGGGTACGCATCTGGACGGGCGGGTGTTTGTGGGTGACCGCAACTATGCCGCTGGTCCCGACGGACTGTTGCCGGCGGTTGGTCTTTCGGCTTCGCTGGAGGCCCTGGGGCTGACCCTGATGCGCTTCAAGACCGGCACGCCTGCCCGGGTGAAACGGCAGTCGGTGGATTTCTCGGTGCTGGAGATCCAGCCCGGGGAGGACAAGCCCACCCCTTATTCCGCCGACACCCCCGAGGATGCCTTTGACAGCATGGAGCAGCTGCCCTGCCATATCGTTTACACCAACGCCGAGACCCACCGCATCATTCGCGACAATATTTCCCGCTCTGCCATGTACTCGGGACAGATCCACGGCACGGGCCCCCGCTATTGCCCTTCCATCGAGGACAAGCTGGTGCGCTTTGCCGACAAGGAGCGGCATCAGCTTTTCGTGGAGCCCATGGGTGCCGACACCGATGAACTGTACATCCAGGGCTTTTCCACCTCACTGCCCCCCGACGTCCAGCACGCCATGCTTCGCTCGCTGGATGGCTTTGCCCACGCCGAGATCATGCGCTACGCCTATGCCATCGAGTATGATTGTGCCGATCCGACGCAGATGACGGCGGATCTTGCCTTCCGCGCCGTGCGGGGGCTGTGGGGCGCGGGGCAGTTCAACGGAACCTCGGGCTATGAGGAAGCGGCGGCCCAGGGGCTGGTGGCGGGAATCAACGCCGCCCTGGCGCTGCGCGGACGGGCGCCCATGATTTTGTCCCGATCCTCTTCTTATATCGGTACGCTTATCGATGATTTGGTGACCAAGGGAACCAATGAACCCTACCGCATGATGACTTCCCGCTCGGAGTACCGCCTGCTGCTGCGGCAGGACAACGCCGACCGCCGGCTCACGCCCATCGGCCGGGAGATTGGGTTGATCGGCGACGAACGTTGGACCGAATATGAAGCCAAGCAGGCGGCCATTGAAGCCGAATGCATGCGGCTGGAGTCGACGTATCTCTCCCCTTCGGCCGAGAACAACGCTGTCCTGGCTGAGTTCGGCCAGCCTCCCCTTGCCACGGGGATATCTCTGGGCGACCTGCTCCGCCGACCCGGGATTGACTATGCTTCGCTGGCGAAACTCGACCCCGCCCGTCCCGCCCTGTCCCGCAGAGTGGTAACCGGCGTGGAGGTGGGGATCAAATACGCCGGCTACATCAAGCGCCAGCTGGCCGAAGTGGCCCGGCTGGAAAAGCGGGAGGCCTACCGCCTGCCCGAGGATATCGACTATTCCGCCATCACTGGCCTGCGCATCGAGGCGGCGCAAAAGCTGACCCGCCTCCGCCCCATGACCTTGGGCCAGGCCACCCGCATCAGCGGCGTCAGCCCGGCTGACATCGGGGTGCTGATGATTTATCTGGGGATAAAGTGACGGGGGAGAGGGAAGAGGGGGCCTTTTGAAAAAGGCCCCCTCTTCCCTCTTGTCCGCGGCTTTGCCGCGGACAATTCACCCAACTCCCGCGAAAACTTCCAGAAAATTTGTTTTGAAAGTTTTTGCGGAGGGGTTTGGGGAGGTGCTTTTTTCAAAAAGCACCTCCCCAAGGTCTTTTCTGTGAAATGCCCAATTCTGTCCCTGTCTTTTTGTGCATTATTCCATCTTTCTTTTTGGGGGCGGATGTGGTAGAATAATGGGGCACGAGATTTTGGGAGGGATGAAGATGAAACTGTGCGGTCTGCAGAAGCTTACGCTGTTGGATTTTCCCGGCAAGGTGGCCTGCACGGTGTTCACCGGCGGGTGCAATTTCCGCTGTCCCTTCTGCCACAACGCCCAGTTGGTGCTGCTGCCCGACGGGCATGATTCCCTTGACACTGAGGAGTTTTTCACCTTTCTCGGCCGGCGGCAGGGGATCCTTGACGGTGTATGTGTGACGGGGGGAGAGCCTCTCCTGCAGCACGACATTGCCGATTTTCTCCGCCGTATCCGCAGTCTCGGCTTTGCGGTGAAGCTGGACACCAACGGGTCTTTCCCCGAGCAGCTCAAAGCGCTGGTGCGGGAGGGGCTGGTGGACTATGTGGCCATGGACATCAAGCACGCCCCCGATCAGTATGGTGTTGCCGTGGGCATTGAAGGCTTTGACACAACCAAGGTGGAGGAGAGCATTGATTTTCTGCTTTCCGGCGCGGTGCCCTATGAGTTCCGCACCACTGTGGTGGCCGAAATCCATCACGATGGGGATTTTGCCGCCATCGGCCGCCGCATCCGCGGGGCGGAGCGGTATTATCTGCAGTCCTTCCGGGACGAGGGGGATCTGCTCACCGGCGGGCTGACTGCGCCGACACGGGAACAGATGCAGCGCTGGCGGGAGGAAATCGCACCCTATGTGGGGGAAGCGGTTATTCGAAGCGAAACAAAGTAAAGCACTAAATCTTGTGATTTTGGAAGAAAAATTTTCTATATCTTGTGTTTTACCCCTTGACAAACAAAACTAAATATGGTATGCTATACCCGACGCCGCTCGCGGTGTCGGGTATTTTTATCCAAACCTTAATCGAACGACCCAAATAAATGAAAATGACAAAAGGAGAACACGATGTACCAGGTAGTAAAACGCGACGGAAAAATTGCCGACTTTAACATTGCCAAAATCAGCGCCGCCATTACCAAGGCTTTTGAAGCTCAGCAGAAGCCCTTTAATCCCGACATCGTCGACCTGCTCGCCCTGAAGGTGACAGCCGACTATACCGAGAAGATCAAGGACAACAAGGTTACCGTGGAGGACATTCAGGACAGCGTGGAGTCTGTGCTGATCCAGGCGGGCTACGCCGATGTGGCCAAGTGCTACATCCTCTACCGTAAGCAGCGGGAGAAGATCCGCAACATGAAGGCCACTATGCTGGACTACAAGGAGCTGGTGGACAAATACGTCAAGGCCTCCGACTGGCGCGTGAAGGAGAACTCCACCGTCACCTACTCGGTGGGCGGTCTGATCCTCTCCAACTCGGGTGCCATTACCGCAAACTATTGGCTCTCCGAGATCTATGACAGCGAGATCGCCAATGCCCACCGCAACGCCGATATCCACCTCCATGACCTGTCCATGCTCACCGGCTACTGCGCCGGCTGGTCCCTGCGTCAGCTCATCGAGGAAGGTCTGGGCGGCATTCCCGGAAAGATCACCTCTGCTCCCGCCAAGCACCTGGCTACTCTCTGCAACCAGATGGTCAACTTCCTTGGCATCATGCAGAACGAGTGGGCCGGCGCGCAGGCATTCTCTTCGTTTGATACCTACCTCGCTCCCTTTGTGAAGGTGGACAACCTGGACTACGAGCAGGTCAAGAAGTGCATCGAGTCCTTCATTTACGGTGTCAATACCCCCTCTCGCTGGGGTACCCAGGCGCCCTTCTCCAACATTACCCTTGACTGGACGGTTCCCGCTGACCTGGCCGAGAAGCCTGCTATCGTGGGCGGTAAGGAGATGGACTTCACCTATGGCGACTGTAAGGCCGAGATGGATATGGTCAACCGTGCGTTCCTGGAGATCATGATCGAGGGTGACGCCAACGGCCGCGGCTTCCAGTATCCCATCCCCACCTACTCCATCACCCGCGACTTTGACTGGTCCGAGACCGAGAACAACCGTCTTCTCTTCGAGATGACCGCCAAGTACGGCACGCCCTACTTCTCCAACTACATCAACTCCGATATGGAGCCCAGCGACGTGCGCTCCATGTGCTGCCGTCTGCGTCTCGACCTGCGCGAACTGCGCAAGAAGTCGGGCGGATTCTTTGGCTCGGGTGAGAGCACCGGCTCGGTGGGCGTTGTCACCATCAATATGCCCCGTATCGCTTACCTGGCTGAGAATGAGGAAGACTTCTACCGCCGCCTCGATCATATGATGGATGTGTCGGCCCGCTCCCTCAAGACCAAGCGTACCGTCCTCTCCAAGCTGCTGGACGAGGGCCTGTACCCCTACACCAAGCGTTACCTGGGCGGCTTTGACAATCACTTCTCCACCCTGGGTCTTGTGGGCATGAACGAGGCCTGCCGCAACGCCAAGTGGCTGCGCTGCGACCTCACCCACCGCCGCGCCCAGGAGTTCACCAAGGAAGTGCTCAACCATATGCGCGAGCGCCTGGTGATCTATCAGGAGCAGTACGGCGACCTGTACAACCTGGAGGCTACTCCCGCCGAGTCCACCAGCTTCCGTCTGGCTAAGCACGACATCGAGCATTATCCCGATATCCTCACCGCCGGCGGCGAGGGGGAGACTCCCTACTACACCAACTCCAGCCACCTGCCCGTGGGCTACACTGCCGATATCTTCGAGGCCCTGGATGTGCAGGACGAGCTGCAGACCCTCTACACCTCGGGTACCGTCTTCCACGCCTTCCTTGGCGAGAAGCTTCCCGACTGGCGTTCCACCGCGGCCCTTGTGCGCAAGATCGCCGAAAACTATAAGCTCCCCTATTACACCATGTCTCCCACCTACTCGGTCTGCCGTCAGCACGGCTACATTGCGGGTGAGGTCTACACCTGCCCTGACTGCGGTGCTGTTACCGAGGTCTACTCCCGCATCACGGGCTACTATCGCCCCGTGCAGAACTGGAATGCGGGTAAGGCACAGGAGTTCAAGCATCGCCTGACCTATGACATTGCAGGCTCTCACCTCAAGGAGAAGAAGCAGACCGAGGCACCTGCCGCTCCCGTGGCTGCTCCTGCGGCAGAGGGTGCTGAGCTGCTGCTCTTCACCACCCCCACCTGCCCCAACTGCCCCCTGGCCAAGGCCGCTCTTGACCGCGCCGGGATCGCCTATACGGTGATCAACGCCAACGAAGAGCCCGAGCTCTGCCGCAGTCTGGGCATCGCAACCGCACCCTCCCTGGCCGTTCGCGCAGGGGATGAGGCTGCGGTCTACGCAGGAGTTCCTGCCATCAAGCAGTTCATTGCCGCCTCCGTGAAGGCATAACCGTATATTCCGCCAAAGGCGGGGCGCTGTGCAGACACACAGTGCCCCGCCTTTGCTGTTTTTGCCTTCCGCCCGAAAGGCTCCCTCTCGGAGGGAGCCTTTTCGTTCCCGCATGGTTTATCTCCGCAGCTTGCTGTGGCTTTCGGTGGGAATTTGGAAAAAATTTTCTTCTTCTGTTTACAAATACCCAAAAGTATGGTATACTGTTAGAATATAATAGGTGTATTATCGCGATGCGGAAAAGGAGGTGGCGGCGTGGAAAAGCAGGCTCCCAAGAAAAAGCTTCCCTTTGGCGGGGCTGAGCTTCCCCGTCTGCGTGTTCTGCCCGTCATTCTCTTCTCGGTTCTTTGTGTGCTGGTATTTGTGCTGGCTGCCCCCGCTCCCTTGCGGATGGATCCCGCAAATCCTGCCGATATTGCCTATGTCTTCATCCGACTGTCCATGCTGCTCTGCGCGGCGGCGGGGGTGGGCTGCGGTGCGTTCCTGCTGATCTTCGCGCCCCTTCCCGTTACCCTTGCGCTGATTCCCCTGACCGGCGGGCTGAGCTATTTCCTTTCCCGGGACGTGTGGACGGCGGTGGCGGCCATGGGCTTCTTTGCCGCGCCCTTCCTGCTTCGCCGACTTTTGGAGGTCGGGATGCCCCGCACCGGGGCGGTGGTCCGGCTGTCGGCCTGCCTTGGGGCGATCTTCCTGCCTTTCTTCTACCGCTCGGTGGCGGTGGCCATGGGTACGGCGGCACCGAAGGAAATCTTAACCAGGATTGGCGACAGCTGCCGCGCGGCCTTCTCCGCCGTCACGGTGGAGTACATGGGCAAGGCGTACACCTACTCCGCGCAGGACGCGGCCCTTATGGCACAGCTTCTGCTGATCCTGCTGCCAGCCATGATCCTGCTGATCTGCAATATCACGGCCTGGATCTCCCATTGCTTCGCTGTGCTGCTCTTCCGCACCCACGGCATGGAGCGGCTGATCCCTCCCGAGGCCCGTCGTCTTGTGCTGAGCCGTGTAGGCGCAGTGATCTTCCTTGCCGCCTGTCTTGGGTCGGTGATCTTCTCGGGCAGTGCCGAGATCGGTCTTCCCGAAGCGCTTTCCCTGAACCTCTTTCTCATCCTTGAGACCCCCTTTGCGGCGGTGGGGGTAAGAACGCTGATCGAGTTCTTCCGCCAGCGGGGCGGATTCCCTCTGGTCCTTGTGATTTTTGCGCTCCTCTTCTGTGAACTCAGCCTTTGCTTCCTGTTCCTCGCCCTGGCGGGAGTGGTGAGCACTCTGCGAAAACCGAAAACGGCTTGATGTCCTCCGGGTCATCGCCGAGAGAAAGGAATCGTTATGTCAAAACAACCGAAGCGATCCCCTCTGTCCCTGTCCCATCTGCCCCTGGCTGTTTGCCTGGGCGGCGGTCTGCTGCTCTTTGCGGTGCATATTCTTATCTGTTCCCTTACCCAGGCCTCTCCTGCGGTGAGCGGACTGGCTTTGCTGGCGGTGTATGTGATGCTGGTAGCCGGCGTCTTTATTTTCCATCGGACGCGGTTGGCGCGGCTGGCGGTGAGAGACACCCATCTGCCTGCTTTGGGCAACCTGATGATGGAGATGCTCACCGGCATTGATGCCCCTTTCCTCATTACCGATGAGCTGGGCGGGGTGATCTGGTACAACCGGGCTCTGCTTTTCCTGACGGGACGGCGGGATTCCCTCTATGGCGGAAACATCACCGCCTTCTGTCCCCTCTCCATGAACGAGCTGATTCGCGACGAGCGGATAAAGGAGGAGGGTGTTCCCCTCTCTATGAACGGCCGCCACTTCCGGGCGAAGACCTATCGGATGCCGGTGTCGGGCAAAAACTTCTGGCTGACGGTGTTTGATGAGGAGACCGCCCTTGTGGCCATGGCTGCTGAGGCCGCTGCACAGCGGACGGTGGTAGCGCATATCATGCTGGACAACCTGGAGGAGCTGGCACAGTATGTGCGGGAGAGCCTCCGCTCGGCCACCAACGAGGTGGACCGCATTCTCAAAGGATGGGCCGCGGGGATGCACGGCGTCCTCACCGAGACCGACCGAAACCGCTATGTGCTGATCTTTCCGGCAGAACAGCTGGAGGCCTGCATCGCCGACCGGTTTGCCATCTTTGACGAGATCCGCAACGTCCGCATCGGCGAGAACGGGATGCCCATCACCGTTTCCATGGGAATCTCCGCCCTGGGAGATACCCTGGAGGAGCGGGCAAAGCACGCCAATGCTGCCCTGGACACGGCACTGCAGCGGGGCGGTGATCAGGTGGCCCTGAAGACCGAAGAGGGAGTTTCCTTCTACGGCGGCCGTACCAAGATGGTGCAGAAGCGGACCAAGGTCCGTGCGCGGATCATTTCGGGCGAGCTTTGCTCCATGATCGCGGCGGCGGGGAATGTGCTGATTATGGGTCACCGCTATCCCGACTTCGATGCCATCGGCGCCTGCGTGGGCGTGGCCCGGCTGTGTATGTTCTGCGGGGTCAAGGCCAAAATCGTGCTCAACCGCGCGGATGCCAATGTCCGGACCTGTCTCAGCCGTATCTCGGAGGTGGAGGAGTACGAGGATGTCTTCATCGACAGCGCCTCGGCGCTGGATCTGGTTCGCTCCGATACGCTCCTTATTGTGGTGGATGTGAATAACTTCGATATTGTGGAGGCCCCCGAGATTGCGGCCAACGTGCAGACCATCGCCGTGATCGACCATCACCGCAAAACGGTGGATACTGACCGCAAGCTGGCGCTTGCTTATATCGAGCCCTCCGCCAGCTCGGCCTGCGAGCTGATCGCCGAGATCCTTGAGCAGTGCCTGCCCCAGGGCGGCCTGCTCAAGGAAGAGGCTAACCTGATGATGTCGGGTATGCTGCTGGATACCAAGCAGTTCAGCGCCAACACCGGTACCCGTACCTTCTCGGCGGCCCTGTATCTCCGCAGTGAAGGGGCCAATCCCGGTGAGGTGCAGTCCTTCTTCAAGGCTGACCTGGACGAGTTCGTCCGGGAAGCCCGCTTCGCTTCCAACGTGGTGATCTACCGCAACATGATCGCCATCGCCTACTTCGACGGCGAGGGACAGGACTCCGACCGCGTGGCGGCGGCCAAGGCGGCCAATAAGCTGCTGACGGTGCGCCGGGTGGCTGCTTCCTTTGCCCTGGTGCGCATCGGGGACACGGTGCACATCTCGGCCCGCTCGGACGGCTCGCTGAACGTACAGCTCATCATGGAGTCCATGGGGGGCGGCGGTCACTTCGACGGCGCAGGTGCTCAGGTGGAAACCCACAGTGTTGCCGACGCCATGAATCTGCTCAAATCCGCCATCGACGGCTATCTGGATGCCGATTGAGGCAAAAATAGAAAATTTCCCGAACAACGGAGGTATATAACATGAAAGTCATTCTTACCCAGGATGTCAAGGGTCAGGGCAAAAAGGACCAGCTGGTCAACGTCTCGGACGGATATGCCCGCAATTTCCTGCTCCCCCGGGGGCTGGCCATTCCCGCTGACGCCAAATCCATCAACGAAATGAAGAACAAGGAAGCTTCTGCCCAGTACAAGCTGGAGACCGAGCGCAAGGCCGCACGGGAGCTGGCAGAGAAGCTTTCCTCCCTTACCGTGAAGCTTATGGCTGCGGCAGGCACCGACGGCCGTATCTACGGCTCGGTGACCACCAAGGATATCGCCGAGGCGCTGCAGAAGCAGCACAACATCACCATTGACAAGCGCAAGATGGTGCTGGCCGATCCCATCAAGGCCTTTGGCACCTACCGCATCGATGTCAAGCTCTATCCCGAGATCTCGGGGCAGATCACCGTTGTGGTTTCCGATAAATAAAGGACGAGAGGGAGGATCCCGGCATGGCCGAAGAGCTGACCCGCAAATTACCCTTTTCGCTGATCACCGAGCAGTCCCTGCTCGGCTCCATCCTCATTGATCCCGATAGCTTCAATGAGATCGCCGACAGTGTGTCGGCCACCGATTTCTATCTCACCGAGCATACCCAGATCTATCTGGCCATGCAGGAGCTTTTCCTGCGCAACCGGGAGATCGATATCGTCACCCTCATCGATATGCTGGTGCAGAAGGGAATCTACGATAAATCCGGCGGCGAGGAGTACATCCGTCTCATTGCCGAGACGGTGCCCAACGCCCTCAATGTCAAGGACTATGCCCGTATTGTCAAGGACAAAAGCTCCCTGCGCCAGCTGATTACCGCCTGCGGAGAAATTCTGGAGTCGGCCTACAGCGAGCAGGACGAGGTGGCATCCATCATCGGTACCGCCGAGAGCAAGATCTTTTCCATCGCGCAAGGACGGGACAGCAAGAATTTCGTCCATATCCGCGATGTCATGCTGGGGGTTTTCGACCGCCTGCATCAGCTGGGCATCGACAAAAACGCCCTGCAGGGCACCAAGACCGGCTTCTCGGGGCTGGACAACGTGCTGGCGGGCATGGGCAATTCCGACCTGATTCTGGTGGGTGCCCGTCCCGGTATGGGTAAGACCTCCTTTGCCCTGAACATTGCCACCAACGTGGCACAGGCAACCAAGAAAAAGGTCTGTATCTTCTCGCTGGAGATGTCCAGCGAACAGCTGGTCTCCCGTGTGCTCTCCTCCGAGGCCATGGTGGACAGCTACACCCTGCGTACCGGCGAGCTGAAGCCCGAGGACTGGGATCACCTGGCCGAGGCATCCTCGGTGCTCTCGGGGTGTGATATTCTCATCGACGATACCACCGGCATTACCGTTACCGGGATGAAGGCCAAGCTCCGCCGGGTGGAGAACCTGGGACTGGTGGTCATCGACTACCTGCAGCTGATGCAGGCCGACCGCAAAACCGACAACCGGGTACAGGAGGTGGCCGACATCTCCCGTAACCTCAAGATTATGGCCAAGGAGCTGAATGTGCCCATCATCTGCTGCGCACAGCTCTCCCGCGGACCGGAGTCCCGTACCGACAAGAAGCCTATGCTCTCCGACCTCCGTGACTCGGGTGCCATCGAGCAGGATGCCGACGTGGTTATGTTCCTCTACCGCGATGAGTACTACAAGACCGACCGTGACCCCTCCAATCAGGAGGTCAACATTGCCGAGGTCATTGTGGCCAAGAACCGCCACGGCTCCACGGGCAACGTGGAGATGGGCTGGATCGGCAAGTACACCAAGTTCCGCACCATCGTCAAGGACAGCAGCGGCACATGATGGAACGCTTTGATGCCGCGCTCATCGAGGAGAATCTCCCTTCGGGGGTGCCTGTTTTGCTGGCTTTCTCGGGAGGCGGGGATTCCCGTGCGGCGCTGTCGGTGCTGGCCGGGCATTGCGCCCGGGTGGGCAGACCTCTGGGGGCGGCTCACCTTGACCACGCCATTCGCCCGGCTTCGGTAGAGGATGCGGCCTTCTGCGCCGCGGTCTGCGCCGAGCTTGGGGTGACCTTCCATACCCGGCGGGTGGATGTGCCTGCCATGGCTGAGGGGGGCCTGGGGCTGGAGGAGGCTGCGCGGAATGCGCGGTATGCCTTCTTCGCCGAGCTGATGGCCGAGCAGGGCTACGGCGCCGTGATCACCGCCCACCAGGCCGACGACAACCTGGAGACCATGCTCATGCGGTTGGTCCGCGGAAGCGGTCTGCGGGGGCTGTGCGGCATCCCCCCTATGCGTCCGTTGGGGAGCGGGCTCCTGCTCCGTCCCTTCCTGCGGGTCTCCCGCGCCGAGATGGAGGAATACTTGAACCGACACGGGCTGGCTTATCTCACCGATGAGACCAACACCGACCGAACATATCTGCGCAACCGCCTGCGGGCCGAGGTGATCCCTGTGCTGTCGGCCTGCAATCCCACGATGCTTTGCCGCGCCGCCGATACCGCCGAGGCCCTTCGGGCCGATGCGGCCTATCTGGAGCAGGCGGCAGAACAGCTGTATGAAACGCTCCCCACCCCCAACTGCGCGCCCGCCGATTGGCTGCGGAGCCAGCCCGACGCCATGCGCCGACGGCTCTATTTGCTCCTGTACCGCGGGGGCGGCGGCAGCGGGATGCCGGAGCAGACCCATTTCCGCGCCCTCGACCGATTGCTGGAGGGGGAGCGTCAGCCTGCCTCACTTTCTCTGCCCGGTGCCGTAACGGCAAGGCTGGAGAGGGGCGAGTTGGCTTTCTTTCCCGGCGGGGAATGCCCGCTGCCCCATGCCGACTGGCAGATGCCGGCGCGGAAGGGAAGGGTGGAGGTTCCCGAGCTGGGAGCTTTGCTCTGCCTTGGGGAAGGGGAAGAAATGGGGGAATTTGTAAACAATCTTGCCCGAGGGGCAAATATTTACAGATTATTTATCAATCGGTGCCTGAATTTTGATAAAATAATCGGGTGGCCCCATTGGCGGCTCCGCCGGGCAGGCGATCGCATTCTGCTCGGTGGGCATCATCGCAGCGTGAAGAAGCTGCTCTCTGCCGCAGGAATTCCTGTGACACTGCGCGGGCGGCTGCCCATCCTCTGCGACGAGGAGGGTATCGTATTTTTGCCCGGCGTCGGTCTGCGTGACGGACTTGGCGACGGCAGTGTCACGTTGGCTGTGATCTTTCCGCAGGATGCGGATGAACAATGCAAGCACGAAAGGAAGTAAACCATGAATCCCAACATTGCCAGTGTATTGGTTGACGAGGCGGAAATTGACCGCATCACCACGCGGATCGCCGCCGAAATTGATCGCGACTATCAGAACACGGGGCGCAAGCTGCTGCTGCTGTGTATTCTCAAGGGCTCGGTGGTCTTCATGGGCGACCTGATGAAAAAGATCACCCTGCCGGTGGAGATCGACTTTATGAAGGTGTCCTCCTACGGCTCGGGTACTGTCTCGGGCGGCCAGGTGAACATTCTCCTGGACCTGCACCGCAAGGATCTGCCCGATGTGGACATCATCATCGTGGAGGATATCATCGACAGCGGACGCACCCTGTCCTATCTCATGGAATATCTGCGGCTCAAGGGGGCGCACAGCGTCAGGACCTGCACTATGCTGGACAAGCCCGAGCGCCGTGATGAAAAGCTGCGGGACTTCCGCCCCGATTATGTGGGTGCGGTGATTCCCGACGAGTTTGTGGTGGGCTACGGCCTCGACTACGACGAGCAGTACCGCGCGCTGCCCTATGTGGGTATCCTCCGACCCGAGGTCTACGGCGGCTGAATTTGAAAAAATTTGCGCGAGACCGCACGTCGGTCCCTCGCATGATGCGCATATTGCGCGGCATAATAACTTATATTTATTGTATCATCACGTCCGGCCATTTGCCGGCGAGGGGAGGTTTGAATGAAAGTCAATTTTAAGGTGATCATCTTCTATATTGTGCTGATCGCTGCGGTGATCTTTATGCTGGGTTTCATGCTCTCCGGCGGGAGCAAAGCAAAGCTGCAGTATTCGGACATCGTGGACTTCTTTGAGAAGGAACAGGTGACCAGCTTCGTCATAGACGATGATAACGTGCTGACCATGAGCGTAAAGACCACCGTGGAGGGTAAGGAGGTTAAGCTTGACCTGTCCTACCACCTGCGGGATGTGGGTCTTTTCTATACCGATCTGGGTGAGCTGATCCGGGATCAGCGGGCAAGAGGTGTGCTGACCGATTATGACTACGAGGCACCTCCTGTGATTTCGCCCTGGCTGAGCTTCCTGCCCTATATTCTCATCATGGGCCTTTTCGTTGGTCTGTGGTTCTTCATGATCAACCGCAGCATGGGGGGCAAGGGCGGCAGCAAGATCAATTCCTTCGGCAAGTCCAAGGCCCGTCTCTCCTCCGCCGACAAGAACCCCATCCGCTTCAAGGATGTGGCAGGTGCCGATGAGGAGAAGGCTGAGCTGGAAGAGGTGGTGGAGTTCCTCAAGGATCCCACCCGCTTTACCAAGCTGGGGGCAAAGATTCCCCACGGCGTCCTGCTGATGGGCCCTCCAGGGACCGGTAAGACCCTCCTGGCCAAGGCTGTGGCCGGCGAGGCAGGGGTGCCCTTCTACTCCATCTCCGGCTCGGATTTTGTGGAAATGTACGTCGGTGTGGGCGCATCCCGCGTCCGCGACCTCTTTGATACTGCCAAGAAGAGCCCCGCGTCCATCATCTTCATCGATGAGATCGATGCGGTGGGCCGTCACCGCGGCGCAGGCCTGGGCGGCGGTCACGACGAGCGCGAGCAGACCCTGAACCAGCTGCTGGTGGAGATGGACGGCTTCGGCTCCAACGACGGCATTATCGTCATGGCGGCCACCAACCGCCCCGACATTCTGGATCCCGCCCTGCTCCGTCCCGGCCGCTTTGACCGGCAGATCACGGTAAACTATCCCGACATCAAGGGCCGCGAGGATATCCTCAAGGTTCACGCCAAGAACAAGCCCCTGGAGGGCGAGGTGGATCTCTCGGTGGTGGCAAAATCCACCATCGGCTTCACCGGTGCCGACCTGGCCAACCTGCTCAACGAGGCCGCTCTGCTGGCGGCGCGGAAGGGCAAGTCCCTCATCGGCATGAACGACATCGAGGAGGCCTTCACCAAGGTTATCGTGGGCCCCGCCAAGAAGTCCAAGGTGGTCTCCGAGAAGGAGCGCAAGCTGACGGCTTACCACGAGGCGGGCCATGCCATTGTGGGCTATCTCTCCGACGATTCCGAGAGCGTGCATCAGATTTCCATCATTCCCGCGGGCCGCGCAGGGGGCTACACCCTGTCCCTGCCCAAGGAGGACCGCTCCTACCGCTCCAAGCTGGATATGGAGACCGATATTCTGGGTCTGCTGGGCGGCCGTGTGGCAGAAAAGCTCATTCTGGGCGACATTTCCACCGGTGCTTCCAATGACATCCAGCGTGCCACCGCCATTGCCCGGAGCATGGTGACCAAGTACGGTATGAGCGATACTCTGGGTCCCATCGTTTACGGCTCTGACCATGACGGCGAGGTGTTCCTGGGGCGCGACTTCAGCGCAACCCGTGACTACTCCGAGGATACCGCCGCCCGCATCGATGCCGAGATCAAGCGCATTGTCACCGAGGCCTATGACCGCGCCATGAAGCTCCTGGAAGAGAATGTGGATAAGCTGCACTTTGTGGCAGGCTTCCTCTTCAAGAACGAAGTCATGGACGGTGACCAGTTCGCTGCTGCCATGGCAGGAAATCCCACCGTGGAGGAGCTGGAGGAAATGGTGGCCGAGAAGAAGCGCAAGAGCGAGGAAGAGAATGCCGCCAAGGCTAAACGCGACGCCGAGGAAGCCAAGCGCCGCGAGGAAGAAGAAAAGGAGCGCCTGGAAGAACAGCGCCGCCGCTTTGATCCCGCTGCAGGTGCCGATGACGGCGAGGTTCGCGAGGACAGCGACAACAAGGATGAATAAAAAAACGCAGGGAGATGCCGGTGGGCATCTCCCTGTTTTCATGGGCGCAAGCAAAAAAAGAACCGCACCCATGTGAAACGGATGCGGACTCTCTGGAGCAGGCGACGGGAATCGAACCCGCAGCACCAGCTTGGGAAGCTGGGGTTTTACCACTAGACTACGCCTGCGAACATCATATAGTATACCGCAATTCAGGGAAAATGTCAATGGGAATGCGAAATTTTTTTGGAAAAAATGCAAGAACCCTCTTGCAATCCACGGCGGGTTGTGCTATAATAGCTATACGTCAGTTTTTGCGTGTGCGGTTTTTGCCGTCCACGGGTGCCGCTGTCTTTCCGCCGAGGGCAGCTGCCTGCATGAAGATAAAGATGTGCGGCGGGGAAATGGAGTTTACGCGAAATGAATGTTGTTGAAATCATTATCGGTGTTGCACTTCTGCTGATGGCAGTTTTCCTTGTTGTATCTATTCTGATGCAGTCGGGTAAGGACAAGCGCCTGTCCGGTACCATTGCCGGCGGTGCTGAGACCTTCTTCGGCAAGGAAAAGGCAAGCACGATGGATAAGGTGCTCTCCAAGGTGACGACGATTGTTGCCATTGTCTTCGCTGTGCTGGTCGTGGTCATGTACATGATCCAGGGCCTGTAAGCACGGCTTTGCCTGTTTGGGCATGACAAAACCGCTTTTGGGTATGCTTTATCCGAGAGCGGTTTTGTTTTTTGAAAATCCCACGGAATTTGAAGGAATTGAATCTATGACCAAGAAATCAAGCTTTGCCCGAAAGGCAAGCGCAAAGAAAAAATCAGCCAAGTCCCGCCGTCCTGCCCCCGGCCGCGGGCAGAGCAGGAACCCTCGCCGCAAATATGCGGCCCCTCGTGCCGAGCGGCGGGTCTATGCCCCCACGGCGGAAGGAATCTTCCACGGCACCGCCCGGGGCTTCGGCTTCATCACCCCCGATCCTGTTGGCGGCGCGGTGGGGGAGGATCTGTTTGTTCCCGCTCGCTTCACCGGCGGGGCAATTGACGGGGATCGGGTGCGCTACCGGGTGCAGAGCGACACCGACACGCGGCGTTTCGGCCGCGGGGAGGAGAGCCGCACCGAAGCCGCGGTGACTGAGGTGGTGGCTCACAGTGTCACCTCCCTTGTGGCTGAGTTTTGCGTCGAGGCACATATCAGAGGGCGTAAGACGGTGCGCCGTTTCTACGCCATCCCCGAGAACAAAAAGCTGGCCTTTGAGGTGGAGATCGCCTCTTCCCACACCCTGGGCGCACGGCGGGGAGACAAGATCCGCCTGGAGCTGGTGGAATATCCCACCGCTTCTGTTCCCGCACGGGGGAAGGTGACCCAGATCTATGGGCCGAAGGCGAGCAGGGAGGCCAACTATGCCGCCATTCTGGACGACAACGGCATCCCCACCGTCTTTCCCGATGAGGTGCTGGCCGAGGCGGCAGAGGTATCGGCACGGCGGGTCACCTCCCGTGGGCGGCTGGATCTGCGGAACGAGATCATTTTCACCATCGACTCAGCGGAGGCCAAGGATCTGGACGATGCCATCTCCCTCAAGCGCACCTCTGACGGCTGGCAGCTGGGAGTCCACATCGCCGATGTTTCCCATTACGTCAAGGCGGGGGCGGCCATTGACCGGGAGGCCATGAATCGCGGCACCAGCGTTTACTTCACCGATCAGGTGGTGCCCATGCTGCCCGAGGCCCTGTCCAACGGATGCTGCTCCCTGAACGGCGGTGTCAGCCGCTATGCCATGTCCGCTCTGCTGGAGCTTGCCCCCGACGGCAGCCTGCGGGGCTGCCGCCCGGTGCCGTCGGTGATCAAGTCTACGGTGCGCGGGGTGTACAGCGAGGTCAACGATCTCTTCGAGCGGGGGGAAGACTCGCCCTTTGCCGAAAAGTATGCCGCCGTTCTTCCCACCCTCCGGGATATGCGGGAGCTTTACCGTATCCTGGCCGCTCGGGGCGCGTCCCGGGGGGCACTCGCTTTGGATACCGCTGAGGCGAGAATCGTGCTCAATGACGAGGGGGAGCCGGTGGACATCCGCCGCGTGGAGCGGGGAGATGCCGAGAAAATGATCGAGCAGTTCATGCTCACCGCAAACGAAGGCATTGCGGTTTGGCTGGGGGAGAGAAATCTGCCCTGTGTCTACCGCGTGCATGAGAAGCCCCTGGGCGAGAAGATGCAGGCCTTTGCCGAGTTTGCCATCGGCCTTGGCCTGCCTGTGGGCCGCATTGGGCAGGGGGATCTCGCTCCCACCGCTCTGGCCACCGATCTGCGGCGGGTGCTGGCGGCGGCAGAGGAGCGGGGCCTTGCGCAGATGGTTTCTATCGTGCTGCTGCGCTCCCTGCAGAAGGCACGCTATTCCACCAAGGCGCTGGGCCACTTTGGCCTGGGCATCGCCGAATACTGCCATTTCACTTCTCCCATCCGCCGCTATCCCGACCTGTCGGTGCATCGGATCATCCGGGCGGCACTGACGGAGAAGGCATCGGGGCGGGAGCTGGACAAGCTCACCTCCTTCGCCGCACGCTCGGCCAAGCAGTCCAGCGAAAACGAGCTCCGCGCCCTTACCGCCGAGCGGGAGATCGAGGATCTGTACAAGACCATCTTCATGGCCGCCCATGTGGGAGAGGAATTTGATGCGCGGATCTCCTCGGTGACGGGCTTCGGGCTGTTCGCCGAGCTGGAGAACACCTGCGAGGGGCTGATCCCCATCACCTCGCTGGATGGTTTCTTTGTCTTTGACGAGAAGCACTACCGCCTGACCTGCGGAAGTCGGGTCTACGGGCTGGGGGACGCGATTCGGGTGCGGATCGAGAGCGCCGACGTGTCGGCCCACAAG
The DNA here is from genome assembly GCA_015063805.1 of Oscillospiraceae bacterium. Classification (GTDB taxonomy): domain Bacteria; phylum Bacillota; class Clostridia; order Oscillospirales; family CAG-272; genus SIG693. The sequence goes on from SVTK01000014.1 coordinate 49,780, forward strand.
ATCGAGATGCGGATCGTGGAAAACGATTGATGGGAGGGGGGCGCCTGTTCGCCCCCCTTTTTTGTTACCAATAATTGCAAAAAAAACCGCGGGGACATTGACAAATCTGTGCTTTTGCGGTACAATAATTATATATATCCATTGACGAGGTGAAAGTGCGCATGCAGAGTATGACTGCCTTTGGCCGGGCCGTGAAGACGGTGGCAGGCAAGGAAATTATCGTAGAGATCAAGTCGGTGAACAACCGCTACCTGGATTGCAGCGTGCGGACACCCCGAAGCTACTCCTTCATTGAGGAAAAGATCAAGCCCCACCTGTTGGCGGCAGGGGTTACCCGGGGAAAGGTTGAGGTCAACCTTTCGGTGAATACGGTGGACTCCCCCGAGGTGACGGTGGTGCTGGACGAGGCCTATGCCGCTTCCTATGTGGCCGCGCTTGAGCAGCTGCGGGATCGCTTCGGCCTTAAGGATGATATTTCCACCATGCGGGTGGCGGCCAACCGCGAGCTTTTCAACGTGCAGGCTGCCGAGACCGATCCCGAGGAGGCCTGGGGCGATATCTCCGCGGTGCTGGATGAAGCGCTGGCGGTGTTCTTGGCCGGCCGCGCCGCGGAAGGTGAGCGTCTTGCCCGGGACCTGGCTGCCAAGCTGGACGGAATCAAGGTGCTGGTGGACCGCATTGAGGTGCTCTCCCGGGACGATATTGCGGCATACCACGACCGCCTGCTAACCCGTTTGCGCAACGTACTGGAAGACAATCGGGTAACCATTGACGAAAACCGTATTCTCACCGAGTGTGCCATTTTTGCCGATCGGGTGGCGGTGGACGAAGAGCTGGTGCGCCTGCGCAGTCATTTTGATGCCTTTGCCTCCATTTCGGCCTCGGCTGAGCCCGTGGGCCGTAAGCTGGACTTTTTGATGCAGGAGATGAACCGGGAGATCAACACCATCGGTTCCAAGTGCTCCAACACCGAGATCGCCCATTTGGTGGTGGAGGTCAAGAGCGAGCTGGAAAAGATCAGAGAGCAGATCCAGAATCTGGAGTAAGCCCTCGGAGAAAAGGGGAAAAATATGAAATTCATTAACATCGGCTTTGGCAATATGGTGGCGGTAGATCGAGTGGTAGCTCTGGTCGCCCCCGATTCTGCGCCCATCAAGCGTCTCATTCAGGATGCCCGGGACGAGGGACGGGTGATCGATGTCAGCTGCGGCCGCCGCACCCGTGCGGTGATCGTGACCGACTCGGAGCACGTGATTCTTTCGGCAATCCAGGCCGAGACCATTGCCAACCGTCTGGATGACAGCGTGGACGAGGAAGAGACGGCGGAGGAGGAAGACGAGACCGCCGATCAATAAATTTGTGAGGATACCCATGAAAAAAGGACTTTTGCTGATTATTTCGGGGCCTGCGGGCAGCGGGAAGGGAACGGTTCTCTCCCATATGCTGGCGGGGCGCGATGACTTTGCCTATTCGGTCTCCATGACCACAAGAGATCCCAGACCCGGTGAGGTGAATGGGGTGAATTATCACTTCGTTACCCACGAGGAATTCGATCGCCTAGTGGCCGAGGACGGCCTGTTGGAATATACCCGCTATGTGGGCAACGGCTACGGCACGCCCCGCGCCCAGGCCGAGGAAGTGCTGGCTTCCGGCCGCCATCTGATCCTTGAGATCGAGGTGGACGGTGCCATGCAGGTCAAGGAGAAATTCCCCGAGGCAGTGGCCATTATGCTGCTTCCCCCTTCCTTTGCGGTGCAGGAGGCCCGTCTGCGCGGCCGCGGCACCGAAACCGAGGATAAGATCCTGAACCGTCTGGATCAGACCCGTCGGGAGGTTCCCCTGGTGGATCGTTACGATTACATTGTGCGCAACGAGGATGGCGGTGCCGAGCAGGCAGCCGCGGATATTTTGGCCATTGTGCGGGCCGAGCAGCTGAAGGCTGCCCGGGATCCCCGCGCGGCCCAGCGCTATTTCGCCGACTGAGATCGGCGGGGCGGGGGCATACTGATAGGGGATGCGCCGCCGAATGAATTTGCATCTATTTCAAGCTGAGATAAAAGGAGAAACATCATGATTTACCCCTCCATTGAAGAACTGACCAGAGGAAAATACAATCGTTACGAGCTGGTGATTGCCACCGCCAAGTGCGCGCGCCTGGTGACTGACGAGTACATGAAGCAGCGCGAGACCGCTGAGAAGCTCATCGCCGAGAAGCAGACCGACAAGAGCCTGTCCTCCATGATCAAGCGGGAGTACCGGGACGAGAAGGCGGTCAAGAACGCCATCAACCGCCTGCACAGCGGGGAGTTTGTCATTGTGGAGCGCGATCCCGACGAGGTGCGTGAGGCACCTGCCATGGAAGAGCCCAGACCGGTTCCGGTCAACCTGGCTGAGCTGTTTGCTGATGAGAACGGCGACGCTGATGTTGAGGACGAAGAGGACGAAGAGGACGAGGACGCCGCCGAGGAAGGCGACGAGTAATTTTCGGGATGGAAAACGTATACGCCGAAGTCCATGTGCTCGGGGTTCCCGGTCAGGTTGACCGTCGGTATACCTATTTTGTTCCCGCGGCTCTGCGGGAAGAGATGCGGCCCGGGCTGTTCGTGCGTGTCCCGTTCGGGGGAGGCAACCGCGACCGCATTGCGCTGACGGTTGCCCTCACCGAGGAATATACCGGCAATATTGAACTAAAGCCCGTGCTGGCAGTCTGTGACGACTGCGTTTCGCTGGATGCGGAACTGCTCGGGCTATGTCTGTTTATGAAGGAGCAGACCCTATGCACCGTAGGGGATGCGGTTCATGCCATGATTCCCGCCGCAGCACTGGGGAAATTTGTGCGCCGCTTCCGTGCGGTGGCGGGTGCCGCGGTGCCCGAGGATGCGGCGGGACGGCTGATTTGGGATGCCGTCTCGGCCAAGGGGAGCATGACTTATGACAGCCTGCGGGCGCGGTTCGGCGGTCAGGTGACCGATGCCTTGAACCGTCTGACCCGTGCAGGGATTCTGCTGTGTGAGACAGAGCTGAAGGAGCCTGCCGACCGAAGGGCTTCCCTGTGGCGGCTGGCGCCGGCTTTGGCCGGCAAGTCTGCCGAGGAGATCTTCGCCGGAGCGAAGCTCCGCTCGGCGGGGCAGAAGGCGATTGTGGCCGAGCTCTGCGCCGGCGGGGGCAGGGAAGAAGAGGAGCTGCTCAACGCGGCGGCGGCCTCCCGTACCCAGCTGAAGGCCCTGGCCGGGCGGGGAATGATCGTGGAGGAGCGCGTGGATCTGTGGCAGAATCTGCCCGCCGCGCCCACCAAGGATCCCCGGGACAATCGGCTCTCTCCGGCACAGCAGGCGGCTTTTGATACCCTTTCCGCTCTGTATCGGCGGGGAGAGGCATCGGCCGCGCTGCTCCACGGCGTCACCGGCTCTGGCAAGACCCGGGTGATGCTGTCCATGATCGATGAAGTTCTGCGGGACGGGCGGCAGGTGATCCTGCTCCTGCCCGAGATTGCGCTGACCCCCCAGTCGGTGGCCATTTTCTGCGCCTATTACGGGGCGCGGGTGGCGGTGATCCACTCGGGACTGTCGGCAGGCGAGCGGCTGGACACCTATCGCCGCATCCGTGCCGGGGAGGCCGACCTGGTGATCGGCACCCGCTCGGCGGTGTTTGCGCCCCTGCCCAATTTGGGGATGATCATCCTCGACGAGGAGCAGGAGCATACCTACAAATCGGACAACGATCCGAAATACCATGCGCGGGATATTGCCCGTTACCGCTGTGCCGAGAAGAAGGCACTTCTGCTGCTGGCTTCGGCAACGCCGTCGCTTGAGAGCTACCGCAAGGCCAAGGAAGGGGTATACACCCTGGTGCCCCTCACCGAGCGTTATGGAGGAGCAGTACTCCCCGATGTGACGGTGGCGGATATGCGGCAGGAGATGCGGGAGGGCAACATCGGCCCCATCGGCCGCACGCTGGATGCGGCGCTGGCCGAGACCCTGGCGGCAGGGGAGCAGGCGATCCTGTTCCTGAACCGGCGGGGGTATCACACCGGACTTTCCTGCCGTTCCTGCGGCGGGAACGTAACCTGCCCCAACTGCTCGGTGTCCATGACCTACCACAAGCATGAGCGGCACCCCAAGGGAGGATACCTGGTCTGCCATTGGTGCGGCGCGCGGATGGATGTGCCCGAGGAATGTCCCGCCTGCGGCTCGTCCCACCTGTCCTTTATGGGCTACGGGACCCAGCAGCTTGAGGAGGAGCTCTCCCGCCGCTACCCCGGTGCGCGGATTCTGCGGATGGATACCGATACCACCTCCACCAAGCTTGCCCATGAAACCCTGCTGGGGCGTTTTCGCGCGGGGGAGGCGGATATTTTGCTGGGGACCCAGATGGTGACCAAGGGGCATGACTTCCCCAATGTGACCCTGGTGGGGGTACTGCTGGCAGATATGTCGCTGTATGTGGACGATTATCGGGCGGCGGAGCGGACCTTTTCGCTGCTGACCCAGGTGATTGGCCGTGCCGGCCGCGCCGAGAAGCGGGGGCGTGCGGTGATTCAGACCAACAATCCCGATCACGAGGTGATCCGCCTGGCCTGCGCCCAGGATTACCCTGCCTTTTATGCCAGGGAGGAGCGGCTGCGTCGGGCTTTGGTGTTCCCGCCTTTCTGCGATGTGGTGCTGCTGACCCTGACGTCCTCCGACGAGCAGGCGCTGATGTTGGCCACTGACCTGCTGCGGCGGGGCTTGCCGAAGATTGCCGAACGGCAGTTTTCGGATGTGGCTTATGTGGCGTTTGGTCCCTTTGAGGCGCCGGTTTATCGGGTGGAGGGGCGCTATCGGATGCGGATGGTGCTCAAGTGCAAGCTGAACCGGCGGAGCCGGGCTATGTTTGCTGAGGTTTATTCCCGTTTCACCGCCAAGGCGCCGGCAAAGACGGTGCTGACGGTGGATTATAATCCCACGAATTTGTGAGGTGCGGGGCGCCGCCCCGGACCCTGCCCGAACCCCTTTTTGAAAAAAGGGTTTCGGGGCTTCCCAAAAACTTTCGGGCACGCCCTTGCGTTTGGGTGTGCAAATTTGAAGAGAGAGGTATAGAGATGGCTAAGTTGAATATTGTGAAGGATGGAGATCCTGTTCTGCGGAAGGTATGCCGCCCTGTGGAGACGGTGACGCCCCGGATCCGCACGTTGTTGGATGATATGATCGAGACCATGCGGGCGGCCAATGGTTGCGGACTGGCGGCACCCCAGGTGGGTGTGCTTCGCCGTGTGGTAGTGGTTGAGTGCGAGGAGGGCAAGGTGATTGAGCTGATCAATCCCCGGATCATTGCCCACGCGGGCAAGCAGGAGGAGGCCGAAGGCTGTCTGTCGGTGCCCGGCCGCTGGGGGATCACGAATCGCCCCCGTCATGTGACGGTGCGTGCCCTGGATCGCTACGGTAATGAGTTTGAGGTATCCGGCAGTGATCTGCTGGCCCGTGCATTTTGCCATGAGCTGGATCATTTGGATGGGGTGCTGTTCACTGATAAGGCCATCCGTATGCTGGAGCCCGACGAGGTGGAATGATGAGTGAAAAACTGCGCATTCTATTTATGGGCACCCCCGATTTTGCCTGTGTGACCCTGCGCGCGTTGTGCGAGGGTGATGCCGGTGTGGTGGGGGTTGTGACCCAGCCCGACAAGCCGAAGGGTAGGGGATACACCCTGATGCCTCCTCCGGTGAAGGTTTATGCCGAGGAGCAGGGACTGCCGGTGTATCAGCCCACCACGCTGAAGGCGGGAACCGAGGATGGGGATGCCTTTGCGCTGACTTTGCGCGAGTTGGATCCCGATCTGATTGTGGTGGTGGCTTACGGCAAGATTTTGCCGGGCTATGTGCTGGAGTATCCCCGGCTGGGCTGCGTGAATGTACACGGCTCGCTTCTGCCGGCCTATCGCGGTGCGGCGCCCATGCAGCGGGCGATTATCGACGGCTGCAGTGAGACGGGAATCACCACCATGCTGATGGCCGCGGGACTCGACACGGGTGATATGCTGTTGAAGCGGGTAGTGCCCATCGGTGAGAACGACAATTTTGAGGATATTCACGATCGCATGGCCGAGGTCGGCGCGGCGCTTCTGCTGGAAACGGTGGAGGGACTGGTGGCCGGTACGATCACGCCCGAGTCGCAGGATGATGCGCTGGCGACCCACGCTGCCAAGATCGAGCGGGAGGACTGTGTGCTGGACTTTTCCCGTCCTGCCCGGGAGGTACACAACCGCATCCGCGGGCTGTCGCCGATTCCCCTGTCCTCGGCTGCGATGCCGGGCGGCAAGCGGGTGAAGATCCTGACTTCCGTGGTGGCGGATGACAGGACGCCCCATGAGGTGCCGGGAGAGATCCTTTCCCTGGACAGCACCGGCGAGGGCCGGGTGGAGATCGCCTGCGCTGTGGGCAGCATTTATGCCCTGCGTCTGCTTCCCGAGGGGAAGGGACGCATGGGTGCGGCTGATTTCATCCGCGGCAGACGGGTCGCGGTGGGCGATATCTGGAGCTGAGCTCCCCCATCCCCGACGCGCCGCCGGTGCGGCGGGGATCTGTGCATTTCGGAGGATAACGATGGATTATATTTATTATTTGCTGATTGCGGCCATGATTTTTGTGGCATGGGCGCAGATTTCGGTGAAGACCACCTTTGCAAAGTATTCCAAGGTGGCCACGAGAAACGGGCAGACGGGGCATGATGCGGCGCGCTGCATTCTGGACGCCAACGGTCTGCAGAACATTCCCATTCAGCCTGTGGGGGGTGAGCTGACCGACCATTATTCTCCCGCCGAGCAGGTGATCCGCCTGTCCCAGCCGGTGTACGGTGTGGCCAGTGCGGCGGCGGTGGGGGTGGCGGCTCACGAAGCCGGCCACGCGGTGCAGAACGCCGTGGGCTATTTCCCCATGAAGCTGCGGGCTGTGATCATCCCTGTGACCAGATTCGGTTCGGGGGCGGCGATTCCCCTCTTCTTTTTTGGGTTGTTTTTGAGCTTCGGCATTCTTGTCGATATTGGCCTTGGGCTGTTCTTCTTCTCGGTACTTTTCCAGCTGATCACCCTGCCGGTTGAGTTCAACGCCAGCCGTCGGGCCATGGCGGCGCTGCGGGAAAGCGGTGCCTATTCGGAGGAGGAGCTGCACGCGGCGCGTAAGGTGCTCACCGCCGCGGCCATGACCTATGTGGGTGCCCTGGCGGTGTCCATGCTGCAATTCTTGCGCCTGCTGTCCATTGCCAGGAGGCGCTGACATGGGGGAAAAGATGCAAGCGGCCCCCAAGTCCCCCCGTGCCCTGGCGCTGGAACTGCTCCGGGACTGGGCCGAGAAGGGGCAGTATCCCAACATTGCCCTGGACCATGCCTTGAAGCGGAATGCCCTCGGCGGCCCTGACCGGGCCTTGCTCACCACCCTGGTTTACGGGGTGATCGAGCGGGCACTGACTTTGGATGCCATCATTGATACGCTGGCCGATCGTGAGATTGAGCCGGCGGTGCGGGATATTCTGCGGCTGGGGATCTATCAGATGCGGTATCTCGACCGCATTCCCGCCCACGCGGCGGTGAACGAAACGGTGGCTTTGGCGCCCCGTCGGGTGCGGGGATTTGTGAACGCCATCCTGCGGAGCTACGGGCGGCGGGCGGCGGAGTTCGTCTTTGCCGCGCCGGCTGATGCGGCATCCATGTCGGTGGCCTACTCGGTGTCTGAGCCCATCTGCGCGGCATTTATTGAGGCCTTCGGGCTTGAGCGCGCGTCCTCGATTCTGGCGGCGTTTGGAAAAAATCCGCCCCTGAATCTGCGGGTGAACACCCTGCGGGTGAGCCGGGAGGATTACCTCGCGCGGTTGGCCGAAGCGGAGATCGAGGCTTCTCCCTGCGGGGTACACAGCGGGATTCGGCTGGCGGGATCCATGAATCCCACCGAGCTCCCCGGCTTTTCGGCGGGGGACTGCTTTGTGCAGGACGAAGCTTCCCAGCGCTGTGTGGCGGCGTTGGGGGCGCAGGCAGGTGAGCTGGTGCTGGACCTCTGCGCCTGTCCCGGGGCGAAGTCCTTCGGGGCGGCCATTGATATGGAAAACTGCGGTCGGGTGATCTCGGCCGATCTACATGAGAACAAGCTTTCGCTGATTGCGGCGGGAGCGGAGCGGCTGGGGATCTCCATCATCGAGACGGCGGCGCGGGATGCCCGTTTGCCGGTGGGAGAATTGGTGGGGCGCGCCGACCGTGTGATCTGCGATGTGCCCTGCTCCGGGCTTGGGGTGCTGGGCAAAAAGCCCGATTTGCGCTACAAGTCCATTGATGCGGTGGGGCGGCTGCCGGCCATTCAGGCGGCGATCCTGGAGACAGCGGCGGGTTATGTTCGGGCAGGGGGGCGACTGGTGTATTCCACCTGTACTCTGCTTCCTGCCGAAAATGCCGGAGTGACGGGGCCGTTTTTGGCGGCACATCCCGAATTTACGGTGATCGAGGAGCGGACGTTGGCGCCCGACACCGATGGAACGGACGGATTTTACTATTGTGCGATGGAGCGGAGATAGGATGCGGGGCTCTGCCCCGTACCCCGCTGGGGGAGCCTTTTGAAAAAGGCTCCCCCAGACCCCTGCGAAAACTTTCCAACATGGATGAATTGAAAGGTTGAAGATGAATCTACTTTCTTTGACGCTGCCTGAGCTTGAGGGGCGGATGGCTGAGCTGGGCCAGCCGCGATACCGCGCGGGGCAGATTTTTGAACAGCTGCACCGCGGGACTGCACCCCGGGATATGACCAATCTGCCGCTGGCACTGCGTGAGGTGCTGATGGCGGACTATCATCTGCCCGCTGTTGCCCGCAAGCTGGTGTCGGCGGTGGATGGAACGATCAAGTATCTTTTCTCCCTCGCCGACGGCAACTGCGTGGAGAGTGTGCTGATGCAGTACAAGCACGGGGTAACCATATGTCTCAGCACCCAGGTAGGCTGTCGGATGGGATGTGCCTTCTGTGCCTCCACCATTGGGGGCAAGGTGCGGGACCTGGAAGCGGGGGAGCTCATCGGACAGATCCTGGCCGCCCAGGCAGACAGCGGTCTGCGGGTTGGGGGCATTGTGCTCATGGGCATCGGCGAGCCGCTGGATAACTATGACAACGTATTGCGCTTTCTGCGCCTGGTGGGAGATCCCAAGGGACTGAACATCGGATACCGGCACATTTCGCTCTCCACCTGCGGGCTTTGCGACAAGATCGCACAGCTGGCCGAGGAGGACCTGCCCATTACCCTGTCCATCTCCCTCCACGCCCCCGATGATGAAACCCGGTCGGCTCTGATGCCGGTGAACCGCAAATGGGGAATCGACACGCTGCTGTCCACCTGCCGGGACTATTGGAACAAAACAGGACGGCGCATTTCCTTTGAATATACCCTGATCGCGGGAGAGAACGATTCCCTCGCCCAGGCGGAAAAATTGGCGGAACGCCTCAATCGCGGCTTGCGCAGCCGTACCGAGACCATGCCCATTCATGTGAATCTTATCCCCGTGAATCCTGTGGGTGAGCGGCAGTTCTCGGCCTCGGACGGGCGTGCCATCAAGGCCTTCGCCGCCGTGCTGGAGAAGCGCGGCATCCGTGCCACTGTGCGCCGCAAGCTGGGCAGCGACATCGATGCCTCCTGCGGCCAGCTGCGCCGGGGCGAGGTGTAAGACCTTGGGGAGGTGCCTTTTGGGGGGCGCCTTTTGAAAAAGGCTCCCCCCAACCCCCCCGCGAAAACTTTCAAAAAGGGGCGTGCCTGAAAGTTTTTGCGGGATTCTTAAGGGAGCTTTTTTCAAAAAGCTCCCTTAAGTGGGGTATGGGGCAACGCCCCATTATACAAAGAAAGGACGTTACATATGTATAATTCCGCACTTCGACAGATCACCCATGAAGCCGACCTCTGTGTAGTCGGCGGAGGCCTGGCGGGACTTTGTGCCGCTGTGGCAGCGGCCCGCGGGGGAATCCGCGTGATCCTCATCCAGGACCGCCCGGTACTTGGCGGCAACGCATCCAGCGAGATCCGGATGTGGGTGCGAGGGGCGAAGGGCAAGTGCAACCGGGAGACCGGCATCCTCTCCGAGATGGAGGAAGAGAATATCTACCGCAACCCCACCCTGGAGGCACCTCTTTGGGACAGCGTCATGTTCGGCACCGCCCTGGGAGAGAGGAATCTGGAGCTGATCATGAACTGTTCGGTGGCAGATGCCGGTACCGAGGACGGGCGCATTGTATCGGTGACGGGCTGGCAGCTCACCACCTATACCTGGCACACCGTGAAGGCAAAATACTTTGCCGATTGCTCCGGGGACAGCATCCTGGCTCCTTTGGTGGGGGCGCGCTACCGTGTGGGCCGGGAGGCTGAGTCAGAGTTCGGCGAGTCCATCGGCCATGCAGAGGCTGACCGCAAGACCATGGGTATGTCCTGCCTGCTTCAGGCGAAGGAAACCGATCACCCCGTAAAATTCATTCCTCCCGATTGGGCTAATGTGTACGAATCCGATGACGCCTTCATTGCGGCGGTGTCCCCGCTGACCGGGAAGGCCCTGATCCGCGACCACAAGGTGGGCACCTCCGGGGGCAACCTGTGGTGGATGGAGCTGGGCGGTGAGGATGACAGCATCCATGACACCGAGCGCCTGCGTGACGAACTGCTGAAGGTTGCCTTTGGGGTGTGGGATCACATCAAAAACCGCGGCGACCACGGTTATGAAAACTGGAAGCTGGAATGGGTGGGCTTTCTGCCCGGCAAGCGGGAATCCCGTCGGTATGAGGGGGGCCTGATGCTCACCCAAAATCATATTGCCGAGGGCGGAAAATTCGACGATGTGGTGGCCTTCGGCGGTTGGCCCATGGACGATCACAATCCCTGCGGCATCCGCATGACAGCGGCCAGGGAGGAGCCATCTATTCTGTATAAAGTGCCTTCTCCCTACGGCATTCCTTATCGTGTGCTCTATTCGGCGGATGTGGCCAACCTCTTCATGGCGGGGCGCAACATCAGCGCCACCCATGCTGCCCTTTCCTCTACCCGCGTCATGGCCACCTGTTCGCTCATGGGCCAGGCGGTGGGTACGGCGGCGGCCATTGCCTGCCGACAGGGCATTGATCCTGCCGAAATCTATCCCACATATGTCCCCGAGCTGCAGGCCTGTCTGATGGAGGACAACTGCTTCCTGCCCGGCCTGCGCCGGGAGATGCCCGCGCTGACCCGCCGGGCTAAGATCGACCTGTCCGCGGATGCGCTGGCCCTCCTGCAGGACGGCATCGAGCGGCCCCGGGAGGATGCCGACCATGCGGCGGAGCTTCCCCTGGGTGGGGAGATCACCTTTTCCTTCGATGCGCCCGAGACGGTGCACGAGCTGCGGCTGGTGTTTGATCCCGACTTCACTCGGGAGACCATCACCCCCAACCGGAAGATGCAGGTCTTCGCCCAGCGCCTCCACACGGGATTTGATTTTGTCCCGGTGAAGGTTGCGGCCACCCTGGTGCGTCGCTTTACGGTGCTGGCCGACGGCGTCGAGGTGGCGGCGGTGGGAGAGAACTATCATTCGCTGGTGAAGCTTCCCCTGAACGTGACGGCGAAGACGCTGACCGTGCGGTTCGAGGAAACCTGGGGCGCGGAGAGCGTGAGACTGTATGCTTGTGATGTGAAATAATAAGACCTTGGGGGGAGCCTTTTGAAAAAGCTCCCCCCTTTTTGCGACGTTTGGACCGTTCTCGGTCCAAACTCGGCGGAAGACAGCGAATCCGCTGTCTTCCTTCCCCCCGCGAAAACTTTCAGGCGGGGGTGTTTTGGTATTCGTTTTCGAATGTTATGTTCCAGTCGCCTGATGCCTGTGCGGAGTAGTAGTTGATGACCGCGTCAAAGGTGTCGCTGCCGTCGGGGAGGTAATGGAAGCATGTATAGGCTTCATCGCCGGCAGTGCGCATCATGATGCGGGGTGCCATCGGTTCAAAGGGGAGCTCGCCATCGTATGGCGACCTCGACTCGATCACCAGATGCGGCTCAAGGAAGGCGTAATACTCTGTGCTGTAGTTGATGTTGTATTCGTATTTGATCCCGTTTTGTTCGCGGGTTGAGGTGGAAAACAACAGATAACCCTGCGGGAAGTTTTGTTCAAGGGTCTCCTTATCGTATGCCCCCATGGGATTGTTATAGCCGACTGCGGTGATCATGCCTTGGGTTACCCCGTCGGGAACTGTGAATTCCTGGTTCAGCGTTACGACTTTGCCCGGTTGGGGCAGTTCGATGGGTACAACCACCGGCGTGTCGGGGAAGAAGCTTGAGAATGTAATGCTCTTCGATACAAAGCGCACGATTTCAGCGGACGGTGTTATATCGGCGGTGAAGATGTTTGTTTTGCCGATTCTCTTCAGTTGAAAAAATTTCTCATTTCTGTCAACCACATAGAAGTTGCCCACGGGGGTGACCGAGCCGCGTCCGTCGGCATATTCAAGTTCAACGGCAAATGTGGTAAGATCGTCGGTGAGGGGGATCAGCGTCAGACGCATGCCGCATTGTTCGGTGGTATATTTTTGGTACTGGGCGGGCATGCGGCTGAATTTTACGAGCTTGCCGTCAAACACTATACCTTCGGCCGCCTGTTTGCTTGAAATGTTCGGGATTTTGATTTGATACATACCGCACATGGTGCTGTTTGTGGCAACTTGGGTGACCTCAATGAGGGAAAGCTCTGCATCGGGATACGGTATCAGTTCGTGCGCATCCATCTCGTCGTAGCGGACGGTGGATTTAATCCAAAACTGTACCGTGCCCTCCAGCCAAAAACCGTATGCGGTGGTATAACGGGCATTGTCGCCGCTTGTATTGTCCAGCATCATGTACAGCGGCTCTGCGGTGCCGTCCTCAACATTGACCACACCGATGCCCGGGAAAAACCATTGTCTGAGCGCGGGAGAAGCTGATACTACGGTAATACCTGCTGTAAGAATCAGGATCGCGGCGATGATCGGGATGGGATGCAGGCGAACATTGCGGCGCGGTACTGCACGTTCACGGATATTTGCTTTCATTTTGTTGAGCTGATTTTGATCGGGAGAAAGTGTGTCAAACAGATGTTTCATGTTTCTGTGATTCATGTTAATCCTCCTTGATGATTTTTCGCATCAATTCGCGGGCCCGCTGAAGTTGGGTACGGACAGTACTTTCATTGCGCCCGAGAAGTGCAGCGATGTGGGCGGTGGCCATGTCTTCATAGTAGAACAGATAGACCACTTCGCGGTATTTTTGCGGCAGTCTGCGCAGAATTTCGGCTGTCTCCAGCGGCTTGGCATCGTCGGAATACGACACAAGTGTTTCGGGGATGTCCTCAAAATCAACGCGCCCAATGCGGTTGAGTGTGCGCTTGATGTTGATGCACTCGTTGTGTGCGGCGCGCAGAAAGTAGGCCTTTTCATGCTCGTCCGACGCAAATTCCACATTGCTTCGGAGATAGCGCAGGAAAATATTCTGTACTGCATCCTCCGCATCCTCGCGCCGCCCGAGCTTTAGATAGCACATGCGGTAGATTCGTGCTGCGTTGCGTTTGTATACCGAGTCGATGTCATTCATGGATGTCACATCCTTTCCGGGGGTGTGTCTGAAATGCATTTCTGATATATTATACAACCCGGGGAGCGGTTTTGTCTGCTTGGAGTGGAAAATTTTTTTGACCTTGGGGAGGGGCCTTTTGAAAAAGGCCCCTCCCCAAACCCTTCCGCCAAAACTTTCAAACGAGGCGCGCCGGGAAGTTTTCGCGGGGGTTCGGGGGAGCCTTTTTCAAAAGGCTCCCCCGATGGGCGGCATCCCGCAAGCAAACCTTGACAAATTCTCGCTTTTGCGGCATAATATAGGCATAGACCCATACCCGAAAGGATGATACCCATGAAGCGAAGAAGCGGCGTGCTGATGCACGTTTCCTCCCTGTGGGGGGATTTTTCCTGCGGCTCCTTTGGCAATGAGGCGCTGGAATGGATCGATTTTCTGGCCGACTGCGGCTTTTCTGTCTGGCAGGTGCTGCCCTTCTGCCTGCCCGATGAATATAATTCCCCCTATAAGTCCTTCAGTGCTTTCTCGGGGAACCCCAATTTCATTGACCTGCCCAGCCTTTACCGCGACGGCCTCATCACTGCGGCCGAGCTGGGAGCGGCGGCACAGCAGACCCCCTATCTCTGCGAATTTGACCGCCTCGGCCGGGAGCGGATGGCGCTTCTTGCCCGTGCGGCAGGGCGATATACCGATGACGGGGAGATGGAGGACTTTTTTGCCGCCCATCCTCAGGTGGAAAATTTCTGCCGCTTCATGGCACTGCGTGCGGCCAACGGGGATCGACCCTGGACTGTCTGGACGGTGGACACCCCCGATCCCGCTCTGCTTGCAACCTGGCGGTTTGCCGAGTACACCTTCTTCCGCCAATGGGCGAAGATCAAGGCCTATGCCAACCGCCGGGGGATTTCGGTGGTGGGGGATGTGCCCATCTATGTGGCCCACGACAGCGCCGATGTTTGGAGCGCCCCCGACCAGTTCCTGCTGGACGGGGAGGGAATGCCCACCGATGTGGCGGGGGTTCCCCCCGATTACTTCTGCGCCGACGGCCAGTTGTGGGGAAATCCCCTTTACGATTGGGAGAAGATGCAGGCCGACGGCTTTGCCTGGTGGCGTGCGCGAATGGGCTTCATGACCGAGCTCTTTGACGGCGTGCGCATCGACCACTTCCGGGGGATCGAATCCTATTACGCCATCCCCGCGGGGGAGACCACTGCCAAAAACGGCCGCTGGATCAAGGGGCCGGGTTTGGAATTTGTTCGCGCCATGCAGCAGGTCTGCGGCGACAAGCTGCTGATCGCCGAGGATTTGGGGGAGATCACGGCAGAGGTGGCTGCCCTGGTGAAGGACAGCGGTCTGCCCGGGATGCGGGTGCTGCAGTTCGCTTTCCTGGGGGACGAGAATTCTCCTCACCTGCCCCACCACTACCCCAACAACTGTGCGGCATACACCGGAACCCATGACAACAATACCCTCCTCGGCTACATTTGGGAGATGCCCGAGGCTGATCGCCGCCGGCTCTTCGCCTACTGCGGCTATGCGGGGGGAGATTGGGATCACTGTGCCGATGCCATCCTGCGTACCATGTTTGCCAGCCATGCGGGGCTGCTGGTGCTTCCGGTGCAGGATCTGCTTTTCTATGGAAGCGATACCCGCTTCAATACCCCCGGCAAAACCGGCGGCAACTGGAGCTATCGCCTGGCACGGGATCAGCTGCCCATGATTGACCGGGCAAAATTCAGAGAATGGAACCGCCTGTTCGGACGGGCGTAATTTGATTCGGGAGGTGCGGACATGGAGAAGTCGCTCCGGGGCTTGATCCCTATAGATCCCAACTCGCTGACGGTGGCTCCGGAGGCACTGCTGCAGGCCATGGGATGCCCTGCCGCCGCGCAGACTGCGCCGCTTCGCCATTTGGCGGAGGAGGCCGTGCGGGGCGCCGGGCGTGCCGCCGCACCGCAGGCGCTGTGGCGCAAATTTGAACTGGTGCGGGAGGGAGACGCCCTTTCCCTTGGGGGAACGGCGGTCGCTCTGCCCGGCGGGGACATTGCGGCGCATCTTCGGGGATGCGGCTCCTGTATTGTCTTTGCCGTGACCCTGGGGCTGGGCACCGAGCGGTATCTGGCCGGGCTTGCGGCCGACCCTGCCGCCGCTCTCTATGCCGACACGGCCTGCAGCTTGCTCATTGAGGAGGCGGCGGATTACGCCGAGGGGGAAATGCCCCGCCACACCACCTGGCGGTACAGCCCGGGGTATGGGGACCTGCCCCTCACCCTGCAAGGGAAGCTGCTCTCTCTGTTGGATGCCCCCCGTCGGCTGGGGCTGACCCTCACCGATTCGGGGCTGATGCTGCCGAGAAAAAGTATTACGGCCATCGTGGGATGCGCCTGAGAAAAGGAAGAAACGAAAATGAAGGATTGCAGAAGCAGTTTTGTTTTGTTTGACGGTGCCATGGGCACCATGCTCCAGGCTCGCGGCCTGCGGGGCGGGGAAGTGCCCGAGGCGCTGAACCTCACCCACCCCGATGTGGTGCGGGCGATCCATGCCGAGTATGCGGCGGCGGGTGCAGATGTGATCACCGCCAACACCTTCGGTGCTAACCGGCGGAAGCTGGCAGAGGGGGATGCCTCTCTCTCGGTGGAGGCGGTGGTTTCCGCCGGTGTGAAGCTGGCCCGGGAAGCCGCCGATAGGGCGGGACGGGATGTGGCGGTGGCGTTGGACATCGGTCCAAGCGGCGCACTGCTGGAGCCCCTGGGAACCCTTTCCTTTGACGATGCCTACGACCTGTTCGCTGAAGTGGTGCGGGCAGGTGCGGCGGCAGGTGCCGATCTGGTGCTCATCGAGACCATGGCCGACCTGCTGGAGGCCAAGGCGGCGCTGCTGGCGGCCAAGGAAAACTGCGATCTGCCGGTGTTTGTCACCATGACCTTCTCGGCGGATGGGCGCACCTTCCTGGGCACCGATCCTGCCGCGGCGGCGGTGACGCTCTCGTCCCTGGGGGCGGATGCCATCGGACTGAACTGTTCCCTCGGGCCGGTGGAGGCACTGCCGTTGGTGCGGAAAATTCTTGACTATGCCACGGTTCCCGTGATGGTACAGCCCAACGCCGGCCTGCCTCGCATTGAGGGGGAGAAAACCGTGTACGATATTACCCCCGAGGCCTTTGTGGAGACCTGCTCCGCCATGGCGGCGGAGGGGGTCACGGTGCTGGGGGGCTGCTGCGGCACTTCCCCCGCCTTCATTCGGGGGCTTCGGCAGATGCTGGACGGACGTGCACCTGCTCCCCGCACTCCGGTTCGCCGCACGGTGTTTGCGGGAACGGGGGGCGTGGTGGAGCTGGCCGGGGCGAATATTGCCGTCATCGGCGAGCGGATCAACCCCACGGGGAAGAAGAAGCTCAAGGAAGCCCTGCGCAATCACGACGATGCTTATGTGGTGAGCGAGGCTATCGCCCAGCAGGAGGCAGGCGCGGATATTCTGGATGTAAACGCCGGCCTGCCCGAGCTGGATGAGCCTGCCGTCCTCCGCCGTTTGGTGGGGGCGATCCAGGCGGTGTCCCCGCTGCCCCTGCAGATCGACAGCTCCGATCCCGCTGCCATCGAAGCAGCGGTGCGGGTCTATTGCGGCAAGCCCATCATCAATTCGGTCAACGGCAAGGAAGAGAGCCTTGTCGCCGTTCTGCCCATTGCCCGCCGTTACGGCGCGGCGGTGGTGGGGCTGACTTTGGACGAGGGGGGCATCCCCGATACCGCCGAGGGGCGGCTGGCCATTGCCCGGCGCATTCTCGATCGCGCTCTCGCCCTGGGCATTCCCCGGGAGGATGTGCTCATCGACTGCCTGGTGCTCACCGCTTCCACCAACCAGGCCCAGGTTCGCGAGACCCTGCGGGCCGTTTCCATGGTGAAGCGGGAGCTGGGGCTTCGCACGGTGCTGGGGGTAAGCAATGTCTCCTTCGGCCTGCCTGCCCGGGAGACCCTCAATGCCACTTTCCTCTCCGCCGCTTTTGGCGCGGGGCTGGATATGCCCATTCTCAATCCCCTGGCCGCGCCCTATCGCAATGCCGTTGCGGCCTATCGGGTGATCTGCGGACAGGATGCGGGGGCTGCCGCCTTCATTGAAGCCGCTCCGGCTATGGTCACTGCCGCCGCGCCTGCGGCGAATGCCCCCGCGGCCGCCGATGCCGCTCCCGAGGGGCTGGCCGGCTACATCCTCAGCGGACGAAAGAAGGAAACGGCAGAAGCGGTGCGGACCATGCTGGCTGATCTGCCCCCCATGGAGATCATCAACGGGCATCTGATCCCGGCGCTGGACGAGGTTGGCGTGCGGTTTGCCCAGGGCAAGCTTTTCCTGCCCCAGCTCATGGCTTCGGCCGATGCGGCCAAGGCGGGCTTCGAGCTTTTGCGGGCTGTCCCCAACGCCGAGACCGAGACCCGCGGGGAGATCCTGCTGGCCACGGTGAAGGGGGATATTCACGACATCGGTAAGAACATTGTGCGGATGCTGCTGGAAAATTACGGCTACGGGGTCATTGACCTCGGCCGCGACGTGCCCCCGGAGGAGATTGTTGCCGCCGCGCTGGCACACCGGGTGAAGCTGGTGGGACTGAGCGCTCTCATGACCACCACGGTGGGGGCCATGAAGGAGACGATTGATGCCCTGCGGGCTGCAGGTGCCGATTGCCGGGTCATGGTGGGCGGCGCGGTGCTCACTCCCGAATATGCCAAGCTGGTAGGTGCCGATTTCTACGCCGCCGATGCGGCGGAGGCCGCACGGATCGCGGGTGAGGTATTCGATGCATAAAAGGAGGACGGTATGGATTTTGTCCTGGGTATACTGGCCTTTTACGGCTGTATTCTTTTGTCTGTTGTCGCTGTTGTGGTCAACGCGGTAGATCTGTGCCGGGCAAAGAAGAAAAACAAGCTGACGCCCGGTGCGGTGTCGGAGGAACAGATACGGGATTATAAAACCGCATTGATCTCTTTTGCGGCAATCGCGTGTGTGCTTTTGGCGGTGGTAATTGGTGTTATCTCTTTGCTGGATACGGCCGTTGCCTATATGTGAAGTATTTGGTCCATAAAGGAGAACGTTATGGAATTATTGCTGGGTATGCTGGCCTTTTACGGCGTTACCATCTGGACTATCGTCTCCGCTGTGGTAAACGCGGTGAAATTTTGTGGGGCAAAGAAGAAAAACAAGCTGACCCCCGGCACCGTATCGAAGGAGGAAATGCGGGAGTACAAAATCGAACTGATTTCCTCTTTGGCAATCGCGTGTCTGCTTACGGCGGTAGTGACCGGTGTCACGGTTCTGATGTACACGGCCGTTGCCTATATGTGAGGTATTCGACGCATAAAAGGAGGACGATATGGGATATATTCTGTCACAAATTTTGTTTTACGGCATTCCCCTCGGGGTGCTTGCCTTTTTCATCGTGAGCCTGGTGCGCTTCTGTGGGGGAAGAAAGGCGAATATTCTGACCCCCGGTGCGGTACCGGCGGAGGAAATGCGGGCGCGGAAGATCATGCTCGTGGTTTCTTCGGTGATCGTTGGCCTGCTGGCGGCGGTGGTGATCGGTTTTACGATTCTGCTGTTCACGGCCATCGCCTTTATGTGAGGTGGATATGAAAGAGCGTACATTTCGGATTTTGCTTTGGTCGGTGATGGGGGTTTGCCTTGCGCTGACGGCGGCGCACCTGGCCTATGCCATTTATGCATATCAGCATTGCTCCATCATTTATTTCATTGCAAAGGAGTTGTGGTGAGATGAAGGGGAGACGTATTCTTCGGCAGGGATTGACCCTGTTGCTCTGCGTGGGGCTTTTTGCCGCCTTCAACGGCAGTATGTATCTGCTGCTCACGGGGCGGCTGGCCAACAATTTCAGCGGTGCCACCCGGGCGCAGATGGTGGATGTGGGGGCATATCTCCCCCACGAGCCCGACTCTGATCTGCCCCGGATCGAGGCCGGCCTTGAGCTGACGGGAGAGCTTCCCGTACTGGACGGGGCGGCGGCCCTGGTGCCGGTTTACGCCGCGGTGATCGACAACCTCTATCCCGAGGGCTCGGTGACCTATGTGGGCGGAACTTTTTCGGACGACAACTATTACGGGGAGAATTTTGCCCCCGACAGCAAGATGCAGTACCGCAACACCGTGCGGGGCTACCGCGCCGTGGTGGACGGGGACTGTGATATCCTCTTCTGCGCCGCCCCCTCCGCCGAACAGAAGCAGTATGCCGCCGACGCGGGGGTGGAGCTGATCTATCTGCCGGTGGGCAGAGAGGCCTTCGTCTTCTTCGTCAACGCAGACAACCCCGTGGATGATCTCACCGTGGAACAGGTGCGGGGAATCTACGGGGGCGAGTACACCAACTGGGCCCAGGTAGGCGGTCCGAACCGCATCATCAATCCCGTGACCCGGCTGGAGGGAAGCGGAAGCCAAACCATGATGGAGGCCTTCATGAAGGGGCAGCCCATGGGAGGCAAATCCCTTTTCGCGGTGACGGGTGGATCGATCGGGTTCTCCTTCCGCTATTATTTGGCGGGAATGGTGGACAATCCGGGGGTGAAAATGCTTGCGCTGAACGGCGTTTATCCCGATGCCGACAATATCCGGGACGGCAGTTATCCCGTGGTGGCTGAGTTTTACGCCATCTACCGCGCCGACAATGCCAATCCCAATGTGCCGCTGATCCTGGATTGGCTGCTCTCCGCCGAGGGACAGTCGCTCATCGAGGCCTGCGGGTATGTGGGTGTACAGGAAAAATAGAAAGGAAGTTTGGCATGAAGTATGGCATCTGCGTGTGCGGGCTGAACGGGAGCGGGAAAACCACCCTTGCCCGTGCACTGGCGGAGGAGATGGCCTTCAAACACATGGATGTGGAGGACTATTATTTCACCTCCGCGGATAATCCCTACGCGACAGCCAGGACGCGGGAAGCGGTGGAGGAGTTGCTTTTGGCGGACATCCGGCAGAACGCTTGCTTTGTTTTTTCTGCCGTCAACGGCAATATGAATGCGGAGATTAATGGGTATTATGATCTGATCATTTACCTCGAGGTACCGTTGGATATTCGCATGAAGCGGATTCGTCAGCGTGCGGTGGACAAGTTCGGGGACAAGGTTCTCCCGGGCGGGGTAATGTGCGAGCAGGAAGAGAAATTTTTTGCTTACGCCGAGAAAAGAAAGCCCGATGCCATTGAAGATTGGCTGAAAACGGTGCCGTGCAGGGTCCTTCGCCTTGACGGCACGCAGTCCGTGCAGGAAAATGTGCGGAGAGTCAGAGATGTTGTTTGCCGGTAAGATTCGTCCGAAAGATAAGAATTTGACGGGGTAAAAAATGAAAAAGCATAAAATCAGTTCTATGTTTTTCTACATCGCCGCAGTGTTGTTCGACTTGGCGGCAATCATTAGTTTTGTTGGTGGAAACCACAATTCCATCGGTATTGTGTGGTTATGTCTTGGCTCAACGTTCCTTTGTCTCGGTTCATCCTATTCAAGAAAGAACAAAGAGAACGAAGAAAATCAAGACGACGAGGAAAATCAAGAAAAATAAATTCCAATTTGTTGTTCCGTTTTTGATTGTAGTCCAAAGAAACATAAAGGGCAATCAGGCGAAAATTGAACTCCCCCAAAACCGGGTTGACGGTTTTGGGGGAGTTTTTATCCTTACTCGCCCAGCAAAGCGCGGGCGGCGGTGCCGTTGTCGGCGGCGGTGAGGGTGTCCTCGGTGACGGTGCAGGGGAGAGGGATGATCCGCACCCCGGCGGCTTCGGCTTCGGCCCAGGCCGCGGCAAAGGCGGGATCGGTGGTGCGATTGGGATGCACTGCGGTGATGCCGTTCATCTGGATGACGAAGAGGACGGCACAGGTGTAGCCCTGCCCGAAAGCTCGGTTCAGCTCCCGCAGGTGCTTTGCCCCGCGGACAGTGGGGGCATCGGGAAAATAGCCCTGTCCGTCGATTTCCAGGGTGCAGCCCTTCACTTCAATGAGATACCTCTCTCCGCCCTTTTCCATGTAAAAGTCCAGGCGGGAGTCCCCGAAGGTGTATTCCGGCCGCAGCAGATCGGGGGCGAGGGTGCCCAGCCATTCCCGGGCCACGGTGTTGGGGGCCTGGCTGTCGATGTTTACCCAGCCAAGGCCGGGCTTATCTACGGCGATGAGGTCATATTCGGTCTTTCGCTTTTCCCCTCCTCCCCGGGCCAGCACCACCTGACGGCCGGGGACGAGCAGCTCGCGGCACCGTCCGGTGTTTTTGACATGGACGGTGTGCTGTGTGTCACCCATGCGCACCCGGGCAATGAAGCGGTTGGGGCGGGAGAGAAACTCGGCGATGACGGTGTTGGGGTACCGCATGATCAGAGCAGATCCACCCGGCAGCGGATCTCGCCCCGGGAGAAGGCGCGGATGTTTTCGGCCATTTCATCGATGCAGCGCTGGCGGGACTCCACCGCACCCCAGGCCATATGAGGGGTGAAGCAGACATTCGGCAGTTCCCGGACGGCGTAGAGGGGATGGTCGGCGGGCAGGGGCTCGGTGGAGTAAACATCCACCCCAAGCCCCCCAATCTGTCCCTCCCGCAGGGCGTCGGCGAGGGCCGCCTCGTCGATCACGGCACCCCGGGCCACGTTGACGAGGATCACGCCCCGCTTCATGGCGGCGATGCGCTCCCGGGAGATCAGCCCCCGGGTTTCCTCGCTGAGAGGTGTGTGCACCGAGATAATATCGGCTTCCCGGCAGAGGGTGTCGATGTCGGTGTTGGGATAGTCGGGGTCGGGGCGACGGCGGCAGATCAGCACCCGGCAGCCGAAGGCTTCGGCCACCCGGGCCACTTTTTTGCCAATGTTCCCTGCGCCCACAATGCCCCAGGTTTTCCCCGCCAGCTCATGGAAGGTGGGGGAGAGGCGGTTGGCCACCCCTGATGCGGTGTATGCGCCGCTGCGGACATAGCCCGTCATCTCGGGCAGGTGGAGCATCAGATCCAGTACCATGGCCACGGTGAGCTGTGCCACGCTGTCGGTGGAGTAGCCCAGCACATTGCAGACGGCGATGCCGCGGCTGCGGCAGTAGTCCACGTCGATGTTGTCATAGCCGGTGGCGGATACGCAGATCAGCTTCAGGTGTGCGGCATGGGCGAGATTTGCTTGGTTCAGCCTGACCTTGTTGAGGATGACCACCTGGGCATCCCGAATGCGGTCGGCTACCTCTTCGGGGGCGGTGATGGCATGGACTGTGAGGTGCGTGATTGCCGCCAGAGGAGCCAGGGAAATTTCATCCCCCAGGGTAGCGGCATCCAGGATCACGGCGCGCAGGGCATTGTTGTTCATGGGGTACCAGCCTTTCTTCGGAATTTACGCCCGGGCAGGGTAGGCGCGGTAGAGGTGGACGATGTTGAGGTCCTCCTCCATATCGAGGCCGTGGGAGCCGCAGTTCCCGTCGATCTCGTGACAGCCGTGGTCCATGGCGAAGCCCGCCAGGGTATTGTGAGCCGTCCAATGGGTGCGGATCATGGCGCTGAACATGGCGAAGGCGTGGACATTTGCCCGCAGCTCGGCCAGGGCTTCCGGATCCTCGGGGCCGACCTTGTGCATCCGGGCGTCATAGTTTTCGTTGTAGACCACCAGCAGATCATAGGTGTCTGCGGCGATCAGTTCGGCGGCTTTGGCATTGACCTCGTCCACGGTGGGATAGAGGAAATAATCCATCTCCCGTTCAAGGAAGATCTTGCCGATGCTGCAGCGGTTGTCGGCCACAATGGCGCACTTCTTCCCGGCGCGGATGGCGGCGTCGAAGAGGGTGTCAATGCGGATCACGGGCTTCTCGTACTTGCGGATGCCGTGGACGGCGGGCTGGGCTCCGGTATACATGGTGCCGAAGCAGACCGGAGTCACCGAGGGCATCACCGAGCAGAGGGGAAGCTCCAGCGCATAATTGTCGGGAAGCTCGCGGCAGAAATCGGGGTATTTGCGCCAGATCCATTCGGCGATGGCGTCGGGGTTGTACATGAAAATGCGGTCGGCCCGCGCCCCTCCGAAGGCGGTATTCACATAGTCGGTGAGGGTGGGATTGGCGGGAGCGGCCTCGGCGGGGGGCGTGATGCCCATGGCCTCGGCCAGGGCGGCGCAGACGGTATCGAGAGAGAGGGGATTGTATGCCATGGTGAACCTCCGATATAATTGATTGATGTGTGAGAGCAGGTCAGGGGCGCAGCTCGCCCTCGGTTTCCACCAGATCCACGCCCCAGGCTTCCGCGTCGACCAGCTCTTCGGGCTTATCCAGCAGCCAAAGACCGATGCGGCGGGCGTAGCGGCGGGTCATGGCCACAAGCGCGGCATCGCAGGCGGGAGTTTTGCACCATGCGGTGCGATTGTTGTGGTAGCGCAGCCAAACGGTCAGCTGTTCGGCGGGGACGATCTGTGCCACCGCGGCCAGCGCATTTTCGCTGATGTCACCGTCGTAATGGATCTGCGCGGCGGGGAAGCGGGCCATAACTTTTTCGATGAAGTCGATGCGGTTGGCGGTAAAGCCGATGTGGGAGAGGGCGTCCATCCGCTCAACGGTGGAGAAGAAGATCTCCAGCTGGGTGTCATCGGCGCGCTGGAGCACATTGTCAAACTTGAGGGGAATGCCGGCCTCGGCCGAGAAAGCCAAGGCCTCATCCAGGGTAGGGATGGGCTCACCCCGGAACTGCTCCCCCTTCCAGAGGCCGTAGTCCAGTGCCCGCGCCTCGGCAAAGGTGAGGGCGGTGATGGGGGTTTCCTCCTCCAGGGCGGTGCCGTCGGGACGGCGGGCGGTTTTGTTGACCGTTTTGTTGTGCAGGCAGACGCAGACGTTGTCGGCGGTGAATTTGGTATCCAGCTCGATCATGCCGTAGCCCCGGTCGCGGGCGGCACGGAAGGCGGCGAGGGTGTTCTCGGGGTAATAGGCCGACAGGCCTCTGTGCGCTTCGAGAATGACAGACATAATAATCACCATGGCTTTCGTTTGCGAAAGCCTTCCTTTCTTTGGGGAATTGTGGATGGTTTTGCGGAGCAAAATCGTTGTCATAAGACAACGAAAGCCACAAAACCCGCGTGAAAAAGTATTTTTCACGCGAATTCCTCCATAATCAATGCCCCTGCCCGCTGTGCGGACAGGGGCATGACAGTAGTTGAGTGTACGATTAGCCCAGTACGACTTTCTTGAAGCTCTTCTTGCCGCGCTTCACCAGGATGCCGGCACTCAGCGTTTCTGCGGCGTAGACGGTCTTGATGTCGGTGACCTTTTCACCCTCGACGGTGACACCGCCCTGCTCAACGGCACGGCGGGCCTCCGACTTGGAGGGAACAAGTCCTGCCTTCACCAGGATGGTGAGGATATCCATGGCGCCGTTCATGAGATCGGCCTCGGTGACGGTGGCGGTGGGAATCTCACCTGCACCGCCGGCAGAGAAGAGAGCCTTGGCGCTGGCTTCTGCCTTTTGCGCTTCCTCTTCACCATGCACCAGCTTGGTCAGCTCGAATGCGAGAATCTCCTTGGCGCGGTTGAGCTGGCTGCCCTCCCACTTGTCCATCTCGTCGATCTGCTCCAGGGGCAGGAAGGTGAGCATCCGCAGGCACTTGAGCACGTCGGCATCGCCCACGTTGCGCCAGTACTGGTAGAAGTCGTAGGGGCTGGTCTTGTTGGGATCCAGCCAAACGGCACCCGACTGGGTCTTACCCATCTTCTTGCCCTCGGAGTTGAGGAGCAGGGTAATGGTCATGGCGCTGGCATCCTTGCCCAGCTTGCGGCGGATGAGCTCGGTGCCGCCCAGCATATTGGACCACTGGTCATCGCCGCCGAACTGCAGGTTGCAGCCGTACTTTTGGTAGAGAACGTAGAAGTCGTAGGACTGCATGATCATGTAGTTGAACTCCAGGAAGGAGAGGCCCTTTTCCATGCGCTGCTTGTAGCACTCGGCGCGGAGCATATTGTTGACCGAGAAGCAAGCACCCACATCACGAAGCATTTCGATGTAGTTGAGGTCGAGGAGCCAGTCGGCGTTGTTGACCATGAGGGCCTTGTCCTCGCCGAACTCGATGAAGCGCTCCATCTGGGTCTTGAAGCAGGCGCAGTTGTGGGCGATGGTTTCCTTGGTCATCATGGAACGCATATCGGTACGACCCGAGGGGTCGCCGATCATGGCGGTACCGCCGCCGATGAGGGCGATGGGCTTGTTGCCCGCCATCTGCAGGCGCTTCATGAGGCACAGGGCCATGAAGTGACCCACGTGCAGGGAGTCGGCGGTGGGGTCGAAGCCGATATAGAAGGTTGCCTTGCCGTTATTGATGAGGTCGCGGATCAGGGGCTCGTCGGTGACCTGTGCGATCAGACCGCGGGCTTGCAGTTCTTCGTAAATTTGCATGTGTTGTTCCTCCGATTTATGTTGAGTTTTATTTTTGCGGGAAAAGAAAAAATTCCCCGCGTCCGCAAAGGACGGGAGAACCCGTGGTACCACCTTTATTCCGGGGGCGCTCGCGCACCTCCGCTCAGCGGGTACTGCCATACCCATCCGCCGTAACGGGCGTACCCGTCGCAGCCTACCCCGTCCCCGGATCGGTGCGCAGCTCGGGGATGTATTCGTGCGCGGAGTCCGTGTGCCTCTCATCAGCCGGCGACTTTCTGTCCGGTTTGCCGTGCTCTACTCTTTCCCGTCATAGCCTTTTTTCCATTATAACATAAATTGCGGATTTGTCAAGGGGCTTTTTGATTTTGTGTCTTTCCTGACGTGCAAAAAATCAAAATAAGACTTGCCTTTGCCGCCGATCTGTGGTATAATGAAAGAAAGAAATACAGATTAAACTGCTACCGAGTAGTAGAATGTGGAAAGCATTCGTTTGCACATCGTTAGGTCTTAGAAGATGTGCATGCGGATGCTTTTTTTGGAGGCGTTATGATCAAACACAACAAAGCATCGTACTTTTCTCCCACGGAAATTGCCCTGTGGTGCTCGTCGGCGGCATTGATCGTCATTTCCTTCTGCATCTTCGACAGGGAGAACTATCTGACGCTGCTTGCCTCGCTGATCGGGGTGACATCCCTGATTTTCAATGCAAAGGGGAATCCTTTCGGTCAGCTTCTGATGGTGGTTTTCAGCCTGCTGTACGGGATTATCTCCTACACCTTCGCCTATTACGGCGAGATGATTACCTACCTTGGCATGACCATGCCCATGGCGGTTTTTGCGCTGGTGTCCTGGCTGCGCAACCCCTACCGCGGCAATCGTGCCGAGGTCAAGGTGAATACCGTCGGGAAGACGGAACTGTTTTGGATGTGGATCCTCACGGCGGCGGTGACGGTTCTGTTCTATTTTATCCTGGCATACTTTGAAACGGCCAATCTCCTGCCCAGTACCCTGTCGGTGACCACGAGCTTTCTTGCGGTCTACCTCACCTTCCGAAGAAGCCCGTATTTTGCCCTGGCCTATGCGGCCAACGATGTGGTTCTGATTGTGCTGTGGGTGATGGCGAGCCTGTGCGATACCCGGTATATTTCGGTGGTGGTGTGTTTTGCCGCATTTTTGGTCAACGATGTTTACGGATACATCAGCTGGCAGAGGATGAAGCACAGGCAGAGGGACGGCATCTGAACAGGTCTGGTTTGCCGAGTGAAAAATGACGCACAGACGGAAACCGTACCCTTGCATTTCTCCACAAAATATGCTATCATAATCCCAAGAACATAGGAAAGCGAGGATTTCTCATGGAAATCAACGAAGCAAAGGCCGCGCTGACTGCGCTGCAGGCTAAGCTCAGTGCCTACAATCATGCCACTGCCCTCATTTATTATGACGGTGTCACCACCGCGCCCCGGGGAACGGCCGCCAACCGCGGACAGACCCTGTCCATTCTCAGCGAGGAAAGCTACCGCCTTTCCACCTCTCCCGAGACGCTGGAACTGCTGGAGTTTCTGGACGCCCACCCCGAGGACCTGGACGAGCAGGAGAAGAGGATTGTTTTCCTCGCCCTCAAGAGTGTGCGGGAGATGAAGAAGATTCCTCTGGACGAGTATGTGGCCTACCAGCAGTTGGTGGTGGAGGCCGAGGATGTGTGGCACACCGCCAAGGAGAAGAGCGATTTTGCCATGTTTGCCCCCTATCTGGAGAAGATCTTCGAGACCAACCGCCGGTTTGCCGGCTACTGCGCCCCGGAGAAGGATCCCTACGATTACTGGCTGGATCAGTACGAGGATGGGTTGGATCGGGCACAGTGTGACGCCTTCTTCTCGGCCCTGCGCAGCCGCATTGTCCCCCTGCTGCAGAAAATCGCCGCTCGTCCCCAGGTGGACGATGCCTGTCTGTACGGCAGCTTCGATGAGCAGGCTCAGCACAAGTTCTCCCTTGCGCTGATGAAGCTCATGGGGCTGGATTTGGACCATTGCGGGCTTGGTACTACCGAGCATCCCTTCACCATCAGCCTGGGCTCCCATCACGATGTGCGCATCACCACCAATTTCAAGGCCGATTGCCTTGCTTCCTCCATGTACAGCGTGATCCACGAGGGCGGCCATGCCCTTTACGATATGAATTCCGACGATTCCATGGCCTACACCCTGCTGGACGGCGGTGTTTCCATGGGTATCCACGAGAGCCAGAGCCGATTCTATGAAAATCTGCTGGGCCGCAGCCGCGCTTTTGTGGAGACGGTGTATCCTCACATGACCGAGGCATTCCCCGGGCTGGCGGCATACACCCCCGAGCAGATCTGGCGGGCGGTCAACCGGGTGGAGCCCTCCCTCATCCGTACCGAGGCCGACGAGGTGACCTATTGCCTGCACGTCATGGTGCGCTATGAGCTGGAGAAGCGGATCATGGCCGGTGAGCTGGCGGTGGCCGATCTGCCGGCCGAATGGAACCGCCTGTATCGGGAGTATCTTGGCGTTGAAGTGCCGAATGACCGCGAGGGTGTCCTGCAGGACAGCCACTGGGCGGGCGGCATGATCGGATATTTCCCTTCTTACGCCCTAGGCAGCGCCTACGGTGCACAGCTGCTGGCGAAAATGAAGGAAACGGTGGATGTGGATGCCTGCCTGCGGAAGGGCGACTTCGCCCCCATCAACGCCTGGAACAGAGAGCACATCTGGCAGTACGGCTGCCTGCGCAAGCCGGATGAACTGCTGACCGCCGCCCTTGGCGGGGCGTTTGATCCTTCCTATTATACTGAGTATCTTGAGCACAAGTTCGGCGAGATTTACGGGATCTGACCGATCGAGAGAAACAGGAGGAAAAGATATGATCGTAACCACAACCCCCTCGGTGGAAGGGAAGCGGATTGTCGCGTATTACGGAATCGTTTTCGGCGAGGTGATCTCGGGCGTGAATTTCGTCAAGGATTTTGCCGCCGGACTCTCCAACTTTTTCGGCGGACGCTCCACCACCTACGAAGAGGAGCTGATCAATGCCCGCACCGCTGCACTGGCCGAAATGGAGCGGCGGGCCGCTGCCCTCGGTGCCAACGCCATTGTGGGTGTGGACATTGACTATGAAGTGCTCGGCTCGGATAACGGTATGCTGATGGTTACCGCTTCGGGCACGGCGGTGCGGTGCGAATAACCGACGGATTGATAAGAGGGGAAATATGATGCAGAGGGTTTGTTTTCTTCTGACAGCATTGGTCCTGATCTGTTTGCTTTGTGCCTGCGGCGGGGCGGATACCCCCACCGATTTGCCTGTGTCCGATCCCGAGCCGCCGGTCGCCGAGCCGCTGACACTGGTCGCCGACGGACAGTCGGCTTACCGCATTGTCCGTGCCGAAGAGGGGACACAGTTCATTCTTGATGCCGCTTCTGCGCTTCATCAGCAGATCGCAGCGCTGACCGGCGCTAAGCTGGAGATCCTGATCGATTGGGAGAGCGATATGGTCGCCTCCACCATGGCGACCGAGTATGAGATCGTCCTCGGCAGCACCTCCCGCAACGGAAAATATTTCCATTACGACACCTCCGCTCTCGGCACCTACGATTATGATATTACCGTGATCGAGAACCGGGTTCTCATCGTGGGCGGCTCGGATGCGGCAACCGCACGGGCGGTGGAATACTTTATCGAGAACTATCTGCCCGAGACCTCCGCCGATCGGATCGAGATTGATCCCGCACTGCACATGGAATATCGCGCGCCGCAGCGAGAGATGATGAAGATTATGTCGCTGAATTTGCTGGCGACCGACACCGAATACGGATCCAATGCCAACATCAGCCAGCATCTGATTGCCCTTCGTCAACCCCGCGTTCAGACGATTATTCTGAATCATATGCCCGATTCCATTGGTTTGCAGGAGTGCAGTTCCCCCTGGCGGCAGTATTTTGATTCCCTGGATGCATCCTGGAATTACGACCGCGTGGGTGCAGAGAAGCATCCGAAGGTTTCCATCCTCTACAATACCGACCGTCTTGAGCTGACCGATTCCGGTTCGATTTGGCTGACCGAGGATCCGGAACACCTGAAGGTTTCGGTGGAGTGGGAAGGCAACTCCGAGCGATTGGCCCACTATGCAATTTTCATGGTGAAGGGAACCGATGTGCACTATATTCACGTCAATACCCATGTGGGAACCGAGAGCGTTAACCTGCAGACCAATCAGGCCAAGGTGGTGCGTGATTACTGCGAAAAATTGGTGGCCGAGACGGGGTATCCTGTGGTGTGCACCGGCGACTTTAACTTCACCGTCAAATCCCCGGCTTATACCGAGCTCACCGGGACGATCCTGGGGGATGCGAAGATGCTTGCCGCAGAAAGCTCCACCGGAACCGGTTCCTTCAACAAGATGGGGAAGGCCGGCTACCCCAAGCCTGATCCGATTGATCAGGTTATGGTCAGCACCGCCGATTGGAATGTGTACACCTATGCGGTGGACTACACCACCTTCGACGGCAGCTACTACAGCGATCACTATGCTGTGGTTGCAACCATGACCATGAGAAAATAAATTTATGCGAGGGAAATATGATGAAGAGGGTTTGGATTTTCCTGACAGCATTGGTTCTGACGTTTTTGCTTTGTGCCTGCGGTGCGCAGGACGTACCCGAGGTGCCGGAGGATGCCGGGAGCACAGCGGCTCCCGAAACTGAGGCACCGAAAAATGTGATATTGTCCTCCTTCAGTCTGATCCGTGCGGAAGATGCAGAGGCTGATTTGGTGCGGGTCGCGGCCAATATCTATGCCGATGTCAGCCGGCGCGAAGGCGGCGCGAGCATCCAGCTGTTGGATGATTTTCTCATGCCGGGTAAGAGCGCCGACAGCAGTCTGCCGGAGATTCTCATC
Source organism: Oscillospiraceae bacterium (assembly GCA_015063805.1). Lineage (GTDB taxonomy): Bacteria > Bacillota > Clostridia > Oscillospirales > CAG-272 > SIG693. The sequence goes on from SVTK01000014.1 coordinate 80,598, forward strand.
GGTGTAACCAATCGCCCCGAGTCGGCGGAGGCCCTGACTGCTCTGCCGGGCTATCTGGATTTCAGCGTGGGCATGGTGGGACAGAAGCTGTGTATCACCGCCAACACCACCGCACGCCTGGCTGATGCGGCGGAATATTTCCTCGCCAACCTGACCGTGGAAAACGGTAGTCTGACCTATACCGGCGGAAATTACGTTGGCCGATACGATTATCCTTTGGCCGATGCGCAGATCGCCGGTGCTTCGGTGGCTGAATTTTCGCTGGTGTATCCTGCCGATGATGCCATCGCCCGGCGGGCGGCGGAGCGGATGTCGATTTGGTTTGGTGAGCAGACCGGATATGTTCTGCCGCTGTGCGATGACGGCGGTGCGGCACCGAAATATGCCATCTTGCTGGGCGCAGCCGCGCACGACGGTGTGATTGATCCGAAGACGCTGGAGAAAAAGACCTTCCGTATTCGTGCGGAGGAGGGGCAGCTTGCCCTGGCCGCATCTTCCTTATCTGGTTATGGCGCGGTGCAGGAACGGTTGGGCGAGCTGCTTGAGGCGAATGCGCTCTCGGCGGGATTCGACGAAACTGCGCCCCACGGTTTTGCCAATCTTGACGGCGTGCGGGTTCTGTTTGTGGGCAACAGCTTTACTTATTACGGCCGCTGTACCGTCAACCGCAATAACATTGTGAACAATGACAGCGGATACTTTTATCAGGCGGCCCGTGCCATGGGCGACGAGGTGAAGGTGAGCTCCTTTACCTTCAACGGATCGATCCTGCGCACCGACAGCACAAACAGAACCAGTCTGTATGACCTGATGCTCGAGAAATTTCCCAACCACTACGGGAAAGGCGGCGAGATGGATGAATTCTACAATCAGGATGTGGTGATCCTTCAGCAGCAGAACGTGGATATGGCGAATACCCAATCGGTGATACGGCTCTTTATGAAGCTGTTTCCCCCCGAAACGCAGTTCTGCGTGTTTATTCACCATTCCAACGTGCAGAGAAATCAGCGCAATGTGCTGGGCGCGGCCGAGGCTCTGCGGGATGAGGGCAGTGTGATCTATCTGCCTGTTGGACATCTGGTTTATGACGTGTGGACGGGGAAGACTGCAGTCCCCGGTGCAACGCTGACCTATAATCAGGATAGCTTCTGTGTCAATCAGGACGATGACCGGCATCATCCCAATTACCTCACGGGATATCTGACGGCGCTGACCGTTTATCATGCGCTGACGGGGCAATCGGTTCAGGAATGCTCCCACTCGTTTGTGGCACGGACGCTGGAGTATTATAAAAACGGCGCAACCTCCAATTATCCTGCCATTCTTTCCTCAGACGCGGATATGCGCGGGCTGAAGCAACTGGTGGAAGAATACGTGGACAAGTATAATTGAGGGAAAAATGGGAGAAAATACGGACAGCGGCAAGCCGCTGTCCGTATTTTGAAAATAAGAAGTTTTTTTCAAAAATCCTCTTGACAAAATGATCGCGGTGTAGTAAAATAATAGGGCTCACCGCGGGACGGCGGTCGGGGGGCTGAAAAAACTTTTGAAAAAGTTTTGAAAATCTCTTGACAAAGGACTTGCGGTGTGGTATAATAATCGAGTCGCGCCGAGGAAGGACCCGAGGAGTGGCAAGAGAGATCGGTCATTGAAAATTGAACAACAACAAGAGTACAAAGCACAAATTGTGCGAAACGAACTCGACAATTCTTTACAAAGAGTAACTCACAGACGAAAGTCTGAAAGTA
>SVTK01000015.1 GCA_015063805.1 Oscillospiraceae bacterium
GTTCCGCTACGCTCCACTACGTAAATTCAGTTGCTATTTTCGCTATTTTCTCGGATTTAGGGGATTTTTCGACTACACATATCTTGACAATTCCACTTTGAGTATTGTGTCGTTTTATAATCAGATTACTAATCTAAAACTTTGGAACATTGATACATTGCTTGAAGAACCTTTTTCTCACTTTCGTTTGTGCGATTGTAGTAATAAGTGTAGATTGTCTCAATCTTTGTATGTCCTGCTCGTTTCATCAACTCTCCGATTGGGCAATTATTTGCTGCCATATTTGAGAGGTGAGTTTTTCGGAATGTATAAAAGGAAAAGTCCTCTATGTCAGGTTGGTTGGGGCAAATCTTCTCTTTTATAATCTTGGTATAATATGAAAATGAATGTGCAGGAATAAATCTTCCTCGTGTATCAACATTTATAAAATTGGGTTGCTCTATTATTTCTTCCTTAAAGTTCCGACCATCTAAAAAACGGAGTTTGTTTTGTTCAAACAACAAGGGGGACTTTGCTTTACACTCTGCCAGCAGTTTTTCTTTTTTCTGAACCTCTTCAATAACAAACCGTGGCAGTTCAACCGTTCTTTTGCTACCCTCTGTTTTGGGTTGCTTAATGATTCTCTTTCCATCGGTTTCTTCCACAAGTTGCTTATTGATATCAACTGTGCCTTTGCTATAATCGAAATCTTCAAAACAAAGGGCGAAAACCTCGGCAGGTCTCAACCCACCCATCACTGCAATTAAAAACGGCAGGTAAAAATCTGTGTCTTTGAGTAAATCTTTTACTTGAATGATTTGTGAATTAGAAAGCACTCGTATTTTCTTTTTGTCACTCTCTTTTTTACGAGAAGGCATTTTAAGTTCGTTTTCAAATCGCATATATGTTTCTGTTGAGACATAATTCATACGATAAGCATAACTGACTACCAAATAGATAAACTTTAATATTGATTTTACATAATCATAACTATATCCGTTGATTTTTGAACCCTTGCCATCTCCGGTCCTATGAAGAAGAACTAACAGTTCGTTATATTTTTCCGTTGGTATTGCAGATATGTCAGCATTTCCAAGCAGTTCCTTTATGTGATGAACATAAATGGACTCATATCGCCGTATCGTTTCGTTTGCTCTGTCGTGGGGAGACCTTTTGAATTCTTCCCACACATCACCGAATGTTTTTCGGGTTGTTTTTCCTTTTGTTTTCAGTTCTTCTAATCTTCTGAACATATGTTGAGATGCCTCGCCAACTGTTCGGAAAGGTGCTTTTTTGTCGCTGTTCGGGTTGAACATTTGCCAGGTATCAACCTTTTCGCCCGTGATGTCGTCTTTGAAAAGCAATCTATAAACGAACCCACCGTTTTCTTTTACTTTATAAACATACTTGATTTCTGTTTTTATAAGTTTTTTTCCGTTTCTTTGCAGGTCATAATCTTTCCCGTTTTTTCTTTGCTCATCATCAAAATCGGAAACCATAGATTCTATCTCGTTGTTATCGACAATCGGTGCACTTTCTTCTTCATAGGCAATGGTTTCTTTTCCATCGTTCAAATCTCCAAGAACTATTACTTTTTTATTCATACGATACACCTCGTTCTTTGTTCTTTTCTACATTATAGCACAAAACAAAGCACAAATCAATAGTTGTCAAAAAAAGTTAGCACAAAGATTGCACAAAACAACAAAAAGGGTATGAGGAAAAATCTCATACCCTTATATGCTGTTTTGTATAGGTTTTACAATAGTTTTTCGCTGTTTTACTATGAGGATTAGTTAAAATATCTCTTCAACAGCCCCTCAAATGCCTTGCCGTGTCTTGCTTCGTCGCGAGCCATCTCATGGACGGTGTCGTGGATCGCATCCAGGCCGAGCTCCTTGGCCATCTTAGCCAGCTCGAACTTACCTGCGGTTGCGCCGTTCTCGGCCTCAACGCGCATCTCAAGGTTCTTCTTGGTGGAGTCGGTTACGACCTCGCCCAGCAGTTCAGCAAACTTTGCAGCGTGCTCAGCCTCTTCCAGTGCAGCCTTCTCCCAGTAGAGCGCGATCTCGGGATAGCCCTCGCGAGCAGCAACGCGGCCCATAGCCAGGTACATACCAACCTCGGTGCACTCGCCCATGAAGTTTGCCTTCAGGCCCTCAATGATTGCCTCGGGTGCGCCCTTAGCCACGCCGACAACGTGCTCAGCAGCCCAATCCAGCTTGCCTTCCTTGACTTCCTCGAACTTCTCGGCGGGAACCTTGCACTGGGGGCAACGCTCGGGTGCGCTGTCACCCTCATGGATATAACCGCAAACGGTGCATCTGAACTTTTTCATGTGTAAATCCTCCTGAAAATAATTATATTTTTTTTAGTTTTTCTTCTTGGGTTAAATTGGAATCTATAATGTCAGCAATGGTCAACTGCTGCATTTTCTCCGCAATCTCCGAGGAGACACGGCAGAAAATCTGATGATAAATACACCCTTTTTTGCACTCGCCGTTTTTGGAACAGATATAATCCTCGTCCGCACATTTGGACAGCGCAAAGGGGCCTTCGATCAACTCGATTATGTCCAGCATGGTCAGCCGTGCCGGCGGGGTACTGAGACTGTAACCGCCTTTGGCCCCGGGGTGCGACTTGATCATGCCGCCCTGCATCAGCTTGCGCAAAATTTTATGGGCAAAGCGCGGGGGAACACCCTCGTTCTCGGCGAGTTCTGCCGCGCCGCATACTGTACCTGAGCGCGCCAGCGATGTGACAATGCGCAAGGCATAATCGGCTTCCTGCGTAATTCGCATCGGCACTTCCTCCGGGTATTCAATTAGCACCTTTTCGGTGCACATTAATTATACACGATGATATTTCATTTGTCAATAGGTTTTTGAAAGTTTTTTTGGAATTTTTTCTTTATCAAAAATCAGTTCAGGGGCAGATGATATTCGTGGAACAGGGTAAACACATAGTCCGGTCTTACCGTCTCAAAAAAGGTCTCAGGAAATTCGGTTTCCCCCTCAGCAAGAACATACACCCGGGAGAAGTGCTCAGCCAGGTAAGGCAAAAGCGCGGTTCCGTAAAGATCACGTCTGACTGCCGCCACCGGAAGGCTTGGATCGCGATTGGTGTAGAGCACCGCTTCGGTGATTTCCCCTTCATCCTCGCCATTCCAGTTGGTTCGGAAGAAGTTCTCCTGTCGCGGAATGGGATTTGTGATCTGCTCGGTAACACTGACCGGAGAAAGTCCAAGCAATGCCAACAAATCTCCGCCGGGAATTTCGGTATTTTCAAACCGGTAGCTCTGGTAGGTGATGGGAGAAATGCGGGAATCCCGTTCGGCCAGTCCGTTCATCACCAGGCGGCAAACCGACAGTGCACCAAAAGGCGAGAGCGTCGAGCCTGTCTGCAGATAAAGCCGATCCGTGGGACGGACCAGGGGAAGCGTTTGGGATACATCGAACACCGATATATGGGGAGCGTTGACCAAAGCTTCCTTGAGCTGCATCAGGCGAATGCTCTCCTCTGTCCCACCGGAATAGACAGTATTTTTATCAGGAATATAGACATACACAACTTCTGTATTTTTTCCGCTCTGGCTGCGAATCCTGTCGGTTTCACGCATATAGCGACCAACAATACGGGAAAGCTGTGCCTGGGCATAGCGTTCCACCTGCGTCTCGGGCTGCACCCGGAAAAGCATGGAATTATTGCCCACCGTCACCCGAGGCTTGCCATCAAATTTGCCTGCGTTGAGTTCAAGCAGCGTTTGTGGGCTCTCCGCCTTTCCTTCAGCAACAGCCTGCAGACTGGCGGTCACAGGACCCTCACGCTCAAGTACCGCTTCAATCATAAACCGATCGGCTTGCGCGGTCACACGGCTGGAAACAAGTCCATCGCCGGACAGAAGAATTTCTGCGCCCTCCTCGCAGCTTCCCACGATGCAAATCCGATCCGTTCCACTCTGGGCCGTTCCCAACACCATGGGCGCTGCGGTAATGAAGGGATCTTCACCCTCCTTCAAACCGGCGTTGTAGGAGAGCATAACCTGCTCATCGGCCAGGCCGGCCAGCTCATATTCATGGATAAACTGCACCACGAGGTTGGGCTTTACGTAATCCACAGCATAAAGGCTGAAAGCAGGTGATGTCTTATAGGCGGCGGTTCCAAAGGTATTGGAGAAATAGGGCATCAGCTGGATCTTATCCCACTCGTCGGAAAACTCCAGGAGAATGCTGGGACGGCTGGGAATTTCATTCTTATATTCCACCTTGGTATAGGTAATCTCCATGCCAGCGATTCGTTCCAGAATTCCATATTTCAATTCGGTGTCGTTATTAAGGGATATGGTTCGGTTACGCACAATAGCCGCGATATTTGCCTGCCTTGCCAAAGCCTTTCCCTCGGTATAGCGGGTAAAAATATTGATCTCATCCCGGGCAATGGGCGTAAACACCCGATCTGTCTGTTCGGTCAGTGCCGACAAAACAGCCCGGTATATGGCATTCGCCCCCAGGGCATTCACTGAATTTTCCGTGTTGTTATAAAGCTGTCCCCCAGTTTTTTCGGCAATCATCGCATCGGTAAGATCGAGAAATGCAGTCTCGCCGAGTTGGGCCAGGTACGTTCCCAGCTGTTCCAGCCGGCTCTCACCGTCTGCTCGTGAGAGATCTGCAGGCAAATATTCGCTGTATACCGTCTGACTGTTGGGAATCACCGCCAGCAGATATTCCGCTCCCGCATTGGCATAAGCGATCCGCCGTTTTTCGATGGATTTTGCCAGGCGATCCAGCGTCGCCTCATCATAGGAGGATAAACCGGAGAAATCGGCAAGATAGTCATACGACGCATTCCCCAGCGGAAAGAGGAACTCTTCCCTGCCCACCAACACATCGTTTGCAGGAATGCGGGAGAAAAGGTGATAGTCCAGACGCGTGATGCTTTCCTGCAGCTGGGCATCCAGATAAAACCGTCGGTCAAAGTCGGTGAGATTCTCGGGCAGAGGGGTATCGGCGTGATAGGGCGTGTCCGCATCGCTGTCCGGGGAGGAAATCAGTGCGGGTATCCCGAAAAACACGGTACAGCTGAGAATAATGCCCAAAAAGATCACAGTAGTGAAAATCTGAACCGTGCGGGAATTTTCCATAATAGTCTCCTTTCTCTTCGGCAGCCCGAAGAATTACAGAACAAGATACGGAAGAACCGAAACAGCGCAATCGGGAAACTGCGGCAGCAAGTGGACGATCGCAAAAGCAAAGCAGGCCATGGCGATCAGCATCGCAGGGATCTGAAGAAGCAATGCCTTTTTTCCGCGGCCGTGATGCAGAAGCTGCAGGCAGATAAGACCGATCACCCCCACAGGCAGATACTTCATGGCTGAGAGCCCCAGGAACGCGGTCCGCGGAAGAAGTGCGACGCCCGTTTCCCGCAGGGCACTGAACATAGCAGCAATCTCCGACGGCTGTTCCATCGGCAGAAAAATACAAAACACCGTCATCAGCACACAGGTCAGCACACCGGAAAGCCCGCGCACCCATGCCATGGACCAAAGCTTGTGTCTGCCCGATCGCGGTGCAACGCAAAACAGAAGTCGTCCCAGCAGAGACAGAACGGCAAAAGGAAGCAGATACCAGCGGGTTTTGAACCAGACCACCGAAGCAAAGCAGAGCACAGCGGATGCTATGGCATACCGCAGCCCCTCGGGCAAATGGCGCAAACGCAGAATGGGATGCAGCAAATAGTCTTTACACCAGCTGTAAAAGCTATGGCTGAGTCGGCGCAGCGGCATCCCCCTGATACCGTCGACAGCGGGGGGGCGGATACCGAACATCAGCATCAGTCCGCAGGCCATATCGTAATATCCGGCCAGCGCAAAAAAGATCTCCCCCACCAAAAGCAAGGCGCAAATCAGCGCCGCCCAAAAGCCGAAGGTCTGACGGGTATCGGCGGCAAACTGCTCCAATGCATATCCCACCACCGCAGACAGAGCAACACGCTTGAGAAACCCGGCCATAAACCGACCGATGCCGCGACTGAAATTTTCCAGCGACACATCGATCTTCTCCAGCATCCCGCCAAAATCTTTATATTTTATGATGGGGCCGATGATGACGGTGGGAAAGAAAAGCAAGTACAGGAGCAGGTCGGCAATGTTTTTGGCGTGCGGCGCATCGCTGCGATAAATATCAAAAAGATAGGAAATCGCTGCCAGCAAATAGAGAGAAGACCCAATCGGATAATAAGGATCATCCAGTATAAGTGCATAATGCTGGAACAGCCGGTAAGTAAAGAAGGCAATTGCCAGGATTACCGCTGAGAAAAAGACTGTCTTTCGCTGATGGGTAACCGCAATCAAAAATCCGGCACTGTAGGTAAAAGCGGCGGTAACCAAAACAAGCACAAAGCTGATGGGCTCATGCCAGCACAGGAAAAAATAGAACAGCAGATTGATGGCAAGAAGACCGTATCGGCGGGACTTGGGCGGCAGGATGGCATAAACCGCCAAGGCGGCCGGCAAAAACAAAAACAAAAAGGACGGCGAAACAAACAGCATATTTCGTCCTCCTTTCCCTCGGTTATCCGGATTTTTTCGTATATTATATTTTATCACATTCCAATTCCGCTGTCAACAAAAATTGATTATCGTAAAATTTTTATCGTTTTTCAATAAATTATTATTGACATTTGGGATTTTCTGTGTTATACTGGCATCACAAACCAAAACGAAAGGAATGATCTCCGTGCGCACTCTGATTCCCCGTGTCAGCCGCCGCGCTTCCACTACGCTGTCCTACATCCTCTCCATCGCGGTACTTCCCATCCTCGTTCTGCTGACGGTATTTCTCCCCCGCATCCTCCGTCTGTATGTTCAGGTGGTCTACACCCCCGCCCAGGCCGCCGATCCCCAGCTGATGGCCAAAATCCCCGTTGTGCTTTGGATCATCATCTACCTCGGCGTTGCCATTGCCTATTTGGCCGACGGTGCCATGCTGGTACTGCTTCACCGGGTGCGGCGGGAGCTGGTCTTCACCGATCCCAGTGTGACCTGTCTGCGCATTCTTTCCTGGTGCTGTCTCGGTGAGGCTGCCTGCTTCTTTTTCCTCGGCTACTACTTCCGCTTTTCCTTTGCGGTGGCCTTCGCCGCCTTCTTTATCGGCATTGCCCTGCGGGTGGTGAAAAATGTGATCGAGGAAGCCACCGTCATCAAGGCCGAGAACGATTTTACCATATAAGGAGGGATTGCGTTGATTATCGTCAATCTTGACGTGATGATGGCACGGCGAAAAATTTCCCTGGGCGAGCTTGCCGACGCGGTGGGGATCACCCAGGCCAACCTGTCCATTCTGAAGACCAACAAGGCCAAGGCCATCCGTTTTTCCACCCTGGAGGCCATCTGCGCCGCCCTGGACTGTCAGCCCGCCGATATCCTGGAATATGTTCCCGACGAGGGGACGGGAGGTTAATATGCGCCCTGAGGATACGCTTCTGCTCTCTGTTTTCTTTCTGCTCTTTACCCTGCTCTATCTGCTCGGAAGTCTGATCCCCGCCTGCAATCGCACCAAGGGGGGGTATCTGCGGGTTACGATGGGTTGTTTTGCCGCGGCGGTGATCATCGGCCTGCTGTGGTACACTGCCTTTGCCGGCCCGCTCAGCCGGAACTGGGGGCTGGGCGGTACCTATCTGTGGATGCTGATCTGCCCCGCCGTCTATCTGCTTTGCGGCACAGCTGTCACCCTGTTCAACCACCGCAGAAAGGAGAATAAAGAATGAACGCCACCCCCGACATCACCCCCGAGGTACAGGTTTCCCCCGCGGAAGCACCGGCTCCCCGCCCCAAGCGGCAATTCCGCCCCATTGACCGCATCGCGGCGGCCGTGGTCTGCCTGCTGGGCATCCTCTTTCTCAACAGCGGCTTTGAGGGGTACGATCTGCTGATCTGGCTCGCGCTTACCCTTCTGCTGGCGGCAACGCCCTTTTATCTGCGCCGTTTTTCCATCACGCTTACCGGGAAAAAGATTCTTCTCTATGCGCTGCTCCCCCTCTTTGCCCTGCCCCGCCTGCTCTTTGACTCGGGGGATGTGTATCTGCTCTCCCATGCCTTTGTGCTGACAGGATTTATGTACATCGTGCATTTGATCTGCGCCGACACCGGCCGTGCCCCCGGGGAATGCTTTGTCCCCGAGCTGGCCAAGGCAGTATTCGCCATGCCCCTCTCGGAATACGGTGCCGCTCCCGAGGCCATTCTGTCCTCGAAAAAGAAGGGCGTCGGCCGCGCCATCGGCTCGGTTCTGCTGGGACTGGCCATTGCCGTGGTCCCAACCTTTGTGGTCCTCATCCTGCTCATTCTGTCAGACAGCAGCTTTGAGCGGATGCTGGATAATCTCTTCACCGGGCTGCCCGAGATTAACGTGGGAACGCTCATCTTTTCGGTGCCCCTGGGCATTCTCCTTGGCTTTTACGTTTTCGGCCACCTTTGGGCCTGCGGTACCCATGCCCTGGGGGGCGGGGTGAAGGCGGAAACAGCGACCCGTTTCAAGACCTCCCTTCGCTTTGCCCCCGTTCCCATGGTCTGCGCCGCAGTATTCCCCCTGCTCTGCCTGTATCTGCTCTTCTTTCTCTCTCAGGTTCCCTATTTCGTCGGCGGCTTTTCGGGAACGCTTCCCGAGGGGCTGACCTATGCCGATTACGCCCGGCGGGGCTTCTTTGAGCTTTGCACGGTGGCGGTGATCAATGCGGCAGTGCTTTTGGGCATCACCCTCTCCACCCGCCGCAAGGAAGACCGTCTTCCCCTCCCTGCACGGATTACAGCCGTCCTGCTTGCCTTCTTCACCCTGACCCTCCTTGCCTCCGCGGCGGCAAAAATGCTGCTCTACATCGACAGCTACGGTCTCTCCCGCAAGCGAATCTATGTGCTGTGGCTTATGGGCCTGCTGGCTGTGATCTTTCTTCTGGGGCTCCTGCATCAGTTTCTTCCCCGGATGCGCACCGCCGCACTGATTTTTGCCGCAGTGGTACTGTTTGTGGGCATTTTTCTTTTCGCTGACTTTGACCGTATCATCGCCAACTATAATGTGGATGCCTACCTGGACGGGCGGCTGGAGACGGTGGATGTGGACATGATCGGACGGCTCTCAGCCGGCTCCACCCACGCTCTGCTCCGTCTCTATGATGAGGCGGAGGATCACAGCATTCGAGAACGTACAGCCGTATATCTGGACAGATTTGCTGAGCGGGAATACGAAATTGCCGATTTCAATTTCTCCCGTGCCGCGGCGCAGACCGCCGTGAAAGCCCGCCCCGAATTTGAGCGAGGATTTGTCCGAAACTTACAGGGAACTTTGGGCACAGGAGGCTAACCGTGAAAACAACGCCAGGACAATGGATTTATTTGATTGTGTCCCTTATCTCGCCGCTCCTGTGGTTGTCGATGTATCTGCCCATTTGGAACGGAAAAGAAATTTTCCTTGAAGGCGTGTTTCCCATCAGCCTCTTTGTGTTTCAATGCATATGTCTTGTACTGGCAGGCCTACAGCTGCTATTTGAAAAATGCAGAAACAGCAACAGCTGTTTGTTGAATACGGTGTTTTTCTTCTCCTCTCTCAGTTCACTTGTGCTTACCTGCTTCTATGGATTCCTCTTTGTATTAGTGTTGTTTGACATTCCGTGGTTTCCTGCGCAACGCTAAAACCAATTCTACTTTGTTGTTCAGTTTTTTGCCTGCAGTCTATGAAAAAGTAAAAAAAGGAGCCGCGCATCTGCACGGCTCCTTTTTCACGGACAGTTCGGCTCAGCCGAACATGACCTGATCCACCTCATCGAGAGAGGGGAAAACAAAATCGGGCTTCTCGGCGGGGGCAGCTGCATCCACATCAGCGGGCTGCGTCTCACCCGAGAGAACGAGAACTGCGGTCACGCCGTGCTTCTTGCCCAGGGCAATGTCGGTATAGAGACGGTCGCCGAAGATGCACATCTCCTCGCGGGCAAAGCCGGTGGCCTCACCGATCATCTCCACCGTCTCGGCGTAGGGCTTGCCGAAATAGGTGGGGGTCTTGCCGGTGGACGCCGTCACAAAGGCGGCAATGGCACCGCTGTCGGGGATGAAGCCGGTCTCGGTGGGGCAGTTGAAGTCGGGGTGGGTGGAGAGATACTCGGCCCCGCCGCGGACAAGGCGGCAGGCGTTGTCCAGCTTCTCATAGGTGAGGGTGGTATCAAAACTGGTCACCACGATATCGGCCTTCTCTTCCTTGCCCTCGAGCATATTGATGCCCGAAGCCTTGAAATTCTCCACCAGCTCATCGGTGCCCACCAGGTAAACGCTCTTCCCTGCGCGGTGACGCTTGAGGAACTCAATGGTCACGTCTCCCGAGGTCATGATCTCGTCGGCGGCGGGGGAGAAGCCCAGCTTGGCCAGCTTGGTCTGATAGAACTCGGTGGTATGGGAGGCATTGTTGGTGAAGAAAAGCACCTTTTTGCCGTTTGCGCGGAGGTTATTGATGAAGCGGATGGCGTAATCGAAAACATTGTAGCCGAGATAAATGGTGCCGTCCATGTCAAAGATGAACAGTTTTTTGTCCTTCAGGACCTCGGGATTGGGATTGGTGAACTGCATATCGCTTACCTCGTTTTTCTTATTCGTCAGCGTTTTCCCAGTTGTGGAAGACGTTCTGCACGTCCTCGTTGTCATCCAGGTGCTCAAGCAGAAGGTTCATATGCTTGATGTCGTCCTCCCCGGTAAGGGTAACGTAGGTAGAGGGGATCTTATCCTGCTCTGCCGACTCAATGGCGTAGCCCATGCCCTCGAGCGCCTCACGGATCGCACCCAGGTCGGAGGGCTCGGTGTAGATCTCGAAGACCTCTTCGTCGGCCACGAAATCCTCGGCACCGGCCTCAAGCGCGGCTTCCATCAGGGCATCCTCGTCGATCTTGTCGTCCCGAAGGATGATGATCACGCCCTTGGTGGAGAAGAGGTAGCTGACACAGCCGGTCTGACCGAGGTTGCCGCCAAATTTATCGAAATAGTGGCGCAGCTCGGAGGCGGTACGGTTGCGGTTATCGGTGGTGGTCTCTACGATGACAGCCACGCCCTGGGGACCGTAGCCCTCATAGGTCAGCTCTTCGTAGTTCACATCGTTCTCACCCATGGCCTTCTTGATGGTGCGCTCGATGTTATCGTTGGGAACGTTGTTGCTCTTGGCCTTCTGGATCAGGTCGCGCAGGCGGGAGTTAATGCTGGGATCGGGACCGGCAGCCTTGACGGCGATGGTGATCTCCTTACCGATCTTGGTGAAGACCTTGGCGCGCTGAGCGTCGGTCTTTTCTTTCTTGTGCTTGATGTTACTCCATTTGCTATGCCCGGACATATTGTTGTACCTCGTTTATTGTAAATTTTATTTTTAGATTTTTTCGGTTTTCTTCATGCACACCAGGCCAAAGGCATTGCCCAGGACGATGCCTGCGGCCTCGGCCAACTTGACACGGGTGGCGCGGATCTGTGCATCCTCGGCGGTGAGGATGGGGCAGTTGTGATAGAAGCGGTTGAAGGCCGCGCAGACCTCCAGGATATAGCGGACGATATAGGAAGGCTCGTACTCTTCCAGGGCCGCCATGACGCGCTCGTTGAAGCGGGCAAGGACCTTGAGCAGATCTGCTTCCTCGGGAGCGGTAACGGTGTATGCGTCGCAGGACAGCTCGCCGGCCTTCTCCAGGATGGAACAGGTACGTGCGTAGGTGTACTGGGCGTAGGGGCCGGTGTTGCCCTCAAAGCTCAGGGCATCCTCCAGGATGAAGTTGATATCGCGGTTGCGGTTATTGGAGAGATAGTTGAAGACGATAGCACCAACGCCGACAGCCTCGGCCACCCCATCCTTGTTCTGCAGGTCGGGGTTCTTCTCGTCCATGATGGCGCGCACCTTCTCAATGGCCATGGCGAAGAGATCCTTGAGCAGAACCACGTTGCCGGTACGGGTTGCCAGCTTTGCGCCGTTTACCGATACCGTGCCGTAGGGGACGTGGACGAGCTGATCGTACCAATCGTAACCCATGAGCTCAACCACCTTGAACCACTGGGCAAAGTGAAGATTCTGCCCGGCAGAGGTGACATAAATGGCCTTATCAAAGTTGTAGGTCTGCTTGCGGTAGACAGCGGCGGCGATATCTCTGGTGGGATAGAGGGTAGAACCGTCCCGCTTAAGGATCAGGCAGGGAGGCATATTGTACTCTTCCAGGTTGACGATGGATGCACCGTCATCCAGGGTAAGCAGCCCCTGCTCGCGCAGCTTTTCCACCTGTGCCGGCATTTTGTCGGTATAGAAGCTCTCGCCTTTGTAGCTGTCAAATGTGATGCCCAGCTGTTTGTAGGTCTTCTCGTACTCGGCCAGAGAAATATCCACAAACCAGCGCCAAAGTGCCAGATTTTCCTCGTCACCCTCCTCCAGCTTGTGGAACTCGGCGCGAGCCTCGTCGCCAAGGACAGGATCGGCGGGGATTCCCTTTTCCTCATTGCCGGAGATCGCATTATTGATCCGCACATAAAGTGCTACCAGCTCATCAATGCCGCCCTGCTCGATCAGCTCACGGTTGCCCCACTTTTTGTAGGCAACGATCAGCTTGCCGAACTGGGTTCCCCAGTCGCCGAGGTAGTTGATACCCGTGCAATGGTAACCCACAAACTCATGCAGGCACTTCAGGGAATGGCCGATGACGGTGGTGCCCAGGTGGCCGATGTGGAAGGGCTTGGCCACGTTGGGGGAGGAATAGTCGAGGACGACCTCCTTGCCCGCGCCGATATCGGAGGAGCCGTACTTCTCCCGCTCGGCAAGGATGCGGGTCAGCACGTTCTCGCCCAGCCAGGCGGGATCAAGATAGAGGTTGAAGTAACCGTTAACCGCCTCAGCACGCTCTACGCCGGCACAGGCAAAGCCTTCGGCGATGGCGGCGGCGATCTGTACGGGGGAACGGCGCATGGTCTTGCTCAGCTTGAAGCAAGGCAGAGCCAGGTCACCCATTTTGGGATCGGGGGGATATTCGAGCATGGCGGCCAGTTCTGCCGCCGTGGGTGCACCGTCGGGATTGAGGGTGCGGAGCCGATCAACGCATTGCTCGGCGATGGTCAATTTCAAAGTCTGCATAATAACCTTTCCTTACTGCCCGCAATTCGGGCGAAACCGTAATTGTTCAAGCACGGATGTGCTAAAATTGATCGACTTATTTGCGGCGTTTGCCCATGAGCAGAACGACGACCAGCAGCACGACGCAAATCGCACCGCCAATCCCCACAACGGTCATAATCTGGTCACCCGTGGCGGGAGAAGACATAATCAGAAGCGGCAAATTCGTTGTTTCCATTTTATTTTTCCTTTCTGTATCTTTGGATTAATTTCATCGGACGGTAAGATCGGCGATCTTCGCGCCGGTGAAGCGAAGGATCTCCTCGGCGGAAAGCAAAAGCTGGCAGCCGCGGACCCCCGCGCTGACGGTCATCTTTTCCTGTTCTGTCACCGCGGCATCAAACCACGTTGGGAATTTTTTCTTCATCCCCACAGGGGAGCAGCCCCCGCGGATATAGCCGGTCAGCCCCAGCAGATCCTTGACCGCAATCATTTCCAGCTTTTTGTTGCCGGTGGCAGCGGCGGCGCGCTTCAGGTCGATCTCTTTGGCGCAGGGGATCACCAGCACAATGGGGCCTGTTTTGTCCCCCTTCGCCACCAGGGTCTTGAAGACGATCTCCACGGGCAGGCCGATCTGTTCGGCAATGTGTACCCCGGAGAGGTCGCTCTCGTCCACCTCGTAGGTCATGGGTTCGTATTTGATCTTTGCCACGTCCAGCTGGCGCATGGCATTGGTTTTATTCATGTTCATTCACCTCCCCGGAAAGGGTGTGCCGCTCGCGAAGCAGCTCGGCGGCGGCTTCCCGCTGACGGTCAGTAACGGTGATCCCGCCCATAATCCGGGCGATCTCTCCTACCCGCTCCTCCTCGGCCAGCCGGCGCAGGGAGGATTCCATGCGGCCGTCCCGCTCCGCTTTGGCGATGAGCAGATGGACATCTGCCATGGAGGCCACCTGGGCCGAATGGGTCACGCAGATCACCTGGGTATCCCGGGCAATGTCCGAGAGAAGCAAACCGATCTTTCGGGCGGTCTTGCCCGAGATGCCGGTATCGATTTCATCGAAAACAATGGTCCCTACCCCGTCCCGGTCGGCCAGCACTCGCTTAAGCGCCAGCAAAATACGGGAGAGCTCGCCCCCCGAGGCAATCTTCGCCATGGGCAGCAGAGGCTCGCCGGGGTTGGCTGCCAGCAGAAATTCCACATCGTCGCCGCCGTCCGGGGCAAATTTGGTTTTTCCGTCGGGCTCGCGTCGAGGCGTCACCGCCGCAGAGAAGCGAACCTTGGGCATATCTAAGAAAGTGAGGGTGCGGAGAACCTCTTCTCTGAGGCGTTCTGCCGCCGCGGTACGGCTCTCCCGCAGAGCAGCAGAGGCTCGCTCGGCGGCAGCTGTCAGGACAGCAATTTCTTTTTTCAAAGCATCTGCCCGCTCATCGGCAGAGTTGAGTTCCTCCAGCTCCTCGGCAGCCCGGGCACGGAAGGCCAAAATCTCCCGCTCATCGGCACCGTACTTCCGCTTCAGCTTGGAGATGGCGTCCAGCCGTCCCTCGATGCGGTTGAGCCGCGCGGTGGGATCTCCGTCATCGTCAGGGGCAAGGTCGCTCACCAGCTCGGCAATGTCCGCCACCTCATAGCGGCAGTTTTCCAACCGCTGGGCCAGAGCATCGGCCTCGGGGACCACGTCAGCGATCTGCCGCATGGCAGACAGGGCGCGGTCCAGCAGGGCAACCGCCGCTCCCTTCTCGGCCTGGGACAGAATCCGTGCCGTCAGGGAAACATGGCGGGATATTTTCTCAATATTCTGCAGACGCAGGGATTCGGCGGTGAGCTTTTCCTCTTCTCCCACCACCGGTTTGACTGCGTCAATGTCGGCAATCTGATAGGCAAGCATTTCGGCGCGACGCGCCTTCTCTGCCCCGTCTATGGAAATGGCGTTCAGGGCATGGCGGGCGGCCTGCAGGGCTTCGTAGCATCGGCTGTACTCGGCACGTTGGGCATCGTTGCCCGCGTAGGCATCCAAAAGGGAGAGATGCGCGGCCTTCTGCAGCAGGGTCTGCCCCTCGTGCTGGCCGTTGATACAGAGCAGGATGCGGCCGATTTCCCGCTGGAGGGCCAGGGTAATACTGCGCCCATTGAGACGGGTCTGGGAGCGGCCGTCGGCGGTCACCGTCTTCTGCAGGAGCAGCCCCCCCTCCTCATCGGGGGAAACGCCAAGCTCGGCCAGGGCGGCCACAGCCTCCCCGTCAAGCCCGCAGAACAGAGCCTCCACCACAGCGCGATCAGCGCCGGTACGGATGAGATCGCGGCTCGGTCGGTTCCCCAACAGCAGGTTGATGCTGTCCAGAATCACCGATTTACCGGCCCCCGTCTCTCCCGTCAGTACGGTAAAGCCGGGTGTCAGATCCACGTCCAGCTGCCGGATCACCGCCATATTTTCAATGTGCAGGGATGCAAGCACCCGCTCCACCTCCTTACATCATTTGAATCATGGACTTGATCTTCTCGCAGGTCTTCTCGGCGGTACCTGCGTCACGGATGACCACGATGATCGTGTCGTCCCCCGCCACACAGCCGAGAATCTCGTTGGATTTGATGGTATCAATCCCCGTAGCAACGGCGTTCGCCATGCCCGAGGCGGTTCGGATGACCACAATGTTCCCCGCGCAGTCCACCCCGGTAATGGATTCCACCAGGGCGCTGTTGAAACGGGTGTTTACGGTGGTTTCAGCCATGGCGGGGCGAACATATTTGTAGGTTCCCTCCCCCGTCATCACCTTGGACAGCTTCAGTTCGCGGATGTCCCGGGAGATGGTAGCCTGGGTAGCGGGATATCCCGCCGCCTGAAGACGCTCGATGAGATTATCCTGGGTCTCGATATCGTACTGCACGATCAGCTCAAGAATTTTATCCTGTCTTCTGTTTTTCATAGGTCCTCCTCCGTCATTTTCCGCCGCTGAGCTTTTGTCTCAGGGTCATGTAAAAGCTGCGTTCCTTCACGCGGAGCAGCTTGGTGGTCCGCTCGGCGCGGACAACGCGGACGCAGTCACCGCGGCGAAGCTCAAAATTGGCCTTTCCGTCCACGGTAAGATAGAGCATTTTCTCTCGCTCGCATATGTTCTTTGCTTCCAACACGGCGTCATCGGGGAAGATCAGGGGCCGTGCGGTCAGGCTGTGGGAGCAGATGGGGGTCACGCAGATACAGCGCTGACGGGGATCGATGATGGGGCCGCCGGCCGACATGGAGTAGGCGGTAGAGCCGGTGGGGGTGGCAAAGATCAGCCCGTCCGCCCGATAGGTGGAGAGAACGGTGCCCCCCTCACAGAGTTCAAGGTCCACCAGCCGGGCTACCGAGCCGTTGGTGATCACGGCATCGTTTAAGGCATAGGCCACTGCGGCGGGTTCCTGACTCCCTCCCCGCAGAATCTCCACCTTGAGCATACTGCGCTCATCCACCTGGTAGTTTCCGCGGATGATCCCATCAAGGAGGTTCAGTTCGTCCATCTCAATCTCTGCCATGTAGCCCAGGCGGCCGAGGTTGACCCCCACCACGGGGACCCCCTCGGGGGAAGCCAAACGGGTGCCTTCAAGAATGCTCCCGTCTCCCCCCAGCACCACCAGCAGATCAACTCCGCGGCATAGCGCGGAATAGGGGACAAAGCGCAGGCCCCGGCGGTTGCGGACAAGCCGCTGGACCCGCTCCCGGTTCTGCACCGCCACATAAATCTCGCACCCCAGCTTCTGCAGGTGGTCGATCACCGAAACGGCGCAGTTGGCCTTTTCATAAATATTAAAATTGGTTTGCAGCGCGACTTTTTTCATCATCACGGGCAAAATCCTTTCTATCATTGTCGTGTTTTGCCGTCCTCCAGCCACCGACGGATATCGGCGGGCTTGGGCAGACACACGCTGTCCGTTGTCCGGCGCAGGCAGGCCAGATACTCACGGTTTCCGTCGCCGCCGTCAATGGGGGAACGGATCAGGCCGTCCACCGCGAACCCGCACTCGGCGGCACAGGTCAGCACGCGAAGGATTGCCGCCATACGGTCGGCTTCACGGCGCACGATGCCGCCGTGGCCGAGCGCCTCCCGTCCCGCCTCAAACTGGGGCTTGATCAGGGAGATCAGACGGCCATCTCCGGTCAGAAGCGGTGCCAGCCCCGGCAGGATATAGGTTTGGGAGATGAAGGAAACATCCATCACCGCCAGGTCGTAGGGTGGGCACAAGGGGGCGGCGGAAAGATCCCTTGCGTTACAGTGCTCAAGGCAGAGCACCCGGGCATCGGCACGCAGAGTGGGGTGCAGCTGCCCTTCCCCCGCATCCAGGGCGGTAACGTGCACTGCGCCCTGCTGCAGCAGGCAATCGGTAAAGCCCCCAGTGGAGGCACCGATATCCAGGGCACGGAGTCCCGCAGGGGAGACTCCGAAGGCATCCAGAGCACCGGCCAGTTTCAGCCCGCCCCGGCTGACATAGGGCATGGGGTTGCGCACCTCCACTTGGTGCTCACCCTCATCCACCTGCTCTGCCGGGCGGCGGAGTTGTCTGCCGTCCAGGTAGACATTCCCCTGGGCAATGGCGGCCTGCGCCATACTGCGGGAAGCAAAATGTCCCGCGCTGACCAGGTAAAGATCGGCTCGCATTACCGCACCACCCACAAAATCAGGGAAATTGCGATTCCCAGCAGAGATCCCATGGTCACCTGAAATGGGGTGTGACCCACCAGTTCCTTGAGGCCTGTATTGATTTCCTCGGGTTTGCCCGAGAAGATTTCATTCATCATTTTGTTGATCAGTTTGGCCTGCTCACCCGTTTCCCAGCGCACCCCGGATGCATCCCGCATCACGACCATGGCAACCACAAAGGAAATGGCAAGCTCGGCGGAGGCAAATCCGTACTGCAGCGCGCAGCCTGTGGCAAGGGCGCATACGGTGGCGGAATGGGAGCTGGGCATACCACCCGACGCTACCAGCATACGCAGATCGAAGCGGTGGGTCTGAAACAGGTTGGTGAAAATCTTGAGCACCTGTGCCACGCACCAGCCCAGAACCGCACAGACCAGGGGAAAATTGGACAAAATCGCGTCAAACGTGTACATATTGTATTCCTTTTCTTTGCCGTTTGTTACGACTGGCGTTCAAGAAGATAGTCGGCCAGGTCCAGCAGGATCTCGCTGCCGGAATAGGCAGCGATGGCAGCCTTGGCTTTTGCGGTGAGCTCGGCTGCATAAGCCTGTGCCTCAGCCACCGACATAAAGTGCATGAAGGTTGTCTTCCCCTGCTCGGCATCACTGCCGATGGGCTTGCCCAAAAGGGCTTCATTGCCGATGCAGTCCAGGATATCGTCAACAATCTGGAAGGCCAGGCCGATATTTTCGGCATAGGCAGAGGCGGCCGCGGCACGGTCGTCCTCCTCCGGTACGCCTGCGGCCAGGCATCCCAAGAGGGCTGCGGCCCGGATCAGCGCACCGGTCTTGCAGGCCTGCAGCTTCCGCAGCTGTTCCATGGTCATGGGATGTTCCTCTCCCCACATATCTATCACCTGTCCGCCGATCATGCCGTCTGTTCCGGCCGAGCGGGCCAGCAGCTTGACCGCCGCCAAGGCGATGGCCGGGTCGACCTGTGCGTTGTTCGCCGCCGTCTCAAGGGCGCGAATGGACAGGGAGTCCCCCGCCAGCAGGGCCAGCGCCTCGCCGTACACCACATGATTGGTAGGCTTGCCACGGCGCAGGTTATCATCATCCATACAGGGAAGATCGTCATGAATCAGGGAGAAGCAATGCATCATTTCGATAGCGGCGGCAAAAGGAAGTGCGGCTTCGGCGGTTCCGCCGAACAGGCGGCAGAACTCCACCACAAGGAAGGGGCGGATTCGCTTCCCTCCCCCAAGCACGCTGTAACGCTCGGCCTCCTGGATGCGTCCGTAGTCGGGATCATTGCCCGACAACAAAGCGGCAAGATGCGTCTCAACCGCAGCAGAATTTTGGCGCAATGCCTTGATCAGTTGCTCGGTCATGCCTTCGGACCTCCGAAATCGGTTTCGGTCATGCTGCCGTCGGGGGCGGCCTGCAGAAGCTTGATCTTCTGCTCCGCCTCATCCAGGCGGCGGTTGCAGAGCTTCACCAGAGAGATCCCCTCCTCGAACAGGGAGAGAGAGGTATCCAGGGGCGCCTGCCCCACCTCCAGGGCGCGGACGATCTCTTCCAGACGCGCAAGGGCGGTCTCAAAGCTTTGGGTTGTCTGATTTTCGGTCATGGGTTTATCCTCCGAAATTGATTCATTCATGGGCTCCTGTCTTGGGGAGCGGGGTCAGGGCGGTCACATTCGCCTGTGCCTCACCGTCGCTGAGGCGCAGGGTGATGGGCTGGCCGATTTCCAGCTGGTCAACCCGGCTCAAAAGCTCGCCGTTCTCGGCAAAAGCCGCCGAATAGCCACGGCCGAAGATGGCCAGGGGATTGAGGGCATCCAGCTTTACCGCCCGCTGTGCCAGGTCCGCGCGGCAAGCGTTCATCTTTACCTGCACCGCGCGATCCAGCTTTTCGCTCAAATATACGAGATTCATGCGGCGGTCATCCAGCATGGCGGCGGGAGCCGAGAGCACCCGGGCACCGGAAAAATAGCGCACCGCCTGGCGGCGCTGTTCGATCTGCCGCCCAAGCAGCAGTTCCATTCGCCCTACAATATTGTTGATCTTACGTTTGAGCTCGGCCGTCTCGGGCACCGCCAGTTCGGCAGCAGCCGAAGGCGTAGGTGCGCGGCGGTCTGAGACAAAATCGCAAATAGTAAAATCGGTTTCATGCCCCACCGCCGAGATCACAGGCAAGTCGGATGCCGCGATGCAGCGGGCAAGGCCCTCATCGTTGAAGGCCCACAGGTCCTCAATGGATCCGCCGCCGCGGCCGATAATGATCACATCCACGTTCCGCGCAGCGTTGAAATAATTGATTCCCGTAATCAGCTGGGGGGGGGCATCGCTGCCCTGCACCAGGGCGGGATAGAGCAGGATTTTGGCATAGGGAAAGCGGCGGCCAATGATATTGATCATATCCCGGATGGCCGCGCCGGTGGGAGAAGTGATAATCCCGATTCGCGTGGGAATTTTCGGCAGAGGTTTCTTGCGGGACTCGGCAAACAGCCCCTCGGCCTCCAGCTTCTTTTTGAGCTGTTCAAAGGCGAAGTAAAGCGAGCCAATGCCGTCGGGCTCCATGTCATCGGCGTAGAGTTGATACTGACCGTCCCGTACAAAAGCCGAGATGCGGCCATGTACCACCACCTTCATACCGTTCTCCGGTACAAAAGGCAGCTTCGAGGCCGAGGCGCGGAACATCACCGCCTTCAGCAGACTCCCCTCATCCTTGAGGGTGAAGTAAAAATGCCCGGTTTTATAGTGATTGGTGAAGTTGGAGATTTCCCCTTTGATGTAGACACTGCGGAGGAAATCCGCCCCTTCGATGAGAGTTTTGATGCAGGTATTGAGCTGGGTTACCGTCAGCACGTTGCGGTGGTCGGTGCGCATTTCATCCATGGGCGGACACCTCCCCATGCTCTGCCGCGCGCCAGCCTAAGAGGGCTACCCCCGCCGCATTGTCGGCGGAGAAGGCGGGCTCGGCAAAATAGGCGTTTCCCTTTGCGCCGAGACGGGATTGCAGCATCCGGTTGCTCATCACGCCGCCGCCAAAAACGATAGGAATCTCGGGGAAGCGCAGACGGAGATCGTCCCGCATGGCCTCAAGGGTACGGGCAACAAATTCCATGGTAAAAGCCGCAACAAGGGCTTTGTCCCCGGTCTTTTCAAACAGCGATGCGGCCATATTCTCTGCCCCTGACAGGTTACAGCGGCAATCCTTGACCGAGATACGTGGACGAGGGATCTGACGGGGATCGGCTTCGGCGGCAAGGGCCTCCAGGGCCGGGCCGCAAGGGAAACGAAGCCCCAGCATCACGCCAACCCGGTCGATGAGCTGTCCCGCATTGATGTCGGCAGTCTCACCCACCAGCTCCACCCCAAAGGATGTTCCCGTGGGACGGACAAAAAGCACCTCGGTGGTGCCGCCCGACACATGAAAGGCGGCAAACTCAC
This sequence comes from Oscillospiraceae bacterium, assembly GCA_015063805.1. GTDB lineage: Bacteria > Bacillota > Clostridia > Oscillospirales > CAG-272 > SIG693. The sequence goes on from SVTK01000015.1 coordinate 21,151, forward strand.
CGTCAAGCAGTTCCTCAGCCCCTGCCGAATAGACAGCGGCCATAATGTGCCCGTTTTGATGGGAAACGGGAATCATGGGCTTACCGTAAGCTGCGCAGAGAGCGGAAGCAACCGCCTCACCGGCCAAAAAGCAGGGCATATAGGAGCCCTCCTCATCCCGGGGCTTGGTGGAACAGGCCACCGCCGCCACTTCGGCATCTGCCAGGTATGGGGCGAGCTCAGCCATCAGCGACGGAAAATTCCGCACATGGGCAAACACCGCGTCACTTTGGCGCAGTCCCCGCTCTCCCTCCCGCACCGGAAGGGGACGCTTGAGGTTGGCAATGATCCGCCCTTCAGCGCAAATTGCCGCGGAGGTAGTATAATTGCTCGCGTCAACGCCAAGATAAAGGCGCTTCATTTTCTTGCCTCTTCGGACAGGGCGTGGAGAATGCCGTTGATAAAGCCGGGGGCGCGCTCGTCTTCATAGCGCTTAGCCAGCTCCACCGCCTCGTTGATCACCACATTGCGGGGGATCTCCGGCATATAGAGCAGCTCATAGGCGGCAAGACGGAGAATATTGCGGGCAATCCGCGACATTCGCTCGGGCTTCCAGCTGCCCGAATATGCGGCGATCTTTTCGTCCAGCTCCTCACGGTGCGTGCAGACACCGTAGTATGCTGCAGAGATGTAGGCGTCAGCTTCAACGTCAATCTCGCGGTTTTCCACCGAAACGGCAAACACTGTCTCGGCATCGGAATCCTTCTGGAATTCACATTCATACAAAAGCGTAAAAACAATGTCCCGTGCTTCTTTTCTGGTCATGATAATCCTTTCCGCAGACCGTGCATTTTCCTGTCAGTCTGCGTTTTTTGCATAAATATCCATAATATATGTATTATATCTCTTTTTGTGCGAAATGTCAAGAAATATTGAAATTTTTTCGCCGTCTTTCCCCGCAGAAGCGGGCAATTCCTTCATCGGTGCAAAAAAGGTCCGCAATCGGGAAAATCTGCAAAAAAGTTACAGAATAAACTTGCTTTTTGCCTGCAAATGTGGTATGGTATATGCGGATTTCAATAAAAAATTTCACCAAAGAGGTTTGAAATGAATACTCACCCTATGAAAGCACTTTTGAATGCGGCCTGCCGTATTTATGCCGTCTGCACGATTTTGCTCTGCCTGATCATTCTCCTGTTTGCCAAGGATGAACTTGTGGTGGCCCCCCTGCCCTTTATTCTGCTCTTCCCCTTTGCCTTCTGCCTTGCCTGGGCCAACAGCATCCTGTGGGGCGAGCAATTCTCCGGGGGGATCCGTTTTCTCCTCCATTTTCTCTTGGTTACAGCCGGGGTCGTATTCTTCCTTTTGCTGCCTGCTGGCACATTTGCGTCGGGGCGGTCGGCCTTGGTTATGGTGTCCATTTATTTGCTTCTCTACGGCATCCTCATGGCGGTGATCGCTTTGGTCCGCCGGATGATTCAGCGCAGCAAAGAAGCCAAGGAAATCTGATCTCTGCGGAAAAGAACCAAAAAAACGCAAAAACACTTGATAATTTCACCATATCGTGATATAATTAAACGATTAAACTTTTTCAATTACCCGCCTTCGCCGCCGCACCTCAGCGGAACGAAGCGGTATACGGAGGAATAGCAATGAAGGAAAACGAATATTTCGACAATTCGCTTTTTATGAAGCTGGTATGTATTCTTGCGGCCATTGCTTTGGTTTGCGTGCTTGTTTTTGTTTTGGTTGGTGCCATCAGCGGCGGCAGCCAGGAAAACCCAGAGGAAACCGATCCCTATGAGGAATGGACCTTTGCCCCCGATGCCAACACCAATGAACCTGTAACCACCGAAACGCCGGTCACCACCGCCGATCCCGACACCACGACTGCTCCGGACACCACCGCTGATCCCGGCACCACCGCCGATCCCGGCACAGCCGATGCCCCCGGCACCACGACTGCCCCTGCCACCACCGCGGCCCCCTCTGCCTTGACGCCCCTCCCTGAGAGCAGCGCGATCCTGGGCGAGACCCCCGATGCTGGCCAGGCTTATCAGGACAGCATTGTATTCCTGGGCGACTCCACCACCTACGGCATGATTCCCTATGCGGTTCTCGCGGAAGGCAAGCAGACCAAGCAGGTGTGGACCCCCTCCTCCGGCACCCTTACCCTGGATCAGGCCGTGAAGAAAAAGATCTATTTCCCCGATACCGATGCCGAGGTCACCGCCGCTGAGGCCGCCGCGGCCAAGCAGCCCGCATTTCTGATCATTACCTTGGGTGTCAACGGTGTTTCCTTCATGAATGAGGAGCAGTTTGTCACCGAATATGTCAAGCTGGTGCAGTCGATCCAGGCCGCAAGCCCCAAGACCCAGATCATTCTCCAGTCCATCTTCCCCGTGGCCTCCAACTATGACAAGCTTGACCGCATCAACAACGAGAAGATCACCCTTGCCAACACCTGGGTGCTCAAGGTTGCCGAGACCTGCGGTATTCCCTATCTGAACACTGCTTCGATACTTCACGATGAAAACGGCTGGCTCCATGCCTCCTTCCAGAACGGCGACGGAATGCACTTCAACGAGGTAGGCTTCCGTGCCGTGCTGAATTATATTCGCACCCACGCACACCCCACAGTAGGAGGAGATGAACATTGAAAAAACGCTTCTCTTCCCTGCTGCTCCTCATCCTTGCCGCCGCCCTTCTGCTTTGTGCCTGTGCCGCGCCCGCACTACGGGATGATCTCACCACGGCCCAGCTGAGCGAGACGGTGGATGCCCTGCTGGCCAATGCCAAATACCTGGACGAGGCCGACGGGGACTACCTCCGCTTCAATCTGCCCGGCACCGCCGATGCAACCAACCGCCTGGTACGCTTTTCGGTCGCCGGCCAATGCCTGGACGAATACGGCATCTTCCATGCTGCATCCCCTGAGGGGGTGGGGGCCCTGGAGAAAGCCTGCGCCGACTATCTGCAGAAGCGCAACGACGCCTGGATGAACGAATACCTGGTGGAGGAATATCCCAAGCTGCGGGATGCCGAGGTCTTCACCATGGGCAACTATGTGTTCTACCTCATTCTCTCCGAGTCCGACAAGGATCTGGTGCTGAATGCGCTGAGTGAAACCCTCAAAAAATAAAAATACCACCGCGGGGCGGGCAATGTGCCCGCCCCGCGATGTCTTAAAGGAGCTGTCTATGTTTCCCACCACCGATCTGTGGCAGTATCTGCAGACCGTGCAGAAGCCCATTCTGCTCTACGGCATGGGCAACGGGGCTGACAAGGTCCACGCCGTCTGTGCAGAACGGCAGATCCCCATTGCCGACTGCTTTGCCAGCGATGAATTTGTCCGCGGCCAGCTTTTCCACGGCCGCCGTGTCCTGCGCTACGATGAGGCGAAGGCACAGTACGGGGAGTTCATCGTACTGCTCTCCTTCGCCACCTCGCGTTCCGAGGTACTGGAGCGTATCTTCGCCATTGCCGGGGAGCAGGAACTGTATGTCCCCGATCTGCCCGCCTGCGGCGACACGCTTTTCGATGCGGAATTTGCCGGTGCACACCGGGAGGCCCTCGCCGAAAACGCAGCCCTGTTTGCGGATGACCGCTCCCGTCAGCTGTTTTGGGATATCGTGTCCGCCAAGCTGACCGGCTCCCTCTCCCTTTTGCAGAAGACGGTGTGCGATCCCGCCGAGGTTTGGGCAAACATCCTCCACCCCGCCGACTATCGGTGCACCGCCGATCTTGGGGCATATACCGGCGACACCCTCAGAGAACTGCTGACCTATGCCCCTAACCTGTGCGAGGCCTGGGCCATGGAGCCGGACCGCCGCAGCTTTGCCAAGCTCTGCGCCTGGGGAGAAAATGAACCCCGCCTGCACCTGCACGCCCATCAGCTGGGCGCCTGGCACAAGCGGGATACGCTGTTTTTCACGGATGCGGGGGGACGGGGCTCGACCCTGACCGCAGCCGGCCGCAAGCAGGTCGAGGTGGAAGCCCTGGACGCCCTGGTGGGAGATGCTCACATCGACTACATCAAATTCGATGTAGAGGGGGCGGAGCACGAGGCACTGCGGGGAGCGGAGAAAACCATCCGCCGCTGCCGACCTGAGCTGCTGATCTCCCTCTACCACCGTGGGGAGGATCTCGTCCGCCTGCCGCCGCTGGTGGCCGGGCTTTGCCCGGGATACCGCTTCTATCTGCGGAGAATGGCGGGGGTTCCCGCCTGGGATATCAACCTTTACGCGGTTCCCGAGGAATCGGAGGGCTGAGCAGGAAGACGGAGCTCACGGTGGATCTCCTGCATTTCCACATCCACCTCTGAGATGGCCTCGGCGCAGATCTGCAGTCTGCGGCGAAGCTCCTCTGAGACATCCACATCCGCCTTGTAGCGGAGCTGATGCTCAAGGCTGGCCCAGAAGTCCATGGCAATGGTGCGCAGCTGCACCTCCACCATGACATTCACCGGTCCTTCGGCCAGGAAAATGGGCACCTCCAGCACCAGGTGCATACTGCGGTAGCCGTTTTCCTTGGGGTTTTTGATGTAATCGCTCTTGGAAATGAGCCGCAGGTCATGCTGGGCCATGAGCAGGTCCGCCACCCGGTAAACATCGTCGATGTAGTTGCAGATTACCCGAACCCCCGCGATGTCGTAGATCCCCGTGCGCAGAGCCGACAGGGTGATGGGCAGGTTCTTCCGCTGCAGCTTTTCCAGGATACTGCGGGGGGATTTCAGGCGGGACTCAATATGGTGAATGGGATTGAACTCGTAATGGGTGCTGAACTCGTCGTCAAGGATTTCCAGCTTGGTTTTGATTTCCTTGATCCCGGCGTTGTACAGCTGCATCTGCGCTGCGTATTCCTTCATCTCGGCAAGCAGAGCAAAATTGGCCGGCAGGGGGGCTTCCTCAGCGGGGTCTCCCCGTCGGTTATGGTTGAAGGTATACATTCGTACATCCTTTCTTTTTTGACGGTAAACACAGTATAACACACGTTTATAAACTGCGTTTGAACAAATCACAAGCAAACCTTATCTTTTTCACAGCTTCGCCCCGACCGTTTCGATCGGGGCGACTTTTTATTGGGTGGGAATATCCCGTCCGTCAAGCACCGCGCGGCAAAGCTGCTCGCCGCGATAGCAAAGCTTCAAGGAAAAGAAGGGACGCTCCTTGGCCAGCAGCCGCAGGAAAATCTTATCCCCCTGCCAAATGGGCAGCTCGGCCACGCGGGCCTTCTCTACCCAGGCAAGCTCGCCTTCGCTGCAGAGGGTCTGCACCCCCGTCCAGGCCGTTGCGGTGAAAAGGTGCATATACTCGGTTCCCCACTCGTCCGAAACGAAGGTAACAATGCCCCGGTAACGGTAATCGGTGAGGGTGAAGCCGGTTTCTTCCCGCACTTCCCGCAGAACGCAGTCCTCGGGGCTCTCCCCCTCCTCAAATTTCCCGCCGATGCCGATCCATTTATCCTTATTCTCGTCTACCGCCTTCTTGGTGCGGTGCAGCATCAGGTAGCGGTCATGGGCTTCCATGTAGCACAGGGTGGTCTGCTTCATGCCTCTCCCTCCCCCGGCTTGAGCCTTGCATAAGTGGCCATCAGCCGTTTGGTGCCTACGGTATCGAACATAACTTCATACAGGGTATCCGAGCCCATGGGGGTGGCAGACAGAATCACGCCCCGACCAAAGGTGAGGTGCACCACCGCATCTCCCGGCATAAAGGCAGCGGCAGGTGCTGCACGCTTGGGCGTACTGCCGATGGTGAGCCGGTCCTCCCGGCGCGGGGAGAAGGCGGTGCTGACCGGACGTGCGCCCATTTGGGGAACCGCGTCGATGTGAAGGATTTCTTCGGGAATCTCACTGACGAAGCGGGAGATGGGATTGTATCGGGTGGAACCGAAGAGCAGACGCTCTCGGGTGTGCAGGATGTAAAGCCGCTCCTTGGCGCGGGTGATAGCCACATAAGCCAGGCGGCGTTCCTCCTCCAGCTCCTCGGGATCCATGGCCGACTGGTTGGTTGGGAACAGCCCCTCCTCCATGCCCGGCAGGAAGACCACGGGGAATTCCAGGCCCTTGGCCGAGTGGATCGTCATGAGCACCACCGCATCGGCTGTTTCATCGTAGCGGTCCACGTCGGCCACAAGAGCCGTTTCCTCCAGGAATTCGGTGAGGGATGGGTTTTCGCTTCCCGTTTCATACTCCATCACCCCGGAGCGGAACTCATCGATATTCTCCAGCCGCTCGGCCTCTTCTTCTCCGCCGTCGATGAGCATCTGCCGGTAGCCGGTACGGTCAAGGGTCTGTTCCACCAGCTCGGAGAGCGGCACTCGCTCACTCAACTCGGTCAAATCGTGGATGAGGGTGACGAAATCGCCCAGGCGGCCCACATAATTGGCCAGCTCCGGGTAGACATTGGCCCGCTCCATAACGGTGAACATACTGACGCCCTCTGCCGCGGCCAGGGCTTCCACCGTTTCCACCGCCTTGGGGCCAATCTTTCGCTTGGGCTCATTGATGATGCGCTTGAGCCGCTCTCTGTCGTTGTGGTTGTTGATGAGCTGCAGGTAAGCCACAATGTCACGGATTTCCTTGCGGTCGGTGAAGCGCACGCCCCCCAGTACACGGTAGGGGATGCCGCTCTTGGCGAATGCACGCTCAATGTTGCCCGACTGGGCGTTCATGCGGTAGAGCACCGCAAAATCCCGGTACTGCCGCTTACCCTCAGCCACCTGATTGGCCACGGTGTCGATGATAAACCGGGCCTCGGCGTTCTGGTTGTCGCACTTCTTCACCCGCAGGCGCTCGCCCTCCCCTGCCGCGGTCCAAAGGGTCTTGCCCTTTCTGCCTACGTTGTGGGCGATGATGGCATTGGCTGCGTTGAGGATATTCCCGGTGGAGCGGTAATTCTGCTCCAGGCGGATGACAGCGGCATCCTCAAAGGCACGGTCGAATTCCAGAATATTGGCAATGGTGGCACCGCGGAATTTGTAAATACTCTGATCATCGTCTCCCACCACCATCAGGTTTCGGCTGCCGGCAGAGAGCAGAGCGGTGAGGACAAACTGGGCGTGGTTGGTATCCTGATACTCGTCCACGCAGATGTAGCGGAAGCGGCGCTGATATTCCTCCAGCACCTCGGGGAAATCCCGCAGGAGAAATACGGTCTGCATGATGATGTCGTCAAAGTCCAGAGCCCCGGCTTCTTTGAGAGCCTTTTGGTAGGCGCGGTAGATGCGTGCGGTCTGCCGCAGGGAGAAGTCATTCCCCGCGTCGGCCTCAAAGATATCGGGCGTCATCAGCTTATCCTTGGCGCGGCTGATACGGTTCATAACCCCCTTCACCGGCATGAGCTTTTCATCGATATTCAGCTGCTTCATGCAGGCAGAGAGAAGCTTTTTCTGATCGTCGGTATCGTAAATCGTGCAGTTGTCGGGGTAGCCCAGCCGGTAACCATGCTTGCGCAGGATGCGCATACAAATGGCGTGGAAGGTACCCGCCCAGATCTCCTTGGCAATGCTCTCATCCCCAAGCGCCGCGGCCAGGCGGGCTTTGATCTCATTGGCGGCTTTATTGGTGAAGGTGATAGCCAGCACCCGCCAAGGGGGGCAGGGATCGCTGATGAATTCGGGCAGAATGTCGGTCAGCACATCGGGATCGAGTTCTTTCGCCCCCTCCAGACGAACCACGTCCGCCTCGGTGAGGCCATAAGGGACCCGCTTATCGTGATAGGCATTGCCGTAACGGATGATATAGGCGATCCGCTTGACCAGCACCGTGGTCTTGCCGCTTCCGGCGCCTGCCAGAATCAAAAGCGGACCGTTGACATGATAAACAGCGCGGCGCTGTTCGGCATTCAACGAAGAAAAAGCGCGGTCAAACAAGTCGCGCTTGGCTTGAAGATAACGTGCAGATAACTGATCCAAAAGTAGTAACCCCCGATATCGGTTGTTTCCGCGAATACGGTTATCATTATTATACCGCAAACGATGACTTTTCGCAAGGGGGAAAGTGTCGATTTTTCATTCCTGCGCCTTCACGGAAGGAAAATGTGCTTTCCTCTTGTCTTTTGTGTTGATATAGGCTTATCCGTCAAATCCTTCGTCGATTTGATGGAAATCAATGAATTAAGCATCGCTTAAAATGAACCACAGGGCAATTATAGAGCAAAACAACAGGAGCAGAGGTCAAAGCCCCTGCTCCTTAACTGCTCGAACAAGTTGGAATTGGCTGATTTAATCTGCCGTGGATAATCCTGTTTTGTCTGTCTTATCAACAGAAAATACGACTGCAAGGTGGGGAATGTCTGTCCTTCTTACTGCCGATGGATTGCAGACCACTCGAATGTAGTCACCCTCACCCAAAGAAGGTACTTTATCAGATACAGAAATTGTGTAGTTACCTCCAACCTCAAGGTTAGTATTTCCTGCGTCTGTAATCTCTATGGTAATGTATTCTGTGTCGGTTGCGGTAACAAGAGCAACGATGGTTTCACCAACATTGAAGGTTAACATGAATTCGGATTCCACTGTCCATTCATCAGAATACTTATATCCTTCAGGAACTGATAATACAGAATAATATTCTAAGTTTTCTTCTATCGGTGATCTTTCATCTGCAACAGGAGGAGTTGACGGATTCGTCACAGAGAACCAATTCCCTTCAGGATTTAGAATGTAGCAATCATTCTCTCCGTTGATTACATAGGAAAAACCTGTCCATTCTCCTCCGGTAAAGGTAAAGTTATAACCCTCGTTACCATCATTATCACCAGGAGTCTGTCCGTCTTTAACCTCAATGAGTTTATAGGTAAGTTTATCAAACCACTCTCTCAAAGTATCAATTTCCGTTTCTTCTATGCTCCAACTTGTTGTCTTTCCACCGATATGATGTGTAATATCAATTTTTGTTACATTCTCACTGATCACGGCAGCAACAACTTGTTTTGAGTTCCATCCGCAACTGCAGAAAGCTGTGGTACAGACTAATGCTAACACCAATGCTATCAACTTTTTTACCATCGTTTACCTCCTTGTTTTGAGTCAGACGCAAAATTTCTCAAAAAAAAAACATCTATACACAGTATACAGTACATTTATGAATATTTCAAGGTATAGGAACAAAGCCGTGTATGTTTTCAGCTTTATTCGCTGAAACGAGATCGCTCTTTGCTGAAACAGACGAAGTTTTTTCATCAGCACAAAAGGTAAAAAGGATAAATGTGCTTCCCTCTTGTCTTTTTTCGGAATTTATTGTATAATATTGTAGATACCCTCATGGCGAAAGGAGAAGCATCATGGAATACAGCCACGCGCAGAACATCAAGCGGGAGAACATAGGCGCCGTGTTCTCTGCCATTGCCGATGCCGGAAAAACCAGCCGCGCCGCCATCTCAGCCCACACGGGGCTCAGCCTGATGACGGTGGGCAAGATTGCCGATGCCCTGGTAGGGGCAGGCGTTCTCTGCCAGGCAAAAAACGGGGAAGTCACCCCCGGACGCAAGGCACGGATGCTGACCTGTGCCCCGGAGCATGATTTGCTTCTGCTGGATCTGACCGCGAAGGATTTCCGTCTGACTGTACTGGATCTTTCCTTCAACGTATGCTACGACACCCGCCATGTCTATGACGACGGGATGCTATGTGAGGAAAATCTGCTGTTCTTTCTGAAGAATGCCGCTGCAGGGTACATCCCTTCCGGTGACACCGCCCGCTTCATTGGCATGGCTGTACTTCTCCCGGGTGTTTACGATGCCGGAAGTGACTGCATCTGCGGCAGCCGACTCCCTGAGCTCGCCCCCCTCCGTCCCGGTGCGCTGCTGAAGGCACTCTTCCCCGCCCTCTCCCCCATCATGCTGGAGGATACCCGTGCGGCAGCCATTTCGGCCCTCTCGGAATTTCCCGAAAAGGAAGACGGCTCCTGCCTTTGGCTCTCCCTCGACCGCCCCGTCAGCGGTGCGTTGATGGTGGATGGCCGGATTCTCACCGGAAGCCGCGGCGGACACTTCGGCGAAATCACGGTTGGCACCAACTTCACCCTGGATCAGGCTCTGGTCAGTCTGCGGGAGCCGGATGAGTTGGCTGCCGCCCTGTCCGCCGCCCTGTACACCCTCATCGCCATCTTTGATCCCGTACAGATTCTGCTGGAATCCTCCGCCCCCATGATGGACGTCTCCTTCACCGGAAGGCTCACCGCTCATTTGACACAGCGAAATGTACACCACCATCTCCCCATCCCCCCCATTTCCATCACCGCAAAGCAAATGGGCCGCGCCATGCGGGGAGCGGCTCTCCACCTCCGCAGCACATGGCTGGATGGGTTAATCGATTGATTTTTCGAATGGCAATCCTGTTAGATTTGGTTGACAAATGTAAATTTTTGATGTATAATGGTAAAAACAGTTTTGAAAGGTTTTATTCATGCTCATTAAAGTTCTGCTTCTTGTTCTCTTCTTTGCCGTGACCGTTACGGTCGGCGTTGTGTGCTCCCGAAAAAATGTCAGCGTGGGGGACTTTGTCATGGGCGGTCGCAATGTCGGCCCGTGGCTGACTGCTTTCTCCTACGGCACCGCATACTTCTCTGCCGTGGTTTTTGTAGGCTACGCTGGCCAGTTCGGCTGGAATTTCGGGATAAGTGCCGCCTGGATCGGCATCGGAAACGCGCTGATCGGCTCGCTTCTTGCCTGGGTGATACTCGGCCGCCGCACCCGCATTATGACCAAGCATCTCGGTTCGGCCACCATGCCCGAATTCTTCGGCCGCCGCTATGACAGCCGCCTGCTGAAGGTCGTGTCCTCGGTGATTGTTTTCGTATTTCTGGTGCCCTATTCCGCTTCTGTGTACAAGGGTCTCTCCGGCCTCTTCGCCCTCTCTTTCAATATCCCTTTCGCCGCCGTCATCATTGTGATGGCACTGATCACGGGAATTTACGTCATTGCCGGGGGCTACATGGCGACCGCCATCAATGACCTCATCCAGGGCTTCATCATGATCGTCGGCATGATCCTCATCCTCCGGGGCGTGCTTACCGGTCAGGGCGGCTTTACCGCCGCCATCGAGGCGCTGTCTCAGGTTCCCTCTCCCGATACCCCGGCGCTGCAGGGCGCTTTCTCTTCCATGTTCGGTCCGGCGCCGCTGAAGCTTCTCTCGGTGCTGATCCTCACCTCGGTGGGCACATGGGGCCTTCCCCAGATGGTTGCGAAATTCTACGCCATCAAGAATGAGGCATCCATCAAAACCGGCACGGTGATTTCCACGATATTTGCGCTGATCATCGCCGGCGGCTCCTACTTCATGGGCGGCTTCGGCCGACTCTACTACACGGGAGATCCCGTGGTCTTCGATGAGATCGTTCCTGCCATGCTGAGCCGTGCTCTTCCCGACGCGCTGATGGGGGTAGTGCTTCTTTTGGTGCTGTCGGCCTCCATGTCAACCCTCTCTTCCCTGGTACTCACCTCGGCATCTACCTTTGTCATTGACTTTGTCGGCGGTATGTTCCCCGGCAAGCTCTCCGAGAAACGTCAGAAACTGGCCATTCGCGCACTCTGCGCCTGCTTCATTGTGATCTCGGTGCTCATTGCCATCCGTCCCAACAGCCTTATCACCTCTCTCATGTCCATCTCCTGGGGAGCCCTGGCGGGCGCCTTCCTCGGCCCCTTCCTCTTCGGCCTCTTCTGGAAGAAGACCACCCGCGCCGGTGTATGGGCCGCCATGCTTTTCGGCATCGGCTTTGTATCGGCCAACGCGGTGTTCAGCTGGGTGGATCCCACCGTCTGCGGTGCCATTTCGATCCTCTCCTCTTTCGTGATCGTTCCCCTGGTGAGCCTGATCACCCCGAAAATGAATGCCGAGTATGTGGATGCTGCCTTCACCTGCTACGATGCCCCCTCTGTGGTATCGCAGAAACATTCCCTGAGCGGAAAAGAATAATATTGTTCTGATTGTCTGGCGGATCTGCGGATCCGCCAGACTTTTGTTCGGGAGAAATTTTGTTGGGAAAACTTTTTCAAACCCTCTTGAAAAAGTACGGAAGATATGGTATAATAGTTCACGTTGTTCGCCGGTGTGATGGAATTGGCAGACGTGCTGGACTCAAAATCCAGTCCTGGCAACAGGGTGCGGGTTCGACCCCCGCCACCGGCACCAGCCAACAGTGTTGGCAGACTAATCCGAGCTTCTTCCCCTTCGGGATGAGGCTCGATTTTTTTCCTCTTCGCCCAATCCTCCGTTTTTCCGGATTTGATTGGTGAGATTTCCATGAAATACTTGACAAACCCATGTTTTTTTTATATAATAGATGTAATCGCATATTGCGGCATTCGCCGCGAAGGAGGGATTATTACACATTGAAAATGATCAACAACCTCAAGGGTGCCAAACCGCCAAAGATTATTACCGATCTGCGGCATCTCGTACTGTCCAGTGCGGAAAAGTTTGGTGATCAGTACCTTTACAAGTACAAAGTTGGCGACAGCTTCGTTGAATACTCCTATAAACAGCTTTGGGAAGAAATGAATGCCTTTGGTACCGCTCTGGCACAGCACGGTCTCATGGGCCGTCCTGTTGCGGTCATGGGCGACACCCATCCCCATTACATCTGTACCTATTTTGCCACTGTCAACGGCGGCGGCTACATCGTGCCCATTGACAAGGACCTTGCCATCGAACAGATCGTTGGGTTTCTTGAACTGGCAGAAGTAGAGGCTGTGGTTTATACTTCCGCGCTGAACGGAAAAATCGCTGCCTGTGCCGATCAGCTCCCCCGCGTTCAGGCTTTCATCCCGATTCATCCCGAAACCGAAACCGTCATCACCGATAAGACCATTCCCTTCTCCGCTCTGCTGGAGGAAGGAAAGCAGGCTTTGGCCAACGGTGTCACCACTTACCTCGACTACGAGATTGAGATGGAAAAGATGGCTGCTCTGCTCTTCACTTCGGGCACCACGGGCACCAGCAAGGGCGTCATGCTCTCTCACAAGAACCTGACTGCCGCCACCAATGCTTCCTGCCTGTCCATGTCTTATGACGACAACAACTACTTTGTTTCGGTTCTTCCCCCGCACCATTCCTACGAAATGACCTGCGGACACCTGGCCATGATCAACATTGGCGGCCATGTGCTCATCAATGACTCCCTCAAGCACGTCATGCGCAACTTCAAGGAAGGTGCCCCCAATGCCTTGGCGCTGGTTCCCCTGTATGTGGAAACCATGCACAGAAAGATCTGGGACACCGTGCGCAAGAACGGCATGGAGAAGCGACTCCGCACCGGTATGAAGATCAGCAGCGCTCTTCTGGCGCTTGGCATCGACCGCCGCCGTCAAATCTTCAGCCAGGTTCTTGAGGCCTTCGGCGGCGAGCTGAAGAGTATCGTCTGCGGCGGCGCTCCCCTCTCCCCCCAGCTGATCAAGGACTTCTACGCCTTCGGCGTGACCGTTCTGGAGGGCTACGGCATCACCGAATGTGCTCCTCTGGTAGCGGTTAACTCCCCCGGCAAGATTCGTTTCCATTCGGTAGGTACTCCCGTCCGCGGCTGTCAGGTCAAGATCGACAAGACAGAGGAAGAGGAGACCGGTGAGATTCTGGTCAAGGGCGACAACGTGATGATGGGCTACTACCGCAATCCCGAAGCCACCGCCGAGGCCTTCACCGAGGATGGCTGGTTCCGCACCGGCGACATCGGTTACATGGACAAGGACGGCTACATCTACATCACCGGCCGCAAGAAAAATGTCATTATTCTTTCCAACGGCAAGAATGTCTTCCCCGAAGAGCTGGAAGAATATCTGATGCCCCTGGATTCCATTGAAGAGGTTGTGGTGCTTGCCCGTGAGAACGAGAACAAGGACCTGACGATCACCGCACTCATCGTGCCCAACGCCGAGTACTTCGGTGAAAAGAGCAAGGAAGAGATCTACGCGCAGATCAAGGCTGAAGTAAACGAGATCAACAAAAAGCTCCCCTCCTTCAAGCAAATCCGCGAGATCGAGCTTCGTGAGGAAAAATTTGAACGCAACACCTCCCGCAAGATCCAGCGCTTCAAAGTAAAATAATTCTGCCCCCGGGCAGCCCCCATGACGGATGATGCCGGGGCGCATCCGCTCATGTAATCCACGCCACCGGAGAAAGAGGACTTATCATGTTTGAACAGATCAAAACTTTGCTGATGGACGAAATGCAGATCGATGCAGAAGATATCACCATGGAGGCCGAGCTGACCAAGGATCTCGGCATCAACTCCATCGAACTGGCCGACCTGGTCATGCTCTGCGAGGAGCGCTTCAACATTGAGATCAACGATGAAGACATTCATAAGCTGATCTCGGTGGGCGACGTGGTCAAATACCTCGAAGCTAAAGCGTAAGCCGCAACTGCTGTCCAAAATGTGTGCCGCACGGTCTGTGCGGCACACATTTTTTCTCACGGAAAAAGTTCTCATTTCCGGGAACAAAACCGTTTTTTTCCCGTCTTTAATTACAAGTCCGCATGAAAGGAAGGTAATGATGATGAAACGAATTCTCGCACTGCTCCTGCTTTCGGCTGTTTTCTGCAGCTGTATGACGATCAGCGCCTCCACCGACCTGATGGAGGGCATTCTGCCCGAGCAGGTCGAAAAGGCAGCGTCGGAGTCCTCGGATGCCGCGTCCATGGCAGACCTTGCCCTGACTCTGCTGGGCGAACGGGAGCTTGACCGGGAAAATACCCTGATCTCTCCCTTATCCCTCTTTGCCGCCCTGGGAATGACCGCCAACGGCGCCGCAGGTGAGACGCTGGCGCAGATGGAAGCAGTTCTAGGAATGCCGGCAGACCGGCTCAATGCCGTGATGGCCGCTCTTCCCCGTGACGGAGGGAAGACCCTGCACATGGCAAACGGCATCTGGTTCCGCAACATTGATCTTACCGTTTCCCCGAACTTCCTGCAAACCAATGCCAATTTCTACGGTGCCGCGGCACGCCAGGCCATCATGGACGACTCTACCCGCCGGGAGATCAACGCCTTCATCGAAAAGCAAACCGATGGTATGATCCGGGATATGCTGGAGGAGGGCACCATTGACCACAACACCGTCATGTGCCTGATCAATGCTCTCACCTTTGAGGCGGAGTGGGCCAAGATGTACGAGAAACATCAGGTCTCCGCCGACAAGTTCACCTTGACCGACGGCACTTCGGTCAAGGCGGAGTATATGTACAGCGATGAGAACGTCTACCTTGAGGACGAAAACGCTGTGGGTTTTGTCAAATACTACCGGGACCGGGACTATGCCTTTGTCGCCATCCTCCCCCGTGAGGGGCTTTCCCTCTCGGATTATCTCGCCTCCCTTGACGGAGAGTCGCTGATCGCCATGCTGGAAAATCCCCAGTCCGCCGCGGTACAGGCCGCCCTGCCCAAGTTCAGCTACGACGATACCATGGATATGTCCGATGCGTTGAAAAACGCCGGAATGAAGGATGCCTTTGACGATTCCCGCGCCGACTTCTCCCGCATGGGGCAGAGTCACCGGGGACGGATCTTCGTGCGCTTCGTTCTGCAGAAAACCTTTATCTCCGTTGCCGAGCGGGGCACCCGTGCCGGAGCCGCCACGGTGGTATCCATGGCCGACAAGAGTGCATCTATCCACCAGCCCAAGCAGGTCTACCTCACCCGCCCCTTCCTGTATCTGATCATCGATACCCAAACAAACCTCCCCGTTTTCATGGGTACCGTTGCAAATCCCGCCTGACCGAGTTTGCAATTTGTTCACACACTCGGGACGGAAATATGTTAAAATAAACACAAAGCCGGGCTGATCCGGCGAAAGAAAGGATGGACAATACCCATGGCAAACCGTTTTGTGCTCAATGAAACCTCTTACCACGGCGCAGGTGCGATCAATGCAATTCCTGCCGAGATCCAGGGACGCGGCTTCAAAAAAGCCCTCGTCGCCTCCGACCCCGATCTGATCAAGTTCGGCGTGACCAAGAAGGTCACCGATGTCCTTGACGGGGCCGGCATTGCCTACACCCTCTTCTCCGAGATCAAGCCCAATCCCACCATCGAGAACGTACAGGCCGGTGTCGCCGCATACAAGGCTGCCGGAGCTGACTGCATCGTTGCCATCGGCGGCGGCTCCTCCATGGACACCGCAAAGGCTGTGGGCATCATCATCAACAACCCCGAGTTCGCCGATGTGCGTTCCCTGGAGGGCGTTGCTCCCACCAAGAACAAGTGCGTTCCCATTATCGCTGTTCCCACAACCGCCGGTACTGCCGCTGAAGTCACCATCAACTACGTCATCACCGACGTGGAAAAGAACCGCAAGATGGTGTGCGTCGACGTGCATGACATTCCCGTGGTTGCAGTGGTTGACCCCGATATGATGTCCACCATGCCCCGCGGCCTCACCGCCGCCACCGGTATGGATGCCCTGACCCACGCCATCGAGGGTTACATCACCCTGGGGGCATGGGAGCTGTCGGATATGTTCCACCTGAAGGCCATCGAGATCATTGCCCGCTCCCTGCGGGGTGCGGTGGACAACACCGCTGAGGGCCGCGCCGATATGGCGCTGGGCCAGTATGTGGCCGGCATGGGCTTCTCCAACGTGGGCCTTGGCATCGTGCACTCCATGGCACATCCTCTGGGTGCCCTGTATGACACTCCCCACGGTGTGGCCAACGCCATCATCCTGCCCACCGTTATGGCTTACAATGCACCCGCTACCGGTGAAAAGTATCGCGAAATCGCCCGCGCAATGGGTGTTGTCGGCGTAGACAGCATGAGTGTTGAGGAATATCGCGCCGCCGCCATCGAGGCAGTGAAGCAGCTCTCCGCCGATGTGGGCATTCCCGCCGACCTCAAGGATATTGTCAAGGCAGAGGATATCCCCTTCCTGGCACAGTCGGCTTACGACGATGCCTGCCGTCCCGGCAATCCCCGCGAGACCAGCGTGGAGGAGATCACCGCCCTCTATCAGTCTCTGATGTAATTTCGACACACAAAAAAAGTGCCGCGCAGCTGCGCGGCACTTTTTTTGTTTTTGGAAGATTACTTGGTTTCCGCAGTATCTTTCACTTCAGCCAGGTTCTCCTTGGCATTGGCCAGCATCAGCTTGATGCGGTTTTCCTGGTTGATGCGGGTGGCACCGGGGTCATAGTCGATGGCCACAATGTTCACCCCGGGATTGCGGGATTTGATGGGCTTCATCATCCCCTTCCCCACGATATGGTTGGGCAGGCAGCCGAAGGGCTGAGTGCAGACGATATTCCGCACATCCCCCTCGATGAGCTCCAGCATCTCGGCGGTAAGCAGCCAGCCCTCTCCCATTTTCACCCCGACATTGAGGTAGTCCCGGGTGAGGGTGCAGGTATGCCGGAAGGATCCGGGGGGCGTGAAGCGGCTCTCTTCCCGCACAATGCGGATGAGATCCTCCTGCTTCCCGGTGAGGATACGGTAGGCCAGGCGATAGATGGGTGCGATGAGCTTGCTGCGTCCGTAGAGTTCCCGATCCACCAGGGTGTTGTATACACAGTAAAGAGCAAAATCAGTCAGGCCCGGCACCACAACCTCCGCCCCTTCGGACAGGAGGAAGTCCTCCAGATTATTGTTGCCGAGGGGAGAATACTTCACAAAAATCTCGCCCACGATACCCACTTTGACCCGCTGCTCTTCCCTGCACTCGATAGCGGAAAAGTCCCGCAGGATGGCGCGGTAGTTCTCTTTGACCCGGCGGTAGTTGATCCGCCGCTCGCTTTGCTCCTTCACCAGACGGTCTGTCCAGGCAAGGGCCAGGGCCTCGCTCTCGCCAGCCTTGATCTCGTAGGGCTGGCACTGGTTTTTGAGCAGCATCAGCAGGTCACCGTAAAGGACACCGTAGGCCATGCGGTGAAGCATGGGCAGGGTCAGCTTGAAACCCGAGTCCTTCTCCAGCCCCGCAATATTGAAAGAGAGGACGGGCACGTAGTCGAAGCCCGCCTTGATGAGGGCCTTGCGAAGCAGAGAGATGTAATTGGAAGCGCGGCATCCGCCTCCCGTTTGCGAAATCATCAGCGCGACTTTATGCGGGTCGTACTTTCCCGACTGCAGGGCATCGATAAACTGTCCGATGACCAAGATCGCGGGATAGCAGGTGTCGTTGTGCACATACTTCACGCCGGTTTCGGCGATGTGGGGGCCTGAGGTTTCCAGCAGCTCGGCACGGTAGCCATACAATCCCATGATTTTGATGATGAATCGGAAGTGCATGGGCAGCATGGTGGGCACGAGGATGGTATAGGTTTTGCGCATTTCCTCGGTAAAGCGCGGGTAGGTTGTCTCAGCCATGATTTTCCTCCGTTTCCCGTTTATCCAGGGCGCCCAGCAGGCTGCGCAGACGAATCTTCACAGCGCCGAGGTTAGTGATCTCGTCAATCTTGATTTGCGTATAAAGCTTCCCCGCCCGCTCCAGGATGGCACGGACCTCATCGGTGGTAATGGCATCAATGCCGCAGCCAAAGGACACCAGCTGGACAAGCTCCACGTCCCGATTCTGGGCCGCAAATTCTGCGGCGGCGTAAAGGCGGGCGTGATAGGTCCACTGGTTGAGCACGTCCACCTGCACCGGGGACCGGGGCAGAACCAGGCTATCCTCGGTGAGGACCACAAACCCCAGGGAAGCGGCCAGCCGGTCGATGCCATGGCCGATCTCAGGGTCGATGTGATAGGGCCGCCCTGCCAGGATCATCACCCGCAGGCCACGGGCACGGGCATAGGCAAGGGCGCAGGCCCCTTCCCTGCGCACATCCCGCATATAGGATTCATAAGCGGCGAAGCCGGATTTGACCGCAGCGCGTATCTCCCGCATGGGGATAGATTCAAGCTCTGCTGCGAAGAAACGGTGCAGCTCACGGGCAAGCTCACGGGGTTTGTTGATATTGAGATAAGGATAGAGGAATTTCGTCCCCGAAAGGGAGTCCACATTCCCCGCCAGCAGCTCGGAATAATAGGCCACCACCGGGCAGTTGTAGTGATTGTCCCCCTGCCCTTCGTCCACGTTGTAGGTCAGGCAGGGATAGAAAATGGCATCCACCCCCTCCTCCAGCAGCTTCTCCACATGGCCGTGCATCAGCTTGGCCGGGTAGCAGGCGGTGTCGGAGGGAATGCTGTACTGTCCGGCTGCATAGATGTCCCGGGTGGAAGGACCGGAGAGAATAACCTCATATCCCAGCGCCGTGAAAATCCCGTGCCAAAGGGGTGCCAGCTCATAAATCCCCAGGGCGCGGGGGATGCCGATGCGCCCCCGCTTGCCCTTGACGGGGCGCAGCGCCGAGATCTTCTCCCGTTTGAACTGGTGCAGGTTGGGCAGTGTTTCCACGGCGGCTTTCCCGTCCAGGCCCCCTTTTTCGCACTTGTTCCCTGAGATGAACTTCTCTCCGTTGGGGAAATGGTTGACGGTAAGATGGCACTGGTTGGTACAGCCACGGCAGACCGCCGAGCGGGAGGTATGGGTAAAGGATGCAATGGCCTCTTCGTCAAGCAATTCCGACTTGGAAAGCCCCAGGGCCCTTGCGTGGAGGGCGGCGCCGTATGCCCCCATCAGCCCTGCAATGGCGGGACGGATGACCTGGCACCCCAGCTCCCGCTCGAAGCTGCGCAGAACGGCATCGTTGTAGAAGGTCCCCCCCTGCACCACGATATGCCGTCCCAGCTCCTCGGGGGAAGCGGCGCGAATGACTTTATAGAGCGCATTTTTCACCACGCTCATGGACAGGCCGGCGGAGATATCTCCCACACCTGCTCCGTCCTTTTGGGCCTGTTTTACCGAGGAATTCATAAACACCGTGCATCGGCTTCCCAGCTCCACCGGTGCGGCGGCGAAAAGTCCAAGGCGGGAGAATTCCTCTACGTTGTAGCCCATGGAGCGGGCAAAGGTTTCAATGAAGGAGCCGCATCCCGAGGAGCAGGCCTCGTTGAGCATAATGCTGTCAATGGCCCCGCCCCGGATTTGGAAGCACTTAATGTCCTGTCCCCCGATATCCAGGATAAAATCCACCTCGGGCAGGAAATCTGCCGCCGCGGTATAATGGGCCATGGTTTCCACCAGCCCGGCATCCACGTGGAAGGCATGGCGGATCAGCTCCTCACCGTACCCCGTCACCGCAGACCCCCGGATCGTCACCCGGTCGCCGCACAGGCGGTAGATCTTTGCCATCTGGTGACGCACCACCGTTACCGGGTCGCCTTCGTTGGAGTTATAATATGTATAGAGGATCTTTTTATCGGCCGAGAGCAGCACCAGCTTTGTGGTGGTGGAGCCGCAGTCGATGCCCAGGTAAGCATCTCCGCAATAGTCAGCGGGATCAGCTGTGGGCACAGTGGCTTTGGCATGGCGGGCGCGGAAAGCCTCGTATTCCGCTTCGTCGGCAAAGAGGGGCTCGGCGTGGGAAACGGGGCTGTCGCTTTGCTCGGCGGCACGGCCGATGGCCTCCAGTAGAGCCTCGAAGGCGATCTCCTCCCTCTCTCCCGCCTGTCGGTCGGCGTAGATTGCAGCCCCCAATGCCACGGCATAAAGGCCGTATTCGGGGAATACCGCTTCTCCCCGGGTGCCGTCAAGGCCGAGGGTCTCCACAAACCGCGCACGAAGGCCGCGGTTATAGTAGAGCGGACCGCCCAGGAAGACCACCTTCCCTTCAATCCGCCGTCCCTGGGCCAGACCCGCCACCGTTTGATTTACCACGGCCTGATAGATACTGGCCGCAATGTCGGCTTTGGCAGCCCCCTGATTGAGCAGGGGCTGGATGTCGGTTTTTGCAAACACCCCGCAGCGGGAAGCAATGGGATAGATCCGTCGGTGGGCGAGGCTGAGGGCATCCAGCTCGTCGGGGGTGACATTGAGCAGGGTTGCCATCTGATCGATGAATGCCCCCGTCCCGCCGGCGCAGGAACCGTTCATGCGCTCATCGGTTCCCCCGGCAAAAAAGATGACCTTCGCATCCTCTCCCCCCAGTTCCACCACAGAAGCGGCATCGGGGATGAGGCGGCGCACCGTTTCACAGGTGGCAAACACCTCCTGCACAAAGGGCAGGTTTGCCGCCCGGGCCAGGCCGAGTCCGGCAGAACCGGAAATCGAGATCACCAGGCGTTTGCCAGTCAGCCGGTCACGGAGGCCCTCCAAAAGCTCCAGGGTCTTCTGCCGCACCTGAGAGAAGTGGCGGGCATAGCAGGAAAAGACCGGTCTTCCCCCCTCCAGCAGAAACAACTTTGCCGTGGTGGAGCCGATGTCGATTCCAAGAGCATATTCGTGTGTCTGTTGAATTTGCATATTATCCATGAAGTTTCCCTTCCTGGCCGTCTGCAGCGGTGTCGCCGCCTGCGGACTCCATCTGCTCAGCAATGTCTAAAATCCGGGTAAGAATGCGAAGTCCCTCGCGGGCATCGTCCTCACCCAGGCGGTCAATAATCTCGGCGATGTAGTGGTGCATCTCCCCGCGGCGGGCTTCCACCAGTCCGCGTCCTGCGGGGGTGATGCAGACAAGGATCTTTCGGCGGTCATCGGTATCCATCCGCCGCTCAATCTGCCCCTTGCTCTCAAGCCGCTTCAGCACCGCCGCAACCCGCGCCGAGCTGGCATCCAGAATCTGACACAGCTCCCCGGGCTGAACCGGCTCCTGCTGTTGATAAAGATAACTTAAAATACGCATCTCCCCCTTGGTAAAGCTGCCGTACAGCCTGGGCCGCCCCAGCTTCATCAAAAGGGAAAAACGCTGAATAAACAGATTAGTAAAGCCTTCCTTCATCGTCATCCTCCCGTTTTTCTAACACGGTTAGATTTTAACACGGTTAGGTTTTTCTGTCAAGCGAGAGAAAAAAATGTTCAAAATTTCTTTTCATTTGACACAGGAACGGATTTGGTGTATAATACCCCTGTCCCATGCATACATAAATTTCACAAATCATCCGAAAAAAAGTTGCGGATTATTTCCCCTCATGCCGCAATCCTATGGTAGACTATAGTGAAATTATGCGGGCAACTCCCCGGGAAAGTGAAATGATATGGCAAACTTCAAGCAAAAACTGATGCAATTTATGTACGGCCGATACGGAAACGATCAGCTGGGCAATGCCCTTTTGATCCTTTATCTTGTTTTGACCGTCCTCCATCTGTTTACCAGATGGTACACGCTGGCCGCCCTTTTGCTGATCGACGCGGTATGGATGCTCTTCCGCTGTTTTTCCCGCAATATTCCGGCACGGCGGCGGGAAAACGAGGCATTTCTGCGCATTTGGCAAAAAATCACAGGCTTCTTCACCCTCACCCGCGACCGCCTGCGAGATTGCCGCACCCATGTTTACCACAAATGCCCCCATTGTCGGGCGACCCTCCGGCTCCCCCGCCGTAAGGGTGAGCACACCGTGCGATGCCCCCGATGCGGGGATACTTTCTCCATGAAAGTCCACTTCGGAAAGGAATGACACCATGACAGAACGGCTTTATGACAACGGACATTGCGCTGACTTCTCTGCCACCGTCCTCGATTGTATCCCCGACAAGGACGGCTTTGCCCTGCGCCTCGACCGCACCGCTTTTTTCCCCGGCGGAGGCGGCCAGGCCGCGGACAGCGGAAGCCTCGGTTCGCTCCCCGTCCGCGGGATGCGGGAAGAAAACGGTGAGCTATGGCATTTGGTGGATTCTCCTCTTCCGGTCGGCAGCACGGTTGAAGGCAGGATCGATGCCGAGATCCGCCTGCGCCGGATGCAGAATCACTCGGGAGAGCACATCATCTCGGGGCTTCTCTGGCACGAGCACGGTCTGACCAACGTGGGCTTCCACATGGGCCACGAGGATGTGACCCTTGACCTTGACGGGGAGCTGACACGGGATCAGCTTGACCGGATTGAACAAATGGCAAACGGCATTGTGGCCCAAAATCTGCCCATCACGGTCCACTATCCTATCCCCGATCAGCTTGACGCACTGGAATACCGCAGCAAGCTGGATCTGCGGGAAAATGTGCGGATCGTTTCCATCGGCGAGGAGGGAGCGGTGGACCGCTGTGCCTGCTGTGCCCCACATGTTGCCCGCACCGGGGAGATCGGCATCATCAAGCTATTGGATTTCATCCGCTACAAGGGCGGCATCCGCATCCATATGCTCTGCGGGCTGGATGCGCTGGAGGACTACCGATGCCGCTATCACGCCGTGGCATCCATCGCCGCTTCCCTCTCGGCCAAGCAGCATGAGGTCGTGGAGGCAGTGGCGCGTTTGGGGGATGAAATTGGTGCGGGAAAAGCGCGACAAAGCGCCCTGTGCAGCCGGCTCATTGAGCTGCATCTGGCTGCCCTCGACGGCAATGCTGACTCCCCTGCCGTTGTGTTCGAGCCGCTGTTCGGCGCAAACGAACTTCGCTACCTGGTCAATGCTGCGATTGCCCATACCGATACCGCCATTGCCCTCTCGGGAAGCGATGAGGACGGCTATACCTATGTGCTGGGCAGCCGAAATGACTGCCGTCCCCTCAGCGCGGCAATGCATAAGGAACTTGGCGGAAAAGGCGGCGGCTCCGCAGAGATGGTTCGCGGCAAGCTTCCCGCGTCCCGCGACATGATCCTACGCTTCTTCTCCCCATCGACAGCGCAGAAATAATCAAATTGAAAGACCCGAAAAATCCCATGGATTTTTTCGGGTCTTTTTTGCCGTTGCGGCGCAAAAATTGGCACTTATATTTCATGCACGCCGGGCGATAATAATGCCAGAGAACGCGAGCAGATGCCCGCGGGCTCAATTCAAATAGATCGCGGTGTCAGGGCAAGCTCCGGGCATCGCAAAAGGAGAAAATTATGGCAAGCAACAAGTCTCTCGTACCCGAGGCAAAGGAAGCTCTCGACCGTTTCAAGATGGAGGCCGCATCTGAGGTTGGCGTAAACCTCAGCCAGGGCTACAACGGTGATCTCACCGCCCGTCAGGCCGGTTCCATCGGCGGTCAGATGGTTAAGAAGATGATCGAGAAGTACGAGAACGATATCAAGACCAAGTAACCATAAAAGCAATGGCAAAAGGTGCCGGTTGGCCGGTTGATTCGCCATCCGCACCGTCAGCGCAGGGAGTGCCGCGCAAATATGCGCGGCACTCCTTTTTTGCTGCTGCAGCTCGCCTCCCCTTGCAAAACGGCGGGATTTGTGTTATACTATGGGCAATAAAACCTACAAATGAGGAAATTATATGACCGAATACAACTTTGCTGCTACCTGCCTGTTTGGACTGGAAAAGCTACTTGGGGGAGAACTGGATGCCCTGGGTTGTCACCGCACCGAAACCATGGATGGGCGGGTATATTTCCGTGCCTCTCTGGATGCTGTGGCCCGCTGCAATCTTCAGCTGCGCACCGCGGAACGGGTGTATCTTGTGCTGGGCCGCTTCCCTGCCCGATCCTTTACCGAGCTCTTCGACGGCACCGCCGCCCTGCCCTGGGAGGATTTCATTGGTGCGGTCGATGCCTTCCCCGTGAAGGGACACGCCATCAAAAGCACTCTGTTCTCGGTTCCCGACTGCCAGAGCATTGTGAAAAAAGCCATTGTCGACCGCCTGTCCGGGGCTTACGGGCAAAGCTGGTTTGACGAAACGGGCATCAAATACCAGGTGGAGTTTTTCCTCTTCAAGGATGAAGCCGCCCTGATGATCGACACCTCCGGCATTGCCCTCCACAAGCGGGGGTACCGCCCCGCCGCCAATGCCGCGCCGCTGCGGGAGACCTTGGCTGCTGCGCTGGCCATGACCGCACGGCCTCGCAGCGATATTCTCTTTTGGGATCCCACCTGCGGCTCGGGCACCATTGCCATCGAGGCCGCCATGCTGCAGACCAAAACCGCCCCTGGGCTTGGTCGTCAGTTCGCCGCCGAGGAATACCCCTGGATTCCTGCGGAATATTGGGATGATGCCCGGGATGAAGCCATCTCGGCCATTGATGAGGAGTCTGCATTTGAAGTGTGGGCCTCGGACATTGATCCCGAGTGCGTTTCGCTGACCAAGGAAAACGCCCGCCGTGCCGGGGTATCGGCCTATCTGAAGGTGTTTGAAGCCGACGTGCGCACCATCACCAAACCCGACCGCCGGGGCACCATTGTCTGCAATCCGCCTTACGGCGAGCGGCTGATGACCCCCGAGGCCGTAGAAGAACTTTACCGCGACATGGGCAGATGCTTTTCCGGCTTCGAGCCCTGGCAGATCTATGTTCTCACCTCCCACGAGGGATTTGAGCAGCTGTACGGCCGCCGGGCCGACAAGATCCGCCGGCTTTACAACGGCATGATCCCCTGCAGCTTCTATCAGTTCTTCCGCCCGCAGATGCCGAAGAAGGGACGATAACCCCAACAACCGACACAAAATATCCCCCGGCTTTCTTAGCCGGGGGGTATTTTGCGCTCATTTCGTCATGACAGCCATGCTTTGGAGCATGGAGCCCAGGGCATCCATGGTCTGCCCTGCGCGGCGGGTCATGCGTCTTGCCCGCATTTTCGGGGTGTTCCGCACGGCAACGGCACTGACAAGAATGAGGCCGGTGACGATTCCTGCGGCTGCGGCATTTCTTACGTTCATCTGCAATTCCTCCTTGCTTTTTCTGCATCGTTAGTGTTGCCGCCGCACGCGCCCTTTATGCGTGGCGGGCCATGCGATTTTTCTTTGCCGCCACCAGGGCCAGTCCTCGCCGCTTGAGACGAAAGGCGGTGGCACGGCTGATCCCCAGCCGCTCGGCACACCGCTCCACGCTGCATCCGCGGAGATAGTGCAGCTCTAAGAGCAGCCGCGCATCACCCACCGGCAAGTCTCCCAGCAGGTTCTCGATCTCCCGCATCCGCATTCGCAGAAGCACCCGGTCGCAGCTGCTCATCCCTTCTCCGCAAAGGAGCATTTTCTCATAGATCCGATATGCAGACAGCACCTGCGCTGCCTTTTTTTCTTCCGTTCCGTTCATTCAACCCTGCCTCCCATCGTCCGCCAATCTCCACACAAAACTTTCGCATTTCCGTCATAATGGAAACACCCCCTTGACTTCGGGACGAAAATGCGGTATACTGTTCCTCGGATATTCTGATTTTCACCTGAATTATATCGCATTTGCGAATGTCTGTCAAGATGCAACTTCGGAAATGCGACAATACTGTGAGGTTGTACCTATATGGATTACACCGCATTCAAAGCATTGCTCAAGGCGCACAATACCTCGGCCTACCGGGTGGCACAGGCCACGGGGATATCCCCCACCACCCTGGCCGACTGGAAAAGCGGCCGCTCAACACCGAAGGCCGACAAGCTTGCCCGCATTGCCGATCACTTCGGCATCAGCCTGGACGAAATGCTGGGCCGGGAATCCCCTCTGCGCACCGCATCGGTGCCCATTGTGGGGGAGATCCGTGCCGGCCAGCCCATCATCACCGAGGAAACTTTGTTGGGCTATGAACAGGCCTCCGTGTCGGCAGCCGAGGCTGAGGAGCATTTTTTCCTCCGCATCCGTGGGGACAGTATGCGGAACATCGGCATGGTGGAGGGGGCTCTGGTTCTCTTCCGCAAACAGCAGTATGCCGAAGAGGGCGCCGTAGTCGCCTGCCTTGTGGGGGGCGACAGCGCCACCGTCAAACGCTTCCATCGCGAGGGGCGGCGGATTTTCCTGCTCCCCGAAAACGAAGCCTATTCCCCCATTGAGCTCTCCACCGTGGACTTTGAAACGGGGGAAGCCCGCATTCTCGGGGTTGCCCGGGAAATCAAAATCTATCTTTGATCGGCCATCTCCCATGGCCGCAGAAAGGTAAGCAATATGACCAGCATTTCCGTCAATGATCTTTCCCTCTCCTTTGGCATCAAGCCGGTGCTGGAGAAGGTGTCCTTTTCTCTGGAGGAGGGGGACAAGCTCGGCATCATCGGTGTCAACGGCTGCGGCAAGTCCACGCTGTTCAAGCTGATTTTGGGCGAGCTGGAACCTGATGAAGGCAATATCTTCTTTTCCAAAAATAAAACCGTAGGTGTGCTGACACAGGATGGAGCATTTGAGGTCAGCGACCTCTGCGGCGACACCGTTCTTGAACAGATGTATGCCGCCTATCCCCAGCATATCGCCGCGGAAGAACGGCTGGCCGAGCTGGAGGCAGCACTCCATGACGAGGACCGTCCCACCGAGGAAACCATGCGCATTTCCACCGAATACGCCGAGCTCTATCGCAGGTACAGCGAAGGCGGCGGTCTGGAGTTCCGGGGCCGTGCCGCATCCATCCTCACCAAAATGGGCTTTGATGCCGACACGCAGAAGCAATCGGTTGAGGTGCTTTCCGGCGGCCAGCGCACCAGGCTGGCGCTGGCAAAACAGCTCTGCGCCGAACCCGACATTCTTCTGCTGGACGAGCCCACCAACCACCTGGACATTGAAACCATGGGCTGGCTGGAGAACTTCCTCATGGACTACAGCGGGAATGTCCTCATCATCTCCCACGACCGCTTCTTCCTTGATCGGGTCACCAACAAGACCCTGCGCATCGAGCATTGCCGCGCCAAGCTTTACAACGGCGGCTACACCGCCAGCGTAGCGCAGTACGAAACCGACCGCGCCATCCAGGAGAAGCATTACCGCAATCAGCAGAAGGAGATCGCACGGCAGGAGGCGTATATTGCCCAGCAGAGGGCATGGAACCGTGAACGGAACATCATTGCCGCCGAATCGAGAGAAAAGGCACTGGAGCGCATGGTGAAGGTCGAGCGCCCCCAGGATGCCCCCAAGGCCATTCGGATGCGCTTCACCGCATCGGGGGAGAGCGGCAACGAAGTGCTCCGCGCCCGGGGACTTTCCATGGGCTTCGGAGAGAACTCCCTCTTCTCGGGGCTGGACTTTCTCATCAAAAAGCGGGAGCGCGTCTTTATCGTCGGCCCCAACGGCTGCGGAAAATCCACCCTCATCAAGCTGATGCTGGATCAGCTCGCTCCCACCGCCGGACTGATCGAATTCGGCTACAATGTGGAGATCGGCTACTACGACCAGGAAAACCAAAATCTCACTCCCTCCAACACGGTACTGGAGGAACTGTGGTCGGCTTATCCTTCCCTGCCCGAGCTGGAGATTCGCTCGGCTCTGGCCCTCTTCCTCTTCCGCGGGGATGATATTGAGAAGACAGTTTCCGTCCTCAGCGGCGGTGAGCGGGCGCGGCTGACCCTGGCCAAGCTGATCCTCTCCCGCATGAATCTGCTGATCCTGGACGAGCCCACCAACCATCTGGACATCAACTCCCGCGAGGCACTTGAGGCTGCCCTGGAAGGCTTCGACGGCACGCTGATCACGGTGTCCCACGACCGCTACCTCATTGACAAGCTGGCCACCCGCATCCTTGCCCTCTCCCCCGGAGAGGCCATGGGGGGCGGTGATCTCTACGATTATCGGGTCACCCACGAGGGACAGGGCTACAGCGAGCTCCGCGCGCTGATGGCCGAGCGGGAAGCGATTTATGCCGAAAACCAGATTGATTCCCCCGTCCAAACCTCCGGCGGAGGCCGTGAGCAGTACCTGCAGCAGAAGAAATCCCGCAATGATGACCGGAAAGAGAAAAAACGTCGGGAAGCCATGGCACGGGAGCAGGTCAAGCTGGAAGCCGAGCTGGAAGCACTGGAGGCCGAGCTCTACGGCGAGGCCGCCACCGACTATGTCCGCGCCGCCGAAATCGATGCACGGCGCGCCGAGGTGGAGGAGCGGCTGATGGAGATTTACGAAGAGCTGGAGGGGTAACCTCAAAACAGATCGCGCGATGCGCGGAGCAAGCTCCGCGCATCGCCTTTTTTCTCACGGTGTAACCTTTCCCGCAAAAACGGTGCTTATTTGGGTGAAGGGCCTTCAAACCAAACAGAAAGGAGATGACGCCATGGAAGACAGGGAGATTGTGGATCTGTTTCTGTGCCGTGACGAGCGTGCCATCGGACAGGCCGCCGAGAAATACGGCAATCGCCTGCGCACATTGGCCTACGGTATTGTGGAAGATCGGCAGACCGCCGAGGAATGCGAAAATGACACTTATCTCGAAGCGTGGAACGCCATTCCGCCCCATGAGCCGCGGGATTATCTCTACGCCTTTCTCGCCCGGATCACCCGCCACCTTGCCCTCAACTGCTGCCGCGACCGTGCACGTTTGAAGCGCAGCGCGGAGATCTGCACCTTGAGTGATGAGTTGGAGCAATGCCTGCCGGCCCCCGATGATACCGCCTGCCGCATGGACGACATGGAGCTGGGAGGAATCATCAACGCATTTCTCGCTGGGCTGGACGGAGAAAAGCGGAATGTGTTTATTCGGCGATATTGGTACCTGGACTCGGTGGCCGATATCTCCCAGCGCTTTGCTCTTTCCCAGAGCAAGGTGAAGACCCTGCTCTTCCGCTGTCGGAAGCAGCTGCGAAAATATCTTGAACAGGAAGGTTACCATCTATGAGAGGAAATGAATTGCTGGACAAAATGGCACTGATCGATCCCGCTTACCTTGCGGCGGCCGATGCGGTGCCAAAACAGAAAATCGGATGGGTCAGGCTGGGGGTGCTGGCTGCCTGCCTCTGCCTCATCGCGGGAGTATGCCTTGTTCCCGCCCTGCGGAATGAGTCCCCTGCCCCGCCTTTCTCCCCTGTGCCCAATCCCGACGGCTCCGTTGAACGGGATTCCGAACCTGCCGTCTATCCGCCCCATACCATCCTCAAGCCGGGGGACGAGGGGTACATCGCCCCCGCCGAAACCGTTGCGCCGGGACAAAACCACAACATCTTCGCCCCCTTCATCGGTGAAGCCACAGAAGGGGCAGATCTGCCCAACATCCCCCCCATGATCTCGTTCTTCGGCGAGACGGCTGACCGTGAGATCGAACCGGTACCAAACGGCGAAGTGCAGCTTTCCCCTTCGCTTCGGGCCGCAATGGCTCACTACGGAGATTCAGCCAACTACCGGGTGCTGGTCATGCTTTTCCGGGACGAGCAGCCCATTCCCGGCAGGGCTGAAGCAGCCCTGCCGGAGGCAGAGCGACTGGGCAAACTGGGGTACATCGTGGCCATGGAAACCTACGGGCCCATCGATGATCCCGCCGCGGGTGTGACCGATTTCACCCTGCACGCCACATACGCCCAGCTGACGGAATTCCCCAATTCCGGTGAATTGGGATATTCCCTGATGCTGTACGGCGAATACTTCGGCGAGAGCGCCATGGGGAATGTTCCGGTAGTCTTCCACGGCTTTGCCGGGATGGAAAATGAATGAAAAAAGGTCTGCCGCTGTGCGGCAGACCTTTTTTCATCCGTCAGAATTTTCCGCCGCCTCCGCCGTGACTGCGGCCGGAGGAGGAGGTATGGGTGCGTGAACCGCCCGAAGAGCTGGTTTGCTTCGCCACGCGGTGAACATTGCGGTAGAGGAAGAAATCGTTGGAGCCGGTGATGTTCAGACTGCCTGCCTTGACATAATCGGCAGCTGCTGTGGCGGCTCTTACGGTTTTGAGCTCACCCTTCAGCTTACCCGTCACAATGAATGCAGCCACAAGGCCAACGCCAAGCGAAATCAGCAATGCCTTGCCGAAATCAAAGGGGTAACCGTTGACCTCGCCATTGATGTAATAATCGCAGTCATCGGCAAAAGCCTCGAAGGCATCGGAATTGTCTCCCTGCCCCAAATAACCCGCTACATTTTCGCCGATGGACTCGATGCGGTAATCATCGAAGATGTTGATGCAGCGTCCTGCAGTGGAGATCCACCACTCACGGTATTCCATACTCACCAGCAGAAGAATGCCGTCGTTGCCGAAGTTGGCATCGTAGTAATCATCGGCAAAATCCATGGGGGATTTTCCCTCAGTGGACATTACCGTGACGACCGCCACATCCATGCCGTAGGCTTCACTGATGCTGTCGAAACGGGCGAGAAGCTCTGCCTCCTCCCCGGCACTCAGCAGATCCGCGCCGTCATAGAGGCGGGGCATCCCTTCAGCCGAGACGCCAAGGGAAAGCAGGATCGAGAGGGAGATCAGCACGAGACAAATGTAAATTTTCTTTTTCATATGTTTCTCTCTCCTCCTTACAGCAGCCAGAACAGGAACTGCAGCGCAAAAGCGGCAGCGCCGGCAATGGCAAATACCGAGAAGAACCAGCGTTCATAGGCTCCCTTGTCCACCGGCAGATCACCCACCATTTTCCCCGTCTGTCCGTTCATGGCAAAGGTGTATTTTTGCCCGTTCCAGTTGGTGGTAAGAAGCCACACGGGATAAAGGGCATACTTGGTGACACCGTCTGAGAAGTTCACCCCGGAGCTTTCGGTAATCACCGTATCGTAACCGGTAACCGTTCTGCGGAACGCCTCTTCTGTGCTCTTCTTGATGCGCTCATTGGCGCGGTTAATGCTGGTTTCGGCATCCACATCGTATTTATCGGCGAGGTAGCCGGCCAGATATGCCGTCTGAAAATCCACCGCCTCACGGAAATCGTAGGGCTCGATGGACTCCATCAGGGTGTCATCAATCTTGGAGGAACCGTCCACGGGAACCCGGGTGAAACCCAGAGAACCACTTCGGTTGACAGAAAAATATGAGGTTTCGGTATAATTGTAGCGGCTGTCTGACCAAAATCTTGTCCGGGTGGCCTTATAGCGGACATTGGCATTGGCATCGGCATCAAAGAGCCAGAAAGGAACGTAGATCCCCTTCACCTCTTCAATATGATTCTGATCGGCAAACACCTTGGGCAGCAAGCGCTTACCGCCGTAATGCCGCTTGAGGGCCTCCACCGCCGCCTTCTTGTCCAGCTTAAAGGGGATCACATAATCAGGCTTCAGTGCCCCCGAGAACTTACCCATCATCACCACGGGATTGCCGCAATACGGACAAGAGGTGGCACCGCAGTTTTCGTCGCCCACAATTTCGCCGCCGCAGGATTGGCAGCTGTAAACATGAAGGCCATCGGTCTCACCCTCATCCCACTCCCCTCCCGCGCGCTCGGCCCAATCCATTTGATCGGCAGGCTCATGCTTGAGCGCCTCATCGTAAGAGGCCAGGGTCTCCATTTCAAATTCGGTATCGCAATAGGGACACTTCATTTTTTGCGACGCGCTGTCAAAGGCAATCGCACCGCCGCAGCAGGGACATTTGTATTCCTGGAGAACTGCCAAATTGATCACTCCTTCGTTTATTTCATCGCAGGGCGGAAATTATTCGACTCTATTATATCACATCCGTCATGGCCCGTCAATCTCCTCCGCCGTCACTTTTCGCTTTTTTTCAAAATCCGCTTCACCAAAACAGGCGGGATCTCACCCCGATCGGAGCAAAATCCCGCTTGCTTTCTATATGCCATAGGTTCCTGTTATCGGATCTCTGAAAATCCCGATTTCAGGGGTGAAAAAGGTGAATACCGCGAACAGCACGGCAATTATGCAAAGCAAGACGAATGCCGCCTTCGGCCAGCGACACCGCCCGGCACCACGGTTGAACTGCCGTGTTTCAACGAGATACACAGCCGCCGCCGAGAGAAAAAAGATCGCAATATTGATCCAGTCGGGAGAACTGCCGATCACACCGTTGTAAGTGTAAAACAGCACGGGGATCAAGGCAAGACCGAGAAGGTTCCCGCGAAGCTTTACGCACCAAAAATCCTCACGATCGCGGAAAAAATATGACTGAACAATCGCAAAGATGAACATGGGCCAAAACAAAAGTTTCATGTGTTCCCATGTGGATTCATTCACCCCGGAAAAAGGGGAAATCAAGACGGATTCTCCGCTCCAATCATATAAAAAATGCAAAATTGTTCCCCCAAGAGAGGTAACAGCAAAGCCCCAAAGCTGCCAAAGACCGATTGCATATTTCATGGCATCCTCCCGCAGCAGTATATTTTCAGAACAGTATATGACTGCAGGTGGGGATTTATACTGTTTTCTCCTCATCATCGCCGATGGATGACAATGAATCCCGATATTCATTTCATACACGGAACAATCCCGTGCAAAAACTCCGGAAAAGAAAAATCTTTTGTAAAGGGCAGTGAAAATTATGGCTAAAAACAAAAGAAAATCGGAGGTTCGGTTGAACCTCCGATTTTGGTCTGAGTGACAAGACTTGAACTTGCGGCCTCTACCACCCCAACGCCAAAATTAACGTTTTTCCGGTACTTTTTCGTTTTTTTCGTACTTCCCTGTCCGGAAAAATCGCATTTCCGTGCTCTCGTGTGCTCTTGTGTCCGAATAGTCCGTGCGTGTCTATGGTCTGAATATGTGGTCAAACTTGCCTCCCGAATTTTGCAGCGAATGCGGTTCGGGAGGCATTTGCATTGTAGCACTTGTGAAGGTGATTGTCAAGAGGTTTCGCGGGTGAAAATTTGGGATGCATAGTCAAAGATTTGGGATGCATAGTCAAAGAAAAGGGGAGGACATACATGCAGGCAGAACTTTAATAACATAGGAAGATCGACGAATACAAAACATACAATTCGCGTGTTACATGCATAAGCCAAAGGCTTGGGAACCCACTTTATATCCTCACAGATAGCCAACCGGCTATCTTGAAAATTGTGTGCGCCGAAAAAATCAGTGCGGTATTTTTACATCAATGTAAACTGCACAATGATCGCTCGCCTTCAGCGCATTTTCATCTGTGATAATTCTGTGGACATAGGATATAATTCCCTCGCTGATGAAGATGCGGTCGATACTTTCCTTTGATACCGGCATTTTTCCAACTTCATGGTTTGTTCCTATCCCCTCCATACTACTAACGGTTGATACGATCTCAGGATTAAGCAAACCACCCTTTACGGCTTCTGCATATCCCTTTGCATGACGATAGAAATTGTAGTCACCGGTACTGAAAGAAGGAAGATTTCCGTATTTTGTACGCAATTCCGCAATGATTTCCAACATTTCGCGAACGTTATCTGCCCGCCATTCGGCACCTTCAACCTCATTGGTCCCGGGAATATTGTAACTTGCAGAAAGCATTGCACCGTGCAGATTTGTGACAATAAAATCCGGACTGCCATCCAACGGCGAAAGAACGGCCCAGGAAATTGATTTGGTATTGGTGCCTTTATAGCTTGAACGCAGGAATCTCACGCCGGCTTCCAACAGTTCAAACTTATCCTTGCGGTAAAGAATCGGGGTATAGTTGGCAATTTCTCCATTGTCGTGCCATCTTTGATTGTACGCATAAAATTCAAGCAAGGGCTTGATGACATAGCTCTGAACGGTCTTGTTTGCTTCCTGCAAACCGATTACATCGGGAAGATACTGCTTGATCAGATCGATCATATAGGGGAAGCGTTCCTCATAGTTTTCCTGTGCGCCCAGCGTATTCAAGGTCATGACCCGAAAATCCGCCTCGGCATAAACGGGGTACTGATGCATTGTTGCATCAGTCAAGGCAATGTCACCGACATCAACCTTCCCGGTTTTTCCTTTCAGATAATTCTCGGAAAATAAAAGCACAGCATTGCTGGTTGTCCATCCGCTCTTCCCTGCCAGTACCATTGTCCCCTCTTTGTGTTCAATTGCGTACATGGCAGGATCGGCCCCTTCCTGCGTGATTGCGGAGACGTTGGTTCCCTCACACGGTGAAATATCTGTATTGCCGGGAAGGCCAACCAAAATTTTCTTTTTCTGAGCCTGATCCATCGACACAACATTCAAATTCCAACCACATGCAAAAGCGATCTCCTGCTGCAAAAGGACAGCTGCATCCTTGAACTGACTCTCTGTGTAAGCAATGGAATATTCAGTAATCGGGTTTCCGCCAAGAGACAGCACATCAATCGGATACGCAACATTGTGCAAAATCATCGTGTCACGCGGAATGAGGATCTCCCCATTTGCGATGGACGACAGGAATGTACGAACGAACGTCGCACAGGCTTCCGCTGTCGCTTCGGGGCTTCCGCCGCAAATAACAATACGTTCATTTTCTACCGAGATGGAATATTCGCCGACTCGAAGTTTTGATGCTGCTTGAATAGATTCCTCACGATTCGTCACGCCCAGCAAAATTTCCTTTTTGGGACGAGAGGCAGGGTCTGTGCCGGGTCTCTCCCAGTCATCGGTCAGGTTAATATCAATTCCGGCCTTCAAAAATGCGCCATAGAGATCGGAACCTGCATCAACCACGCATGGGTCTGCTGTTTCCGCTCGAACAATGGTATATTCACTCTTGCTCCCTGTTGCCAGAACAATCGGTTCCATGGCAGGAACTGATTGTTCAAGAGGGGACGTTGTTTCGGATACATTTACATCTTCGCTTGTGTCCTGACAGCCAATTAACAGCAAGACAGACAAAAACAATGGGAGAAAGACAAATTTCTTTTTCATTTTATGATCCTCCTGTTTTAGAACTAATATCATTTATGCCTGATGCGTTCCGTACAAACAATGTTTGATTCTGGGGAGTACATACTCCTCCTGATTATTGAGCATGTGCTGCGCATAGAAGAGAGAAAGGTGATTCTCCGGATCGATCAGAACATATGATCCGGCTGCACCGTGCCACCCAAATTCTCCGTACGGTCCGGGATTCCCTACGGAAGTGTCCATCATTGTTCTAACGCCAAACCCGTAGCCGTAACCATCATAGCAGTGCCATTGGGCAGCAAATTCGGCAAGCTGGTTTTCGTTGAGACAGTTGGTCCGCATCATATCGATCATATGACCGGAGAGGATCTGTTCCCCCGTCGCAGCTACACCGCCACAGGCCAATGCATCGGCAAAAAGAATATAATCCCGCACGGAAGAAATCAATCCTGCACCTCCGCTTTCATATTCACTGCCCAGCACGTACATATTGGTCAGCGGAATTTGCTCCGCCCTCCCGGTTTTATCATTAAAACGGTATTGTGTTGCCATTTTTTCGGCAATTGCGGAATTGAACCGGAATGTACTTTCTATCATGCCGCAGGGAGTAAAAATATTCTTCTTGGCATACTCTTCAAAAGACATTCCCGAGATTACCTCAACAGCTCTTGCCAGCACATCGTGGCTCAAACCGTATCCAAACTGCTCTCCGGGGTGAAAATCCAGTGGCATTTTGGCAATTCCGCGAACTACATCACACAAAGGAGATCGGCCGCCTGTTCGTTCACCGACATTCTGCAGATATGCTGAGGTAAGATTATAGGAAAGGCCCGATGTCATCGTGAAAAGATCGCGGAATGTGATTTCCCGGTTTGGCTCGACCGTATAGGCACCGCAGCGGACTCGAATGTCACGGAATTCCGGAAGCACGCTCGAGATAGGATCACGCATTAAAAATTTTCCTTGAGAAAAAAGCTGCAGTGCTGCCGTACAGGTAATTACCTTTGAGCAGGAATACATGAAATATAATTCGTTGCCGTGAAGTTTCATTCCGCTTGTGTTATCCGGTGTACTGACCGTATAACGGTACAGTTCTTCATGATCACGGTACACAACAATATCTCCGCCGGGGATACCCCGTTGGGAAAGGCTGTTCATCAATTCTGTAAGATATTTGAAATCCATATTGCCCACTCCTCTTGATTTTTGTCCGAAACGATTGATGCCAAAATTTTCACAGAATGGTTCCGCATCGATCATATCGAATGTCAGACCGAAATAATTTCGTAATGCTTGTATCTCAATTATACATGATGCAATTTCGCTTGTCAAGGCAAAAAGCAAAAATAATGAAAAATTTCTGTAATTACATTATCCGTCTTTCTTTGAAATAATTCCAAAAACCCTGTTGACATTCATATTTTTTTGTGATAAACTAAAAACAAGTTGGAGGAGATCCAATGTAATTACACAAAGGAGTGATTGTTTTGTCCACCATGCCCACCCGAGAAAAGGCGCTCGGAATGTACCGAAAAATGTATGAAATCCGTCAGTACGAAGAAACGGTAAAGTATCTCTTTTTCGAAGGAATCATGCCGGGTACGATTCATCAAAGTGCCGGTGAAGAGGCTTCTGCTGTCGGTATCATTTATGACCTGAGAAAAGAGGATATCGTGTATTCCACTCACCGTCCCGCCGGTCATGATCTTGCGAAGGGAATCTCTCTCAGATCCATGATGTGCGAAATGTTTGGCAAAGCGGACGGCTGCTGTAAGGGCAAGGGCGGTGCGATGCATACCGGAGACATGTCGGTTGGTGTTCCTCCTGCAAATGCAATTGTGGGTGGCAACATCCCGATTGCAGCAGGGACCGCACTCGCGTTCAAAATGCAAAAAAAAGACAATATCGCAGTTTCTTTTATGGGTGATGGAGCAACAAACGAAGGATCGTTCCATGAAGGACTTAATTTCGCGGCAACGTGGAAACTTCCCGTGGTTTATGTCTGCGAGAATAATCTTTATTCCGCAACCACCTCCATTCATCTGACAACCCTTCTTGAAAATCCTGCGGCAGGACGCGCATCGGCTTACGGTTGTCCCGGCGTAGTCGTCGACGGAAACGATGTTCTCGCAGTCAACGAGGCAATGGAAGAGGCAATCCGTCGCGCTCGTTCCGGCGAAGGCCCTACGATTCTTGAACTCAAGACTTACCGCAAATATGGTCACTCGAGAAATGATGCCTGCGGATACCGCCCCAAGGATGAGGAAAAAGAATGGCTCGAGGACAGAGATCCCATCAAGACCTTCCGAGCAAGACTGCTTGCGGAAGGCGTAGCCTCTGAGGAAGAGCTCGCACAAATTGAAGAGTGTGTCGATACCGAGATTGATGAAGCCGTAGAATATGCAAAGTCCTCCCCGATGCCAACGCTCGCGTCTGCACTCGAGGACATCTACGCAGACTGATAAAGGAGGAGTTTTAGTTATGGCAATCATGTCAATTGCAGAAGCGCTGAAAGCAGCCATCGCAGAAGAAATGCGCAGAGATCCCAGCGTTTATGTCCTGGGAGAAGATGAAGATATTCCCGGAGGCATGGGAGGAGCATTTACCGTAACCAAGGGAATTGGTGATGAATTCGGTAGACTTGAGAACATTAACGGTGAGATCAAAGAAGGCCGTTGCATCAACACGCCCATTTCCGAAATTATGATCGCAGGCGTTTGTGTCGGGTCTGCAATGTACGGAATGCGGCCTGTAGCTGACCTACAGTATTGTGATTTCCTTTTTTGCATGATGGATCAGCTGGTCAATCAGGCAGCTAAAATGCGATATATGTCCGGTGGAGCGCTTAGTGTTCCCATGGTAATGCGCTGTCCTTCCGGTGCAACCAACCGTGGTGCTCAGCACGCTCAAAGCCCTGAAACATATTTTGCTCATGTCCCGGGATTGAAGGTAATCTGTCCTTCTACCGCGTATGATGCCAAGGGAATGATGAAGCAGGCAATTCGAGACAACAATCCCGTTATTGTCTTCGAGCATAAACTGCTGTACGGCAGCAAGAGAAAGGAAGCCGGTGCACTCAATTCGTCCAGTGAGGTTCCAAGTGACGATTATACCATTCCCTTCGGGAAAGCAGCTGTCCGCCGTGAAGGCAAGGATATCACCATAGTTGCTAATCTGCTGATGAGCTATCGCGCCCAGGAAGCGGCTGCCGAGTTGGAAAAAGAGGGGATCTCGTGCGAGATTATTGACCCGCGTTCGCTTCTCCCGTTTGACTATGAAACCGTTGTGGAATCGGTCAGAAAAACAGGCAAGCTGATGATTGTGCATGAGGACACTTATAACTGTGGCTGGGGTGCGCAGGTAGCTTCCTATTTTGCGGAACATGAAATTTTCCTGCTGGATGCACCGATCGTTCGCGTTGCAGCGCTGGATACGCCTGTTCCCTTCTCCCCTGTGTTGGAGAATTATGTGATCCCTTCCAAAGATCGCATCGTAGAAGAAGCACGAAAGCTTGCAAAGCTTTGATTTGGAGGAAGAACTATGTTGAAAACCGTAGTTATGCCTGCCGCAGGACAGACAACCGATGTCGCAACAGTTACCGAACTCAAGGTTGCTGTCGGTGATACAGTACGCAAAGGAGATGTACTCCTTGAAGTAGAGACCGATAAAGCGGTACTGCCAATCGAAAGCTTTGCACGCGGCGTTGTCGTGGAAATATTCGTCAATGAATCGGACACCATTGACGCAGGTTCGCCTCTGCTTTCCATCGGAGACGAAAATGACCTGAAAGCGGCTCAAGAAAAGCAATCACCCTCTCCCGCCGCAATCCTCCGGACAAATGAAACAACAGAACCCGAAGAAGACGACTTTACCCCCATTCTTCCTCCCGAAACAATACCCCAAGCACCCATTTCCACACGTTCGGCGCGTGTAAAAGCCATGCCCTCTGCCAAACAGGCGGCAGCCCAACTGGGAATCTCATTGGAGGAGCTCACGCCCGCCAACGGATTGTTCCTCAAAGTTTCCGATGTTAAACGGGCTGCGGAAGAAAAGCAATGCGAGGTTTCTGCCCCGGCAGAAATCAATGTTCCGCTGGGAAGAATGAGAACATCTCTTGCCCGTCGTTTAGATGCAAGCGCGAATATTCCCGCATTTACTGTGGGGATCTGCGCGGATGCGTCGGCATATCACACATTAGCAGAAGCCAATGCAGACATTACCCCCGCACATTACGTGATGCTTGCACTTTCCCATTTGGCCCTGCGATATCCGATTCTGCGCACGCGCAATGATGACATGAAACTGTCCGAATCCGATCTGCCCTGTATCGGCATGGCTGTATACGGTGAAAACGGAACTGTGGCATCGGTACTGGAAGATACAGCATTGTATAGCATTTCTGCGATTGCCAAGCGTTGCGGCGAAAACCGAGCAGCCGTCCTTCGCGGAGACTTTTCTTCCGTTCGTCCCGCATCTGTTGTGGTGCACGATATGACCCAGTATGCTGTAAATATGTTCACCGCACCGGTCATTGCACCTTCTGTCGCTGCATTTG
Organism: Oscillospiraceae bacterium; assembly: GCA_015063805.1. Classification (GTDB taxonomy): domain Bacteria; phylum Bacillota; class Clostridia; order Oscillospirales; family CAG-272; genus SIG693. The sequence continues at coordinate 60,950 of SVTK01000015.1, forward strand.
GCATTACTTATGCCAATCATCAAATCGCCGTTCACGGAAGCTTTGATATGCGTGTGGTAGAAGGTCATATCGGCGCATCGATCATGGCTGACCTGGAAAAGCTGCTCTCCACCCCTGTACTGATGCTGATGTAAGCATGGAGAACACCACAGAAATGAATATGAAATATGATTTGCTTGTGATTGGCGGCGGCCCGGGCGGGTATTCCGCCGCCGCTGCCGCGGCCAAAGCGGGGCTTTCCGTTTGTCTGTTTGAAAAAGATCGCATTGGCGGCACCTGTTTGCATCAAGGGTGCATTCCTACGAAATATTTGCTTGATCGGGCAGCTGCACTGGAGAAAATCCGTACCATGACAAAAGCCGGTCTTCTGCGCAATGCGGGAGAGTTCTCATTCCGCGCAGTGATGCAAGAAAAGCAAGTCGTGATCGATCGACTCTGTACGGGCCTCGAGACCATGCTCCAATCAAACAAAGTAAAAATCGTGAGGGGAGAAGCGCGATTCCGTGATAATAAAACCTTGATTTGCAATGGCGAGACATACACCGCTGACAACATGATCATTGCCGCTGGCTCCTCGCCGATCAAACTTGGGTTTCGAGGGAGTGAGTTCTGCCTTGACAGCACAGAGGCACTGTCTCTGACCAAGGTGCCTCGTCGAATGTGTATTATTGGCGGTGGTGTAATCGGCCTGGAGCTTGGTTCGGCTTATATGGCCTACGGCTCATCCGTTCATATTGTAGAGCTTCAGGATCGCTTGCTGGCAAATGAACTTCCTGAGGCCGCTGATTATCTTGTGCGCAAGCTGTCTGCGCGTGGAATGAATTTGCACACGTCAAGTACCGTAAAGGCTGTAGAGAAGGTTGGCAATGAATTTATCGTCCACACGAGTGCCGGCAAAATTGCAGCAGACGTTGTAGTATCCGCCATTGGCAGAAGAGCGAATTCCGGCGTGCTGGGAATTGAAAATACTGACATTCAAAGCGACAGCAGAGGCTGCATCGCCGTAAATGCACAGATGCAGACAACCGTTGACAGCATCTATGCCATTGGCGATATCGTCGGCGGATATATGCTTGCACATGCGGCATATGCTGAAGCCGATGTTGCCGTGGCAAACATCGCCGGCTCTGTCGGGAAAAGCGATCAGCATATTATGCCGAGATGTATCTATACCATTCCACCATTTGCTGCAGTTGGCCTTACCCGTACCGGAGCCGAGGCAAAGGGATACTCTGTCACCGTGGGCCGTGCAGATTATCGCGCCAACGGTATGGCAGCCGCTGAGGGTGAGGACGGCTGTGTATTCGCCATATTGGATCAAAAAAGCCGCAAGTGTCTTGGCTTCTCCTGTATTGGCGCAGGTGCACCGGAAATGATTAATGCAGCCTCCATTGCATTGGAGCGCGAGTACACCACAGACCACTGGCATCGCCTGATCGTCGCTCACCCCTCCCTTTCCGAATCACTTCGTGAAGCTGTCTTGGCAGCAAAATAATCTTATTCTTGAACAATATTTTGGGGAGGCAAACGGTAATTGTCTCAAATTTGAACTTCTGTTTTTAAGCTTCTTTTTTTCCATGTAAAATTATCCAATTGAATTTTTAAGGAGTAAAATTATGAAAAAAATTTTAGCAATTCTATTTGCGGTATCTATGATTGTTTCCAGCATGGTTTTCTCTTCTTTAGCAGCTGAACCGGTAAACGTGATGCTGGACGCGGATAATGTAATATCCAGATACACGCTCAACCTTTGGGAAGAAAACGGCGGTTGGGGAAGATACAACGCTGCCGCTTTGTACGGATTCGCCTATATCAATGACGGCGAATACAGCGCAGGTCCCTGGGATACTGAAGGAAAAGACGCCAATAAAGCCGTTTCACAAAAATATGTTGCCGGCTACAGACGCAAGAGTGCTGCGAATGTTGACCTTAACGGTCAGGCAATGCCGGAGGGCGAGACTGGCTATGTGTTTATCACAGCAGGTATCAACTTTGATGTTCCTGTCAATGTTGATGTACTGAAACTGTATGTTGGTTCTGCTCCAGGATGTAATTTTCCCAGCTTTGATGTTGTCGTGGGATACCAAGCAAATACGGGCGATACAAAGCTGACCTGGAAAATCATCGGAACGGTAAACGACTTGTACACCGAAGGTACAAAGTATGACGATTATACGCGTTGCTTCGAGTTTGCATTTGACCCTACTGAAGTATGTGCATTTCAGATCGCATGCAAAACTGCGATCGATAATGGCGGAGTAGACGGTACCGACGGTTCAACGAAGGCATTCGCAATTTCCGAAATTGAGATGTTCAAAACCGGTACGTATTCTTCTGCACCTGCAACCACTGCAGCACCCGCAACCACTGCAGCACCTGCAACCACTGCAGCACCCGCAACCACTGCAGCACCCGCAACCACTGCAGCACCCGCAACCACTGCAGCACCTGCAACCACTGCAACGCCTGAAACCACTGCAGCACCTGCAACCACTGCAGCGCCCACGACCTCACCCAGTACAGCTGACGGGACGGTTGTTGGTTTTGTCGTCGCAGCGGTGGCGCTGGCTGCCGTAATCGTCCTGCGCCGCCGTGTTCACGGTTAACCTTAGCGTCTAAAGTTGATTGACAAACGATACCCCAAAAATCAAAGATGTCTGTTTCTTTGAGAGAAAGGATAATTGGCAAATGACAACAGTATATATTATCAGACACGGTGAGACCGATTTCAACCGCCTGTACCGTTTTATTGGAAGCACCGATCACCCGCTCAATGAACGCGGCATCGCACAGGCCGAAACACTGCGAGAACCGATGTCAAAATTTGCATTGGACCGTATCTATTCAAGCCCGCTGAAGCGAACCATGATGACTGCCGAACGGGTCAGAAACGGACGCGACCTTGAGATTATCGAAGCCCCCGGCCTCAGAGAAATCCACTGCGGTGCCTGGGAAGGTCTCAATCGCGAAGAAATTGAGGTGAAATGGCCCGGTGAGATCAATCTCTGGGAAAAGCACCCCCATTTGCTGCACATGGAAGGTGGAGAAACCTTTGCCGAAGTACAAGACAGGGCAATCAACGCATTTTGTGAGATCATTGCGCGGGAGCGTGGGAACTGCATTGCCATCACCTCACATATGCTCACGATTCAATTGATCATGGGGAAGCTGCTCAATGTACCCATTTGCGATGTATGGGAAATGGTGAGACTGGAAAACACCTCAATCACCACGATGACAATCGAAGACAACGGTGACTTTGCGGTTGTACGCTGGGCTGACGATTCCCATCTTCCTCAATCTCTTAAAAATGCGAATGTGAAAATTGCCGGTATTCATAACACCAGTTTTGAAGCAAAATACGATATCTCCGATGTGGAAGGCAGTCATCATTTTTCCGGTTTTGCTGTTGTTTAACTGTTACCTCCAACGGGGGAAAATGAAGTGCGAAAAGCAGAAGTGCAAATTCCTGTTGTGTGTAAATACAATCATGGATATACAAAGTAAACAGAAAGAAGGTCATCTATCATGAATAAAAATCTTTGTGAGGGTAAGGTAGCCGTTGTTACAGGTGCAGGCCAAGGAATTGGAGAGGCTATCGCACGTCGTCTGGCAGAATTCGGTGCCAAGACAATCATCACCGATATTAATGCCGAGAAAGGACAGGCCACCGCGGATGCACTGTGCGCAGATGGCCTGTCGGCTGCCTTCAAATATTTTGATGTCACCGATTTTTCCCATATCGAAGAAACTATCCGAGAAATTAAAAACATATTCGGCCGCATTGATATTTGGGTGAATAATGCCGGTATCACGGGAACAGCAAGAGTGGATGAAATTACGCTTGAAGATTGGGATCGGATGCAGACCATTGACATCAAAAGTGTTTTCTTCTGCACACAGGCTGTATTCAAAATTATGAGAGAACAAAAATACGGGAAACTGGTACATATCTCCTCCATGGCCGGTGAACGCGGAGGCCGTTCCTCATCCTGTGCTTACTCTTCTGCCAAGGCCGGTGTGCTGAATATTTCTAAATGCTTTGCATTGGCCGGCGGAGAATTCAATATTACCTCCAACTGTGTTTGCCCGGGAAGAACACTCACGCCTATGGCACAGGGACTCTCCTGGCTGACGGATCCGAAGGACGATCCCCGGAAAACCATTCCTCTCGGCCGCTTTGGTACGCCTGAGGATATTGCCAATGCTGTGCTCTTCCTTGCCAGCGACCTGTCCTCCTATATCACCGGAGATATCATCGACGTCAACGGTGGCCTTTATATGAAATAAGATCGTGTCCCGAAAGTCAAAAAGCTCCATGCCAAAGCGCGTTACGGCGCTTGGCATGGAGCGTGAATGTATCATTTTCAGGCAGAATCTGTTGTCATTTTTTGTCTGCCCGATGCAGCGAAATTACGCTGTTATGCTCGGTTAAGGTGGGCGGGAAAACCATACGCTTGGCCGCCTGTTCCGGGAAAGCAATGCGATCAAGCAGCAGCGAGGCGGCAGTTTTTCCCATCAGAATAGGATCCTGTTCAAACGTCGTGAAATCCATTGGACACGGCATATAGTCCCGGCTGTAATCATCATTGCAAATGACGCTGACATCGTTCGGCACTTGAATTCCCTCGCGCAGCAGAACATCAACCATACCCGCAGCCATCAATCCTGTGGTGGAAAAAACAGCAGAAAAACGCTTGTTGGCAGGCATTTGACAAATGATTTCTCCAAAATCCCGTCCACAACGATAACGACGGTCGCCGTAGAACACGTAATGATCTTCAATCGGCAGATTATGTGCCCGCATGGCGTCAAAATATCCCTGTGTACGATTTTGGCAAGTTACGGAGGAGGAAGGTCCTGCAATGTGCGCAATTCTGCGATGGCCGCGCTCTATCAAATATTCGGTGGCAAGGTAGCCACACCGATAATTATCCACTGTGACCACATCCATATCTACGCTGCGCAAATATCGATTTACAAAAATGATGGGCGTTTTCATACGCGTAACGTGGCGAATTAAATTGCGGTTTTCAATGGCATTGAGCATAAAAATTCCCGAGAATCCGTTTTTGGCTGCATATTGCAGGATGTCACATTCCACAGCAGAGTCATAATCGCTGAGAGAAATCATGCAGCGCAGCCCTTCTTCATACAGACGTGACCGAATACCGTCAATAAAACCAAGCGTGATGGGGTTTTGCAGCTGCCCCGCGATAATCAAAACCGTTTCACCATTGCGGAACTCAACGGAACTGCGGCGGGTTCGCTTTTGATAATTTTCTTTTTCCAGTGCTGAAAGAACTTTCTCACGGGTGTGTGCAGATACATTGTCCTCACCGTTCAGCACGCGGGAAATCGTTGCTGTGGACACACCTATTTCTTTTGCAATGTCTGCTAATGTCTTCCCCATTATCTCAGCCCCTTTTTCTTTATCCATCGTAGTACTATTGTACATGATTTTCCTTAAAAAATCAACCATATTTTAAAAACAAACCCCAAGATCATCCCCAAAAACAGAACTGTCAAACGTGAGAGGTATCTATGAAAAAAAGAATTCTTGTATTTTCTGTTGATGCTATGGTTTATGAAGATCTTGAATATTTGCGCACCAAGCCCAACTTTCGTGCCTACCTTGAAGGCGGAAGTGCGGTAAAACGCATTCGTTCAATCTATCCCACCGTAACCTATCCCAATCATGTCAGTATGGCGACCGGATGCTATCCCGACAAGACCGGAGTGTTCAGCAACTACAAATTCACCACAGACAGCAAAGAAGACACCTGGCAATGGTTTGCCGATAGCATTCAGGTGAAGGACATTTTCACTGCGGCCAAACAAGCCGGGTATCAAACGGCTGCGATTTTCTGGCCTGTTACAGGCTGTCACCCAGATATTGATTATCTTATCGATGAGTACTGGATGCCGGAGAAGGACGACACCCTGAAGAGTGCGTTCACCCGTGTCGGTTCGTCGCCACAAATGCTTGAAATTATCCAAAAAAATGAACACAGGTTGGCCCGCTCATATTTAAAGACCGGAAGAAAAAATTTCTGTGTTCAGCCGGAGGTGGATAACTTCCTCATCGGTTGTGCCGCAGATATCATCCGCGAATACGCCCCCGAGGTGGTTTTCGTACACAGTGGGTGCATGGATAATATCCGTCATACCAAGGGTGCGTTCGGTCCGTGGATCAACCCTACACTTGACCTTGTGGATGAGCAAATCGGCACACTCTGCCACGCACTGGAAGAAATCGGTCAACTTGAAAACACTGACATCTTTTTGGTTAGTGACCATGGACAGTTGGAAATCAAGCGCACCATTAAACTCAACGCATTACTGGCAGATCGCGGATATATAACGGTAAACGAAAAAGGGAAAGCAGTTGATTATTCGGCTTACTGTCTCTCCAACGCGATGTCCAGTTTGGTTTATTTGAAAGATTCCACAAATACAGAACTCCGAAATAAGCTTTATGAAGAACTTTGCCGGCTAAGAGATGAGGGGATTTACGGTTTTAATGCGGTCTATACCCGCGAAGAAATCGCACAAAGCGAACATCTTGACGGAGATTTTGCGTTTGTATTGGAAAGTGACGGCTATACCTCTTTCTCTGACAGCTGTAAGCGTCCGTTAATTGCGCAGCTTGATCTAAGTGATTTCCGTTTTGGCAAGGCGACGCATGGCTATTTCCCGGACAAGGGGCCACAGCCCACACTTGTAGCCCAAGGACCTCACATCAAAGCAGGTGTGGAAATCGAACGACGTTCGATCGTTGATGAAGCACCTACCTACGCCAAGTTGTTGGGCGCTGTTCTGGATGATGCTCAGGGGACTGCAATTGATGAAATATTGCAGCTTGATTAATCCCAGATAAATGAAAATAAAATTTTCATCTATATCGAAATTTATCGAAAAGAAGTAATGACTCATAATATCATTGTTAACAGATCCAATCAAATAACAAAGAAAGGAACAAGAAACATGAAAATCATTTCCCTGTTAATGAAAATCATTTCCCTGCTACTCATAATCAGTTGTTTTTGCTCATTGCTAATTATTTCCTCAACCGCTACAACTTCCCCATACGATGACGATTATTACAAAGATCGTACCAACGTAATGCGCGGTGCCGCTCTAGCAGGAAAGGCCAATGTCGGATTTTTCGGAACTACCTATGTAACAGGTTCCGCAAATTCGACCGATGGTCAAAGAACTCACGATTGCAACAGTAACTCTACCTTTCTTAACACCAGAACCTCCGTCTCAGCAGACACCATTTCCAAGGGTGGCAGCACACTTCAGTCCAGTTTGTTTGATGTCAACGGAAAAAAAGGAAGTGAAGCCACAAATCCGAAGTATCTTATGATCTTCTGCTTTAAACTTACTAAACCCGCTACGGTTGACACCGCACGTGTCTTTTTAGACGAAATCAACAATGGATCTCTTTGTGCGAGAACGCTTGACAGTCTAGACATTGCCCTTAGTGCAACCGGCGAAGATGGTTCTTGGAAGATTGTTCATTCCGTTGACAAAATCTACTGCGGAAACAACTACCATATTTATGAAGACAAGAGTGGTAACAAAACTTCCTACATTGAAGCCTCTTTTGATCCCACTGAAACACTCTACATCCGTCTCTGCATTCCCGAGCCCACATGTCTGCATGGCCAAACCGAAATCAAAGGCGATTCAATCCGATACTGCCGCTTTACCGAGATAGAGCTTTGGTCTGTCCCTAAGACTAATGAAGATAACAACACCACAAAGCCCACCGATACTTCCATTAAATCCACCGTTCTTTTTCCCCTGCTGATGAAACACAGACAGTACGAGACCGAGACTTCCACCACCATGTTTGGGCTGCGTGTTAAGAACCTCCTCAGCTCCACTAACAGCATTACCTTTGAAAAGAACGGCACCAAAGCTACTGTTCCCGGCGAGACTTTGAAGGAACTAAAGTTGGGCGGTTTCCAAAAGTTGGTTGTTGCGATTACCACCCCAAATGCTACCACAGTTAAGATCACTGCCACCGCTGCAGGCAAAGTCGTTGAAAGTCTCGCAGGTACACTTGTTACCATGCCTTGGGATTCTTCCAAGGGCATCGAAGTAAAGGCAGTTGACGCACAAGGAAACACTACCAACGCTACCTATGACGCAACTTCGGAGACCGTTTCCTTTATTGCTAACACCATGGGCGTCTACAGCATTGTAGAGGGGACTGCCATTGATTCGCCTGTTACTGATCCAGTGTCCAAAGATAATTTCAACTGGAGCAACACCAGTGTGGTGTTTATCGGCGACAGTATCACAGCTGGTACCGGAACCACGAAAACATATCACAGTTATCTGAGCAATATGAACATATTCAAATCGGTCAGGTCAATGGGTGTTGGAGGCTCTTGCATTAGTCAGCGATCGGATTACGGCTCGAAGAATTCTCCTTTGGTCGGACGTTATTCTTCTATCCCTGCTGCCGATTTAATTGTCGTGTTCATGGGGACCAATGATTACGGTCACGAAACACCTCTCGGCACCATATCTGACACATCGGACGTCTCATTCTACGGTGCTTTGGATACGGTAATCACCGGTATCCAGAAAGAACACCCTGACAGTCAGCTTGTTTTTGTAACGCCATTACATCGTTATGGATTTGGAACAAGTAAAATCACGGGAACAAAGTTCACCTATGATAATCTTCCCAATGGAAACGGTCATAAGCTCGAGGATTATGTAAACGCAATCAAGGTAGTTTGTGATAAATATGCCGTGCCGGTAATTGATCTGTTCAACCTGTGTCCGATCACCCCGGAAAACCCCGAAGACAAAAAACAATATTTTCCTGATGGCCTTCATCCGAATGAGGCAGGGCATGAAATCATTGCAAAATTAATCTTTGAACAACTTTCTTTGGTCCCAAATCCGAATCCCGTAGATCCTGATGATACAGACAGTACCGCCGAACAGGAGCCGGAAATCAGTCGTGTCCTGATGCAATACGGAAACAAATTTGTAAAAAGCTATGCAAACGACCGCACCAGAGCAACCTCGGAAATCAATATTTATCTCGAAGAAGGTCAGACAGTAACTATTCTTTCGACCCAGAATCTCCAATGGGCCCTTGCCAAAACAGATAGTGTCAATTCAACCTCCTACTCGCGGTACTATCCTAAGAATGGGTGGAATTCTGTTGCTTCCTATACGGTTGCGGAAAGTGGATATTACGGTTTGGTTTTGATGAAATCTGACAAAAGCGAGTTTGATTTTGAAAACTTTGATCCCGCTGAAATGTCAAGCTACATTCTCATTCGTTGAAACACACCTCAGTTTGCATATACCTTCCCTGTGACACAGACAGTATTCATACAACCACTTTTTATTACTCAAAAGGAAGATCAAACAATGAAGACATCTTTTATATGCTGTATGCTACTGTTTCTCATTGCATTCCCTAGTTTGGGCAGCTGCTCGTTCGAACAACCGCAAATATCTGAGCCAACTGCCGCTCCCCAAACCTCTATAGCACCAGAAACAACTGTCCCCCTCCAAGAAATTTTGGCTCCCGAAACGACCGGTGAACCGGCGGTCACACAGTTTACCCCAAATCCCAATGCCTCGATCGTTTATAACGTTACAGAAAAAAAGCTGGTTCGTGCTTTGCTGGATTGGCAGCATGTCAAAACCACCACACAATCCGGCGAACCCGCCTTTTGGAATCTCTCGGTTGCACGAACCATGCGAAACAACATGATCAACATATATCCACGTGCAAGAAATGAAAATCTCGAGACCATCAAAGGCGGATATCTTATACCGCAATATACCGATTTCCTCATGGAATATACTGCTCCGGCGCTTAAGGAATCACATGACATGGGCATGGAGGTTATCTCTTCACTTCCCATGATCCTGATAGAAAGGGAAACCTTTGAAGCTGCCGGTCTGAAAATTGAGGATTATGCTGCAATTTATCCAAATGGCAAAATTTATGACGGCGGGTGTCTGAATAATCCCAACTGGCGTAAGCTGATCTATGACTATACTATGCGCACCGCCCAAGCCGGATTCGACGGGATGTTCTGCGATGCGAACCCCTATTCCTACGGTCCCGGATTCAACTGCTGCTGTCAGTACTGTGCGGATGCGTGGGCAAAATTCTCGCTCGAAAAACTAGGCCGCGAGGAAAAACTGCTCAAAACCGTCCCCACCAATCAGACTAGCGTCAGCCGCTGTTTTTATGATTTCCGTGCCCAAACATACCTCGATTTTTTGCTCCTGCTGCGAGATGATGCCCGTAAGATTAATCCTGATTTCTCCATGTGGCCCAATACAAATATGAACAATGGTATCGCTGCCTATTATTTGCTCGGAGGCAATGAGCATATGATCTCAGAATATGGCGATGTCAAAAATCTCGAGAGCGGCGAGGACAGCACACTATATATGTTCCGCCAATATGAAGCCATTTACGAACATCTCCCCATGCAATCGCAATACAACAATACCAAAACGCAAGGATATCCCTTCTATAAGCTTTACACCGCATATGCTGAGGCATTGGCTTCGGGCGGCTCAATGATGATGCCCGTTCTTTATGCTGCAAAAGATCTCTACCCCGTTCTGAACAACTACAACAATATCATAGACGAAAACGAGGACGCTTTCACCAGCAGTACCTCGATTGCCGAAACTGCTGTCGTTTACTCCTGGCGCGACATCTATACCTATCACCACAAGAGCTCCGGACAGGTTAAGTTTGCCCAAAACACCTCTCGTGTGGCCTCTTCCCTGCTAGCTGCAAATGGAATCCCCTTTGATTATATTCTACCCGAAAAAAACACATTGACTGTCAACGATCTCAAGCAGTACAAAACCATCATACTCCCTGAACTTCATTTGCTTGATCAAAAATTTCTCAACATGCTTGATGCCTATGTGTGCAACGGAGGACAACTACTCATTCTCGGCAAGACTTTCGCCACTAACTACACCTCGGAAAATGGCTATGACTACCCCGCCTACGATTTCGACGTCTTTGAATCGCTGACCGGTACCAAATTTTCCGACGCCAAGGATGGCACAGTGTATCCTTGCGGAGTTGGCAAAATCTTGGTATGCAAAAATTATGCCACAGGAACCTCATCTGAGCGCACCATACGAGCAACCGCAGCCTTACGCAGCAGCTATGAAACACTCGATATGTTTGCGCCTGTCCGCGTAACCGAAGATATTACCGGCAAGGTTGAAACCACTCTCCGAAGCGACGCAACAGGACAACACTGGTGGCTGCACCTGATCAACTACAACACCGGTGGAGAAATTGAGGAAAAACCTTATCGTGTCACCATTACCATTCCTGAAGGTGAAACCGTGATTGATGTCATTCCATCCTGTGCATTTCGCGAAGTCAAAGAGATGGAGTTCAGTTGGGACTTCAAAGACGGGCTCCTCACGGTCTCTGGAATTTTTGACATTCACACCATGCTCACCATCTGTAAGCAATAAACACCACCACCTGTGACTGCCGTAAATGGCACACAGGTGGTTTTTCATCCCTGTCGAAAAAATTCCCCTCCGAACAAAACATCACCCTGCATTCGCCGTGTGTGCCGCATTGTGACAGCTATTCCCTGCCTCAAATCTAATCCGCATAAAATAAAGAAACCATCTGTAACAAATCGTCTCAAATATCTTGACAAAAACTTGAACCTGTGTTAGAATATTATTGAAACAGTTTGTTTCCGTATTGGAGGCACCATGAAAAACATCCGAAATGAAGCAAAATCCACGATCGTTGAGTACATCGATCAGTATTACAGCAACTACAGAGCAATCCCTTCCGTGCGCGATATCGCGGCAGGCACGGGGATCTCCGTTTCCACCGTGCACCGCTGTCTCAAAGACATGAAGGAGAACGGCGAACTGGAATACCGCGGCAGACGTTCTGTCCGTACGCTGCGCATGGAGATGGAAGGAAGACATCCCGCCATGGCTGTGCTCGGCTATGTTGCCTGCGGCGAGGGTCAGGAAGAGACAGAGGAAGTCATCGAGTACATCCGCATGCCGGAATCGCTGATCGGGCAAGGCGAATTCTTTGCGCTGATCGCGAAAGGCGAGTCCATGGTGGATGCGGGAATCGCTCCCGGCGATTACGTTGTGATCCGCAAGCAGAATACGGCGGAGATCGGCGATATCGTCGTTGCGCTGGATCAGGGCGTGAACAATCTGAAGGTGCTCGGATACAACAAAAAGCGTGAGCGGTATTTCTTGCGTTCCTGCAATGAAGACCGAGAGCGATACAGAGACATTTATCCCGAGGAACTGCAGATCCAGGGCGTGGCGGTTTGTGTATCGAAGAAGCTGGGGAAAGTGGATGTTGAGATATAAAACAAGAGTTGGGAGTGAGGAAGATGAACCAAGTTGGTTGTTGCGGACACGATTGTTCCCGCTGTGTTACATATCAGGCAACAGTTAAAAATGATGATACACTCAGAAAACAAGCACAACTCTTTTATCGGGAGATGTTCAACCGAGAAATTCCCCTCCAGGAAATACGATGTATGGGTTGTCAATCGGAATGTATATTCAAACTCGCCGAAGATTGTCCGTTTACAAAATGCGTGCGAGAGAAACAACTTGGAAGTTGTTCTGATTGCGCTGAACACCCCTGCCTCATGTTAGCTGAGTATCAAAAGAAGTATGTGAATAAATGCAATCAGATATAAATAACCAAAAGGAGTATAAATGCCCGAAAGAACACGCACCGATGACGGCTGCCGTCATATGCCAAAACTGAAATGTCCGTACGGGAATCACCGCTTCGCCGATGTGCCGGATGTGAATTTCCGAAACGTGCTGGAACTGCGGAAGCTGAAAGAATCTGAATCGCTCGGCTACGGCGATTCGATTCTCATTTGTCCGAAATGTCAGCAGCCAGTCGTTCTCAGCGTAAAAATCCTGCGCCATCCGCCAATGCACGCAGTCCGTGCACAAACCATATAACTGCCGCTTCGCGCGGCGAATAAATTCCATCCTCCCGGCTGTGAATTCGGGAACACACTTATAAAGTCAGGGTCGGAATCTGCATAACAATTCGATACAAATCCTACGGGATGATTGTGTTTTGTTGTTGTGCGGATTCCGTTTTTTATTTGAAAGGAGAACCAACATGAAAAAATGCACCTACCAAAACTTCGAAGATCTCCCGCTGATGCTGAACGCCACTGAATTGGAACATGCACTCGGCATCTCCCGATCATCCGTGTACGAGCTCATGAAAAAGGATGGCTTCCCTGCACTGTGGATCGAGGGACGCGTTGTTGTGCCGCGGGACAAGTTTATCGAATGGGTGGAACAGAACACAGGAAAGTGAGGTGCTGAATGGAAAATAAATTTGACTCACCCGAAACCGCGCAGGAATTCTTCGACCGACTCTTCGCCTACGATCTGCTCGACCGCTATCCGAATCACAAGGTCGCAGCCGAGGTGGATTACTCTCTCCGCCTATTATGGAGTGCAGAAAAAGTCTGCATTCAGGATTGGTCGTTCAGCCGCGAGCGTATCCGTGAAATTCTATACGATGAGTTGACTCCCGAAATCCTTCTCAACGCCATCGGCGCATACAAAATCTACTGCACCGCGCCGTGGGATTTGTCAATCATCATTCTCGCAATGCTGACACTCTGCAAATACGATCCGGATCTGCTCGAACCGACGAAGATGAATGAACTTCGTGAGCAGAGTATGATCTGCTTTGCCGGAACCGACTTCACCGATTATGCAAACGCGAAAAACAAAGCGGATTTCTTTTCGTACGCAAAAGGAAAATTCTTTCCCCTGCCCCAGCGCATCTTCAGTCTCGGGTTATCCTCGGGCGAGATTCTGGTGTATGCGTATCTGCTCTACCGCGAGGATCGGAAAACATTCAAGTGTCATCCCAGCTACGAAACCATCGGCAAAGCGGTCGGCATGAGCAAGAACACCGTGAAAAAATATGTGGACGGTCTGCATGAGAAGCGGCTGATTGAAACATGCTATACGACCGTGCAGACGAAGGACGGTCACGTACACAACGGAACGCTCGAGTACACGATCCTGCCGCTGAACATCGCGGAGGAATATTACGATGCCAAGCAGATGAAGCGGTTGGTGCAGGAGCAGGCGAAGGTGAATCTTTTCAAGAAACTTGCGAAATTCGATAAGAAGCGGGAGCGTTCCAAAGGTTAAAAACTGCGCCGCATAGTCAAAGAAAAGCGGTTTTTGAGGAGAAATACAGGGGACATTACGCGGATGATTCAGAAGCAGGATAAAGCCGTGTCTCATGGGATTGCCGGCTGATAGCTGTCGGCATCCCTACACGGCAGTTCACACCGTCCGGCAACGCCGTGCGGGGATATTTGGGCAGATTTGCGTCGATTGAGGCAACTTCGGATGCTGGCATTATACCGGCACCGTGTGTCTCGCAGGGAACCGATTTGCCGAAAACGTGTCTCCGCATGGCGAATTTGCTGTGTTTTCGGGACTTTTTGCGTGTCTCAACCATAGGGACACAGAAATGGAGGATATTATGGCAAAAAACAATACCGATGCGATGCCGGCGAAAAGTATTCGCCTTACCGCAGAACAATGGAATACATGTGACCGACTGTACAAGCAGCTCGGCCTGCCGTCCCGCAACGATTTTATCCGTGACGCGGTCGATTTCTACATCGCGTGGCAGAGCCGTGAGAGCGTGGAGCGGTACTTAACGCCGGCGCTTGAGTCGGTGATCGGCGCAAAGATCCGTGACACAGAGGAACGGCTGGCGCGCATTCTCTTCAAGCTGGCGGTCGATCAGAACCTGCTCGCGCGGTTTCTCGCACGCTATGACGGCTACGATGATGATGCGATCGAAGAGATGCGCATCCTGTCCTTGAATCAGGTAAAGCGTACGAACGGCACGCTCGATGCCGATGATGTGCTGATAGAACGTGAAGAATGGCAGGATTGATACTGAAAGCGCCGTACTATTCGCCACGGAGTACGCCCAAGAACGGCGGCACGCGCGGTGGCTATGCGGAATATATATCCACTCGCGAAGGCGTGGAGGTGCTTCCTCGCGGCGGAATGGCGGACTATGTCGGCGAGCGAAGAGGATCCAACGGGCTATTCTCCGACGAAGGTGTGCCGATTGTTCTCTCGCAGGTCAAGGCAGAGATCGACAACCACCCCGGCAACGTGTGGGGGCTGGTCTTCTCCTTGAAGCGTGAGGATGCCGAGAGGCTGGGCTACAACTCCGCACGTCAATGGATGAATCTGCTCCGCTCCAGACGGAACGATATCGCGCAGGCGATGCGGATCGCGCCGGGAAATCTGCGCTGGTACGCGGCGTATCATGACAAGGAAGACCATCCGCATGTGCATATGCTCGTTTGGTCGACGCGGCCGAAGGAGCCGTATCTGAGCAAGGACGGCATCGAAACAATCAAGCGAACCGTCGCCGGCGACATCTTCCGGCAGAATCTCATCTCCATTTACGATGAACAGACGCGCATCCGTGATGATCTTCGTGCAAGATACCGTGAACGGATGCGGGAGATCGTGGAGGAAATCTCGCGGCATTCCTACCGCTGTCCGCCGATGGAGCTGCTGTTTCTCGAGCTGACCGGGCGGCTGAAGAAAGCAAAAGGTAAGAAGCAGTACGGCTATCTTGATAAAAACACGAAGAAAATCGTCGATGAAATCGTAAAGATCCTCGCCGTGCAGCCGGACCTTGCCGAGCTCTATGACCTGTGGTACAAGTGCAAATGCGAGATCAGCCGCACGTATACCGATGCGAACCCGATCAAAATTCCGATTGAGGAGAACAAGGAATTCAAATCCATCCGCAACGCGGTGGTGAACATCGCGGTGCATTACGGTGAGAAGATGAGCGACGATGAGCTGACCGAGGCGAAGAAAACCGCCACCGGCAAAAACAATGCGACCCTTCCGCCGAAGTTTGGCGGATACATCACCTCTCTGATGCGCCACGCCGGCAGCATCATCGATACCAGTTCGGCGATGGAAGACAGCAAGGTTCCTGCGGTGGATTCCAAGCTGAAGCGCGAGATTGAGCAGAAGAAACGTGGGGAGATGAGGATGGTTTGATGAATCCAAAACACGACGTAGGGGGTACTATGAAAAACTTACCGGAATTTGAAGGCTCCATGCTCGAGGCGTTCGCGGATACCTCGCTTGGGAACCTGCACACAATTGACAAAGACGGCACGGTGTATGTGCCTGCCATCGAGACGGCACTGCTGCTCGGTTACAAAAATCCGCGCGATGCCATCCGACGTCACTGCAAATACGAGACGGTTGCCGTTGACGAATGGGTGGTCACCGGCACAAAGGCGGACGGCAGCGATGCCGTGCAGTGCGTGCATAAGAAATACGTCTGCGAGGGGGATTTCTATCGGCTGATCTTTCATTCGCGCCTGCCCATCGCCGAGGAATTCACGCGGTGGATATGCGATGAGGTCCTGCCGCACATACGAAAATACGGATTCTATCCGGGCAAGAACTTCCTGCGGAGCGCCCAGGCATACAAGCAGGCGCTCGACGATGCCCTCGCCGGGAAGATCACGTTTGAGGAGGCGGCGGAGATCAGCGATGCCTTTCAGCAAACAATTGCCG
>SVTK01000023.1 GCA_015063805.1 Oscillospiraceae bacterium
AATGCCGTTATAATATACAACGAAAATGGGGCACCCCCCCCCCGAATTTTGTGCATATTGCACATTCCTTCTGCTAGTTTTGGGATTGTCCTTTGGTTTTACAGCTTTATTCTTTTCGGACAGGGAAAGGGTGCCGTGCGATCCCGCACGGCACCCTCCGGCGCTCCTCATTCGCCCCGGTGAATCACCACCTGGGGGAAGGGAATTTCTATCTTATTTTTTTGGAATGCCAGCAGCAGCTCGCGGCGAAGCAGGCGATTACAGGAATAGATATCCTTCTCGCTGGCCTGGGCAATCACGCGAAGGATAACCCCCGATTCCGCCAGGTCATTGACTCCGATGTAAGAAATTTTCTCAAATCGCGGAGGAAGGCTGACTTTTTCCGCCTTGGGGTCTTTCGCTTTCTTCTCCCCCGCCTCACGTTTGACCTTATCATAATCGGCATTCTGCCGCTTTTGCAGATCGGCAATGGTCTCTTCAATCACCGCCTCCACTGCGGGCAGATCAGCATCGTAACGGATCTGAATTTCACAGATTCCCACCGAGGAGCGGTTGGAACAGTTCAGCACATCCTTGATATTGGAGTTGTTCATAATCTTGATGTTGCCGCCGCGGTCACGGAGTGCAGTGGTTCTCACCCCAATGCGGATCACCTCGCCGCGGAAACCCCCGATCTCAATGATATCCCCCACATTGAACTGGTTCTCGAAGATCATGCACAGGCCGGTGAAAATATCGGCAATCAGGCTCTCGGCCCCGAAGCCCACCACAATACCCAGAATTCCCACGGTAGTGGCGATCCCCACGACGTTGACCTCCAAGGCCATCAGCACCAAGATCAGCCCCAGGATGATGTACAGGTAATTGGCCGCACTGGCGAAGAGTTCAAGCAAGGTTCTTGCGCGACTGGACCGGGGATGAATGCACCGCACTGCCAGGCGGTTGATATCGGCCAGCACCGCCAGGCCGAACAGCACAAACAACACCTCAAATAACCGTCGGAAGCAGCCAAAATGGGTCAGCTCATCCAGCACCGTGCCCACACTTTTTTCATTGATCAAGGGGAAACGCGCCAGCACCCCGAACAAGGCAAAGGCAAGGAGACACAAAAAATCCCACACCGTCACGGGAGAGTCTTTCTTTGGCTTGTCCGCCGTCTTTTTTTCGGCGTTTTTTTCCTGAGGCAGCTTATTTTCTTCCATGAGTCATTCTCCTTTTCGATTATCCGTCAGTTTGTTCCACCGCTGTCGGCGGGATCATATTCCTCCAGTGAGAGGAAGGTGGGCAGGGTAAGCACCGCCTCGCCCTCCGTCACGCTGAACGCATACACATCAAAGTCCGTCTTGCTGAAGGTGGGAATATACACCGCAATGGCAGCCCGGTGCTCCCGGTAGGAATCGGCGCTGTACCGTTCGACCCCTTCGGCTGAAACTCGTCCGTAATTGCCGAAATTGAAGTTGGTGAACGCCGACAGGTCAAGGTACCCCAGGCAGGATGGCGAATCAGACAGCTGAACCGTCTCTCCTGCCGCAGTCAGCACCGTCGTCCCACCGCCGCTTTGCCCGAACATGGGGATCAGGTAAATGCCCGTATCCAGGAACTTCACCCGCTCCAGCGGACGCTGGTCGGCCTGCACGGGAACCGTGTATTCCCCCTCGGCGGAGAAGCCCATGCACACCGGCCGGAGGGAAGGCAGGCCGTTGTCGGTAACCGAAAGCCGATAGGGACTTTCCTCCGGGGTGTTGATCAGCATATCGGCTGTGCCGGAGGAGAGAACATGATACATATGGGTCAAATACTCGGCCAGGTAATCAAAATACGCTGTCCTCGCCGCTTCATCTTCGGGATGAAAAACCACACGGTACTGCTTCCCCGCCGATGCCCGGACGGTGTAGGTGGGATAGTGCAGATCGGCCATTCGCACATTGCCCGCATGGGGAGTCAGCGTTCCCCAGGGAATGGGCTCGCTGTCCGTGGGGGCATCGGTTACCGGTGCGTCAGTCACAGGCGCATCGGGCACGGCAGAGCCGATGCCCGGCAGAGAGATGAGGCCCATTTCTCCCGCCGAGAGGGTGACCACCGCTGTCATGGCCGCCGCGGCCAGCAGGTAGCGCATCAGCTTGCGCTTTTTTTGCTCCTTTTCTTCCCCGCCCCTGTCCTCGTTCAATCTCCGGGGGGAGGCTTCATACTCATCCTTCGCGGATTCGTATTCCCGGGCAGGCACATATTCCTCAGGTCCGGGGGAATATTCCTCCGGCACAGGCGTGTGTTCCTCCGCCTGTTCGTGTTCCCGGGGCAGTTCCCGGTATTCGTCCTGTTTCATATCATCCCTCTCTTCCGTCGAAGCGGATCACCGTGTGATAGGACTTCCCTGCGGCGGCAAGGCCGTCATCGATCCGCGCCTTGATCTCCCTGCAGTCGGGGAGCATGGCGTAGGGCACCGAAAGGTCAAAGACCAGCTTCGCCTGACGGGCGCCCCGCACCAAACGAAAATCGTGCATGGAGGCATAGGGACAGCGATCCGCCAGCAGCGCCTCCACCAGGCGGTACATTTCTTCCCGCTCGGTGTCACTTCGCACCACGGGATCATAGTGGATCACCAGATGCACATTCATCTGCTCCAGCACCATCCACTCAATGTCGTCGATAATGTCATGGCAGACCAGAGGATCCTCCTCAGCATCCAGCTCCAGGTGGATGGAGGCATACCGCTGTCCCGCGCCGTAATCGTGCACCAGCAGATCGTGGCTTCCCAGCACCTTTTCGTGGGAAAGAACGATCTTCTCCAGTGTCTCGGTAAATTCGGGGGTCACCCTCTCGCCCAGCAGAGGGGAGAGGGTATTCTTGGCAATGCCGATCCCCGAGATGAGGATATACACCGCTACTCCAAGCCCAAGATAGCCGTCCAGGGGCAGGGAGAAGAAGGTGCCGAGAAAACTGCCCAGCAGTACCGCACCGGTGGTGATCACATCGTTTCGGCTGTCGGCAGAAGCCGCCAGCAGAGTCCCCGAATCGATCCGACGGCCAAGGGCGCCGTAGAAGAGCATCATCCAAAGCTTCATTCCCATGGCCAGCACCAGCACGATCACCGCCGGCAGGGTGAGGACGGGCAGCGTGGGGTGCAGGATCTTATCGAAGGAGGATTTGAGCATCTCCACCCCCGCAAAGAGGATGAGCACCGCAATCATCAGTCCCGTGAGATATTCGTATCGGGCGTGACCGTAGGGATGATCCCCGTCCGCCGGACGGCGGGCCAGGCGGAAGCCGAACACCGTCACCGCCGAGGATGCCACATCCGAGAAATTATTCACCGCATCGGCGATAATGGCCACCGAGCCGGCAATCAGACCCACCACCAGCTTGGCCGCCGCCAGCAGGACATTGCAGGCGATGCCGACGCCCCCTGCCCGACGGCCGATCTCGGCCCGCCGCTCGGGGTCGCAGGGGGAATCCCACCCGCCGCACCATCGCCGCACCAAATATTTGATCATATGCTTCTCCTTCGCAAAACACCTTGAAATTATACCGATCGCTTCGCTGTCAATGCCCTCGCCAGCCTCCCTCCGGGAGGGAGCCACGCGGTCAACGGTACCGACAGGCTGAATCCGGTAAAAAAAACACACGGGCAGGCAACGGCGTTTCCTGTCCCGTGTGTAAAATTACCCACTGTCACATCTGTGACCCGATGTCAGGGTGTCCCCGCATCTGCTCAGCTTCAGATGGCCGCCGGGCGGTCATTCCTCTACCAGTATAGCAGAAACCGGGGGAAATGTCAATCCCGATCTGCTCAGCCCTGGGTATGGGTACGCATGAACTCCTCGGTTTCGGCCAGGGTCATGATACCGGTGGAGGCACCGATGGCGCGGATGCAGGAGGTACCCACGGCGTTGCCCAAGCGGAGAGCCTCAACATAGGGCAGATCCTGTGCCAGGCCGGCCAAGAAACCTGCGCAGAAGGAGTCACCGGCACCGGTGGTGTCCACGGGCTTGATGGCGGTGTAGGTGGGGCTGTCGATCTCCTCACCCTCAGCGGTGAGCATATATGCACCGTCCTTGCCCACCTTGATGATCACATTCTTCGCGCCCATGTCGCGCAGTGCGCGGGCAATGTCGTGATGATCCTCAAGACCGGTCAGCTTGCGGGCCTCGTCCACGCTGGGCATGAAAATGTCCAGGTAAGGAATGGCGGCCGCGATCTTGGGCATCCATACATCGTCGAAGTCCCAGGCGGTATCCATCACCGTCAGCTTGCCCTTGGCGCGGGCCTTCTGGAAGAACTTCGCGGCAGGCTCGCCGTCAAAGGCGGTCAGCAGCATAGCACCGGCAACGAACACGATGTCACAGTCGTCGAGAACCTCGTCGGAAATATCGTCCAGGGTGAAGGCTGCGCTGGAGCCGGGGGAATAAAGGAAACTGCGCTCACCGGTGGAGGAAACGCAGACCACCGATACGGTGGTGGGCTCGTCGCCGGACACCACGCCGCGGACATCGATGCCGTAGCCGGCTGCGGAATTGCGGACGAAATCGCCCATGCCGTCACGACCGACGCGGCAGGAGAGGGCAACGGGAACGCCCAGCTTACCCAGAGCTGCTGCGGCATTCATGGCGCAGCCGCCGGTGTGCTGAGTGATGCTGTTCACCGCACGGAGTGTACCGGGATCGGGAATGCTGTCTGCGGGGGTAACGATAATATCGGTGGTAATGCTGCCGATGCACAGAATTTTTTTCATAAGAATTTCGTCCTTTCCGTAATGGTTGGCGGAAGCAGAGAAAGCTTCCTCCCCTTAACCTTGTCCCTATTATAGCAAATCTTTCCCCCGCAATCAAGCCCATATTTTGCATTTTGGGGGCCGCAGAGGGCAAAACTGCCAAATCGGGGAAGTGTTTTGCGGATTTTCGACCAAAGAAATTCTCCCCGCCGCGGTTGTCAGGGTGCGGCAAGTGTGGTATAATGAAATCAATCAAGAAAAAGGGAGTGTGAACCCCATGTCTGATACCGTTTCCCTGCGTTTTCCTTATGGGAAAGAGAGTCTTTCCCTTGATCTGCCCGCCCGCCGTCTGCAGGCCGTGCTGACCCCCGCCGAAGCAGAGAATGGCGAAACCGATCACAGCCTCGCCGCCCAGCAGGCCCTGGTACGGGAAGCCCTGGCCTCCCCCATCGGCTCCGCTCCCCTGCACGAGCTGGCGTTGGGAAAGAACAACATCGTCATCATCGCCAGTGACCATACCCGCCCCGTCCCCAGCCGTGCCATCCTTCCCCCTATGCTGGAGGAGATCCGTCGGGGCAATCCCGGGGCAAAGATCACCCTTCTCATCGCCACCGGCTGTCACCGGGGCACCACCCGGGCCGAGCTGCTGGCCAAGCTGGGGGAGGAAATTATGGGGCAGGTACAGGTCGTTGTCCACGACTGTGACGACACCGATATGCTGGTAGAGCTGGGCACCCTGCCCTCCGGCGGCAGACTCACCGTCAACCGCCTGGCCGTGGAGGCCGATCTGCTGGTATCGGAGGGCTTCATCGAACCCCACTTCTTCGCCGGATTTTCCGGCGGCCGCAAGAGTGTCCTGCCCGGTATTGCCGCACGGGAATCGGTGATGGCCAACCACTGTGCCGAGTTCATCGATCATCCCCGCGCCCGCACCGGTATTCTGGAGGACAACCCCATTCACCGGGACATGGTGTGGGCAGGCCGCCGCGCCAACCTGGCCTTTATTGTCAACGTGGTGATCAATGAGGAAAAGCAGGCCATCTATGCCGCCGCCGGCGACATGGAGGCTGCCCACGCCGCAGGCTGCCGGTTTCTCTTAAATCGCTGCCGCGTCCCCGCCGTTCCCGCCGATATTGTCATCACCTCCAACGGCGGATATCCCCTGGATCAGAACATCTATCAGGCCGTCAAGGGCATGACCGCCGCCGAGGCCTGTGTCAATGCGGGGGGCGTGATCATCATGGTGGCCTCCTCCACCGACGGACACGGCGGTGAGGGCTTCTTCCGCCAAATCTCCGAGAATGAGCCCGAAGCCCTGATGCGAACCATTCTCTCCCGGGGCCGCGGAGAAACCATTCCCGACCAGTGGCAGGTGCAGATCTATCTGCGGGTACTGCAGCGGGCAGGGGTGATCTTCGTCTCGGAAGCCCCCGATGACATGGTGCGGGCCCTGCACATGACCCCCGCCCATAGCCTCACCGAAGCCCTGGCCCTGGCCGACGAAATGCTCGGCCGTACCGATGCCTCCATCACCGCCATCCCCGACGGCGTCGGCGTCATGGTGGTGTAAGCTTCCCCCGGCGGTGCCGCCCCCGACTGCGCGGCACCGCCCTTTTCTTTGCGTCTTTCGTCTTGACATTTTTTCCCGTGGGTGCTATACTGAACACAAGTCAATTTCTCCCCATGAAAGGATGATTTGTCATGAAAATCGCCACCCAGACCTCCTATCTCTGCGCCACCCTCGGCATGGAACAGGGAATCCGTCTGCTCCGTGATGTGGGCTATGACGGTATGGACCTCTCCCTCTTTGCCATGACAAAGGATGACTCCCCCTTCAACGCCGACAATTACCGGGAATATGCCGCCGAGCTGAAGACCATTGCCGATGACTGCGGCATCGCCTTCACCCAGGCGCACGCCCCCTTCTCCTTCCGTTGGGAGGACGAGGAGGTATACCGCAATATCGCCTGTCCCCGCGTGGAGCGCGCCGTTGAGATTGCCGCTCTGGTGGGGGCAAAATCCATCATTGTCCATCCCATCCATCACCAGCTCTACGCCGGCCACGAGGAGGAAATGCACGCCCTCAATATCGCCTACTATTCCACCCTGATCCCCCTGTGTGAGACCTACGGCATCAAGGTGGCGGTGGAAAATATGTGGCAGCGGGATCCCATCCGCAAGTACATCACCCACGACGTATGTTCCCGTTCCACCCTCCACGCCGCCATGGTGGATGAGCTCAACGCCATCTCTCCCTGCTTCACTGCCTGCCTGGATGTGGGTCACTCGGTGCTCATCGGGGAAGAGCCCGCCGATGCCATCCGTACCCTGGGCCACCGCCTGGGTGCCCTGCACCTCCATGACAACAACTACATTGCCGACCAGCATACCATTCCCGGTCTTGGCCGCATCGACTGGACTGCCCTTACTGCCGCCCTGAAGGAAGTGGGCTATGCCGGAGAGTTCACCTACGAGGCCGATGCTTTCCTCAAGGGCTTCACCCCCGACCTGCTTCCCCTCGCCGCCAAATTTATGGCGGATGTCGCCCGCCACTGGGCGGCAAAATGCGAATAATTGCCCACATCCCCTCCCCCGACCTTGCGTTTTGGGGGAGTTTGTGGTATAATACCCTCATCGATCAAGATCAGGAGGAAAAACCCGGATGAAGATCATTATTGTAGGCTGCGGCAAAATCGGTACCACCATTGTGGAAAATCTGGTCAAGGAAGGCCACGACGTGGTGGCCGTGGACCGTTCCCCCGAAGCCATAGCCGAGATCAGCAACATTTATGACGTCATGTGCGTCTGTGGAAACGGCGCCGACAGCGACACCCTCACCGAGGCAGGTGCCGAGCGCTGTGACCTCTTTGTGGCCGCCACAGACTCGGACGAGACCAATATGCTCTCCTGCTTTCTCGCCCGCCGCATGGGCACAAAGCATACCATCGCCCGCATCCGCAAGCCCGAATATAACGACAAAAGCCTGGGCTATCTCTGCCAGCAGCTGGAACTTTCCATGGCCATCAATCCCGAGCTGCAGACTGCCCATGAACTCTACAATATCCTCAAACTTCCCAGCGCTGCTCACATCGAAACCTTTGCGGGGGGAAGCTTTGAACTTGTAGAGCTGTGGCTGAAGTCCGACTCTCCTCTGGACGGCATGGCCCTGAGCGAACTGCGCCGCCGCTACGCCGCTAATTTTCTGATCTGTGCGGTGCAGCGGGAGAACGAACTGGTCATTCCCTCAGGTAACTTTGTCCTGCGGGCCGGGGACCGAATCGCCCTTACCGCCGCTCCCCACGAGATTCAGAAGCTCCTGCGCCAGCTGGGCATCCTGCAGAAGCAGGCCCGCAATGTCATGATCCTGGGAGGCTCACGCACGGCCCAGTACCTGGCCCGTCTCCTGCTTACCGGCGGCAACTCGGTAAAGATCATCGAGCGAGACCGCGACCGCTGCACCGAGCTGTGCAGCGACCTGCCCGGTGCTGTTCTCATTCAGGGCGACGGCGCAAAACAGGAGGTTCTGCTGGAGGAAGGCCTGCACTCGGTGGATGCCTTTGTGGCCCTCACCGGCTCAGACGAGGAAAACATTCTCATCTCCATTTATGCCGCCTCCCAAAAGGTACCAAAGGTCATTGCCAAGGTCAACCGCAGTGAGCTGGCCGCCATGGCAGACAAGCTGGGCCTTGACTGCACCGTTTCCCCCAAGAAAACGGTGGCGGGCATCCTGACCCGCTACGCCCGCGCCCTGCACAACACCGAGGGCAGCAGCGTGGAGTCGCTCTACCGCATCATGGACGATCGGGCCGAGATGCTGGAATTCCGGGTGTCCTCCGGCTTCCCCTATGTGAACATTCCCATCGTGGAGCTGCAGAAGAATTACGGTCTGCTTCCCGGCGTCCTGATCGCCGGCATCATCCGCGGACGGCGCACCATCATCCCCACCGGTGCCGACTGCATTCAGCCCCGGGACCGGGTGATCGTTCTCTCAGCCGACCGTCGGCTGGGTGAGCTCTCGGACATCATTCAGCACTGATTTCCGCCCGGAGAAAGGATATCCCATGAATCGACGTATGGTTTTCTATACCGTGGGACGGATCGCCCTGGCCACCGCCCTGCTGCTGCTCCTCCCTGCCCTGGTGTCTCTCATCTACCGGGAGCCCTGCGGATGGAGTTTCCTTGTCGCGGCTGGCCTTTCCCTGGCCGTGGCCGCCGCGCTCACCTTCCTCTCCCGCCCGAAAAGCCAGGTGATCTATGCACGGGAGGGCTTTGCCATTGTGGCCCTGGGGTGGCTTCTCACCTCCCTGCTGGGCTGTCTCCCCTTTATTCTGTCGGGAGAGGTTCCCTCCTTCTTTGACGCCTTCTTTGAAACGGTCAGCGGCCTGACCACCACCGGCGCATCCATCCTTACCAATGTGGAAGCCCTCAGCCACGGCCTGCTCTTCTGGCGCAGCTTCACCCATTGGATCGGCGGTATGGGCGTGCTGATCTTCATCATGGCCATCATCCCCAACATCGCTGACCGCTCCATCCACATCGTGCGGGCCGAGATGCCCGGGCCTGTGGTGGGCAAGCTGGTCCCCCGGGTGAAGGACACCGCCAAGATCCTCTATATTATCTACATCGCTATGACCTTGCTGGAGATTGCCTTCCTGCTCTTCGGCGGGATGCCCCTCTTCGAGAGCGTTGTCCACGCCTTCGGCACCGCCGGCACCGGCGGCTTTGGCGTCAAGGCCGACAGCATTGCCGGCTACAGTCCCTATCTGCAATGGGTCATCACCGTTTTCATGCTGCTGTTCGGCGTGAACTTTAACCTCTATTATCTGATCCTCATCCGCCGCACCCGCACCGCCCTCCGCTCCGGCGAGCTGTGGTGCTATCTCGGCATTGTTGCCCTCTCCACCGGCGTGATTGTATGCAATATCCTGCCGCAGTTTGGCAGCGCGGAGGATGCCCTGCGTCACTCGGCCTTCCAGGTGGCCTCCATCCTCACCACCACCGGCTATGCCACCACTGACTTTAATCTTTGGCCCGATCTCTCCCGAGCGATTCTCTTTGTGCTCATGTTCATCGGCGGCTGTGCCGGCTCCACAGCAGGCGGTCTGAAGCAATCCCGGGCCATCATGCTGGTAAAAACGGTTGGCCGGGAATTCAAGCGGATGCTGCATCCCCGCTCGGTGAGCAGCGTGCGCTTTGAGGGGAAACCGGTGGACGAGGCCACCCTGGGCAGCGTCAGCACCTACTTCGCCGTCTACATGATTTGCCTGTTCGCCGTATTCCTGCTGATCTCCCCCGAGCCCTTCGGATTTGAGACAAACTTATCGGCGGCGGTGGCCTGCTTCAACAATGTGGGTCCCGGCTTTGGCCTGGTGGGTCCCGTCGGTAGCTACTCCGCTTATTCCGGCTTCTCCAAGCTGGTGCTCTCCCTTGCCATGCTGCTGGGCCGTCTGGAAATCTTCCCCCTGATCCTGGCCCTCTCTCCCGGCAGCTGGATCAAAAAATAAGCGACAAATCAACATACCCTGCCCGGCGAAGAATGCTTTTCTTCGCCGGGTTTTGCTTTCTACGGGAATATTTCACACAAAATTGCCCGCCACCGGGATTTTTTTGTGAAAAAAGGGTGAAAAAGGGGTGACAACTGCCGGAGAATGTGCTATAATGTAGGAGAATAACCTTTGATAAAGGTCAAAGTATCTTGACAGATGAGGTGAATATGATGAGGATGACGGTAGAACAGGCAAACCGCGAATATGCATCCCTGCTGCGGGGCATTACCCTGGACGATGAATTGGGGAAAAGCAGCTATGCCACCGTATACGCCGCAACCGATACCGACGGCACCGAATGCCGGATAAAAATTATCCGTCTGCCGGGCAGCAACGACGAACTGCAGACCCTTCGCGAAGAAGGACTGTCTGAGGATGAGATTGCCCTGCGGCTGGAGGCCGCTATGCGAGGAATCGTGGCCCAGACCGACCGCCTGCGCCAACTCAACATTCCCTCCATCATGGCCATTGAGGACCGGCGTCTGGTTCGCGGCCGCGGGGGAGAGCTGGTACTCTTGGTCCGTTGTGAGCCTCTGACCCTCTTCTCCGATTTTGCCCGCACCCATGACATCACCGCCAACGACCTGATCAATCTGGGTCTGGCCGTCTGCTCCGCCCTGAATGCGGCGGCTGCAGAAGGGGTAATCCACGGCAATCTGAAGCCGTCTAACCTCTTTGTTGCCCCCGACGGCACTGTGTGCGTGGCCGATTTTGCCGAGGAACGGCTGCTGGGCCAGGCCCTCGACACCGTTCCCTTTGAGTCCCTTCTGTACATCCCCCCCGAGCAGCAGAACGAAGGCATCGGTTCCGCCGCCGATGATCTGTATGCCCTGGGTATGGTGCTCTATTCCCTCTTTAATCAGCATTGCCCCCCCTTCCTCGACCGGCCCAACGCCGGAGAAGAGTCCCTTCGCCGGGCGATTGTCCGCCTGGCAGAAGCGGAAGAGCTTCCTCATCCCGTCAATGCCGACGATGAGGTGGCCATGATCATTGCCCGTGCCTGCTCGGCAGACCCCGCCCGCCGCTACCCCTCGGCCGCAGCCATGGCCGATGATCTGCGGGAATGCCTGCTGCCCGAAGAAGAGGACTACGTCGTGCTCCCCGCCCCCGATACCATTACCGAGATTCTGCCCCTGTGCAGCGGTGAGCCTGCTTCGGTCACCGGAATGGTGGGAACCGGAGAGAGCATTCCTCTCTTCACCGATACGCCTCCCCAGCCCGAACCCACGGCAGGTGCATTCTTCGGGGCATATGCCTCTGCAGTCCCCTACCGCTCCGACAACGACGCGATCATCCGCGCCGCACAGCAAGGCTACACCGAGCCTGCACCCGCGCCCCTTCCCCCGGCGGACGAGCCTGCACCGCAGATGCCGCCCCAGGCATATGAAGAGGATACTCCCCTGGGCCCCGATGACAGCGATTTCTATGATTCTGACGATCCGGCAGATGATATTTATGCTGACGAGAACGCGGATGAAGACGACGAAAAGAAGGAAAACCTGCGCCGCATCCTGATTGTCGCCGGCGCAATTGTGGTTCTGATTCTGCTCTTTGTGGGCGCAGTCTGGGGCATCGGAAAGCTGGTGGGCGGCGACGAACCGGACACGGATAATCCCACTGTCACCACCGACAGTCCCGCCATCACCACCGATACCCCCGCTACCTCCG
>SVTK01000016.1 GCA_015063805.1 Oscillospiraceae bacterium
ACGGTTAGGAATTTCGGCGCGTGACTGTTTTGCTATCTCAAAATAGATTGTTGTGAAATTCGTAATTATCTTCACCGCAGAAAATCATCATTTTACAAGTTCGTGCTTATCAGTATAGTGAATACGATACACGAAAATGTGGGAGTATCTATCTTTCCGTGTGTTCTCACGCTTTTTCGTTAAGTGAAATATGCCCCTTTTCGTACAGGACATCGTATGAGATAAAATTATCGGCTGTATCCGCCTTTTTGCAGATACAGCCGATATTGCCATTTTCAATCTAAAGG
Source organism: Oscillospiraceae bacterium (assembly GCA_015063805.1). Lineage (GTDB taxonomy): Bacteria > Bacillota > Clostridia > Oscillospirales > CAG-272 > SIG693. The sequence goes on from SVTK01000016.1 coordinate 288, forward strand.
TTTATACTCCGTTACAGTTTTCAGATATGTTTCGGGATCGCCGTTCAAAATTAGTTCGGCATATTCAAGCAGCGCGTTGTAGATCAGATAATCAAGTTCTGATCGTTCGTACATATTGTCGGCAACCTCGTTCTCCGCCACGATAATGTCAATCGCAATCATGCTGCCATCGGTAAATTTCAGCTCCACACAGTAGTTATCGAAGTTATAAACGCAAGAGAGAAGTTTTTTCATGTACTAAGTCCTCCATATTTCTGTTTTGGCTTTGCCGGGAGGTAAATCTACTGCTCATACTGCGCTTTTTTGTCATTCTTTATGAAAACCATTCATTGTTATATTTTTTGAGCCAATAGTAAATGGTGCTGCGAGGAACCCCTGACTCTTTAACGATAGCGGTAACTGGGGTGCCGGTACGGTAGTTTGTGCAGCATTTGATAATGGTCTCAGAGGGGTATGTATTTCTTGACATTTTCTTTGCTCCTATAGGTGTATTTTATATCTACAAAATTTTATCACGCAAATATGAAATATTTTATCTATTTGGAACACATATATCTACAAGAAATGTTTACACGCCGCAAAACCATTTCCTATTGACAAATTCGAAAAAACAGTGTATAATATTCTTGAAAACAAAGAAACCAAGAATTTTTGAAATCAGGAATGCATATACTATCAAGGAGGACGAAATGAATACAGCAGTAGTGAAAGGCGGAGCCAAAGTGGATAAGAAGATCGTAAGCATCTCTTCCAAAAGACAGATTACTATACCGCAGAAGTTTTTTTCCATGCTCGGCTTCGCAGATGAAGCGGAGTGCATTGTTCGCGGAAATGAACTCGTTGTTCGTCCTGCCAGAACAAATGCAGGCGGAGAATTTGCCGAACAGATTCTTGCTGACCTTATTGCGCAGGGGCTTTCGGGAAATGAACTTCTCACACAATTTAAGGCAAAGCAGGCACAGGTACGACCTGCCGTTGAAGCAATGATAGCGGAAGCTGAAGAAGCCGCGCACGGCAGCGGTGAATATTCTACCTATGATGACATCTTCGGTGATGAGGAGGAAAAGGATGACTGAAGTCAGATTCTTACCTCCGGCAGCGAAGTTTCTGAAGAAGCTGAAGGATAAAAATCTCAAGGGTTTGTATCAGGAAGCGATCGACAGAATCAGGGAGGATCACACCGTTGGCGAAGCAAAAAACGGAGATCTTTCCGGTATATACGGTTATGACATTTTCTATAACAAGACGAACTACGAGCTGGCATACAGAGTCGAGTATGTGGAGGACAAGATTATTGTGGTAATCATGGCAGGAACTCGCGAGAACTTCTACGATGAACTCAAAAGGTACATGAAAGGCTGAAACAATTGCTCCGTATGGGTAGCTATAAGCAAGTGGAGCCTGCATTCTTTTTGGACCCTCTTGCCAACGAAAGCCTTGAAAATGCTATGTTTTCAAGGCTTTTCTTTGTTTTTTTTCGGGAATAAGGTTTATTTCTATGCCGATCTGTTCGGGCGTTTTATGGTCGCTGCGACTGTTGCGGAAATGTCGTGAAATCAAAACACATTTTCACCATATGAAGTTGAAAAGCCATTGATTTTATGGTACAATACTGTATCAGAACAGCACAGCAAGAAAGGATGGGGATATTGATGAAAATTACTTTTCTGGGCACCGGTGCCGCTGATTGGAACTTTGGGAATCATAAAAATTTGGACGGCTTCAGGCGCAATTCGGCGCTTTTGATCGATGATTGCCTGCTTATCGATCCGGGAGCCGATGTTCCGGACGCTCTGCAAGCCTTTGATAAGCACGCTGATCAGATCAAATACATCATCAATACGCATCAGCATCCCGATCATTACAACGAGGATACCCTTCGCTGTTTGTCAGAAGCCCATTTTTATCCCATGGCTGCGGGTGATGTGACTGCATTTGGCAAATACGCCGTTTCGGCATTCAAGGCAAATCATTCCACCTGCAACGAAGCCGTTCACTTCATCATATCAGATGGGGAGAAAAGCCTCTTCTACGGCCTTGACGGCGCGTGGTTGATGTACGACGAAGTGTGTGCCATCAAAAAATGCGGCATCGATCTTGCGGTGTTTGATGCTACGATCGGTGACATCCCCGGGGATTACCGGATTTTCGAGCACAACAATTTGAATATGGTAATTGAAATGAAAACCGCACTTGAAAAATATGTAGGCAGATTCTGTATCAGCCACATGGCAAGAACCCTGCACACCTCGCAGCAAGAGCTTGTTGCGCGAATGAAACCCCACGGCATTGAAGTGGCATATGACGGATATGAGGTTGAAATATAATAGCAGCCGGTAAGGCGGCACGACTGTTTTTTGCGTGAGGATGAAGCGGTTGTCCAATGGGCAAATGCGCTGCACGGATATTTTTCGGTCCGACCGGCCAAGAAGAAAAGCCTTGAAAACATAACGTTTTCAAGGCTTTTCTTGTCCGCTCGCCAATCTCGCACGGGATGCTGGGAAAACACCCCAAAGCGCCGGCGCATCACCGATACTTCTTATTGATGGAAAACCCGCGGCCGCGCACTTCGCTGACCTTGTTGACCACCATAAAGCATTCGGGATCAATTTCTCTGACCAGGCGTTCAACCTTGATCAACTCCCGGTTGGACACCACGCTCAGGATCAGCTGGCTCTCTTTGTGCAGGTACCCGCCCTCGCTGTTCAGCAGGGTAACGCCCCGGTCCACCTGCTTCAAAATCGCCTCACCGATTTCCGCGTGCTTTTCGCTGACGATTTTTACCTCGACCCGGCTGGTTCCCAACAAAAGCATTTTGTCCAGTACCACCGTGTAGATGATCACAAGGACAACACCGTACAGCACATTTTCAATCGGCCGGATCAAAACCTGCATCACGATAATGCAAAAATCAAACGCATACAAGCCGACAGAGACCGGGACGCCGAACAGCTTGTTCAGCACCAGCGGCGGGATATCCATTCCCCCCGTGGAGGACCCTGAGCGGATCACAAGCCCCAATGCAATTCCGACGCCAATTCCGAAAAAGATGGTACACAGAAGAAGGTCGGTGGTGAGCACAACATCGCCAACGATTCGTTTGCACAATTCCAGGAAGAACGGATAGAGGAACGAGCTTGCCAGGGTTGTCATGGCAAATCCCTTCCCCAGCACCAGCCACCCGACTAAGAGCATGATTACATTGAAAATCAAAACAAAGCCCGAGATGGGAATGTCACACAGGTGATTGATGATCAGCGCAATTCCCGTGGTGCCCCCGGTAACCAATCCCGAAGGAAGCAAAAACAGCGTCACCATGAGTGCATGAAGTAGATTGCCGATTATCACAGATGCGATAGAGATTATGGTTCGTTTCATCGTTTTCCCTTTTTCTAAAAATCAGCCAAAAGATTCTGCCGTGCATTTTACAGCATTTCCGATTTTTCCCGGTTTGCAGTCCATCCCCATTATATATGATTTTCCCCGGCTTGTCAATGGACAGCCGGGGAAAACCGTTGGACGGCCCCTCTTCCGACAGTCATTTGCCTCTGTTCCTTCAACAACGTATTGACAGCGCCCCAAAATCGAAGTATAATTTTAGGAGGCAGTTCCCCAACTGCCAATCATACAGAAAAAGACGGATGGAATATGAACGGACTTGGCACAGTCATCAATGTCGCCGCAATTCTGGCCGGCGGCCTTTTCGGCCTTCTTTTCGGACGCTTTATCGGCGATCGGCACCGCGATTCCCTCGGCAAAGCCTGCGGGCTTGCCGTAATTTTTATCGGCGTCGCAGGGACACTAAAAGGAATGTTTTCGGTGGTGGACGGGAAGCTCGTCTATGGCGGGGACTTTTTGATCATTGGCTGTCTTTCCCTGGGTGCACTGATCGGCGAACTGATTAACATCGAAGACGGATTTGAAAAATTCGGTGCATGGCTGAAAAGAAAGACCCGCAGCACCGGGGACAGTCAGTTTGTTGAGGGCTTTGTCAGCGCTTCATTTACGGTGTGCATCGGCGCAATGGCCATCGTGGGCTCCATCAACGACGGCCTCTACGGGGATTACACCATCCTGGCGGCAAAGTCGGTTCTCGACTTCATCATTATTATGGTGATGGCAGCATCCCTGGGTAAGGGGACAATATTTTCGGCCATTCCCGTGGCTCTGCTGCAGGGAGGCGTCACCGCCCTCTCTGTCCTGATCAGGCCAATCATGACCGAAACAGCTCTGCTTTATCTTTCGGTTGTGGGCAACATTTTGATTTTTTGCGTGGGAATCAATCTGGTGTTCGGCAAAAAGATCAGAGTCGCCAATCTGCTGCCGGCCATTGTGCTTGCGGTTACGTGTGCGTTTATTCCGCTGGAATTCATTTAAAATTGGGAATTTAACTTACTGAAAAAGCCTTGAAAGCATTTGCCTTCAAGGCTTTTTCGACGGTCTTATTTCTGCAGTTCCAGAGACAATCTCTGCAGGATGGTGGCAGTCTGTGCGCGGGTTGCGCCGGTTTGGGGAGAGAGTACATTTTCCTCAATCCCACGGATCAGACCGATGCCGCAGACCCACTGCATGGGTGCGATGGCGTAACTGCTGATCTGATTGGCATCGGTATAGGGGGAAAGGTCTGCGCGCACATTCACATTCTTTTTCTTGAGCTTAGCATACCGCCACAGGATTGCGGCCATCTGCTCACGGGTAATGGAATCGTCGGGGCCAAAGCTGACCTCGCTGTATCCGTTCACGATTCCCGTGGAGGCGGCCCAGCGAATGGCTTCGGTATACCACCGGCCCGGGGCAACATCGGCAAACTTCATGGCATACGTTGTCGCAGGCGACTTCTCCAACCGCCACAGGATGGTGACGATCATGGCACGGGAGGTACTTGCGTTAGGGGAAAAGAGAGTCTCCGACACCCCGTTCATCAACCCGGCACGGTAAACGTAGCACACGCTGTCATAAAACCACTCTCCCTGCTGCACATCCACAAAGGGGAGCGTCTCTTCTTTGGGCGGCTGCGGCGTCTCCCCGCCGTCTTCCCACTGCCAGCCCGCATAAAGGCGGGTGTTGGAGGTCACGGTTCTGTTGAAATCCCAGGGAACGGTGCAATCCACATCGGCATACCAGCCGGTGAAGCGATACCCCTCACGCAGGGGATCGGCAGGGCGGGCAACGGCCTGTCCGCTGGTCACCGTTTGTGTCGGCCGGCTTTCCCCTGTGCCCGTTTCGTAGGAAACGGTACACTGCTCGGAGATGACCACCAGCACATCCTGCGTGGCGATGGAGTAGCTGCTCTTTCCACCGGGGCGGGATACGCTGCAGTCCAGGCTGGTGAGGGCTGCAGCGCCTGTTTCGGCCAGCACCTTCATCTGGAAGCTGCCCACAATGGTCTTGGCATTCCACTGCGTACCGCCTGTGAGGGAAACGTAGTTCATATACAGCTCACGGTTCTTTCCCCGGGCATCAATATCCCGGGCCTGGATTCCGTCCTTGAGGAAAAGGCTGTCCTCCACCAGGGCAAAGCAGGTGCTGTCGTAACGGATCTCATTCTGGAAGGCATACATCAGGAAGGGATCGGCGCTGTCGGTGCGCTCCAGGGTAAACCAAACCGTCACAATGTCCCCGGGTCGAGCGTATTTGACTGTCGATCCGTCAATGGCCAGGGAAAAGCGGAACTGGGGTTCCGCTTCTGCCCATACCCCAAGGGGAAGGACCAATAGACTCATCAACAGGGCCAGCAAAAAAGCAATCAGTCGTTTTGCGTTCAATTTATGCTCCTTTCCCCTGTGGGCAGGGCGAAATAATTGGGAAGTATCAGTTGCCCAGGATCTTGGCCACAATGGCTGCGGCATCCTCGGTATTGATCACTGCGTCACCGTTGACGTCGGCACGGAGATACTTCTCCACCGTGACCTCATCGGTGATGCCGTTATATGTGCTCTTGTACATATTGTAAACGAACTGAGCGTCGTTGGCATCCAGCGCACCGGAGGCGTTGACGTCCATGGCAGTGTAATCAACGGATGCGGCGGTACCGTCAATCAGCTTGAAATCGTCGGCGCTGATATCGGGTTTCTCGGCGGACACCACCAGCGTGCAGTATGCGGAATACTCTGCTGACCAGTACATGGATACATTGCGGAACTGGTAAACCTTGCCCTGAAGCTGGGTGGTGGGGTTCTGAATGAGCCAAATTGCGGTACCATCAAGGGCAAGATACTGGGTTGCGGTGATCTGGGCGGTCTTGAGAACCTTGTTTACCGTGAAGGTGACGGCACCTGCAGCAACATCGTTGGCGGCGATGGTGTAGCTCCCGTTTCCTCCGGTCAGGGTTACCGCTTTACCATTCACGGCAGCGGTAACGGTGTACTGATACAGAGCATCTTCGTTTACGGTAAGGGTATAGGCAACACCGGGCTTTGCATAAGGAACGTAGCCTGCGGCATCTGCTGCGGCATTGCCTTCTACGGTAACGACAGCATCGGCCTGCAGCTGATCAATGACCACATTGATGTTGTCGGTAATGGCAGTACCGAGAATGGTTACCTTGCCGTTTTCCAAAGTGTACTCCACCGCCGTTCCCGAGGCATACTTGATGGACGTAATAGAAATGGAATAATGTTCCCTGGTGGGCAGATTGAAGGAATAGTCGGTGCCGTAGGGGACGGTTGCATCGGTGGGAAGACCGGTTACACCGCTTCCCGTGGAGAATGTGATCTGATAGGTCTTTGCCATGCGGGAACCGTCGATCTCCAGCGCTCCGGTGACATTTTTGACGGTATATGTACCGTCACCGTTGTTGATTACACCGGCAGGCTGTCCGCCCATGGACGCGGAAACCGTATAGTTGTAATAGGCAGAAGCGGAATCGGCGGCAGAGAAGGTGTAGTCGGCACCGTCTTCTACGCTGCCGGGACCGGCGAAGAGGGCATTCAGCGTGACGTTATGGGGCTGATTCTTCACCTGTACCGAAGCACCGGGGACGGTGATGCGGGCGGGGGTCAGGTCATTGCTTGCGGCATCTGCGGCAGCGCTGAATGCGGCAGAGACAAGCGAGAAGGTTGCCGTGCCTTTCGCTGCTGCGGTGAAGGCCAAAGAATATTCGCGCTGAGTCTCGCCGTAGTCGGCCAGGGAGATGGTTCCGTTTCCATCCGTAACCTTTGCCTCGTTTAGGGTAGACTTTCCTTCGTCGAAGGTAAACAGTGCGGAGGGATAAGTGAGGGAGAGCTCTGCGGCAGCGAAATCGGTGTTGGCGGAAACCTTAACGTATACGGTCTCACCTACCGTTGCCTCGGTCTGGTCCACCGACAGGCCGGCAGTATAGCTGCCGGCCCCTGCATTGGCATTGGTGATGGTCAGCGTGGTGGAGGCGGAGGCGCCGGATTCCCAAATTGTGCCATAGTCTTTGGTGAGTTCAAGATCTTTGATGCCGACGGAATAGCTTCCGGCAGTGGTATTGGCGGGAATGGTGAAGGTGATTTCGGCAAGATCGGTAACATTTTCCGCGTTTTCGGCATCTGTGGTTTTGCTTCCAACCATACCAGTTGAATAAGTGACATTCGCAGCAGTAATTGGAAGTTTTTCAATACAGCTTGTAATATTCGAGAAAACGAGCGGGGAATCCATGGTAACGTAGAAGCCAATCCCATCGAGCACAATGGGAGCACTTGCCGACAGCGTCATGACAACGGTCTGCTCGGCAGCGCCGGATTCAATAGCTGTCTGATCCAGCGAAACCGAGAAAGCAACGCCGAGCGTATTGCTCTCACCGACTGCCGTAACCGGCAGGCACAGAGAGAAGCAAAGCGTGAAACAAAGCAGATACGAAACGAACTTGGATAAGATGGATTTCATGGTGAGTGTCCTTTCTGTTTTTATGAAAATGGCAAACCATTTACATTTCAATTCCAGCCGAGAGAAATTTTTCCGAGATTGGCAGCATTCATGCGTGTAACGTCTGCGTTGGTGAATTTACCGTCACCGTTTACATCATTGAGAATCGTGTTAAACGCATCGATTGTGATTTTCCCAAGATTTGCAGCATTCATACGGGTGACGTCTGCGTTGGTGATCTTACCGTCGCCGTTTGCATCCCCGCGCAGGGCAACCGCGACAACCGTATCTGCCGTCATATTCGCTGCGGTAAAATTGTAGCTGCCGTCGGTGTTGGCAGTTGCGGTCAGTCTGGTGTAGGTCTTGCCGCCGTCATAGCTGACAACAACGGCACAGGCACTTTCTGCCTTCACCGAGAAGGTGTTCTCGCCGACCTTCCAGCCGCCTTCGGGAGCGGTAACCGCCGAGCCAAGGGATGCGGGGATGTTCACGGTGATGGCAATGGTTTCAGCCTGCAGCGCAACAAATGGAATGTTGTTGGAAGCGGCATAAGCCTCAGCCGTGGAACCAGAGTAACCATGGATGGTGAGGTCGGTACAGCCGAAGAAGGCAGAGCTGCCAATCGATGTCACGCTTGATGGGATGGTGATATCCGTCAGATTACTGCATTGATAAAACAAGAGACTATCAATTGCCGTCACGCCATCGGGGATTGCGTAATTTGCAGTGGGCTTGCCTGCGGGATAGGACACCAATCTGGTTTTGTCAGCGCTGAACAGGACACCGTCAATCACCACAAAGGCAGTATTCCCTTCTTCCACCGCGAACGCAGTTAGGCTTGAGCAAGCCTCGAAGGCACGGCCGCCAATTTCACTCACCCCTGCGGGAATAGTGATGGAAGTCAAGCCAATGCAGTCTTCAAATGCACCGTCGGACAGAGTCTTCAAGCTTTGGGGAAGCGTGACGGAGGTAAGACTGTCGCAAAGGTTGAAGGCAAATTCACCGACGGTAGTCACGCCCTCAGGAATGATATACGTCGCATCGGTTTTTCCATCGGGATAAGCCACCAGAATTGTTTTATTCTTATCGAACAGCACGCCCTCGGCATCCACCGAGAAGGCGGTGTTCCCTTCTGCTACCGTAAATGCAGGCAGACTGATGCATTCCGAGAACGCCCATCTGCCGATCTCCGTCACCCCGGCGGGGATGTGCAGGGCGGTGATGCTTTCGCAATAGATAAACGCGGCTTCCCCAATGGAGATCAGACTGTCGGGAAGTGTAATCGACTTCAAATTCACACACCCATCGAATGCCCATCCGCCAATTGCGATCAACCCCTCGGGAAGCGTAATAGAGGTCAGATTCGTGCAGTCACGAAAAGCGTAATTGCCGATGGAGATCAGAATGTCGGGAAGTGTAATCGACTTCAAATTCACACACCCATTGAATGCCCATCCGCCAATTGCGATCAACCCCTCGGGAAGCGTAATAGAGGTCAGATTCGTGCAGTCACGAAAAGCGTAATTGCCAATGGAGGTTACACCCTCTTCGATCACAACCGAGGTGATCGATTCGAGGAACACCTCCCACGGCCGGTTATTGAAACCGTAGTTGCTCATCTCCCCCGTGCCGCTGATGGTGAGGTTACCCTCTTCGTCCAGCGTCCAGGTGAGCGCATCGCCGCAGGTGCCGGAGGCGATAATCACCTCGATGGGCAGCGCAACAAAGGGGATTGCATTATTAATCGCATAGAGTTCAGCAGCCGATCCTGCGTTGCCATGGATGGTAAGACCGGTGCAACGGGAGAAGGCATAGTTTCCAATCGATGTCACGCTTGAAGGGATCGTAATGCTCGTCATTTTACTGCAATCCGAGAATGCACTTTCACCAATCGTAATCACACTTGACGGGATAGTGACATTTGTCATGCCGCTACAGCCGGAAAAAGCAGATCTTCCAATCGCAATCACACTTGACGGGATAGTGATATTTGTCAGACTACTGCAATCTCCGAAGGCCAAATCGCCAATCGACGTCACGCTTGACGATATCGTAATGCTCGACAAGCTGCTGCAACCATTGAAGGTTGCACCGCTAATCGACACCACGCCTGACGGGACCGTCATGCTCTTCAAACTACTGCAATATTCAAAGGCAGCGTAATCAATGGCGGTTACCCCCTCAGGAATTGTTATACTCGTCAAATCGCTGCAGTTCCAGAAGGTATATTTGCCAATTGAAGTCACACTTGCCGGAAGCGTGACGCTCGTTAAATTTTCACAATAGGAAAAAGCATGGTCGCTGATCGAAGTCACACCTTCAGGAATCGTAATACTTTTCAAATTGCTGCAGCCATAGAAAGCACAATAACCAATCAAATTCACACTCGACGGAATGGTAATGCTCGTCAGGTTACTGCAATCATGGAAGGCATAGCCACCAATTGCAGTCACACTCGACGGAATGGTATACGCTGTATCGACCATTGCACTGGGAAAGCGAATCAGCTGGCTTTGCGTCTTATTGAAGAGAATCCCATCCATGTCACTGTAAATTTTATTGTTTTCATCCACATGAATGGCGGCCAAACTGCTGCAGCCATTGAACGCATTGGCGCCACCAAGCGAAATCACACTCGACGGAAACGAAATGCTCGTCAGGCCACTGCAATTACCGAAGGCACTCTCACCTATCGACGTCACGCCATCCGGAACGGTGATGCTTGTCAGGCTGCTGCAGCCATTGAAGGCATAGCTTCCAATTGATGTCACACTTGAAGGAATCGTGACGCTGGATAGGCTGTTGCACCCACTGAAGGCAGAGTCACCAATCGTCGTCACACCCGTGGAGATAGTGACACTTGTCAAACCGCTGCAGCGATAGAAGGCGGAGTCACCAATCGTCGTCACACCCATGGGGATGGTGACACTTGTTAGGCCGCTGCAGCGATAGAAGGCAGAGTCTCCAATCGTCGTTACGCTCGACGGAATTGCAACGCTCGTCAAACTACTGTACTCATAAAAGTTCCATCTGCCAATCGTCGTCACGCCCTCTTCAAGCACAACAAATCGTATTGAATTTCGATATGACCACCATGGCGCTGCCGAAGAGGCATAATAATCCTCCATTGCCCCCGTGCCGCTGATGGTGAGGGTTCCTGTATCGTCCAGCGTCCAAGTCAGCGCATCGCCACAGGTGCCGGAGGCAATATCCGTTTGGATAGCAGTAAAAGGAATACCGTTATCCGCTGCATAAGACTCGGCCCTACTGTTCTGATAACCGTAAATGGTAAGGTTGGAACAGCCACCAAAAACATCTGGCCGAATATCATGCACAGACACCGGGATCGTAATGTTGGTCAGCGCAACGCAGTCCTTAAAAGCTTTGTCATAGATAGATCCCAACGTCGACGGGAAGACGATCCCCGTCAAATTGCTGCATCCCTCAAAGGCAGAATCTCCAATACGGCAAACACCCGTGGGAAGCGTGATCTGTGTCCCCTCCAACGCAGTGCATCCGGCAAATGCGTAGTCACCGATGGTTTCCACACCGTAGGCAATGTTGATGTACCGGATACCGTCCCGATACGCAGCCCACGGGGCGTCACTCAATGACGAAAAATCCGTCATGTACCCCGTTCCGCTGACGGTGAGGGCACCCGCTTCGTCAAACACCCAGGTGAGGCCGCTGCCGCAGGTGCCTTCGGCCACGGTGTTCGCCGGGCTGGATGCACTTGCCGCAAGAACAAAGGCTCCCACCAGCAAGACGGTTGTCAGCAGAAAAAGGAATAATCTTTTTTTCATATGAATCTCCCCTTACTGAAAAATATTGATACAAATTGGTGATTTCACATTGTTTGGGACACCGCCCCAGCTTATTACATCTCTATTATACACACATCATTTCCCAATTCGTAGTTTGGATTTTACCCCGCAGTCGCAGCAAAAAACAGCACAGACCGATGGCCGTGCCACCGTTCTGTGCTGTTTGTATATTCAAGATTTTGGGAATCCGCTCAATTTCCCCCTTGCGGGAAAGCTGTGTTGTCGGGACGGAAGGCCAGTCCCTCATCGGCGGCAAACGCTGCCGCAGTAGAGTCTGCAGGCCCGATCAGAACAAATCTGCGAGGAAGCGCGGTAAAAACCGCACGGCCGAATCGCACCGTAAGGCTCTTCACCTCGGCGCAGAGGAGACTGCTGCACTGGGCAAAGGCCTGTGCGCCGATCTCGGTGAGTCTGGCGGGCAGGGTAACTGTCCCCAGGCGCGTGACGGCGTAAAACGCCCTCTCTCCGATACGGCCAAGGCCTGCGGGCAGGGTAACTTCCTCCGGCCGGCTGTCATAAAATGCGCACGCCGCCACGACGGAAACCGTGTCGGGGACGGCATAGCTTGTTTGTTCCCGCCCGGCAGGATAAAGAAGAAGCTGTGTTTTATCCCCGCTGAACAGGACGCCGTCCTCTGCTGCATAGGCCGGATTGCCCGCCGCCACGGTAATGGCGGTCAGTCCGCTGCAGCCGTGGAAGGCAAACCCGCCGATCTCGCTGACCCCTGCCGGGATATGGACCGCCGTCAGTCCGGTGCAGCCGGCAAAGGCATACGCCTCAATCCGCTGCAGGGCATCGGGCAGGGTGATGGCGGTCAGCCCATTGCAGGCGAAGAAGGCCGAATCCCCGATGACCTGCAGCGTATCGGGCAGAGCAACGGCCGTCAGGGTGTCGCAGCCCGAGAAGGCGGCGCGGGCGATCTCGGTCACACCGTGGGGGATGCCATATCGGCTCTTTGCCGCGTTCCGGGGATAATAGATCAGCCTGGTTTTATCCCGAGAGAAAAGCACCCCCTCCACATCGGAGAAAACGGCATTTTTCTCGCTGACCTCAACGGTGCGCAGAGCATCACAGCCCCGGAAGGTCCAGGTACCGATGGCGCGGACATCCGCCCCCACCGTCACCTCGCTCAGCGCCGAGCAGCCGTAGAAGGCATAGTCCTCCAGCGCCGTCACCCCGTCCTCGATCATGACGCGGCGGATTTCTTCTCCCCGGCCGTCCCAGGGTGCGGGCGACTCACCGGGAAGGAAGCCGCTCATGTTTCCCTGCCCCCACACCGTCAGCAGACCGTCGCTGTCCAGCGTCCAGTATACCCCGTCGCCGCAGGGATCCCCGCCCACGGGGGCAAAGCTTATGCCTTTGTACTCACTGGAGACTTGGTCGGAGGTCTCGACATAGTGCTGGGCAGAAGAGCCGGCATATCCCCGGATCTCCACCGCCTGCTTACCTGACGGGAACAGGGGAGCACTAATGGTCACGTCCCGCCGATAGATCGTGACGGTGCACAGCGACTCGTGCATTTCGAATGCACGGGAATCCAGCATGGACACATCCACGGGCAGAATCAGATGCTTCAGCTCGGTCACCCGTGCAAAGGAATTGTAATCAATGGTTTTCACCCCAAGGGGCACGGTGTAACTATCCCCCGCCTTGGCCTGGGGATAACGCACAAGATGGATACCGTCACGGGTGAAGAGCACCCCGTCACGGCTGATGTAATGCCGGCTGTCCTCCGCCACGGTAATAGACGTCAAACTATAGCAGGCGTTGAAGGCGGTGGGGTCCATCTCCGCCACCGAGGCGGGAAGATGAATGGTCTGCAGATCCACGGCGTAATAGAAGGCGTTCTCGTTGATCTCCTCCACACCGTCGGGGACGGTATAGCTTGTTCCCACCTTGGCCTGAGGATAGCGATACAAAAAGCTTCCGTCCCGGCTGAAGAGCACCCCGTCCACCGCGGAATAGCTGGGATTCCCCTCCGCCACCGTGAAGCTTTCCAGACTGTCACAGGTGAGAAAGATCCGCTCATTCATTTCGGTGACACTGGCCGGGATATGCAGCGTCTTCAGCGCATCGCATTCGTGGAACACCGATCTATCGATGTATTCCAGCCCTTCGGGCAGGGCAATCTCGGTCAGCGCGGTACATTTGCCAAAAGCAAACACCCCAATTCGCCGCAGGCTGGAGGGCAGCACCACCTCGGTCAGGGCCGTACAGTTGGCAAAGGCGTTTTTTCCAATGGAGGTAATCCCCTCCTCCACCACAATTCGCCGGATCTGCGTGGTTAAGCTGGCCCAGGGGATACTGAGACCGGCGGCAGCCTCGAAATCCTGCATCGGCCCACGGCCCGATACAGTCAGCGTTCCGTCGGCAAAATCCCAGAAGAAATACGACTCGGCCTCCCCCAGGCTCACAAAGGAATAGCCGTTTTGCTCGGCGCACCGGTGCGCAGGGGAGGATTGATAGCCGTACACCGTCAGATCAAGCGCCCTGTCAAACTGTACCTGATCCAGGGCAAGGGAGGCATTATATACCGAAATTGCCCGCAGAGATTGGGTCAGGGCAAAGGCATCGGATTTGCAGGCCTGCACCGATTCGGGCAAGGCAAGTGACTCCAGATGCACACAGTTGGCAAATGCATTGCTCCAAATCTCGTACACCCCATCGGCAACGGTATAGGCAGCGTCGGGCCGTCCAGGGGGATAGCGGTAAAGCACCGTGCCGTTCCGGGAGAGCAGTACACCATCTTCCCCAGCGGAATATATGCTGTTTGCCCCGTCTACCGTGAATTTGGTGAGCGAGGTACAGCCGTTGAAAGCGGTGGGAGACACAAAAGTCACCGCCCACGGGATGTGCATGGTCCGCAGTGCGGTGCACTCGTAAAAAGCATTCACACCCACATAGTCCAGCTTGGCGGGAAGGGCTACCTCCCGCAGGGCCGTACACCGCCAAAAGCCCCGCTGCTCAATGCGGCGCAGGCTGGCGGGCAGCGTGACCTCGGTCAGGGCATGACAATTGAAGAAGGCAAGTTGTCCCACCGAGGTGACGCCCTCTTCAATCACCGCCGCTTTGATCTCTCCCAGGCAGTCGGCCCAAGGGACGGCTAATGCACTGCTCCAGTTCGGCATAGGGCCGACCCCGCTGATTGTCAGGGTACCGGCATCATCCAGCGTCCAGCTGAACTGCCCGAAACTGCCCGAAACCGCCCCTGCGCTGATGCAGATCGCAGAAGCTGCCAGAAAAACGGCAAACAGAATCAAAAAAAGCTTCTTCATCTCTCTTCCTCCTCCGCACGGAGCCCATCCTCGTCAGAGACGTTGCTGTAGGCCATCTCCCATACGTCGGCATAGGTTCCCAGGGGATCCTCGGCCAAAATACACATCAGAAGGAAGCACTCATAGGGATTGGCAGGATAAAGCGTCCCCATACCGCATCCCCGCAAAATCTGATTGGTGGATTGAACAAAGGCTTCATAGCGGATCTTGGGGTTAGGATATTCGTCCACCCGCTGGGAATACAGAAAGAAATTCAGGGTGATGAGGTCAAACCGGTCGATCTCGGTCTCCCGGGCAAGGATATCACTCAGCCGCTGACGGCTGAATTTCCGCATTCCGAAATGATCCCGGAAGGCGGAAAATTTGATGGGCACCAGATTCCCGTGTCGGTCCATGGGAATGGCAGAGCAGATGACCCGCTCCACATCCCCCGGTGTGATCTCCTCCCGGGTAAAGGTATGGTGCTTTTCCCGCTGTTGGGCCAGGTGCCGGATTTTTTCACACTCATACATCCGATCGTTGTGGGAAAGCCTGTCCCAATAGCCTTCCAGCACGCGGGCATTTCGCTCGGCTTCGCTGTCGTTGTACATCCCCGCGATCAAATCCCGCGCCGCATCGTAAAGCACATCAAACTGCCGCCGTGCACTCACGCTCATACGGGAAGCGGTACGGCTGACCTTCAGGGTGGACAGATAGGCCATCAGCTCCTCCTCAGTGCGGATGTCACAGGCCCGGCGCCGAAAGGCATCGGTAGGGTCACGGTCCAGGCTTTCTTCATTGGCACAGCTGGGGGGCAGTGCTTCGTATGCCTGCCAAAGCTGCTGATATTTGAGATAATTGTATCGGTTGCTGTAGCAGTACCAGCACACCGTTTCAAAGGGATCCTTGAAGTTGATCTCCCGCTCGCACAGCGCACGGGTCAGAAACTGATTCACATCCTCCGCCGACATCCCCAGGCCGAAGCCCAGCAGGAAGATCACATTTCGCTTGACCGTCTGCTGGGTCAGCCAATTTTTGGACAGAGCGCTGAGCTTGGAGGTCACCGTCCGGAAAGACGCGGGGGTGTGGTGTTCGCGGAAAGCGTCCCGAATGATCATCTGATATTCCTCAACGGGCACCTCGGCATAGCTGCCCTTCAGCCCGGCGCGCCGATAGATGTAGCGCTTCAGATAGTGGAAAAAAGGCACCGTCCGCAGGCGAAGGCGCAGGGTTCGATAGATTGCCTTGGCATCCTCGTCCGGGAATTTGCTGTCATCCACCGTGTCGTAGAAGGATTCAAAGGCCACGTCGGTAAAATCGGTACAGGACTCAGCGGCATCGAGCAGCTGCTCTCCCCCGTTTTGTGCATATGTCTTCACCTCAGTTCGCCTCCTCTACGGTAATGTCAAAAAATGTCTTCATTCCGGCGCAGGTCACCGTGATCTGCTGCTCCCCCGGGCGGGTAAGAACCACGGGCGTACAGACCATCTCCTCTGCCGCGATTTCCCGTTCACCGTTGTTGTACACCCGCGCCACTGCCATTCCTGCGGTTTCCAGGGGATCGCCCACCCGATAGGTTGTCTTGAGGGGCAGGCGGCAGACCTCGATTCCCACACACACCACGTCATGCACCACAACCGGGATCTCCGCGGTCTGTCCCGCGCAGCTGACCGTCACGGTCTGCTCCCCTGCCGCATCAAAGCGGCCGGGAGTGAAGGTAAAGTCCTCCTCTGCCGGTTCCCGGTGCTCGCCGTACAGTACGGTCAGCACAAGGCCTTCGGGGGAGAAGCTGTCTCCGCGGAAATATTCAGTCTCGTCGGGCATCCGTTCCACCTCCAGCCCTGTGGCAATCTTCGGCCCCAGGCTGACGGTCAGGACCACGGTGTGGCGATCGGGATCATATGCATACGCCAAAACCGTATCTTTTTCGGCAGTTTCGTGGAAGACCGCAGTCGTTTCCACCCCGATGCCTGCCCGGATCAGGGCTGCTTCGGCCTCGGATACCGAAAGGCCGTCCAGTACGGGCAGAATCGGGTCGGTCTCCGCCGGGGCGGTTTGCGGTACCCGGGTGGTTTCAGGCTGCACGGTTTTCTCTGCGGTTGCCGGTGTCTGCACCGGCGGATCGTCGGGCTGGCCCGCATCATGGTTCGCCCGGTGCCACCAGAGGAGTCCTCCCCCAAGAAACAAACCCGTCGCCAGCAATGCCGCCGTCAGGATTTTCAAGGCACGGAAGTTTCTGCCTTTTTTGTGATTCCGCGCCGCCGCAGCAGGCAAAGCCGCCCCATCGGGTACCCCGCCGTACAGGGCTTCCGCCGTGTCAAGCAGCGCCTGCTTCATTTCTGCCGCCGTGGAATATCGGTCCTCCGGACGGTAGGCACAGGCCTTCAAGATAATTTCCGACACCGCCGGAGATGCCTCGCAGGGAGGAGGCAGTGCATCCCCCCGCAGACGGCACTCCGTCGCGTTCTGCCGCTCCCGGGGCAGGAGCAGCTGTTTTTCGGTATCCAGGAAGGGAAGGCGGTTCTTGTTGAGCAGCCGGTAGAGCACCAGCCCCAGGGAATAGATATCGGCTCTTGCGTCATAGTCGTAGCTGTACACCGCCTCGGGGGCCATGTAGTTCACTGTTCCCTTTTGGGAAAGCCCGAAGGTCAGGTGCTCCAGCTTGCGGGCAATGCCAAAATCCCCCAGCTTGTATGTACCATCCTGCCCCACCAGGATGTTCTCAGGCTTGATATCACGGTGAATAATGCCGTGCTGTGCGCACGCCTCCAATGCCGCACAAAGGTCAACCCCCAGCTTCAGCACATCAGCTTCGCTCAGCCGCTTATCGCAGATGTGGACATTGAAGGGCGTGAGATACTCCATCCGGATGCAGATATCCCATCCGATTTCCCCCTCTTTTTCCACCACCGCATATTCATCCGCACAAACGATATTTGGCGCCCCCCGCAAAATCTCCATCATGCGGATCTCACCGACGAAATCATTGACCAGCTCGCTCAGATAGGTTCGTGTTTCAGCCTCGGTCATGCCCTCGCTGCGCAGGGAATCCAGCTCGGCGGGGTGCCGGGGGATAGAAATGATTTTGATGGCGCAGACACAGCTGGGTTCACCCGCACGAACAGCGCGGTATACTGTGCCGTACGAACCGGTGCCCATCGGCTCATCAATACACCATTCAGGCCATATTTTCTTCATTGCAATCTCCATCATCTGTCTATCGTAACATCTGTCTACTGTAACATTTAATTATATAAAAATACGGATGCGCTCCCGTAGTTTGCATTTTACCCTCAGCCAAAACGCTTTGGGGCTGACAAAAAGCACAGAAAGATACGACCAAAACAAATTGGAACGTCCGTTCTGTGCTGGTATCATTGTACCACATTCCGCAAAATTTGTCAACTGCCCGGAGAAAAGGCCGCAGCGGCACAGGGACACACGAAAGTGTTGATTCCCTCGCCACAGTATGGTATAATACGAAGGGACGAACTGTCCGACAAGACTCCGGTTCCGCGAAGAAAAATCAGCCGAAAGGATACATCTGCATGAAATTACGGTTCAACGAAGAAAAACGTTCCCAGCCCGATCCCTTTATTTTCGAGGATAACGGCATCTTTTACCTTTATGTCACTGCGGATCCCGGCGTTGAGGCTTATACCTGCGACAGCCTGACCGGCATATGGACCTATCGGGGCGTTGTCACCGCGTTTGCCGATGCCCACACCTTCTGGGCCCCCTCGGTCATCCGCCTGGAGGACAAGTACTATATGTATGTCTCCTGCATCACGGCGGCGGGATTCCAGTTTATGCACGTGGCCTCCGCCGACTCCCCCCTCGGCCCCTTCAAAAACGAAAAATGCCTCTATCCCCGCTTCTCCATCGATTCCCACATGGTCAGGACCGAGGCAGGGCTGTTTCTGTGGTACGCCGAGGACAACACCCGGTGCGAGCTCAAGGGAACGCGGGTCTTTGTGGACAGATTCATCGACCCCTACACCCCCGAGTATGATCCCAAGGAAGTGCTTCTCCCCGAGTTTGAGGAGGAAAAATATACCCCCCACTGCACGCCAAAGGGGAACTGGTATACCCTGGAGGGCCCCTTCTGGTTCAAAGAAGGCGAGTGGCAGTACCTGATGTACAGCGCGGGCTGCTATCAGGATGACACCTACCACATCGGCTATGCAGTGGCAAAATCGGAGGAGCAGGATCTGAAGAAAGTGGACTTTGTGAAGGTCACCGACCACGGAAAATTTGCTCCGCTGATCATCAAAAACGACTTTGAGGAAGGCACCGGCCACCACAGCGTGATCAAGCACCGGGGCCAGTATTACGCCATCTACCACGGCCGGGAATATGAAAACAGCACCGCCGAGGGCTATGTGGAGAGACGGACCGCGCGGATCTGCCGCCTCACCGTGGGCGACGGTGTGATCACAGCCGAGCGGTATGAATCCCATCTTTGATTGCCTCACAAAAAAAGAAACAGTCACCTGCGGGTGACTGTTTCTTTTTGGGGTTATTTTCGTTTTTTGAGAATCACCGCAACGGCGACTGCGATCACAATTGCGGCCGCGACGGCAATCACCACAGGAACGACGCCGGAGACGGGGGAAGAATCGCGGTTTTCTTCGGTAATCGGCGCCGGCGCGGTAGTTTCGGGTGCTGCGGTGGTTTCGGGCGCTGCTGCAGTTGCAGGTACTGCTGTAGTTGCAGGTACTGCTGTAGTTGCAGGTACTGCTGTAGTTGCAGGTACTGCTGTAGTTGCAGGTGCTGCAGTGGTCTTAGGCACTGCAGTGGTTTCCGGCGCTGCGGTGGTTTCCGGCACTGCGGTGGTTTCCGGCACTGCGGTAGTCTCGGGTTTGAGCTGTTCAATGGGCGTCTGTGCCACGATGACTACACCGCAGACAGAGCAGTGAGATCCTGCCGTGAGGCCGGTGCTCTCGTAGGTGGGTTCCACCGCCGGGTCGGTGACAGGCGTGTGGCCTGTGGCAGGGACGGTCGTTCTCGGGGTCAGCTCCCAGGTGCAGGTCTTGCAGTAGGTGCCGCCGGTGGAACCGTTCGCGGTACAGGTGGGGGCCACCTCGGCATAGGCTTGTGGCACATGGGCAGCCTTGGGCAGAACGATTGATGCTGCTGTAATCTCTGTCTTCCCGTCCGCATCGGCGAAGTAGCCGCCGCAGTCCGAGCAGATCCAATGTTCGATCTGTCCTTCGGCAAGGCAGGTTGCGTTCTGCGCGGCGTGATGGGTCATGGTGTGGCTGATCACCTCAAAAGCATCCTCCGAGCCGAATTTGAGGAGATACGCTTCCCGTGCAGGGGACCAGTAGGAGGCAAAGGCCATGATCTCATTGGAGGCAGTGACGAAGAAGGAAACCTGGTCGGTGACAATGTCGGTCTCCCACATGAGGTTCAGGTTCTTATCCATACGGACAACATGGTAGGTCGTATCCGAATGATTCCCGGCGGAGACACAGACGGCCACAGAGAACCCATCGTCCGGATAGAACGTGGCGCGGGTGGTTCGTCCCTGCGTAGGTGTGGCATCAATTGTCACTTCCTTGATGATGTCCAGATCGGCACTCAGGCGCATGGCCAGAATGCCGTCCTGGCCGGTTTCGGAATTGACGGTGGCGAACACCGCGGTATAGGTTCCATCGCTGTTGGAGACGATCTCGATTTCACGGCCGTAATTAATCGATGCATCCACATCATACACCCGTCTGTCCTTCACGGCCTGGGTCAGCGGATCGGCAATGTAGGCGCAAAGATAACCCTTTGCTCCCAACAGATAAACCAGATCCTTTCCGTTGTAGCACGCAGATCTGAGCGTTTCCCATGTTTCCGGTTCTCTCAGGGTGATATCGCCGGTTTGGGCATCGATAAACACGATCTTTTTGACATTTCGGTTGCCGTTATCGTAAAACAGCAGTCCGTTTTCATAGGCAATGCAGGTCTCCGACAGCGTGACCTCAGACTCCTTATGCCAGCGAAGATTGCCGTCCCGGTCGATACACATCACACAGTCCACCCCGCGGTTGCGGGAGCTGTAAAGCGGAATGATATAGCTGCCGTCATTGGCCTGGTATACATAGGGGAAATACCGTTCCTCGTAGGGATTCAGAATAAACTTGTGGACCAGAATATCGCCGTTTGCATCGGTTTTCAGAAATTCAATGTACGCAGCTTCGTTCCGCCCCTCGCCGGTACTGGTGATGAGGATGCTTTCATTCTGATCGGAGAAGCAGTGGATATCGTTCTCGAATTTTCTCTCCTCATTTTCATGGTACCAGGGAATAAACGTACTGGACTGCACAAAAATATATCCGTCCGGCATAATCTGAACGGTCTTGGCCTCGTTTGGGTTGCCGGAGGAATCTCGCACGCAATTCTCGGGAAGCACGATCAGATAGCCCTCCTGAGGAAGCGTTCCCTCAATTGCAATCTTGATCTCATGCACCGAATAATGCGTGCGGGTGAATTTGGCGGGAATCGCCACGCCGTCCAGGGTGGTGATCCGAATCATAGCCCAGTTGTTCGATGGGTAAATGTATTCGTTAAATCTCAGCTTATTCTCAGCGGTAAAGCCGAGAACGGACAGCGTCTCGGATACCTGCGGCGCGGCGGTATCCTTATGGCCAAAGGTAATATCCATGGAGGCAGAACTGCCGCTTCGTTTGAAGTCATCGATCTTGATGCCGACGTATCTGCCGTCGTGGCTGTCGGTGCTGGGAATGCTGTTGGGGCCCAGCATTGAACCCTCCCGGAAATACAGATTATTCGTCTTATTCAGAACTTTGTCGTACTGGGGGATAGCTGAAATCTCTTCCATGAACAGATAAGTGGAATAGTGCGCACCTTCGACATGATGCGCATTCTCCCCGGGCTTGGGCACATAGGACAGGTTATCGTAAAGGAAGGCCGTCTTGTCTGCATTCAACCGTGCATCCACATGCCAGATTCTGATTTCCCCTTCCGCAAGCGCGTTGTATTTGGTATAGGCGATCATGTAGAACTCGTCAAAAATACCGTTGTACCGATCGGTAACCAAAAGAGTTTCTCCACTCTCCGCCCAAAGGTTCAGCTGAATATCCAGCGTGTCCTCCGTCACCAGGGTAACCTTTTTCGTCCAGCCGAGAAGCATTTTGTAATAGGGGTTGATCAGAGGCTGATTGGTGGTCATCAGATCTTCCACCGGCTCCAGTGCGAACCATGCCGTGCCGTACAGATCGTACATCCCCAGCGTGTGCAGCAGCTCATGACAGATGGTTCTGCGCAGCGTTCTGGACTCGGATGATGCCTTGTCTACCTCGTTGGAAACCTGAATGAAAGAATTGATACGCCGACCACTGTCGGTCTCGCCCAGATTCATGGCGTATTCCACACCGCCGTACCAGGGATCCCCCTGCTCAGTGTCCACCGGCCCGGCAAAGTGATAGGCAATCGCGTCAATTTCGCCGTTCCCGTCACCGTCGAACTGGTTAAAATCCACGCCTTTGGCCTCGAAGTGAGCTACCACTTCCCTGACCAGCTCGGCTTTTCTCCAAGTCTCGTTATAGTACGCCCGCTCATGCTTGGCGGTGTACCAATCAAACACCTGGCCGGAAAGATTCAATTTTCCAAAGGATTGCTCACGGTAAAAGGCAGCGACCGAGCCTCTCCAGGGATCGTCATCCGTACTGTTCCCCAGTTTCCCGGCAGAAAAATAGAGTTCATTGTAATACGCCGCCGTGGCATCGGGGTTGTCGTTCTTGTGGTCGGGGAACTGGATCAGGAAAACCGCAATTTTCCCCTCCCCATGGGTGGGCATGGTCCGCCCCAGGAACAGTTCGGGATGCTCCTCCACCGGGATGCCTACATCCAGCACTTGGGCCGCGTTTTCCAGGCAGAAGACGGCCGCAAAAAGCGTCATCACAAGGAATAGAATGACGAACCTTGAAACTGTTTTCATGTTTTTCCTCTTCTCAAGATGTAATGAAAAAATATTCACTGCTTCCATTATAGCAAACACTCAGGGATTTTGCAAGTCTTTGGGGGCATTTCCGGCAAACGCCCCCCGAAAAAGTTAAAAAAATGTTAAATATTTTTTCACTGCATTGTAAATTTTACAAAAATATTGTATCATATTCCTGATTAGCTCCTTCCCCCAATTCTGTTAATGAGGTGAATTTTTCATGAGCAAGACTGTGCAGGATATTCTGAACATTATCCGCGAAAACGGCATCGAAATGGTGGACTTCAAGATGGTGGACATCAACGGTCAGTACCGCCATGTGACCATCCCCGCCAAGAACTTCTCCGAGGACACCATGAAGAGCGGTATCGGCTTTGATGCCTCCAACTACGGCTACGCTGTGGTGGAGAAGAGCGACATGGTGTTTATCCCCGATCCCGACACCGCCGTCATCGATCCTTTCTGCTCCATCCCCACCCTCTCCATGACCGGCAACGCCATGATCATTGACACCCCCGAGAACCGTCCCCTGCCCCAGTACCCCAGAAACATCATCAAGGCGGCGGTGGAGGCAATGAAGGCTTCCGGCGTGGCAGATACCATGTACATCCTGCCTGAGTTTGAGTTCTACCTGTTTGACCAGGTGGGCTGGGAGATCAGCGGCCGCGAGATCAGCGCCTCCGTTGACGCACAGCAGTCCTACTGGAACAGCGCCACCGAGGGTCTCGGTGTAGTGGTCCCCAAGCAGAAGAACTATCACATCGCCAAGCCCTTCGATATTTCCTACGAGTGCCGCAGTGAAATGTGCCGCTATATGAACGAAGCCGGCATCGAGATCAACTATCACCATCCCGAGGTTGCGGCTTCCGGTCAGTTTGAGATCGAGCCCCAGCTGGGCGAGGTGGTCCACATGGCTGATGCTACCATGATGATCAAGTACATCATCCACAACACCGCACTCAAGTACGGCAAGTCCGCCACCTTCATGCCCAAGCCCATCTACGGCGAGGCAGGCAGCGGTATGCACGTGCATATGCTCCTCATGAAGGATGGCAAGCCCGTCTTCTCGGATGACAACGGCTACTCCCATCTTTCCAAAGAGGCGCACTGGTTCATGGGCGGTCTGCTGAAGCATATCGCTTCCCTCTGCGCCCTGACCAATCCCTCCACCAACTCCTTCAAGCGTCTGGTTCCCGGCTTTGAGGCTCCCGTCACCGTGGGTTACGCCACCTCCAACCGCTCGGCGGTTATCCGTATCCCCGCCTACGCCAAGAGCCCCGAGAAGCGCCGCTTCGAGCTCCGCAACCCCGATGCCACCTGCAACCCCTACTTCTGCTACGCCGCCATCCTCATGGCCGGTCTTGACGGCATCAAGAATCGGATCGATCCCCACGAGAACGGCTGGGGTCCCTACGACTTCAACCTCTACCACCTCTCCGACGAGGAGAAGGCAAAGCTCAAGGGCCTGCCCACCTCCCTGCCCGAGGCGCTGGATGCCCTGGAGGCAGACAACGATTACCTCACCGCAGACGGCGTATTCCCGAAGGAACTGCTGACCAAGTTTATCGCCTCCAAGCGTGCCGAGTGCGCCGAAATGGCAAAAATTCCTCACCCTGCAGAGTTTGACAAGTACTACAACCTTTAATTGACCTAAAGCCCTGAAAATCCAAGATTTTCAGGGCTTTCCCCGTCACTGTGCCGTTATGGGCACAGTGTCGCCGGCTCCCGCAAAAAGATGAACCATACCAAAGAAAAGGATGATCACATTGAAAAAGTCCTACGTTACCACCATGCCCGACCACATCGGCGCCTTCCTGCGCGCCAGCCGGTGCTTTGCCGCCCTGGGCATCAATATCACCCGAGTCAGCTACAACAAGGCAGTGGATGCCCACACTCTCTTCATTGACGCAGAGGGCACCGAGGAGCAGCTCCGCCGCGCCGATGCGCAGCTGGCCGAGATCGGCTATCTGCAAAAGGATGAAGCTCTCCCCAATATCGTCCTCATGGAGTTTTGCCTTAAGGACGAGCCCGGTGCCGTCACGGCGGTACTGGAGCTCATTCACCGCTTTGCCTTCAACATCTCCTACATCAGCTCCACCGAAAACGGTACCGACTTCCAGTTTTTCAAAATGGGGCTGTATGTGGAGGATTCTGCACGGATCTCGGCCTTCCTTGACGAGGCGGAGAAGCTCTGCCGGGTGCGGGTCATCGACTACAACCGGGCTGAAAAGGTCTTCGACAACAGCATTTTCTACCGCACCTATGTGGACGGGCTGGCCCAGACCGCCAATCTCACCGAGGATCAGCGGCAGGCCCTCACGGTCTACGTCAACCTGGCCATGCAGACCCTGGACGAGAAAGGCCTCTCCCCCTATCGCACCTTCGACAGCATTCACCGCTTTGCCCAGCTGCTGGCCGCTGCTAAGGGAGATGCTTTTGATCCCCGCATCAGCCGGCACTCCATCACCGACCGCACCGAGATCATCCTCATCGAGCCCCCCTGCGGCAGCAACACCACCATCATCCGCAGCGACGATGCCCTGCTCTTTGTGGACAGCGGCTACGCCTGCTACGCCGAGGAGATGCTCCCCCTTCTGCGGGAACTGATCCCCGACTTTGACACGGTGAAGAAGAGCATCTTCCTCACCCACGCCGACGTGGACCACTGCGGCCTGCTCCCCCTCTTCGATGAGATCATCGTCAGCCACCGCACCGCCCTCTGTCTGCAGAGCGAGTACACGGGGGAAAACGGCTATCGGGAGGAGAATCCCCTGCACCGCCCCTATGTACACATCTGCAAAATTCTCACGGCCTATACGACCCCCGATCCCGGGAAACTGGTTACCCCCTGGGAGTACCGGGAAGAGCTGCGGGAACCTCTGACCCAGATCGGCTTCTTCGATTTCGGCGACCTGCACTTCGAGGTATACGAGGGCAAAGGGGGCCACATTCCCGGGGAGACCGTCCTCATCGACTACGACCACAACCTGGCCTTCACCGGGGACATCTATATCAATCTCAAGGATCTCACCCCCCGTCAGGCCGAGTATAACCAGTATGCCCCCATTCTCATGACCTCGGTGGACACCGAATCTCCCCTTTGCGCCGCTGAACGCCGCGCCATTCTGCGGCGGCTTGGCGTGGGCGACTGGAAAATCTTTAGCGGACACGGCAACAAAAAAGATTATTGCGTGAGATAAACCTCCGCTGAACTGCGAATATTTCCCCCAGCATCTCTTCAAGGAGGGACACCCATGCTTTCAGACGATCTTTCTGCCGGACGGGAGGCCGTTTGGCGCAATCCTCACTGTCTTCCTTTCGCCCGTGCGGCACAGAACTGCCCCTTCTCCATGACAGACATCCGGGATGCCGAGGCGCGCCTGGCGCGGTTCGCCGCGTATTTCCGCGCTGCGTTTCCCGAAACCCGGGGGACGGGCGGCATTCTGGAAAGTCCCCTGCGCCCCATTCCCGCCATGGCAGATGCCCTGGAGCGGGATTACGGCGTTCCCCTGGGCGGATCGCTGTGGATCAAGCTGGACAGCCACCTGCCCATTTCGGGATCGGTGAAGGCCAGGGGCGGGATCTACGAAGTGCTCAAAACCGCGGAGGAAATCGCCCTCTCCCGGGGGCTGATCGCCGATGGGGACGACTACGCCGTCTTTGCCTCGCCGGCCGCCCGGGCGCTGTTTTCCGAATATTCCATCGCCGTGGGTTCCACCGGCAACCTGGGGCTTTCCATCGGCATCATGGGCGCTGCCCTGGGATTCCGCACCGAGGTGCATATGTCGGCGGATGCCCGGCAATGGAAAAAGGATCTGCTTCGGGCGCGGGGCGTGCGGGTCGTTGAGTACCCCGGGGATTACTCCGCGGCGGTAAAGCAGGGGCGAGAGCAAGCCGCATCCAACCCCCGCTGTCACTTTGTGGACGACGAAAACTCCCCTGCCCTTTTCCTCGGCTACGCCGTGGCCGCCCTGCGGCTGAAGGAGCAGCTCCGGGCGGCGGGGATTACCGTGGACGAGGAACATCCCCTGCTGGTCTATCTCCCCTGCGGTGTGGGCGGGGCCCCCGGCGGCATTACCTTCGGACTCAAGCAGGTGTTCGGCGACGCGGTGCACTGCTTCTTCGCTGAGCCCACTGAGGCCTGCTGCATGATCCTGGGGCTGTCCACCGGACGTCACCATGAGATCAGTGTCGCCGACATCGGACGTCGGGGCATCACTGCCGCCGACGGGCTGGCGGTGGGGCGGCCCTCGGGCTTTGTGGGAAAGCTGATTTCCCCCTTCCTTGACGGGTGCTACACCCTGAGCGACCAACGGATGTACGCCCTGCTGGCCCGTTTGGCCGACACCGAGGATCTGTGGCTGGAGCCCTCCGCCCTGGCGGGGATGTACGGCCCGGTCCTGGTGGAGACGGCTGAGGAATTCCGTCCCTTCGCCTCCCATCGCGCCACCCATCTGGTATGGGCCACCGGGGGCGGCATGGTTCCCGAGGCCGAAATGATGACCTACTACCGTCGGGGAAAGCAGGGGTAAAAACGCCCCCGCACCGTCTCCCGGGACGAAAAACAGCTCCCGCAGGCAGAGCCTGCGGGAGCTGTTTTGTCCCCTTTTCTTGACAATCCCGCCCTGCCGTGCTATACTTATCCTGCACCGGGAGGGGGAGGAAGGAAGGCGGTGAGAATCCGCCGCGAACCCGTCGCCGTGTTGGGTGACTCTGTGCTGTCCGGTATTCGCCGCGAATACTGTGTCCACTGCCGATGGGCGGGAAGGCGACAGCACACCTCGGTATCCACCGATAAACCCTGAGCCGAAAGACTTTGCCCCCGTGCGTACAGCTCTGCGAGCGTCAGAGCGGCTTCGGCCGCAGCTGTGCCCTCCGTGCAAAAATTCAAATCAAGAAAGGAATGTCGAAACATGAACATTTCACGCAAAACCACACGTTTCATTTCGACCCTCTTCCTTGCGGTGCTGATCGCGGCTATGGCACTCTGCACAGGATGCACGGGCGAAGCTGCTCAGCCGGGGGAAAAGACCATCACCGTTGAGGTCGTCCTCCCCGACGAAACCGTCACCCACACCATCACCACCGAGGCCGAATACCTGCGTGGTGCTCTGGAAGAAAAGTCCCTGGTGGCGGGGGACGAGAGCCAGTACGGTCTCTTTGTCAAAACCGTGGCCGGCGTCACCATTGACGAGAGCAAGCAGGAGTGGTGGAACTTCACAAAAGGCGGCGAGCCTCTCTTCACCGGCGTTGACACCACCCCCATCGCCGACGGGGACAAGTTCGAGATCACCCTGACGGTGGGGTATTGATCGGTGGCCTCTCACGCTCGCTCAGCCATGGGCAGGCGGCTGCTCACCCTTGTGCTGGGGGCGCTCTTCGGCGCGCTGCTGCACATTTCCCAGGTAGTCCTGGCGGGGCTGCCCAACATTGAGCTGGTCTCCCTGCTCATCATCGTCTGGACCCGGGTCTTCCGCTGGTGGGCACTCCCCGGAATCGCCGTTTTCATCCTCCTGCAGGGGCTGATGTACGGCTTCGGTATCTACTGGATGTCCTACCTCTACATCTGGTTTCTCCTCTGGGGGATCGTGATACTCATTCCCCGCCGCCCCGCGCCCCCCCTTCTTCGGGCCGTGGGCTGGGCGCTGCTCTCGGGCGCATACGGCTTTGCCTTCGGGGCGCTGACCGCCATTCCCTGGTTCTTCATCGGCGGGCCCTCCGCCGCACTCTCCTATTGGCTGGCAGGTCTGCCCTTTGATGCACTCCACGCCGGGGGGAATTTCGTGTTCGCTCTGATTCTTGCCGTCCCGCTGATGGACGTTCTGGAAAAGATCGGCCGGCGCGCACATATGCTCGACCCATAACCGCACACCGCAAAAAGCGGGGGTGCCGCGTCATGCGGCACCCCCGTGTTTTTGCGCTGTCCTCAGCAGCCGCAGCCACAGCCGTTGCTGTAGCCCGAACCGCAGCCATTGCCGCAGCCGTTGCCGTAACCGTTGTTGCTGAAGAGGATGATCAGCACCAGGATGATGAGCCAGGTGCAGGAATTGTTGTCAAAGAGATTGCAGAGGCAGTTATTCATAGTCAGATCTCCCTTAGATGAATTTGCAGGGCCGCCGGCCCTACACTGCCATCATATGCGCCGGTGCGGAATGTGTGCCTCCGGGTCGAAGGCGTCTCACTCCAGGGTCAGGCTGTCTGCCCCCAGGAATGCATTGGCCGACAGCACGCTGTCGGTGGGCAGGCGGCTCTCCGCCCCGCAGACGGTGCAGTAAACCCGGACGCAGTCATCCAGCACCTCCACCTCGTACTCGCCTCCCTCGGGACAGCGGCACTTGATCTGCCCCTCGGCTTCCAGCTCCCGCACCACAAAGAGGACGATATCAAAGATCTGCGGGTCGGTGAGGGTACGGTCCCGGTGCAGAGCCTCAAAGCTCTCCACCCCCGCCTCCTCAAGCAGCTCCAGCAGCTCCAGCTCGTTCTGCGCCAGGGCGGCCTTGACATGATTGGTCTCCCCGATGAAGCAGGCGTTCAGATCGGAGTAGGGGCAGGACAGAGTGAACAGCTCCCGCCCGAAGAAGAGAGAGGAGGAAATGGTATACTGGTGGGGCTTGGAGCAGAGGATGCAGGGCACGGTGAGGCGGATTTTGCCGTCCCGGGAGCGCTGGATGATCAGCTCGCTCTCCCCGCAGTCGCACTTCAGCTTAAGCATATCCCCGGACAGGGCGAAAAATCCCACCGCGCTCATAATGCCTGCCCCGCAGTGGGGACAGCGGTAGGCAATGGTCGTTTGTTTTGGGGTAAGAACCATATGATATTCCCTTTCGTTCAGTCAGCTTTTCATATTCAGTATATTACACAGAGGGGGATTTGGCTATACATCCTCACATCCGTTTGAAGCGCATCCAGCGGGGGATCAGAAACAGTGTGACAAAGATCCCCACCCCCGACAGGGCCAGCCAGAAGAGAATGGTACTGTTCCAGCCCCCGGTTTTGGCCATCAGCCCCGTGAGGTAGGCCGCCGCCGCGTTTCCTCCGGCACCAACCGCATTGAGCAGCCCCGTTACCGTGGAGGACATCCCATAACGGCCAAAGCGCAAAGGGATGATGCCCATAAACAGCGTGTTGATCGAAGTGAACAGAACCAGCAGCACCGACAGCAGGATCAGCATGATCCACAACGAATGCATTCCCACCGTCAGAAGCAGCACCAGTCCGCCCGCCACCAGCAGATAGAAGAAGGAGATGGACTTCATCTCATCCTGCAGCCAGTGCATCAGCACCGTGCGCGCCAGCACCGCGCCGAAAATGGCGGCCAGGGAGATCACCGTGGAGATTGCCACCGTAAAGCTGGGCTCGGCGGAAAAAATCTCGGTCAGCAGGGTGGGCGACCAGACCGTGATGCTCTCCTTGACAATGGCAAAGGCGCCGATGGGGATCATCATCATAAAGGCCCCCGACACCGCCATATAATAGACCAGGCCGTGGCCGCTCTTTTTCTCTTTCTCTTGCTTCCGGGGCTGTGCGGATACCGCTTCGCCGCGGGAAATCGTCTTGGCACTCAGCGGGGCAGTGCCGGCAAACCAAACCAGCGCCACAATGCCCAAAATAATCGCGGGCACAAGGAAACAGAACTGCCAGGACCAGAACTTCATGATGGATGCACTGATGAGATTGGCGCACATGGTTCCCACTGCGGTGGAGGCAAAGAGATTTGCCCCGGCAGAGATGCGCATGGGCTCGGGCAGGACCGTAGCGATCATGCGGATCAGCGTGGGATAGATGGCCGACTGCGCGTAGCCGTTGACCGCCCAGATCAGCAGATAGCACCAAAAGGGTGCCGACATATACATGGCGAAGAACATGATCAGATTGACCACCGCAGAGCCGCCGATGCTGATGCCGATCAGAAAGAAGGGGGATACATGGTCGGAGAGAAATCCGTTGATGATCTGTCCCGCCGCGTAAACCACGAAAAATGCGGTGCCGATCAGGCCTGCGGCATCCTTTTCCAGGATGCCTGTGGTGGTAATCTCGGTGATGGCGGCGGAAAGATTCAGCCTGCCGATGTACACCGAACAGTATAAAGCAAAGCAAAGAACAAACAAAAAACGTCCGTCCCGCAGGTCGGTCAGCGCAGTCACAGTCAGTCGGCGTTTCATGAAAATGGCCCTCCGAAATCATGCATTTGGGGGTACATCGGGTCTTCTTTGCCTATTATAGCAAATTTTCCCGAAAATTTCAATATGTTCTCCACAAACATCACGACGTTTTCTCACGCTGTGAAGAAGCAAAATTTGTGCATTCAGCACGCCCCTTGGGACAAAAAGTTATCCTTGACTAACCCCAAGCCCCCGTGGTAAAATAGGAGAGAAGTTAAGGGAGTAGTCGGCGCATCTGCGCGGCCGCGTCAACAGACTGGCGAAAGCCTGGCGCGGCATGAAATGATGAGACTTATCTGTCCGCGGGACAGGTAGGTCATTTTTTATTTTGGAGGAGATCATCATGGGTTTGGGCGCACTGTTTATCGTTGCCATCGGGCTGTCCATGGACGCCTTTGCGGTGTCCATCTGCAAGGGACTCTCGGTGTGTCGGGTAAGACCCCGCCATGCCATCATCACGGGGCTTTGGTTCGGGGGATTTCAGGCACTGATGCCCCTGGTCGGCTATCTGCTGGGCACCCGCTTTGAGGATACCATCAAGCAGTTCGACCACTGGATCGCCTTCATTCTGCTGGGGCTGATCGGTGCGAACATGATCCGCGAGTCCTTTGGGGATGCAGAGAAGCTCAACGACTGCTTTGACTGCAAGACCATGTTTCCCTTCGCCATTGCCACCAGCATCGACGCCCTGGCGGTGGGGGTTTCCTTCGCCTTCCTGGGGGTGGACATCATCCCCGCGGTGAGCTTCATCGGTGTCATCACCTTTGCCCTCTCGGCGGCGGGCGTGAAGCTGGGCAATGTCTTCGGCGCACGCTACAAGTCCCGGGCCGAGCTGGCGGGCGGGATTATCTTGATTTTGATGGGAACGAAAATTTTGCTGGAGCATTTGGGGATATTGGGATAATTGGGGCGCTGCCCCAAACCCCGCTTAAGGCCCTTTTTGAAAGTTTTCGCGGGGGTGTGGGGGAGCCTTTTTCAAAAGGCTTCCCCACATTCTTTTTTCACAAACCATAACTCGTAAATAAATTTATATAAACCTCTTGACAAGTTTCATAATCTGTGTTATACTTTTTTCAGAAACACGAAAGGGATGGTGGAAATGGGATGAAAAAAACCGTATATTCCCTCGTACTCAGCGAGGATGTTGTGGCCGAGATCGATCGGCTGGCGTATCACAAGGGGACAAACCGCTCCAACATGATCAATCAGATTTTGGCGGAGTATGTTTCCTATGTCACCCCCGAAAAGCGAATGCGGGATATTTTCGGGCGGCTGGAGGCCTTGCTTGACGGGCGGGACAGCTTTCATGTGCAGCTGACCCAGTCGGACTCCCTCTTCTCCCTGCGGTCTGCGCTGGATTTCAAGTATAATCCCACCGTGCGCTACAGCGTGGAGCTTTACCGCACTCCCTCCCCCGAGGGAGCGCTGGGTGAGCTGCGGGTAGCATTGCGCACCCAGAACAGCACGCTGCTGCTTTATCTGATGCAGTTCTACAAGCTGTGGAACCGGGTGGAGGAGAATTTTTTCGGCGCACCGGTGCATTGCCGGCTGGAGGATGGGGGAAAATACCTGCGTCAGCTCCGTCTGCACGCCATTGTCAAGGGGGCGGATGCCGATTCCGCCGGAAGCGAGACCCTGGGCGAGCTGATCGCCGCCTACATCCGCACCTTCGACGCCGCACTGAAGGCATATTTTTACCACTTGAGCGACCCTGCCGCCGCCGTGGCAGAGGTTGAACGCATCTACCGCAGCTATCTGGCGGCATCCACCCTGGTGCTGTAACCGCTGCGGCACGAAAAAGGAGGACCTGAATTGAATCTGCAGAAATTTACGCAAAAAAGCATGGAGGCGGTACAGGCCGCCCAAAATCTTTCCCTCTCCCACCGCAATCCGCAGATTGAGGAAGCGCATCTGCTCCTGGCTCTGCTGGAGCAGACCGACGGGCTTTGCGCCGAGCTGCTCTCCCGGGTGGGAGCAGACACCGCGGCCCTTGCCGCCCGTGCCCGGGAGATCATCGCCCGCCTGCCCCAAAGCAGCGGCGGGGATGCAGAAAAGGTTTACATTTCCCGGGGTCTTGAGGCGGCGCTGAACGAAGCCGAGGCTCAGGCTTCCCGAATGGGGGACAGCTATGTATCGGTGGAGCATCTTCTGCTGGGGCTGATGGAGAAGGCATCCACCCTGAAGGACAGCTTTGCCGCCTGCGGGGTGGAGAAGAAGGCGTTTCTCGATGCCGTGAAGTCTGCCCGGGGCGGCCGGAATGTCACCACCGACAACCCCGAGGCCACCTATGACGTGCTGAGCAAGTACGGACAGGACCTGGTGGAGCTGGCCCGGGCGCAGAAGCTGGATCCCGTGATCGGCCGTGACGAGGAAATCCGTCGGGTGATCCGCATCCTCTCCCGCAAGTCCAAGAACAATCCCTGCCTCATTGGCGAGCCCGGCGTGGGCAAGACCGCCATTGCCGAGGGACTGGCCCAGCGCATTGTGCGGGGAGATGTCCCCGACAATCTGCGGGACCGCGCTCTCTTCTCCCTGGATATGGGTGCTCTGGTAGCAGGCGCCAAATACCGCGGCGAGTTTGAAGAGCGGCTGAAGGCGGTGCTGGACGAGATCAAGGCCAGCGAGGGGAAGATCATCCTCTTCATCGATGAGCTCCACACCATTGTGGGGGCGGGCAAGACCGACGGTGCTATGGATGCGGGCAACCTGCTCAAGCCCATGCTGGCCCGGGGCGAGCTCCACTGCATCGGTGCTACGACTCTGGATGAATACCGCAAATATATTGAGAAGGATGCCGCCCTGGAGCGCCGTTTCCAGCCGGTGCAGGTGGATGAGCCTACCGTGGAGGACTCCATCTCCATCCTGCGGGGACTGAAGGAACGCTACGAGGTCTACCACGGCGTCAAAATTCAGGACGGCGCCCTGATTGCCGCCGCTACCCTCTCGGCCCGCTACATTGCCGACCGCTTCCTCCCCGACAAGGCCATTGACCTGGTGGACGAAGCCTGCGCCGTGATCAAGACCGAGATGGAATCCATGCCCGCCGAGATGGATGAGCTCTCCCACAAAATCATGCAGCTGGAGATTGAGCAGGCCGCGCTCAAGAAGGAGACCGACCGTCTCTCGGCCGAGCACCTGCGGCAGATCGAGGAGGAGCTGGCAAACCTGAGAGAACGCTTCTCGGCCATGAAGGCAAAGTGGGACAACGAAAAAGAGGCCATCGGCAAGGTACAGAAGATCCGCGAGGAGATCGAGCAGGTGAACGCTCAGATCGAGCAGGCGCAGAACAGCTACGATCTCACCCGCGCCGCCGAGCTGAAATACGGCCGCCTGCCCCAACTCAAGGCTGAGCTGGCCGAGGAAGAAGCCCGCGCCGAGGCAGCCGAGGCAAAGAATACTCTGCTCCGGGACAAGGTCACCGAGGAGGAGATCGCTCAGGTGGTCGCCCGCTGGACGGGGATCCCCGTGGCCCGGCTGATGGAGGGCGAGCGGGAGAAGCTGCTCGGCCTTGACGACAAGCTCCGTGAGCGGGTCATCGGGCAGGACGAAGCGGTGGAGCGGGTCAGCGATGCCATTCTCCGCTCCCGCGCCGGGATCCACGATCCCCGCCGTCCCATCGGCTCCTTCCTGTTCCTGGGCCCCACGGGTGTGGGCAAGACCGAGCTGGCCAAGGCTCTTGCCGCCGCCCTGTTTGATGACGAGCAGAGCATGGTCCGCATCGACATGAGCGAATATATGGAAAAGCACGCCGTTTCCCGACTCATCGGCGCGCCTCCCGGGTATGTGGGCTATGACGAGGGAGGCCAGCTCACCGAAGCGGTTCGCCGCCGTCCCTATGCGGTGGTGCTCTTCGACGAGATCGAGAAGGCTCACCCCGATGTGTTCAACGTCCTGCTTCAGGTACTGGACGACGGGCGGATTACCGACAGCCGGGGCCGCACGGTGGACTTCAAGAACACCATCCTCATCCTCACCTCCAACCTGGGCTCGGATATGATTCTCGAGGGGATCAATGGGGACGGAGAGATCTCGGCCGAAGCCCGGGAAGGGGTAAATGCCCTGCTGAAGCGGGCATTCCGACCCGAGTTCCTCAACCGCCTGGATGAGATTGTTTTCTACCGTCCCTTGGGACGCGAAGTCATCCGGGGCATCGTGGATCTGCAGATCGCCGACCTGCGCCGCCGCCTGGCCGCAAAGCAGCTGGATCTGGCCATCACCGACGCCGCACGGGATCACATCATCGACACCGCCTATGATCCCATCTACGGCGCACGGCCGCTGAAGAGATTCATTCAGTCGAAGATCGAGACTCTCCTGGCCCGCAAGATCATCGGCGAGGACCTCGCCCCCGACACCACGCTGACGGTGGATGTGGCGGATGGACGGTTGAAGGTCGTGGGGCTTAGCCCCACACCCCACGAGGGGACTTTTTGAAAAAAGTCCCCTCGACCCCCAAAAACTTTCATGAAAAAGAATGACCTTTGTGCCAATCAAATTTGATGCGCACAGAGGTCATGCCTTTTGTGGGAAGTTTTTGGGGATCCTTAAGGGCCTTTTTTCAAAAAGGCCCTTAAGCGGGGCTTGGGGCGGCGCCCCAATTCTCCCCCTTGACTATTTCCCGCTTTTGCGGTACAATAATGGGAGAATTTTTCACTTTGGAGTCAACCATGAACTTTCCCATTAAAACCTCTCTGCGGCGGGGGATGCGGGACGGAATCCCCATCATGCTGGGCTATCTCGCCGTCGCTTTCACCCTGGGCATTGCCGCCCGCAACGCCGGGCTGAACGCCTTCCAGGCCGCGCTGACCAGCTTCACCAATCACGCCTCCGCCGGGGAATACGCGGGGCTTACCCTCATCGCCGCAAAGGCAACCTATCTCGAGGTGGCGATCATGGAGGTAGTGGTGAACGCCCGCTACCTGCTCATGTCCTGCGCCCTCAGCCAAAAGCTCGCCCCCGACACCTCCTTCCTCCATCGGATGCTCATCGGCTACGGTCTCACCGACGAGGTCTTCGGCATCTCCATGGCCCAGGAGGGGTACCTCTCTCCCTGGTACAGCTACGGTGCCTTCGGCGTTGCCGTGGCCGGCTGGACAGCGGGCAGTGCCCTGGGTGTTCTGGTAGGCAACATCCTCCCCGATCGGGCGGTGTATGCCCTGTCGGTGGGTCTCTACGGAATGTTCCTGGCCATCATCGTTCCCCCTGCCCGGAAGAACCGCTTCCTCTGCGGGCTGATTGTGGTGTCCATGGCCGCCTCGGCCCTCTTCGCCGCCCTGCCCCTGCTGTCCGAGCTGTCCGAGGGTATCCGCATCATTCTGCTCACCGTTCTGCTGTCGGCAGGTGCCGCGCTCCTTCGCCCCGTCCGTGACGAAGCCGAAGACAAGGAGGGCGCGTGATGGAACACAACACCTACCTCTACATCCTGGTGATGGCGGGCGTGACCTACCTGATCCGCGTCCTGCCCCTCACCCTCATCCGCCGGGAGATCAAAAACCGCTTCATCCGCTCCTTCCTCTACTATGTACCCTATGTTACCCTGGCGGTGATGACCTTCCCCGCCATCCTCTCGGCCACCGCATCCCCCATCTCGGGACTGGCGGCTCTGCTGGCCGGTATCGCCGCCGCATGGTTTGGCCGAAGCCTTCTCCAGGTGTCGGTGATCTGCTGCGCCGTGGTGTTTGTATTGGAATTGTTTTTATAAATTAATGTGGGGGACGCTTTTTGAAAAAAGCGTCCCCCACACCCCCTGCAAAAACTTTCAAAAAGGGCGTGCCGGAAAGTTTTCGCGGGGGCCCGGGGGAGCCTTTTACAAAAGGCTCCCCCGGATTACGTTTACGACAATACACAGCAGGACTCCCACCACTGTAGGAAGCAACGCTGCCATGGCCGCCATGGCAGCGCTCCCCGTTTCCCGCTTCACCGTAAGCAGGGTGGTGGAGCAGGGCCAATGGAAGAGGGTGAAAATCAGCACGCAGGCCGCCCTGCCCCCGTCCCAGCCGTTGGCCACAAGGATCTCCCCAAGCGCCGCCGAAGAACCCACCTCCCCCAGGCTGCCGCCCGCGGTGTAGATCATGAGCACGATGGGCAGCACGATCTCGTTGGCCGGCAGCCCCAGGATGAAAGCCAACAGGATTGCCCCGTCCATGCCCATCAGCCGCCCCAGAGGTTCAAGCGCCGCGGCTCCCCAGCCAAGCAGGCTCATTTCCCCCACCGTGACATTGGCCATACCCCAGATCACCAACCCCGCCGGTGCCGCCACTGCGGCGGCGCGGCCAAGCACAAAGAGGGTGCGGTCCACCACAGCGCTCACCAGCACCCGCCCCACCCGGGGGCGGCGGAAAGGGGGCATCTCCAGGGTGAAGGCCGAGGGCATCCCCCGGAACAGGGTGTGAGAGAGAAGCCAGGTCACCCCAAAGGAAACAGCCACCGCCACCAAAATCAGCCCCAGCAGAAGCAGCGCCGACACCGCTCCGCCGCCGTTTCCCGCAAAAAAGATCACAATCAGGGCAATGAGGGTGGGAAACCGCCCGTTGCAGGGGACAAAGCTGTTGGTGAGCACCGCCAGCAGCCGCTCACGCCGGGAGTCGATGATGCGGCACCCCACCACACCTACAGCATTGCACCCGAAGCCCATGCACATACACAGTGCCTGCTTGCCGCAGGCGCGGCAGGCCCGGAAGGGACGGTCAAGATTGTAGGCAATGCGGGGCAAATATCCCGCGTCTTCCATGAGGGTAAAGAGGGGAAAGAAGATCAGCATGGGGGGAAGCATCACCGACACCACCCGTCCCAGCGTCCGCCATACCCCCTCCACCAGCACCCCCGTCAGCCAGGCAGGCGCGCCCCAAGCCTCCATCAGCCCAAGCAGACCGGACTCGATCCGACCAAACAGCGCACCGAGCCAGGCCGAGGGGTAATTCGCCCCCTCCACCGTGAGCCAAAGGATGAAAAAGAGAAGTACCAGCATAATGGGGTAGGCCGTGCGCCGCCCGGTGAGAATCCGATCCCGGCGGGCATCGGCAGCGGTGTAGCCGCAGGCCGTTCCCCCCTCGGCCGAAACCGCCGCCGATGCGATCTCGCAGGCCCGGGCGTGAAGGGTCGATACGATCCCGTCGACCATGGCGGGATCTTCGCTGAGGTGCTGCAGGGCGCGCCACCGCTCCCCGCCCCGAGCCGCAATGGCCGACTCAATTTCGGGGGCATAGCAGAGGGGAACGGGAAAATCGGTGGGCGCTGCAAAGGCGCGGTCCAGCGCAGCTCCCAGCCGTGCCGCTTCACCCCGGCGGCGAGCCGACATCCCCACCACGGTGACCCCGAGGGCAGAGGACAGGGCATCCAAGTCAAGCTTGATCCCCTTGGTCTCAGCTTCGTCCATCAGATTCACGCAGAGCACCGTGGGACGGTGGGGCGCCATCTCCAGTACCTGCAGGGCAAGATTGAGATTCCGTCCCAGGCAGGCGGCGTCGCACACGATCACCACGCCGTCGGGGTCATCGCCCCCCAGAAAATCTCTCGCCACCTCTTCCTCCGCCGAATGGGTCAGCAGGGAGTAGGTGCCGGGCAGATCCACCAGAATGTATTCGTTCTCCCCCCGACGGAAGCGGCCTGCGGCGGTATCCACCGTCTTCCCCGACCAGTTTCCCGTGTGCCGCCGCATCCCCGTCAGGCTGTTGAACACCGTGGATTTTCCCACATTGGGGTTGCCCGCCAGGGCAATCACCCGCTCAGCCATCCTCCCACACCTCCCCCAGCACCACATCGGCCCCATCGGTACAGCGGATGGCGATCACCGCCCCGCAGATGAGGTAGGCCACGGGATCCCCCGCCGGGCTCCGCCCCATACACCGCACCTCGGCGCCGGGGACAAGCCCCAGATCCAGCAGACGGCGGCGCATCCCTCCTGTCCCCCGCAGCTCCGATACCCTGCCCCACTGCCCGGGGGCCAGGTCACACAAACGATATTCCATAAGCTTACACCTTTATTCTCAGCAATTCGCGCATCTGCGCTACCCCCAGTATATTCGACAAAAGGCGGGAAGGTGACGGCGGGAATCATCCCCAAACCATCCCGTTTTGTCCCACCATTTTCCCAAAAAATACTTTTCTTTGGCCATTGGCTGTGCTATAATAAAGCTATCACGGGAAATCTCTTTCCCGCAAATCGGTATGCGGAGGAACCTATGGGACAATTCATGTATCAGAAATCGATTCCCGCCGATCTGACGGCGGATGTGTTGGTCATCGGCGGCGGCCCCGCCGGACTTTGCGCCGCTATTGCCGCGGCACGGAACGGCGCGGACACCCTGCTCATTGAGCAGAACGGATACTGCGGCGGAATGGCTTCCGCAGGTTTGGTGGCCCCCTTTATGACCTGCTATGACAGCGGCGGTACCACCATGCTC
Organism: Oscillospiraceae bacterium; assembly: GCA_015063805.1. Classification (GTDB taxonomy): domain Bacteria; phylum Bacillota; class Clostridia; order Oscillospirales; family CAG-272; genus SIG693. The sequence goes on from SVTK01000016.1 coordinate 39,714, forward strand.
ATCCGCGGCCTCTTTGAGGAGATCATTGACCGCCTGGTGGCGGTGGGCGGTGCGATTCATCCCTCCCGGGTCAACTCCCCCTCCTCCTTCACCTCCTACATCACCAACGGACACAACCATGTCACCCCTTTCCGCGTGGAGTCGCTGAAGCGCATCGCCGACCAAATGCTCACCGAGAGCGGGGTGCGCATCCTCTACCACACCACCTTTATTGACGCCATTACCGCAGGTGACCGCATTGATCGGGTCATCGTTTCCATGAAGGACGGCCTGCACGCCGTCTCCGCCAAAACCGTTGTCGACTGCTCAGGGGACGGGGACTGTGCCGCCGCGGCGGGGGTTCCCTATGTGCTGGGCAACGGTGCCGGACGCATCCAGCCCGCCACCATGTTCTTCCGGGTGGGCGGTGTGGATCTGGCACAGGTGGATGGGGACATTGCCGCCAACCGCGACAATTTCTTCCGAAAGGACGGCGTCAACTACCGCTCCCTGCACTGGTGGGTGGAAAAGGCACGCCAGGCCGGCGACTGGACCCTTGACCGGGTTTCCATCGGCCTTTTCCGGGGTGTGGACGAGGACGAATGGAGCATCAACACCTCCCGCATCATGGGAGTTGACGGCACCGATTCGGCCAGCCTCACCCGGGGCGAGATCATCGGCCGTGAACAGGTGGAGGAGATCTTCCGCTTCTTGGTCAAATACGTCCCCGGCTTTGCCAATGCCCGGCTTCTGCAGTCCGGCGCCACCCTGGGCATCCGCGAAACCCGCCACATTGCCGGCATCCGCACCCTCACCACCGAGGATGTTCTGGCCTGCCGCGTCCCCAACGATGCCATTATGATCGCCGCCAATGCCATTGATGTACACGGCCGCTACGGCCCCCGCTCCAACGAATACATCACCCTGCCCCCCGACCACTGCTACGGCGTTCCCTACGGCACCATGGCCGCGGTCAATCTTTCCAATCTGCTGGTGGCCGGTCGCTGCATCTCGGCCGAAAGCGATGCCGCCGGCGCGATCCGGGTCATGCCTCCCTGCATGGGAATCGGGCAGGCAGCGGGAACTGCCGCCGCCATGGCCGCAGGAGCCGGCACCGACCTGCGTGAGTTGAACACCGCCTCTCTGCGGGACCTTCTCCGCACCCAGGGCGTGATGCTGGACGAGGAATTCATCGCCGCCAACCATGCCAATCCCGCTCCGGTCCGCAATGTCGGCTGCATTTGAGCCGGGAAAGGAGTCTGCCATGCTGTTTCCCCAAACCGAGTTGTTCATGGAATTTGAGAATCCCACCGAGCGCGTTTTCGGCGTGCGCCGTTCCGTGCAGGGCTTTTCGGTGTGGGAGAATTGGGGCTTTGTCCTGTTCCACACGGGAATCTGCGCGATCTACGATCTCCTCACCCGGAATCCCTCCCCCATCGAGGTCTTCCGTCTTGCCTCCTACCATGACGGGCAGGAGGATCGGCGCTATGCCAATCACGCCAATGATCTGATGTTCGGCAGGACCCCGGAGGGGGCTCCGCTGATGTACATCACCGCCGGGAACAGCGGCGATGCCGACGAGCGAGGCTGGATCGCCTACTGCGCCGTGGAAGCCCTGGACATCACCCGCGACAGCAGCGGGAATCCCCACTTCTCTACCCGCCCGGCACAGTCCATCTACTACCGCAACGACGGCATCGAAGATACCCCCTGGCAGACCCCCGGATGGGGCTGGCCCGCGTCCCTGGTAGATATGGATCGCGGTGAGTATATCCTGCTCTCCGCCCGCTACCGCACCACGCGGGAGTTCGCCCATCTCGAAGCCGAGAACAACTATATCATCACTCGCTTCCGCCTGCCCGAGGTCACCCCCGACCACATGGCCGTCACCCTCACCCCCGCCGATATCATCGGCCAGTTCCAGGTGCCCTACGACATTTATGCCACCCAGGGAGGCACCGTGCACGACGGACGGATCTACTACACCTTCGGCTTTGCCAAAAACGGATGCCCCATCGGTCTGCGGGTGTTCGATTTGAAGGAAGAGAAAATCGCCGCCCGCGCCGATCTCTCTGCCACCCCCTTCGGACATATCGAAATCGAATGCTGCGCCTTCTACGGCGGCAAGCTGCTCATCAACACCCAGTCGCCCAAGGGAGAGCCGGGACGCATTTACGCCCTCGACCCCGCACAGCTGACCGAATAACTGCGAACCTGCACAAAAAAGGGACGGTGTGACTTTCGTCACACCGTCCCTTTTTGCGCGGACAGCCTTATGCGATCACGCGGATGCGGCCGACACCTTCGATGGTGTGGAGCTTCGCCACAGCATCGGCGGGAACCTCGCCGTTGACATCCAGCATGGTGTAGGCATTGTTGCCCTTGGACTTGTTGATCATGTTGTCAATGTTGATGTGCAGGTCGCCCATAACACCCGAGATCTTGGAGAGAATTGCGGGGATATTCTCGTGCATCACGCAAATGCGGGTGCCGGGGGTGCGAGGCATGGACACATTGGGGAAGTTCACGCTATTCTTGATGTTGCCGTTCTGCAGGTAATCGTCCAGCTGGAGGGCAGCCATCACGGCGCAGTTATCCTCGCTCTCGGCGGTGGATGCGCCAAGGTGCGGGATGGTGATGATGCCGGGCACGTTCACCGTTTCCTCGGTGGGGAAGTCGGTGACGTAAGCCGCCAGCTTACCGGAGGCCAGGGCAGCCTTCACGGCATCGGCATCCACCAGATCGGCACGGGAGAGGTTGATCAGACGGGCGCCGTCCTTCATCATGGCGATGGTCTCGGCGTTGATCATCTTCTTGGTCTGGGGAGTTGCGGGAACGTGAAGGGTGATGTAATCGGAATCACGGTAAATATCCTCGTAAGTATTGGCGTGCTTGATGCTGTTGCGCAGGCTCCAGGCTGCCTCTACCGTCAGGTAGGGATCGCAGCCGATGACCGACATTCCCAGGTGGGTTGCGGTGTTGGCCACCATACCGCCGATGGCACCCAGGCCGATGACGCCCAGGGTCTTGCCCGCCAGCTCACAGCCGGCGAACTTGGACTTGCCGGCCTCAACGGCCTTGGCAACGCCCTCAGTCCCGGCAAGCGTATTTGCCCATGCAATACCTCCCACGATATCGCGGGAAGCCAAAAGCAGAGCGGCAATGGCCAGCTCCTTCACGCCGTTTGCATTGGCACCGGGGGTGTTGAACACCACAATGCCCTCCTCGCTGCAGCGGTCAACGGGAATGTTGTTCACACCCGCACCGCAGCGTGCGATGGCCAGCATATTCTCACCAAACGTCATATCGTGCATGGCGGCAGAGCGCACCATAATCGCATCGGGTGCCTCTACCTCAGCACCCACATTGTATACCGCGCGGTCAAACTTGTCAGTCCCCACCGCCGCAATCTTATTCAGCAGCTGAATATTCATCATAATTATGTACCTCATTATTGAAAGTTTTCGCGGGAGTCTGAGGGAGCCTTTTTCAAAAGGCTCCCTCAGCGGGGTGTGGGGCAGCGCCCCACGGCCTTTACGCCTTGGGATTCTCGGCGGCGAACTTCTTCATGAACTCCACCAGAGCAGCCACGCCCTCTTCAGGCATCGCGTTGTAGATGGAGGCGCGCATACCGCCCACGGAGCGGTGGCCCTTCAGGTTCTTCAGACCGGCCTTGGAAGCCTCAGATGCGAACTTCTTATCCAGATCGGCATCACCGGTCACAAACGTCACGTTCATCATGGAACGGCTTTCCTTCTTGACGGGTGCAATGTAGTAATCCTGGCTGTCGAGATAATCATACAGCAGTGCAGCCTTGCGCACGTTGCGGGCCTTCATCTCCTCCAGGCCGCCCATGTCCAGGATCCACTCGTAAACCAGCTTTGCCATGTAGATGGCGTAGCAGGGAGGCGTGTTGTACATGGAGTCGTTGTCTGCCATCAGCTTCCAGTCCAGCATGGAGGGAGTCTCGGGGCGTGCACGACCCAGCAGATCCTCACGGACAATGACGATGGTCAGACCGGCGGGCGCCATATTCTTCTGGGCACCGGCGTAGATCACACCGAACTTGGACACGTCAACCGGCTCGGAAATGATGCAGGAGGACATATCGGCTACCAGAGGAATGTCACCGGTGTCGGGAATCTCGGGGAACTTGGTGCCGTAGATGGTATTGTTGAAGCAAACGTGCACATAATCGGCATTTGCACGGAAAGACTCGCGGGTGGTAGCGGGAATGTAGGTAAAGTTGTCAGGCTTGGAGGTAGCGGCGATCTTCACATCACCGTACTTCTGCGCCTCGGTGTATGCCTTGCCCGAGAACTGACCGGACACAATGTAGTCAGCACAGCCGCCCTCGGAGAGCAGGTTCAGGGGCACTGCCGCGAACTGGGTGGATGCACCGCCCTGCAGGAAGAGCACCTTGTAGTTGTCGGGAATGTTCATCAGCTGGCGCAGCTTGGCCTCAGCATCCTTGATGATCGCATCATAATCAGGAGATCGATGACTCATCTCCATAACCGACATTCCGCTCTCTCCGTAGCAGACAAGCTCGGATGCTGCCTTTTCCAGTACCGACAGGGGGAGCATAGAGGGACCTGCAGAAAAATTGTAGACTCTGTTCATCATAAAACCTCCGTATGTAGATCACTTAAGATTTTCGCATGGTAAAGCGACAATATAAAAACATTATACTCCTTTTTCCCGCTCCCGTCAAGTGCTTTGGCAAAAAAAAGCAGGCCGCACCGTCTTTCCCTGCGAAAAAAGTCTCCTTCCCCAAAAACGCGGCCTGTCCCGTATGCCCTCACCCCTGTCCCGCCCCAAACGCAAGAGGGCCGGCGCCCTAGCGCCGACCCTCTTTTTGCTTCGATCCCTTACATATCCATCTCTTCTTCGCGGGAACGGAAGAGCAGCGAAATGCACCACAGTCCCGCCAATGCCACCGCGGTATATACGATACGGCTGCCAAGGGCCGCCTGGCTGCCGAAAATCCAGGCCACCAGGTCGAACTTGAACAAACCGATGCTGCCCCAGTTCAGCGCGCCTACGATCACCAGCAGAAGGGAAATCCGATCCATCAGCATAAACTTATGCCTCCTCTTTGATTTACGGCGTGCCGGCAGGCCGCGCCGTTTGCTTTAGGATGGCCGAAAATTCTTCGGTTTATACATCGATGGATAAACGGTCAGATGAAAACACCCCAGACCAGCGCCAGAAGCAAGGACACGATCACGGGAATAATGCAGGAGGTCACGCAAACATCCAGGTAAGACTCCTTATGGCTGCAGTGGGAAACGGCAAGCAGCGTAAGCACGGCACCGTTATGCGGCAGGGTGTCCAGGCCGCCGGATGCCAGAGATGCAATACGGTGCAGGTACTCGGGATTCACGCCGATCTCCGCCGCCTTGGCCAGATACTGGGGCGCCAGAGCCTCAAGGGCAATGGACATTCCCCCCGAAGCCGAGCCGGTGGCACCGGCCAGCACGTTCACCGCCACCGCCTCCGAGAAGAGAATGGAGCCGGGCATATTGAGCATGGCAGACTTCAGCAGAAGGAAACCGGGCACCATCTTGACCACCGAGCCAAAGCCCACCGCACAGGCGGTGTTCATGATGGCGGTCAGCGATCCGTTTGCCCCTTCATTGATAGCGGGGAGGAGCGCCTTCAGCTGCTTCAGATTCATCAGACAGGTCATGACAATGCCCCCCAGCAGAGCCACTACAATCGCCTGACTCGACGACCATTCCACAATCCCCGCCTGCTTCAGCAGCTTGGGCAGGACATTGAGCATCAGCACCACCACAACCAGGGGCAGAAGTCCGCTCAGCCAATGCCAGGACGGCAGTGCGTTGGCATCGAAGCTGCAGTCGGTTTGTTTTTCGTCCTCCGTAAAGTGTAGCCCCTTCTTCCGCGCACAGCGAATGCGCCACTCTAGGTAGAGATACCCCGGAACCGCGATCAGAATTGCCGCTACAATGCTCAGCAGAGGTGCGGCCATGGCATCGGTTTCGTAATAGTTTGTAGGAATCAGATTCTGAATCTGGGGAGAGCCGGGAATTGCCGTCATGGTTATACCGAAGGCACCAAAGGCAATGGCACCGGGCAGCAGGGTCCGGGGCAGATCGGCCTCGCGGTAGATGGCATAGCCCATGGGATAGATCACAAATACCACCACGAACAGAGAAATCCCGCCGTAGGTCATGAGCAGACAGGGAATAATCACCGCCAGCAGGGCAAATCTCGGGCCGATGAGGGATACCAGCTTATTGGCCAACGACCGTGCAGATCCGGTGGCATCCATCAGCTTGCCGTAAATGGCACCCAGGAAAAAGGCCGGGAACCAGGAAATGATGTAGTCAGCCGCTCCCTTGAGATAGTCTCCCAGATAAGCGTCAAGAATATTCAGGCCGCCGAAAACAGCAACCACCACGGCACAGATCGGTGCCACCCAAATGATGGTGTGTCCCCGATAGGCAAGGCAGATCAGCAGACAAAGTCCCACCAAAATACCAACCAAAGAAATCACAGAAGACATGGCTACCTCCACAGACAAAAATCCGGCAAACAAATTGCCTGATTCCATTATATCGGATACATTCTCCAAAGTCAACCGAATGCGGTTTTTCACCTGTTCTTGTCATTTTCTGTCCGTTTTTCTTCTCCGCGAAAGGAAAAATCACCCCTTTCCCGGAAAAATTTCCTCCACACCATTTACACCGCGCGAAATTTGTGGTATAATGGTACGGAATGAAATTTATTTCCCAAAAAGGAGTATATTTACCATGGAAAACAAAGTTTTGGTTGAAACCTCTGCCCGCCACGTCCATCTGTCGGCAGAACACATCGAGATTCTCTTCGGTAAGGGTGCTACCCTGACCCACAAGAAGGATCTGAGCCAGCCCGGTCAGTTCGCCTGCGAGGAGCGCGTTACCCTCGTCGGCCCCAAGAAGTCCATCCCCAATGTCATCATCCTCGGGCCCGCCCGTCCCGCTACCCAGGTTGAGGTGTCCCTGAGTGATGCACGCACCCTGGGCGTTGATGCTCCCGTTCGCGAGAGCGGCGACATCGCCGGTTCCGCCGGCTGCAAGATCGTCGGCCCCTGCGGTGAGGTTGAGATCGCTGAGGGCGTTATCGCCGCAAAGCGTCACATCCACTTCACTCCCGCTGATGCCGAGGCTTTCGGTGTGGCCGACAAGCAGATCGTTAAGGTAAAGATCGACTCCGCCCGTTCCCTGGTATTTGACGATGTCGTGGTCCGTGTCAGCGAGAAGTTTGCTGCTGCCATGCACATCGACACCGACGAGGCAAATGCTGCCTGCGCATTCGGCAAGTGCTTCGGCGAGGTCATCAAGTAAGATTTCCCCGGTACATCCACTGTTTATTATTTTATCAAAGGAGATATAATCATGAGCAACGAATTTTCCTGCGAGTACGCAATGAGCGCTGAAGTCGCGAAAATGTGTACGGTTGCAAAAGGCCCCAACCACGGTCCCGCTCCCATTCCGGAAGAAGGCAAGTGGGTTCAGGCAAAAGAAATTACCGATATTTCCGCGTACACCCACGGTGTGGGCTGGTGCGCTCCCCAGCAGGGTGCCTGCAAGCTGTCCCTGAACGTCAAGAACGGTATCATCGAGGAAGCTCTCGTTGAGACCATCGGCTGCTCGGGTATGACCCACTCTGCCGCCATGGCCGCAGAGATCCTTCCCGGCAAGACCCTGCTTGAGGCACTGAACACCGACCTGGTGTGCGATGCCATCAACACCGCGATGCGTGAGCTCTTCCTGCAGATCGTTTACGGCCGCAGCCAGTCTGCCTTCTCCGAGGGCGGTCTCGTCATCGGCGCAGGTATGGAAGACCTGGGCAAGGGTGAGCGTTCCATGGTCGGTACCATGTACGGCACCAAGGCAAAGGGCGTTCGTTACCTGGAGATGACCGAGGGCTACTGCACCAGAATGGCGCTGGACGAGAACGATCAGGTGATCGGCTACGAGTTCGTTTCCCTGGGCAAGATGACCGACTTCATCAAGAAGGGTCTGGAGCCCAACGAGGCATATGAGAAGTCCAAGGGTACCTACGGCCGCTTCGCCGATGCCGTCAAGTACATCGATCCCCGCAAGGAATAATTGAAGGAGGAAATATCAATGGCACATTTTGAAGGTTACGAGAGACGCGAGGCGAAGATCCTCGCCGCACTGAAAGAATACGGCATTTCCTCCATCGACGAGTGCAAGGCCATCTGCGATGCCAAGGGCATTGACCCCTACAAGATCGTAGAAGAGACCCAGCCCATCGCCTTTGAGAATGCTAAGTGGGCCTACACCGTAGGTGCTGCTATCGCCATCAAGAAGGGCTGCACCAAGGCATCTGATGCCGCTGCCGCTATCGGTATCGGTCTGCAGGCTTTCTGCATCCCCGGCTCCGTTGCTGAGAACCGCAAGGTTGGTCTCGGCCACGGTAATCTCGGCGCAATGCTCCTCTCCGAGGAGACCGACTGCTTCTGCTTCCTGGCCGGCCACGAGTCCTTCGCTGCCGCTGAGGGTGCAATCAAGATCGCCCTCAACGCAAACAAGGTTCGCGTTAAGCCCCTGCGCGTTATCCTCAACGGTCTCGGCAAGGACGCCGCGATGATCATCTCCCGCATCAACGGCTTCACCTATGTTCAGACCCAGTTCGATCCCTACACCGAGGAAGTTACTGTGGTCAAGGAGACCGCTTACTCTCAGGGCGATCGCGCAAAGGTTAAGTGCTACGGCTCCGACAGCGTTCCCGAGGGTGTTGCAATCATGAAGCTGGAGAATGTTGGCGTTTCCATCACCGGTAACTCCACCAACCCCACCCGCTTCCAGCATCCCGTTGCCGGCACCTACAAGAAGTGGTGCAACGAGAACGGCAAGAAGTACTTCTCCGTGGCATCCGGCGGCGGCACCGGCCGTACCCTGCACCCCGACAACATGGCTGCAGGTCCTGCTTCCTACGGCATGACCGACACCATGGGCCGTATGCACGGCGACGCTCAGTTCGCAGGCTCTTCTTCCGTGCCCGCCCATGTCGAAATGATGGGTCTGATCGGCGCAGGCAACAACCCCATGGTCGGTATGACCGTTGCGGTTGCTGTTGCCATCGAAGAAGCTTGCAAGTAAGAGAATACCCAAGATACGAGGGGGACTTTTTGGAAAAAAAGTCCCCCTCGCGCTCTCCGCAAAAAACTTATGTAAAGGTTTTTTCGGGTACAGATAAGGAGAAGATGCCATGGCCGAAGTCAAGATCAATTTTTCGGATGAATCATACGGCAGAATCAGACCGCTTCACGGCGTGAATTGCGGGCCTATGACCAAGGTATTTACCTATGATGCACGACCCCAGTTTCGCGAGGCAGGCTTCCCTTACGCGAGACTGCACGACGTTGAATATCCCTACGGCTCGGGGGAATTTGTTGACATTCACTGCATATTCAAAAACTTTGATGCCGACGAGAATGATCCCGCAAACTATAACTTCAGGCTCACCGACAAGTATCTTGAAGAGATATTCGCGGTTGGATGCGAGCCTCTTTTCCGGCTTGGGGAGTCCATCGAGCACGCTCCGGTCAAGATGCACATATTCCCCCCCAAGGATTACCTGAAGTGGGCTCGGATCTGTGAGCATATTATCCGTCACTATACCGAGGGTTGGGCGGAAGGCTACCACTGGAAAATCGACTATTGGGAGATCTGGAATGAGGCGGACGGGGAAAGCAAGAAAATGTGGCAGGGCACACCTGAAGAATTTTACGAATTTTACGATGTGGCTGCGACATACCTTAAAGGAAAATTTCCTCACCTCAAGATCGGCGGATGTGCCTTCTGCCGCGCAGTGAAACCCTTTATGGATAACTTTCTCAAGTACATCACCACAAGAGATCACAAGGTTCCCCTGGACTTCTACTCATGGCACCGATATTTTGCGGACATAGATGGCGCAATGCTTACCGAAGCAAAGGCGGCGCGAGAGATGCTGAACCGGTACGGATTTTATGATACCGAAAGCGTATTTGACGAGTGGAACTACATGGAGGACTGGGCAAATCAGCCGCCGAGCTATCGTATCATCAAAAACGATCAGGGTGCGGCGTTCTGTGCCGGTGTACTTTGCACACTCCAGCAGGAAACTGACGTTACCATGGCCACTTACTTTGAGGCCGATGTGGTCAAGGAGTGGTGCGGATTATTCGACGTTAAGGATATGAGCATCGGTAAAACAAAGGCAACGGTTACGCCGCTCAAGCCTTTTTATGCCTTCCGGGCATTCAATGAGCTATATCGCCTCGGTGACGCGGTTGAGGCTGTCTCGGATACACGCGGCATAAAGGCGTGTGCCGCAAAGGGGAACGGCAAAAACGCGCTTCTGATCTCCAACTGTACCGGAGAGGACACAGAGGTTGTGATCGCGCTTTCGGGACTTATCGATCACGGGCTTGAGGTCCTTCTCACCGATAAAACATATACCTTTACCCGTGTGGCGGCATACGAGCTTACCGGCGACACCAAAATCACTCTTCCCATGAAGGCCAACGCATTCGCCTACCTTGGAAGCGTACTGGAATAATCCGGAACAAATACCTATTTTCCCAAGGGGCATTGCGCAGACCTGCGCAATGCCCCTTGGGCTTCAGTCCGCCAAAAACGCTTCCGCATCACCAAAAAACGCAAAAAACACTTTACAATTCGGTGGGAAGGGTGTATAATATGGGTGCTATTCCCGGTTTTGTCCCCGCAGGATAGCTTTTTGTTCCTGTACGGCACAGCCATGGATTCCCCGGGGACGGGTTTCATGCTGCGGCCGACTCTCCGCCCCTCAAAAACTGTATCAAATTGGAGTAATCACCGTGAAAAAACAGAACAAATTTTTTGAATTTCTGATGATGAACGCGGGTTGCCTTCTCCTGGCAGTGGGGGTCTACTTCTTCAAAATTCCCAACGGCTTCACAACGGGGGGCGTGAGCGGTATGGGAACTGTGTTGGGTAAGATCACCCCCATTTCACCTGCAGCGTGGATCTGGATCCTCAACATCGGCCTGCTTTTGCTGGGCTTCCTTTTCCTTGGCCGCCAGACCGGCGCCAAAACTGTCTACTGCAGTATGTTCTACTCTGCTCTGACCTACATTTTCGAGCTCTTCTTCCCGCTCTCGGCGCCGCTGACCGACCAGCCCTTCCTGGAGCTGGCCTATGCCATGCTGCTCACCGCCATCGGCTCGGCCATGATCTTCAACAACGGGGCCTCCTCGGGGGGAACCGACATCGCAGCTCTGGTCCTCAAGAAGTTCACCTCCCTGGATGTGGGCAAGGCCCTTCTTGTGGTGGACTTTCTGGTGGCCGCCACCTCCTTTATCGTCTTTGACATACGCATCGGTCTCTTCTCCCTCATGGGTCTGTTTGCCAAAGCCTTCATTGTGGATGGAGTCATCGAGAGCTTCAACACCTGCAAGTACTTCATCGTGATCACCACCAAGCGCAAGGAGATTTCGGAATTTATTATGGGCACCCTTCACCACGGCGTCACCGTCAACACGGTGGTGGGGGAGTTCACCGGTGAAGAAAAGAGTATGATCCACACCGTCTGCCGCCGCATGGAGGCCATCCGTCTCCGCAATCGCGTCAGAGAGCTGGATCCCCATTCCTTCATTATTATCACCACCAGCAGCGAGATCATCGGCCGGGGGTTCCGGGGCGTTTGATCGCGCCAGCCTCAACCGAAAGGAGTTTCCCATGAAAGATTTCATCGCCGCTGCAGAAAAACATACCCAGCTGATGCTGGATGCCGAGCGGTACATCTGGCAGAATCCCGAGACCGGCTACAAGGAGGTCAAAACCTCCGCGTATATGGCGCAGATCTTCCGGGATCTGGGCTACGAACTGACCATGGCCGAGGGGATCACCGGTTTTTACACCACCCTGGACACCGGCCGTCCCGGCCCCTGCGTGCTGATTTTGGCCGAGCTTGACTCGGTGATCTGTCCCGCCCACCCCGAGGCTGACCCCGAAACGGGAGCTGTCCATTCCTGCGGCCACAACGCCCAGTGTGCCGCCCTAGCCGGCATTGCCGCAGCCTTGAAGGAGCCCGGCATTCTCGATCGGCTTTGCGGAAAGATCAAGCTTTGCGCCGTTCCCGCCGAGGAGCTGCTGGAGATCGAGTTCCGCACTGAGCTGAAGCGGGCGGGCAAAATCCGTTACTTCGGCGGAAAGGGCGAGTTCCTCGCCCGGGGCTATTTTGACGATGTGGACATGGCCTTCATGGTGCACACTTCCTCCGCCTTTGCGGTAAAACAGGGCTCGGTGGGTTGTCTGGCCAAGCGCGTGGTCTACAAGGGCACCGCCGCCCATGCGGGAGGCTCACCCTGGCAGGGCAGAAACGCCCTTTACGCCGCCACCTGCGGTCTGAACGCCGTTAACGCCATCCGGGAAACCTTCAAAGAAAGCGACATCATCCGGGTGCATCCCATCATCACCCATGGCGGGGCCATGGTGAATGCCATCCCCGAGTTCACGGTGCTGGAGAGTTACATCCGGGGCAGAACCTTCGACGCCATCTGCGCCGCCAACCGCAAGGTCAACCAGGCCCTGTGCGGCTCGGCCCTCTCCCTGGACACCAACGTGGAGATCATCGATAACCCCGGCTACGCGCCCCTGATCAACGATCAGCAGCTGCGAGAGCTCACCGCTGAGGCCGCCGCACTGACCGTCCCCGAATATCCCTTTGAGATGATCGAGAGCATCGGCTCGGGCAGCACCGACATGGGTGATCTGAGCTGCGTCATGCCGGTGGTGCATCCCTACGCCGCGGGAGCATCGGGCAGGTCCCACGGCAGCGATTATCAGATCGCGGATCCCGTGGCCGCCTGCGTGGGCAGTGCCAAGCTACAGCTGGGAATGCTCCTTCTTCTGCTGGAGAACGGCGGCGAGCGGGCGAAGCAGATCATCGACAACTTTGTGCCCCGCTTCGGGAAGGATGATTATCTCGCCTTCATGGACAGCCTCTGCGCCGAGGGCGACCGCATTGAATACTGCGCCGATGGCTCTGCGAAAATTCGCCTGGGCTGAAAAAAAGCTTGAAAACCAATCGAATCGGTGATATAATGGTGAGCGGAAAGATTTCCGCTCACCATTTTAATGATGCGAGGATTATGCCATGCTGCTGTTTTACGTCCGCCACGGCGACCCCATTTACAAACCCGACAGTCTCACCGAACTGGGCCACAGACAGGCCGAAGCCCTGGTGGCTCGGATGAAGGTGTGTGCCCCCGAGAAGATCTTCTCCTCCACCTCCACCCGGGCGATGATGACCGCCGAGCCGACAGCACGCGCCCTCGGTCTTGAGATTGAGCCGTTGGACTGGTGTCACGAGACACACGCACACAATGAGCTGTCCTATTATGACCGGGAAGGCAAGCGGGCATGGCTCTTCCGCCGGGAGGAACCCCGCCGTCTGCTGGCCTCCGCCGAGGTAAAACGGCTGGGGGACAAGTGGTACACCCATCCCGACCTGGAAAAGTATGCCCCCGGCATCCAGCGCATTCAGCGGGAGACCGACGCCTTCATGCTGAACCTGGGCTTCCGCCATGACCCCGAGCAGGGGGGCTACATTGCCGAATCTCCCCGCTACAATCGGGTGGCGCTGTTCGCCCACGAGGGCTTCGGCGCGGCTTTTCTCAGCTGCCTGCTGGACATTCCCTACCCCATGTTCTGCACCCACTTCGAGATGAGCCACAGCAACATCACCGTCATCGAGTTCCGGGACAGCGAGGCCCTCATCATCCCCCGCGTTTTGCAGCACTCAAATGACTCCCACCTCGTCGCCGCCGACATTCCCACCAATTATCAGAACAGACTCCTCTTCTGATCCCATAGAAAAAAGGCACTGCCCCGGGGGCAGTGCCTTTTTGGTTAATCGGCTTAACCGGGCTCGCCGGCGATCCAGCGGCGGCGGACCTCTTCGTAGATCTCGTCGGGGATCCGCTCGATGCCGTGAATATTGTTGGGTACATACTGATCCCCCGCAATGTGGGGATAAGTGCAGAAGGTGTCAGCCCGGAAGGCGTCCCGCTCTGCCGCATTGCGCAGGTTGGGAATGTCCAGCGCGCTGCCGCCGTTCACAATGGAACGGTAGCCCAGGATGCCCGGGATGCACATATCCACCGCAGAATACACGTCGATGGAGCGCTCCAGCGCCACTTCATCCCCCAGAATCGAGCGAATGAAGTAATGGGTGGTGTAGAAATCACCGCCGCCGTGGCCGCTTCCCACGCTGTCCGCAATCACGGGATCGGGCTTGTAGGTTTCGTGCTTGCCCCGGCAGTTCTCGTTCTCACCCTCAATATAAACGGCCAGCTCGCCGCCGCCCATATCCTTCATGCCGCCGCGGTCGCCGCAAAGCTCGAAATTGGAGTGGCGGGCGCTCTTGAGGTAGCCGTGAAGGCTCTTGAGAATGGCACCGTTCTCCAGGGTGAGAATCAGCATTCCCGCGCAGCCGGCGGGCAGGCCGAGATTCCACATGAAGGGACGGTTGGGGGTCTCCACGCCCACCACCTTCACCGGACGAAGCCCCGTCATGTGCAGAATGGGGCCGATGGAGTGGGTGCAGTAGAAGGTGGAATAAAGCTGATTGCGCCAATGATCCCGCTCTCCGTAGGTAATCTGGGGCCAGATGGAGGCGCAGTCATGGATGTACTCGCCCTCGGCATACATGAGCTCGCCGATGTCCCCCCGGCGGAATCGCTCCCGCATCTCCCAACGGACAGGGGTGTAGCAGTAATTCTCCGAATAGCTGTAGATCTTCCCGCTGCGCTCCACCGCCTCGATCAGCTCAACCGCCTCTTTCATGGTGGCGCAGGTCAGGCATTCGCTCATGACATGACGGCCGCTGTCCAGCAGACGGATGGCATAGGGGGCGTGCTCGTTGGCATAGTTGGCCAGCACTACCGCATCCATGTCGTGGTCAAAAAATTTCTCAAAATCAGTATAGCAGGTCAGGCCCTCCAGGCCCGCATCCTGTGCTCTCTTTTTGCATTCTTCCAAAAGGGGCTCGTACTTGTCGCACACCGCCACCAGTTCTGCTTCGCTGCTGCCAAGGATGTGTTTGATCATGGTCTTTCCTCTGCCCGCACCGAAAACGCCGATCTTAATCTTTCCCATGGTTCGTCCCCCATTTTCTCTTAAAATAGGCTGTGCATCCCTGCACGCAGTTTCATCTTATCATGAAAAAACCACCTTGTCAAGGGCTTCGCGGCAATTCCAGCAGAAGGCAGAAAACTTTGTCCAAATCGCCCATTCCCCGTACTGCCCGCGTCAAAGTCCGCGGACTTTACAGAAAATTCACAAAAAATTCCGCTTTTCCCTCTTTTTGCTGTATTAGTGTAATGGTACAATGGTACAAAAGGAGGTGGTTCTGTGGCATGGCATTTTTCCACAGACCGACCGGTGTATGTGCAGCTGGCCGAGCGCATTACCCGATCGGTGCTCACCGGTGAATATCAGCCGGGCGAGCAAATCCCCAGCGTCCGACAGCTGGCCATGGAGGCGGCGGTAAATCCCAACACCGTTCAGCACGCCTTCACCGAGCTGGAGGGAAACGGACTCATCGTCCCCCGAGGGACCCTTGGCCGCTTTGTCACCGAAGACAGGGCGGTAATCGAAGCCTGTCGGGAGCAAGCTGCCCGTCAGCTGGTCCGTGACTTCATCGAAAACATCACACAGCTGTCCGTTACCGGACAGCAGGCGATCGCTATGATCGAGGAGGAAAGCCTATGAGCATACTTGTCTGCCGTGATCTGTGCAAGTCCTACCGCCGGGGCGTCCCGGTGCTGGATCACCTGAACCTGGAAATTCCCGAGGGCAAGATTGTGGGTCTGCTGGGCCCCAACGGCTGCGGCAAATCTACCCTGATCAAGCTGGTGTCGGGGCTTCTGCAGCCCAACAGCGGCGAGATTCTGGTGGGGGGGCATCCCGTCGGCCCCGAAAGCTGCGCCATCGTCTCTTACCTGCCCGAGCGCACCTATTTTTCCTCGGGCATGAAGGTGGAGGGATTGATCCGCTTCTTCGCGGATTTTTACGCCGATTTCGACGCTACCCGTGCCCGCAACCTGCTGTGGGATCTGGGCATCGACCCCACCGCTGACCTCAAGTCCCTCTCCAAGGGCACCAAGGAAAAGGTTCAGCTGATTCTGGTCATGTCCCGCCGTGCGCGGCTCTATCTGCTGGATGAACCCATTGCCGGCGTTGACCCCGCCGCGAGAGAGTACATCCTCGGCACCATCGTGGGCAACTACGCCGAGGATGCCTCCATCATCATCACCACCCACCTCATTGCCGACGTGGAGCCGGTGCTGGATGAGTTTTTCTTCCTTGGCTACGGCGGCCATATTATTCGGTCCGGCAGCGCCGAGGCGGCGCGGCTGGAGTCCGGCCGTTCGCTGGATGAACAGTTCAGGGAGGTGTTCAAATGCTGAAAAAGCTTCTTCGTTACGATATGCGGGCCATGTTCCGCTACTGGTGGATCGCCGCCCTCTCCTGCGTGGTCTTTGCCTGTGCGGGAGGCGGATGCCTCTCCATCCTCCTCTCGGACAGATCGTATCCCTTCTTTGTCACTTCCATGGCGGGCATGGGGGTTGCCCTCCCCATCTTCGGGATGTCGGCCTTCGCCATCCTGTCCTCCATTCTGGTTTTCATCCGCTTCTACCGCAACTTCTTTACCGACGAGGGCTATCTCACCTTCACCCTGCCGGTGGGCCGCCACCAGCTGCTCAATTCCAAGCTGATCTCGGGCACGTCCCTGCTGGCCGCCACCATTGCTGTGCTCCTCCCTTCCCTTCTGCTGATGCTGGCCATCGGCTTCGGCGAGTATGTCTTCACCCCCGAGTTCTTCCGGGAGATAGGAGAAGCCCTCTCCGACATGTGGGAAGCCATCGGGGCGTGGAGCATCCTCTACGCCGCCGAGCTGATTCTGCTGGGGCTGACAACCTGCCTCTTCGGGGTGCTGGGGCTGTCGGTGTGCATCACCCTGGCCTCTCTCTTAGTGAAAAAGGCCAAGGTCATCACCGCCATCGCCATCTATTACGGCGCCAGCAGCATCCTCTCCTTTGTGATGCAGCTCCTGCAGCTCTTCGGGCTCCCTGCCCTTGCGGATCTGCTGGCAGGCACCTCCGAAGCTGCGGCACCGGGGATTATGGCTCTGCTGCTCCTCGGCGGGATCTGTTTTGTCGCCATCTTCTGCGGTCTGCTCTACCTGTTCCAGTACCGGCTGCTGGACCGCAAGCTCAATCTGGCGTAAAGGAGGAACCGACATGAAGAAAATTTTATCGCTTTGCCTGGCCGCTCTGCTGGCCTGCCTTTTCCTCCTGCCCGCCGCCGCGGAGGAGGTCACCGTTACCGGAGAGCCCGCCGAACCGGGGGAGGGGATGCGCATCATCCTGGACAAAACCTACACCCATCTCTACTACGATGATGCGGTCTATTCCCGGGCAGATATATCCCGGCTGAGCCTTATCAAGGAGAGCCGCAAGGGGGCAGATGTGGGTTTTGAAGAATACAACGGCGTGGAGGGCATCAGCCTGTGGGCCACCCGAAACAACACCGTCTTCTGGATCGACGTCAGCTTCACCGACGGCAGCAACATCACCGCGACCTTCTTGCGGGACTCTGCCCGGACCGCCTACGAGCGCCTGCTCCGAGGCGAGCCTGATAAAGCCGTGGTAGATTTCAACTACCCCATCGGCAACGAGGTGAACATCAAGCCTGCCGTCCTGCGGGGAGAATCGGTTTCCCTTGAGGAAATGCCCGCCGCCTCCAACTGCTTCTATATCAGAGGCACCGTGGGAGACGGGGATCTGCAGATGAAAATGGGCTTTGTGGCCTACCTGGACGGGGAGTTCTACTATGTGAGCTTCGACGAGGTGGGGGACGACAATCTTTACGACATCCTCTGGGGCGAGAATCCCCTCCCCGCCTACCGCATCACCGATGCCGAAACCTGCGCTGCACTCCTCGACGCATGGGATGCCTACCTGGGGGACGAAATGGGCTTCGTCTATGACGACTCCCTCACCGGGCTCATGGGTACCTTCACCCTCATCGTCTTCTTCTGCGCCATTCCTCTGGCTCTGTTTGTGGTGTTCCTTGTCCTGGCCATCCGCAGCCGCGGCGTCTACCGCAAAATCCACACCGCCATCTGCACCTGCTCCGGCGTAACCCTCGCCATCTTCTGTATCGTGGCAATTTGGGTGGGTACGATATAAAGACCTTGGGGAGGAGCTTTTTGAAAAAAGCTCCTCCCCAAACCCCTCCGCAAAAACTTTCAGAAAATGGGTTTCTGCTGTTTTTTAGGGGTGTGGGGACCTTTTTTGCAAAAAAGGTCCCCACGGTCTTTTTATTCCTCGCCCCCCGCCTGGCGGCGGGAGATGTATTCTCTGGGTGAGAGGCCCACGGTGTCCCGGAAGACTTTGGAGAAGTATAGCGGGTCCTGGAAGCCGCAGAGCAGGGCCACATTTTTCACCGACTCCACCCCCTGGTCCATGTAGAACACGGCGTGCTTGATCCGCAGGGATTTGAGGTAGCGGGAGAAGCCCAGCCCCGTCCGTTTCTTGAAGCAATCCGAGAGGTACTTGGGACTGTATCCCCATTCCTCGGCCAGGAACTGCAGGGAGAGGTCGCTGTCGGCGTAGTTTTCCTCGGCGTAGGTGGTCATGAGGTAGGCCACGCTGCCCCCCGTCTCCTTCAAGCTGGTGAGGCGGGAGAAGGCGTACATCAGCACACACTCGGAGATGATGTCGATATTGTCCTCCGTGGCGCGGGAGAGATTTTCGTTCCAGAAGGGGATCATGCCCTCCTGTCCCGAGAAAACACGGGTCACGTCGGTGACGCCGAAGCGTCGGAAGAGATCCTGGGCGCGGGCCCCCTCGAAGCTGATGTAGAAATATTCCAGCCGTTCCCCCACCACGCGGCAGTGTTCACCGGGGAAGAGAAACAGCAGCTTTCCCACCGACATCTCCACGGGGGTGCCGTCCAGGTAAAACGTCCCCTGTCCGTCGGAGACCAGAACGATCCGATAGTGTTTCATCATCGCATCCCGCTCCTGCACCTGGGGGTCGCGCTCAAGCACGAAGTTGACGGTCCTCAGCTCCATCCCCACCGCCTCGGGGATAAATTTACATACATTTTTTATCATTATGCTCACCGCAGCTTTCACTTGCGAAAGCTTCCTTTTTGGGGGAATTGGCTCCGGTTTTGCGCAGCAAAATCGCCGCCGATCCGGCGACGAAAGCGGAAAAACCTGCGTGAAAAGCATTTTCACGCATTCACCTCGCCACAAGGATAACAGGTTTCGGGGGATTTGTCAAGGAAAAACTCCATATTTCAATGGAAAATTTCCATTTACAATCCCCCTTTTCCCTGTTATAATGGAACTGCAGGGACGGAGAGCAACAAACACCTGCCTGCAGGGCTTGCGTTTTGCAGGACCTTCCTCACCCTACAATCATGTGAAAGGGTGCTTTCGCGTGTGCGGAAGCCAGGGTGATCTCTATGTATTACAGCCTTCTTGCCTTTACCATTTGTCTCTTCGGTGCCGCCTTCGCCATCAATCAGCAGTATCAGCAGCGCATGGGGAGCGGCTTCTTTGTCGCCTTTTTTTTCAGCGCCCTCAGTGCCTGCGGCGGCATCTGCATCCTTTTTCCCATCAACGGATTTCGGTTGGAATTCACCCCCTTCACCCTGATCCTTGCCCTGGTGAATGCCGCGGTGAGTATCTCCTACACCTTCTGCGGGCTGAAGGCCCTGGGCAAGATCAATCTATCCATGTATTCCATGTTCGCCATGCTGGGCGGTATGCTCATTCCCGGACTTGCCGGTGTCTTCTTCTATGACGAAGTCATGACGGTGGGCAAGGCCGTCTGCTACGTGATCATCACCGCGGCCCTTCTCATCCCCGTGGAGTGGAAGGGCGGCCGGGGCGGGCATCTCTTCTACGTCGGCGTGTTTGTGCTCAATGGCATCTCCGCTCTGTTGGCCAAGGTCTACCAGGCCGCGCCCTACGAGAAGGCCAGTGCCAGCGGCTACTCTCTGCTGGCTTCCATCTGCACCCTCATCATCGCCGGTACCATGGCCGCCATCCTCTACCCCGCTTACGGGAAAAAGCTCAAGCTCCTGCCTGCCGCCATCGGCATCTCCCACGGCCTGATCAACCGGGTGGCCAACTGGCTGCTGGTGATCACGCTGGTGGGCATCCCCGCCTCGGTACAGTTTCCCATCGTCACCGGCGGTGTGATGATCGCCTCCACCATTGTCTCCTGCTTCTCGGCGAAAAAGCCCACGAAGAAGCAGTTCGCGGCCCTTGGCGTTTCCCTCTTCGGCATCATTTTGATCACTTTGGTTCCAAACTGACGGAACCGTTCATATCTGCAAAAATTTTTTCACGAAAAGGAGTACAACAAATGGAAAAGATCAGAGTCGGTATTTTCGGTCTGAACCGCGGTGCGGCGCATATTCCCGCGCTTCTGGGCAACAATGCCGAAATCGTTGCCGTCTGCGACCAGCGCGAAAACCTCGTGGATTCGGTCCGCAAGAAGCTGGGCGACGGTGTTGGCTATTACGCGAACTTCGATGAATTCATCGAGCACGGTATGGACGCGGTCCTGCTGGCCAACTACTTCCCCGAGCACGCCCCCTATGCCATCCGCTGCCTGGAGAGAAACATTCACGTCCTCTCCGAGTGCACCGCCGCCGCGACCATGGCCGACTGCGTTGCCCTGGTCCGCGCCGCCGAAAAATCCAAGGCAAAGTATATGCTCAGCGAAAACTTCCCCTTCATGCGCTTCAATGTGGAGATCAAGCGCATCTGTGATTCCGGTACCCTGGGCCAATTCCGCTATGCCGAGGGTGAGTACAACCACCCCACCTCGGGCACCGACTTCACCTTCATTAAGCGTTATCGCTACTTTGACCACCACTGGCGTCACTTCCTGCCCAAAACCTATTATTCCACCCACTCCTTCGGTCCCATGATGTACTTCACCGGTGCCGAGCCCGTCCGTGTCACTGCTCTCCCCATCTGCTGCCCCAATGACCCCACCCAGAGATTTTACTATCTCGGCCGCGCCAGCGACCTGGGTGCTGTTATCACCACCCTCAACAATGACGGCTCGGTGTTCAGAGTCAGCGCAGGCTACGGCGCGCACAACTATGCCTACCGCGTCTGCGGCTCCAAGGGCCAGGTGGAAAATGTTCGGGGCACCGACGGCAAGATTATGCTTCGCTATAACCCCTGGGATAAGCCCGAGGGTGTGGAAGAAGCTACCCAGTTCTACGATTCCGTGTGGGATGATCCCGATAAGGAAAAAATTGAAAAGTCCGGCCATGGCGGCGGTGACTTCATCGTGGCTCGTGAGTTCCTCAATGCCATCCGCAATGACACAACCCCCGTCTTCGACGTTTACTTCGCCACCAAAATGTCCGCCACCGCAATCCTGGCTCACCGTTCCCTGCTGGAAAAGGGTATGCCCTACGATGTGCCCGATTTCCGCCGCGAAGAGGACCGCGTGAAGTGGGAGAACGATACCATCAGCCCCTTCTGGGGTGCCGATGGATCAGCTCCCACCATCCAGTGCGGCTCCGATCCCAACTTCGGCCCCACTGAGGAGCAGTTCCGCGCATTCCGCAGAGACATTGAAGGCATCGTGGATGATGCAGATGAGTACGCCAAGCCCATGGAGGTCTGATCTTTCCCCACACCGAACTGCCGCTTATCTCCCAGGTGTCCCGTCCGTTGACGGGACACCTGCTTTTTGGGAGCTGAGAATACTGGGATTTTTCTATATAAAAATGGAAAATTTCTATTTACAAATCCGCCCTTCCCTGCTATAATAGGAACAAGATCAGTCCCTTTAGGGGCAGATAACCGGTCCTTCACTCCGCCCCGACGGAGCAACACATTAACACAACAAAGGAGTACTACAAATGGAAAAGATCAGAGTCGGTATTTTTGGTCTGAACCGCGGCGCGGCGCACATCCCCGGCTTCCTCGGCAACAACGCCGATATCGTAGCCGTCTGTGACCAGCGCGAAAATCTGCTGGAGTCTGCCCGCAAGAAGCTGGGCGATGGCGTCGGCTACTACACCAGCTTCGATGAGTTCATCGAGCATGACATGGATGCGGTTCTGCTGGCCAACTACTTCCACGAGCACACTCCCTTTGCCATCCGCTGCCTGGAGAAGAACATCCACGTTCTGGCAGAGTGCACCGCTTCCTCCACCATGGCTGAGTGCGTAGCTCTGGTTCGCGCTGCCGAGAAATCCAAGGCAAAGTTCATGCTCTGCGAGAACTATCCCTTCCGCCGTGCCTGCGTTGAGATCAAGCGTGTCTGCGACACCGGTACCCTGGGTCAGTTCCGTTATGCCGAGGGTGAGTACAATCATCCCACTGCCGGCTCCGATATCGCCTTTGTCAAGCGCTACCGCTACTTCGACCGCCACTGGCGGCACTTCCTGCCCAAGACCTACTACTCCACCCATGCCCTCGCACCCATGATGCACTGCACCGGCGCAACCCCTGTCCGCGTTACGGTTCTGCCCATCTGCTGCGAAAACAACAAGCGCACCGAAAACCCCTACCTCCTGTCCCGCTCCAGCGACCTGGGCGCGGTGATCACCACCCTCAACGATGACGGTTCCGTCTTCCGCATCTGCGCAGGCTTCGGCGCACACAGCGTTGCCTACCGTATCTGCGGCTCCAAGGGTCAGGTAGAAGAAGTCCGCGGCTCCGACGGCAAGATCATGCTCCGCTACAACCCCTGGGATAAGCCCGAGGGCGTTGAGGAGGCTACCCAGTTCTACCGCGCAGAGTGGAACGATGCCGACAAGGATCTCATCGAGAAGTCCGGCCACGGCGGCGGCGACTTCCTGGTTGTCCGCGAGTTCCTCAACTGCATCCGCAACGATACACAGCCCTGCTTCGACGCTTACTTCTCCGCGACCATGTCCGCTGTGGCCATTCTGGGTCACCGCTCCATGCTGCAGAAGGGCGTTCCCTATGACATTCCCGACTTCCACTCCGAAGAAGAGCGCGCAAAGTGGGAAAACGATACCATCACACCCTTCTGGGGCGCTGACGGCACGCCTCCCTCCATCCAGTGCGGCTCCGATCCCGACTTCGGCCCCACCGAGGAGCAGTACCGTCTGTACCGCAGAGATATCGAAGGCATCACCGATGATGCCGATGAGTACAGCAAGCCCGTACAGGCCTAATGTCTCCGCATGATCATCCCAGCTCCCTGAAACGGCGCTGAAGAAACGGGTATTCGGTCTCGCGCCGAATACCCGTTTTCTGCACTTTCCCCAAAACCCCCTCGGAGGTGTCCCATGGCCGATTTCATCCGCATTACCCTTCCCGCACGCAAGCCCGGCAGCTACCGCCGATGCGACTTTTCGGGAGATATTATCTATCCCTACCTGCGCTTTGGGGATCTTCGCCTGTCATTCTACCGCAATGACGATCCTGCAGACAAGCTCTTCGACCGCACCGCCGAGACCATGTGCGAGGGAGGGCTGATCTCCCCCGATGCCCTTCTGGCCTACCGCCGTGCCGTGGGGCTGACCTTCCCCGAGCCTGACTCGGCGAAGGAAGACTGGCTGGAGGACATTTACCGCACCGTTCTGCGGACCCGCCGGGAGATGCTGGGGGCCGATGCCCTTGAGTCCCAGCGGGCTGCCTGCATGGATGAACCTCTCACCTTTGACCCCTCCACGGGCATCGACCAGCGGGAGAAGAAGCAGGCTCTTCTGACCGCAGGGCAAACGATGATCTTTGCCCTCTTTGATCCCGCCTTCTTTTCCCTCATGGCCGCCGACCTGGAGCAGGCCGCGGCAATGGGGAAAACCGTTTTTCTCCTCACCGGAGAGCCGGGGGATTCCCTTCCCCCCGCCGCCCCTCTGCGGGAGCGGCTGGCACATCTGCCCGATCTGCACTTCCTCTCTGCCGATGCCGATGCGGAGGGGGGTGTGCTGGCGGGAATCGCTGATGATGCCGCCCTTCAGGCTGCGACTGAGGCGGGAGAGGTCTGCCTGCTGGCCTACGGCGAGGAAGCCTTCTTCCATTGCCGGGGTCTGAAGGTGGATGCCGTCATCACCGCCTCCCCCCGGGGATACTACACCCGGACCATGACCAATCTGCTGGGCCGGGGCGGGGATACGGTAATCTACGTGCCCCCGGGGCTGGACATCACCGACCATGTCCCCATGGTAGACCGCACCCGGCTCTCCTACCGCCACCTGGCCAACCTTGCCCATGACTTCGGGGACGGCATCTACGCCCTCTCCCCCGACGAGCTCTACCGCCGCTATCCCGCCCACTTCCTCAACCGCTACCACAGCGGCACCGACTGCCCCGAGGCAGCGGAGGATTTTCCCATCCGCGTGGTGATTCCCCCGGAGGAGGATGCCCCCATGGCCAACTACGAGGCCTATCGGGAGGAAGCGGTGGCGGCATACCTCAACAGCCTTGACGGGGTGCGCTACCGCGCCGCCTACTTCGATGAGGGAATGCGGGAGGTGCCCATTCCCCACGGCTGTACCGAACGGCAGTCGGGAATTTTGGTCCACAGTCTGCGAATCAGGCGGGCAAAGGACTCTCAGGTCATGGCTTGCGGCGGCAGCACTCTGCGGGAGAAATTTGCTGCGGATCCTGCCCGGCCCGACGGCCTGGTGTCCAATTTCCTCTTCTTCCTCACCGGGGGACTGATCTCCCTCTACAACCGCCTGCGGGCCGACCGCCCCCGGGAGCAAGCCGACCTGCGCTCCATGCACATGGACTATATGCGCAGGCGGGAGGGAGACCGCACCCTGGAAACCTTCCCCCTCTTCCGCAAGGCCTGCATCGCCCTGCGGGACAACGGGGAGTTCCTCTTCTTCAACTTCCGCCTGGGCGGAGGCGAGATGACCATCGGCTCCCGCACCCTGCGCTGGTGCGCCGGGGATGTGGATCCCGCCCAGGCCTCGTCCCCGGTGTGCATTTACACCCCCTACTCCACCGTGGCTGACGGAGATGCCCCCCGGGACAGCTTCCGCCGGGCGGTGGGGGACGGGCGGGTGAACCTGGTGGTGGTGCAGGACCGCATCCTCGCCATCCGACGGGGCGACGTGATCCTCCCCGGCATCGGGGTGGTGGTCTCCCTCGCCCCCGACCTGGGGCTGGCCTGTATGGCCGAGCTGGGACTGAGTCCCGACGGGGATGGCTACTTTGATGCCGACGCCGTCACCTTCTCCCTCAGGCTTGACCCGCCTGCGGGGATCTCCCGCGCGGTATGGGACTCCGTGCGATGGGCCTATGGCGGCGGAATGTCCCTGATCCTGGACGGACAGGCCCTCACCGACCGTCCCGATCCCGAATCCTGGTTTGCCGAGGAGGGGTGGATGTCCCCCCTGTCCCGTCAGACCCAGGAATCGGCGCTGCACAAAATGGTCAAGCACCCCCGCACCGCCATCGGTGCCGCCGAGAACGGGGATCTGCTGATCCTGGTCTTCTCCGGCCGCACTGCCATGACCACCGGCGCCGACTATGGGGAGATGTGCGCCATTGCCCGGGCGCTCCACCCCGATGTACGCCACCTCATGAACGCCGACGGCGGCGGCTCCGCCATGCTGGGGCTGGTCTGCCGAGGACGCTTCCTTGAACTGAGCTTCCCCTCCACCTCCTCCGCCAGCTGTGCGGGGATGGTGAGACCCATTCAGACCGTACTTTTCATTGCCCCCGACTGTGCGGGGGATACCGAAACCCAATCAGGAGGAATGTGACATGATCAAATTCGGAACCGGCGGCTGGCGTGCCATCATCGGCGATGAGTTCACCCGCGCCAACATTCAGCATCTTGCCGCCGCCATGGCCGCCAAAATGCAGGCTGAGGGTGTGGCTCATCGGGGTATCGTCATGGGCTATGACCGCCGTTTTCTCTCCAAGGAAACGGTGAAGTGGAGCTGTGAGGTTTTCGCCGCCGCGGGAATCGTCTGCCACTTTGTCTGCCGCTCGGTGCCCACCCCGCTGATCATGCACCGGGTGATGAAGTATAACTTCCCCTACGGCATGATGGTCACCGCCAGCCACAACCCCTCCCTCTACAACGGCATCAAGATCTTCACCGCCGGCGGGCGGGATGCCGACGAGGCGCAGACCAAGGACATTGAGTCCTACATTGCCGCCATTGATCCCACCGCCATCCCCCGCATGGACTATGACGAAGCGGTGCGCCGGGGCCTGGTGATCGAGTTCTACCCCATGAACGAGTACATCGATGATATCATGGCCAAGATCGACATGGAGGCCATCCGCCGGGCGGGTCTGCGCATTGTGCTTGATCCCATGTACGGGGTGAGCGAGACGGCCCTGGGGACCATTCTCATCACCGGCCGCTGTGAGCTGACGGTGATCCACCGGGAGCATGACACCCTTTTCGGGGGAAGAATGCCCGCCCCCTCCTCCGAGCTTCTGCATATGCTGGCCACCAACGTGGTGGACATGAAGGCCGACATGGGCCTGGCCACCGACGGAGACGCCGACCGCCTGGGTGTCATCGATGACAGGGGCAATTACCTGCACCCCAACGACATTCTGGTTCTGCTCTACTACTATCTGCTCAAGTACAAGGGTTGGCGGGGGCCTGTGGTGCGCAACCTGGCCACCACCCATCGGCTGGATGCCATTGCCGCCGCCTTTGGCGAGGTCTGCTACGAGGTCCCTGTGGGCTTCAAGCACATCTCGGCAAAAATGGCCGAGACCGGGGCGGTGCTGGGGGGCGAATCCTCCGGCGGCCTGACGGTGTCGGGGCACATCCGGGGCAAGGATGGCGTCTACGCCGCCGCCCTCCTCACCGAGATGGTGGCGGTCACGGGAATGAAGCTGTCGGAGCTGATGGAGATCATCCGCGCCGAGTACGGAAGCCGGCACATGGAGGAGTGCTCCATGCCCTTCTCCCCCGAGCTCAAGGAAAGCCTGCAGACCCGCCTGTTCCGGGATCGGGAGCTGCCCGACTTTGGCTCCTTTGCCGTGGAGAGCGTTTCCTTCCTCGACGGCTGCAAGGTCTGCTTTGGGAACGGCGGCTGGGTAGTGATCCGCTTCTCGGGCACCGAGCCCCTGCTGCGGGTCTTCGCCGAAATGCCCACCGAAGCCGAGGCCAAGGCCGTGTGCGCCTGTGTGAAGACACACTTCGGAATCTGACGGAACGCAAAAAGAGCGGTGCGCGATCAGCGCACCGCTCTTTTCGCAGGCCTCCGCACGGCGGTCAGCGGGAAACAAACCGTTGGGCATAGCCGCATCGCCGACACAGCTCCTCACAGGCCGCACCTCGGGTAAAGCCTTCCACCATGGCCTCCGCACGGGGGGAATGCAGGATCGTGTCAAGATCTTCCTCGAAGAGGTTGCCCAGGGCAATCACCCCATCGCTGTCCAGGCAGCAGGGCACCACCGTCCCGTCGGCAAGAATGCCGAAATGGTCCCGGAGGCCGTAGCAGGCGAACCTCTCCCCCTGCACCTCCGCGCCGAGATCCGGCCAGGCAAAGCGCTCTCCCCACTCGATGTGGATCTTGTCCCGGATCCGGATACCGTGGGTGTTCTTCGCCCACTCCCCGGGGAGGGTTTCCCGGAGATAATCAAACGCAATATTGTTTTTGCCGTCGTCATGCCCCCGATTCCACAGGCGGAAAACCGATATCGTCCCCTGCTCCGCGGCCTGCCGGGCAAAGGCCGCCAGCTCCCCCACATAGCGGAGGTGATCGGCCTCGCTTCCCTGCTCAAAGCTGTGAAGGGAGAGATTGACCTTGTGTACCCCGGCGGAGAGGATCTCCGCCCCCCGCTGATGCAGGAGCGTGCCGTTGGTGGTGATGATGGATTTAAACCCCCGCTCCCCCGCCAAACGGAGAAAGTCGGGCAGCTGCGGGTGAGTCAGCGGCTCCCCCATGAGGTGGTAGTAGATGTATTTCGTGTACCCGTCCAGCCGATCCAGGATGCAGGTGAACTCCTCGACTGTCATCCGCCGCGGCGCCCGCCTGTGCCCGTGGCAGAAGGAGCATCGCATATTGCAGATGTTGGTAATCTCGATGTAGACTTTGTTGTACATGGGTTCCTCCGTCGGTGGTGGGGATGCTGCGGCTTATTTCTCCCGAACAATCATCCCCTCATATTCGGCGGAAGCAGAAATTGTGATCGTTCTACCATCGCAGCAAAAAGAAAGGGATATCAGGCGCTCGTTTTCCCACTTGCTTTCTGCAAACGTAATTTCTGCACTTTCGTGAGCCATTGGCCGAATATAATAATCATACCCATACTCGCTGATTTCATCGTAAAGAAGGTATGTATTTTCCGGCTCAATGCAAAGCTTCATTTTGTTTGTAATAATGACCGCTTCGCTGCAAAGAAAGCCATCATCGAGGGCAGGAAAAGAATATCGATTGGAATATTCGCTGAACAATACTTTTTTAATTCCATGCTCCAGGTATTCATCTATCTTGGTGTCTTCGGTAATCGTATAATGATCGTCTTCGATTTCAGTTGCATTCCAATCGGCTGCCGCTTCTTCCGGTGTCCACCGTGCAGCCTTTGTTGATGCGTGGCAAGAGGAACATCGCATAATAAAATCATTACCGTCCACCTCAACCCATTCGGGTCGGTTCCCACAAAACGGGCAAGGTCGAAATTCTATGTTGATTCCACACATTTTCTTAATTACGTGTTCCATGGCTTCTCCTTATCTTCGTATCGGCTACCTGGAAAGAGCGGTACAAATTTTCCCAAACAGTATAAATGCCCGAAAGCCCTGTATTTGCAAGGGTTTTCGGGCACTTATCAGCCATTAGATATCATTCCCACTCGCTCCTGAAAAATAAATCTTAAACAGATTTGCTTATGGGATTTAGCTCAAGGTCTTAGGATTATTTCCATTATTCAGACAGCAGAGGCTATCTGATTTTTTGTTGCCATACTGTTGCCAAAGCTGAGATTATAACAGCGGCAAAATCCTTTAGATTATTTATATTATATCAGATATTACGGGATTTTTCAATAGATAGAGCGAAAATTGATATGATAAGAGGCTCCCTCCAGAATGGTGGGAGCCTCCTTTGCCAAATTGGGATTGGTTTATTTCTTTTCTTTTGGGTCAATCACCTTTTCTATGTGATTGTAAGGTACGTGTCCCTGTCCTCTCATCGCATAAAAAGGCACGGTAGGTGCCGTTTTGGCAACCTACCGTGCGGATAAACGTGGTATTGAAAGTGGGATTAGGTCAAGTCGATTCTCTCCAATTCGGTAAAGTCCCATTCAGCGAGGGAGCTAATCGAAGCCTGTGCCGGAATCGTCATATAAAGTTCGTCGGGAATATCAAGGTTGAACATATAACCATCGTGAACCCAGAAGAAGCTTCTCGCCAAAACGGTATCTGGCTGCGTTGGATAAGTGATGTCATAATAGTACATTCCATCAAACAACTCAGTAAGCGAAAGTTGCTCAACGGTGTTCGCCAACAGTGCACTACCATCCTCGTTTCGGGTCCATTCAAGTTTCACGGTATTACTGATCCGAGCGATTTCTTCTTCGTCAGCGGTTTCAAACTTAGAAAAATCTAATTCTTCCAAATAGTAATAAATGCAGACATATCTCTCTTTAACCGTGATGGCATCCAACATCAGTTCCTGGAGAGATGCCGCAGCGGGAATATAAAGGTGTTCAATGCCCCCCAAATTGTGAATATCCTCCGTTGCATTCCCTCTCATCTCTTCAATAGATGCTGTAAGAGAGTCGAACGAATAAAAGGTCAAAGGCTCAAAATCATACGCAATCACATGACCTTCATCTTGCGCCATAGGCTCAGGACTGTCATTATTCAGC